>JBMNFW010000001.1:0-740209 GCA_050949525.1 Patescibacteria group bacterium | reverse complement strand
ACTACCTTATACAATGATGGTTCACCTATCTCTACCTCTAATGATTTAAATGAAATAATGAGCACTAGCTCTGGTCTCTATAGTTGGTATGACAATGAGGAAGAAAATAGTCGAAGTCATAATTATGGAGCTTTGTACAATTTTGCGGCAGTAGTGGATAGTCGCGGTCTTTGTCCTGATGGTTGGCATCTTCCTTCTATCCTAGAATTTGAAGAATTAATAAAAGGTAAAAATCACCAAGATTTGAAAGATACTTCTTGGGATGCTAGTAGTAATAGTTCGGGATTTTCGGCTCTTCCGGCTGGTTTTTTAACTATTTTACCTAGTGCTTGGGAGACTCCTAATTTTTATTTAGAGGGTGATGCAACAGGGTTTTGGATTAGAAATAATGATATAGTTTTAACTTTATTTAATCCAATAATAGCTACTACATATATGGGTACCAACGAGGTTTCGTTTTATTCGGTTCCTGAGATAGCACAAAGGGTAATGCAGGGTTCAGTTCGCTGTATAGAAGATAATGTTAAGACTATCACCTATAAAAGTAGTGATGGTGGAAAGATTAGTTTAGATGATGGAGTTCTAAAAGATGAGATAGTAATAACAGTTCCTTTTGGGGGATCACATAATCAAGAAATCATTGCTACTTCTAATTCTGATTATGCTTTTACTAAGTGGTCTGATTATAATACTAGTAGTACTAGATTGGGTGAAAATAATGTTACTGATAATATAGTTCTAACTACTGAATTTTTTAAAAATGATCCAATTTTTGATTGTGGTGATAAAGTTCTAGATACTAGAGATATGGAAATTTACAAAACAGTTGAAATTGGAGAACAATGTTGGTTTCAAGATAATTTAAGATATCTACCAGTTGTTCACGATAATGCTACCTATACAAATTTAACAAATGATGAGAAACCTAGTTATGGGGTTTATGGATATGACGGAAATGATTTATTAGCCGCTAAGAATTATAAAATAGGATATAATAATTTTACATTTCAGGCTTATCCAATTTTAGGTGTTCTATATAATGTTTCAGCAGTGGATCAAGTTACTCTTTGTCCTAGTGGTTGGAAAATACCTAATGATAATGATTGGGCTGAGTTAGCTAAGACAGTATCTGGAGAAACATCTTGTGATCCTTATAATTATTTAGATCTTTGTTGGAGGATTGAAGGGAAATTAAAAGCTTCTCCTAGTGATATAATTCCTTGGACTGGAACTAATGATTTTGGATTTACTGCTTTACCGGTCGGATCTAGAAAGTATAATACTGGAGCTCTTGGTACTCATTTTGGTAATTTTGGAACACATACTGTTTTTTCTTCTGATGTTTCAAGTAGTTGGCTTCATGCTTTAGCTAATGAACAAGAATGGTCAGGAGGAGGTGAACGTTTTCTTTTTCATCCCAAAGATAAGAATGGATATTCAGTACGATGTATTAAGGAATAATATAGATTTAAGATCACCTCTATTTAATTAAATGGGATGATTTTTTATATGAGAGTTAATCGTTTTTATTTCAAAACTCTTTCTGGAGAAAGAAAGATATATTTATCGGAAGGAGATTTGTTTCATCAAATTAGGCGAGTGTTAAAATTAAGACCGGGAGATATTATCTCGTTGTTTCGAGAAGATTTAGAAGTTTGGTATCAAATAGAGAGTTGGGATAAGAAAGGTTTAAGTTTGAAGTATATAAAAGAAATAGATTTAGAAAAGAAAAATCTTCCTTTCATCACCCTTTATCAATCCCTTATTAAAAAAGATAAGTTTGAATGGATAGTTCAGAAGGCTGTTGAGTTAGGTGTTGGTCGGATAGTTCCCATTATTTCAGCTCGAAGTGAAAAAAAAGGATTAAATTTAGATCGCTTAAACAAGATATCATTAGAAGCTAGTGAGCAATCAGGTCGCCATGATTATGTAGAAATATCGGAGATAGTAAAATTTAATGAAGCTCTTCTTTCTTTATCAGGTCAATCGTTTTTAGGAGAGTTTTCTGGTGATAAATGGACTAGTGATATAGAGTTAAAGGAGAGTATAAATATATTTATTGGGCCGGAGGGAGGTTGGACTCCAGAAGAATTGTCTTTAGCTAAAAAACATCAAATTAAGTTTCTTTCTTTAAATAATTATATTTTACGTAGTGAAACTGCTAGTATTGCTTTTTTAAGTTTATTAACTAATAGTAAATAAAAAACCTGTTAGATTTATCAAGATTTTGGCAAAACTCGATAAGAGTTCCGATGATTTATCGGATTATTTAAAAAGTTAGTAAAAAAGATAAAATCCCTTTTATATCTCTTTAAATAAATTTGCCTCAGCTTCTTGGCTTAAAACCACGGTTTTAAGACTCTTGAAAGCTAAAAAATATTGTTCCAAAACTTGATAAATAACAGGTTTTCTAATTTTATTATAACATAAAAGCTTAATTTGCCAAAATAGTATTTTTAAATTATAATGAAAATAATCCAAAACCTTTTGGAATTTTTATTATTTTCTTATGATAGATTTTAAGGAAAAAATTGAAGAAGATTTAGGAATTAAACCTGAGCCACCTAAAATGAAAACTAGAAATAAACTAGTGGTTTTTATTTTAGCTTCTTTTATTTTATTCATGGTCGGTGTTTTAATTTCTAGTGATGCTTCTGAGTCTTGGGTAGGAAAGATTCCAATTATTGGTAAAATAGTGGGGCTAGTAGAAAGTTCTGATAAAAAAGTTAGGGGAGAAGATCAGGATCGAATTAATATTTTACTCTTAGGTATGGGAGGTAAAAAACATGAAGGTGGATATTTAACTGATACTATTATTTTAGTTAGTTTAAAACCTTCAACCAAAAAGGTAGCCATGATGTCCATTCCACGAGATATGGTTATTCCTTTAGAAAATTTGGGTTGGCGAAAAATTAATGCGGTTAATGCTTTTGCTGAGAATAAAAAAAGAGCTAGTGGTGGTGAAGCTATTTCTCAAGCTATTAGCGATATTTTAGAAATACCAATTCATTATTATTTTCGAATTGACTTTGAAGGATTTGTTAACATTATTGATCATTTAGGTGGAGTAGAGGTTATGGTTGAGAATGATTTAAATGATTATCGTTATCCAATATTGGGTAATGAAGATAATGAGGATTATTATTCTCGTTTTGAGCATTTATCAATAAAAAAAGGATGGCAAAAAATGGATGGCGAATTGGCTTTGAAATATGCTCGATCTCGTCATGGTTTAGGAGTGGAGGGCTCAGATTTTGCTCGATCTCGTCGACAACAAAAAATAATTCAAGCAGTTAAAGATAAGGCTTTAGCTACTGAGAATCTATTTAAACCAGCTATGATTAGTTCAATTATATCAGAATTAAATGAGCATCTTTTACATAATATGAAGGTTTGGGAGGGATTAAAAATGTGGCAAACATTTAAAGATATTGATAGTGACGACATTTCTAATTATGTTTTAGATGATGGTCCTAATGGATTATTAGTAGCTGGACGAAGTGAATCCGGAGCCTATATTCTTAGTCCTCGCGGTGGGGATTTTTCTGATATTAGATATTTGGTTAATAATTTTTTTCCTGAAGAAATTAAGTCTCAATCCGATTCGATAATAAAAGAGAATAAGCAAAATGCCAAAGTTGAAATAAAAAATGGAACCTGGATTAATGGCTTAGCTAATCAGGTTTCCATTGATTTAGAGAAGAATAATTTTGAGGTTTTAAGAATTAGTAATTCTTCTTTACGTGATTTTAAGCAGTCAGTTATTTATGATCTTTCTTTTGGGGCTAAAGACGAGGCCCTTCTCTATCTAAAAAATGTTCTCGGAGCTCAAGTTTCTTATGAGCTTCCTCGATGGTTATCAGAAGAGATCAAAACACAGTCTAGTAGCTCGGGACAAGAAGTACCTGATTTTTTAGTAATATTAGGAGAAAGTGCTAGTAAGATTAAATTTTAAATATGATAAAAAAAGATCTTCCTTTAGTGGTAATGATTGGTCGGACCAATGTTGGTAAATCAACTCTTTTTAATCGTTTATTAGAAGAGAATAAAGCAATTGTTTCTCCAATTGAAAATACTACTCGTGATTTTAATTATCAAATTATTAATTGGCGTGGACAAGATTTTCAACTAGTTGATACAGCTGGAGTTATTGATACTAGAGATTTAAAGAGAAAAATTAATCAAGATAGTCTCGGCTTAGATCGTTTAGAGAGTCAGATTCAAAAACAGGTTTATGACTTAATTAAGAGGGCTGACCTTCTTTTTTTTCTAGTTGATAATAAAGCTGGAATTTTGGCTGAGGATAAGAATATAGCTAAATTTTTAAAACGACGTGATTATCAAAATAAAACTATACTAGTTGTTAATAAAGTTGATGATTTTAATCAAAGATTAGATGCTAGTCATTTTAACCAATTAGCTTTAGGGACACCATTTTTAGTTTCAGCCCATACTGGATCGGGTACGGGTGATTTATTAGATTTAGTTATTGATTTTTTTAAAAAAAATAAAATTAAGGGTCAAAAAAAAGAGGATTTAGATGAGAAAATAAATCTTTGTATTTTAGGACAGCCCAATGTTGGTAAATCATCATTATTGAATTCAATTTTAGGTTATGAGCGAGTAATAGTTAGTGATATTCCTCATACTACTAGAGAACCACAGAATACTGAGATTTCCTATCAAGGAAAAATTATAAATATTATTGATACGGCTGGAATTAGTCGTAAAGGAAAAAAATCCAAGGGTTTAGAGAAGCCGGGTATTATTAAGACACAACAAATTTTAAAAAAATCTGATTTAGTTTTATTAGTTATCGATCTTAGTCAGTCTTTAACTAAACAGGATTCTCGATTAGTAGAAGAAATTGTTAATTTAGGCAAGGGTTTTATTATTGTGGCTAATAAATGGGATATTATTGAGGATAGAAATACTAAGGTTTGGACTAGAAAAATAAATCAACAATTCCCTTTTGTTTTATGGGCTCCGATTCTTTTTGTGTCGGCGGCTACAGGAGAAAAGGTTAATAAGATTTTAGATTTAGTTTTAGAAATTGATCAAGCTCGGAAAATGAAAATTAATGAAACTGCTCTGGATAGATTTTTATTAAAAATGATCAAGACTCATAAACCATCTAAAGGAAAAGGAGTAAAGCATCCTCGAATTTTTAGTTTAAAACAAGTCTGGGTTAATCCACCTAAGTTTGAGATAAAGATTGGAGCTGGAGAAGATTTACACAAGTCTTATTTACGATTTTTAGAAAATAGAATTAGAGAAAAATTTGGTTTTATTGGAGTTCCGGTTCAGGTAGTGCTTAAAAAAAGTAAAAGAATTCATGGGCAACATCAATAAAATTAATATTTACTAAAGCTGTTCTTTGTGCTATATTAATCTTAGATTAAATTTTTATTATTAAGAAAAAAACTATGTTTAAAAGAGGTATTTTATTTTCATTAATGGTTTCTTTGCTCTTTTTATCAGCTTGTAGTTTAAAAAAGACCAATGAAATTAGCTTAGAAGAAGCTAAAACTAAATCTGAGGATTTTATTAATCAAAATTTTACTGATCCTAGTTTTCCAGTTACAGTTAGTTCAGTAGAAGTTGATGAAGTGTTAGATCTTTATAAACTGGAGATTGATTTTGGAAATGGAAATGAAGTTGAAGCTTATTTAAGTAAAGATGGAAAGAAGTTCTTTCCGGAAGCTTATGAAATAGAGGAGATTGAAAAAATAACTGCTGAGATGAATAATAATAATCAATCTGATTCTGCTGAATCAACTGAACCCGTTGATTTTAATTCCGATAAAAAAGTGGTGGTCTACTTTTTCTATGGTGAGGGATGTCCTCATTGTAGTAAGCAAAAGGAGGCTATGAAGGCTTGGTCAGAAAGTTTTCCAGATATGGAAATAAAAAGTTTTGAAACTTGGTCTAATGCTCAAAATGGTGAGATTTTACAAAACCTAGCCAAAGCTTATGGAACCAGTGTTCAAGGAGTTCCTATGACCTTTATCGGTGATGAGTTCTGGGTTGGATATTCTGATTCTTTAGGAACTGAAATGCAAGGTAAAATTAAAGATTGTTCAAAGGCTATTTGTGAAAATCCTGGACAAAGGTTGAAATAAATAAATTAGTTAATATTTAAAATAAAAAATCCCGACTTATTTTTAAGTACGGGATTATTTATTTATTTTATATAAATAGCAGTATAGTATAAACCGCTATTGATATATAAAATAAAATTGAACTCACTTTGTAAAAAAGTTTGTCAGTTTTATCTTTATTGATGGTGGCAAAGAGGGCAGCAAGAGCGGCGAAAGATAAGGCGAAGATGGCACTAATTTTAGCAACAATAATAATTTTAATAGGGGTGGGAGCGTTAGTGGCGAAGATAGCGATAGGAGTAGTGGAGATAAAAATGGTGTAAAAGATAACGATAGTAGTTAGGGCGGCAGCTAAAATAGCCGCGATTTTATGTTTTGCAAACAATAAATTTGATATTATCATCAGTAATACTGATGTAATAATCAATAATATAAAATAAGAAGTTTCTTCTTTAGTTGAAAAATCTTCTATGTAATTAATATTATTTGTTTCGCTATCGTAAATAATGAAACATCTTTTAACCCTTAACTCTTTTTTAAATAAAAATTTTAACCTCATTGTTTTTGATACTCTCCTTTACCATTTACTTGAAGAGATACTTGCGCGCTACAAACTGTAGCTATAAAAAATACTGATAATACTAATAACTTTTTCATAATTTAAATTTTTTAGATTAAACATCAACTTAATTACTAAAAGCACCTCAGAAGATGATCTTAATAATTAAGTTAATATTAATCTCTTTGTTAAAGAACTATCTTGAACCACATATTATAACATATTTCTTATGAAAAGTCAATTTAAGTACCCTGTGTAAACCCAAAGTAGAAATGTCATACCTTTCTAATCTTGTTATTAAAACTTTTTTAGGTAGGTTTAATTTTTTTAATATAAAATTGAGAATATAAAAACAGATGTCTAAGCATCTGTTTTTTAATTTATTAAATATTAATATTTAATTTGAATAAATATTTGTCCTGATAGAAATATTAAATACATTACTAGAAGAAAAATACCTTCTTTTCTGCTTAAAAATTGATCAGTTTTATAGAAAATATAAAGGATAATAAAAAAGATAAAAGTAAAAATAATTAAAAACCAATAAGCTAAATCTATTTCAATATTAATAGTTTTCATAGTACTTAGGATTCCTAGCATTAGAGAATTGCTCATAGCTGAACCTAGTAGATTACTAAAAGAAAGATCACCCATTTTTCTTTTAAAAGATCGTAAAGCAATGATTAATTCAGGTAAGTTAGTTCCAATAGAGTATAGTATTAATCCAAAGACAAATAAGGAGATATTATAATCTTTTAAGATAAATTTAGTGGTTTGGACTATTAATTCTGAGGAAATTATTAGACCAATAACACCTATTAGTATAAAAAAGAAATGTTTTTGAGTTGATTTTCTCTTAATTATTTTTACTTTAGTATTATTATTTTCTTTGTTTTTATGAAAAAGAAAAATAATTAATAGAACATAGGCTAAAATAATAATTAAGCCATCGAAAAAATTAAGACTTCCTTTTAATCCTAAAAGTAAGGGGAAAAATAAAAAGAGCAGAACTATTAGAAAGGGGTAAGTTTCTTTTTTTGTTTTTATTTTTCGATGTAAAATAATACTAATAGCTAGAACTAAGCCAAAAAGAACAATATTGCCTCCGACCATATTACCAAAGGAAATACTTGGGATGTCCGAAATAATTGAGTTTATACCAATCGCCATTTCTGGAAGACTAGTCATGATTCCTAAGACTAGCCCTAAGAAAAAAACTTTTACACCTAGTTTTTCTCCTAATTGACGAAGATGAAGTACAATCAAATCAGCCGATTGACTAATAATGAAAAAAAGAGCTATTAATGCTAGGATGCTTAAAATTTTAATTAACATGTTATAATCTATTAGTTATAATATTCAGATATATTATAGTAGATTTAAAAATTAGCCAAAGTTTTTGAAATTTTGTATAATAACTAAGTATTGATTATTTAATTTATATATATGTCAAATAATTTACCGAGTTCTTTTTTTGAACGAGAATCTTTAGTTTCAGATTTTTGGAAAAAGAATAATATTTTTTTAAAGAGTATAGAAAAAGAGGCCCCTCAAGGTGATTATAATTTTTATGATGGCCCACCTTTTGCTACTGGGACACCTCATTATGGTCATTTAGTGGGTCAAATTTTAAAAGATTTAGTTCCAAGGTTTTTTACTATGAAAGGTTATCGAGTAGAGAGAAAATGGGGTTGGGATTGTCATGGATTACCAATAGAGAATATTGTTGAAAAGGAATTAGGAACTAAAACTAAAAAAGAAATTGAGGAGTTGGGGGTAGATAAATTTAATCAGCTTTGTCGTTCTCGGGTTTTAGATTATGCTCAAAATTGGTATCAAATGTCAGATATGTTGGGTCGTTTTGTTGATAAGGATAATGCTTATCATACTATGGATCGTAATTTTATGGAATCAGTTTGGTGGGTTTTTAAGACAATGTTTGATAAGGGGTTGATATATAAAGATTATCGCTCTATGCATGTTTGTCCTCGTTGTGAAACCACTTTATCACAGTCAGAGGTGAGTGAAGGTTATCAAGATATTAAAGATTTATCATGCGTAGCTAAATTTCCATTATTAGAAGAAGATAATACTTTTGTCTTAGCTTGGACTACTACTCCTTGGACCTTAATTGCTAATACTGCTTTAGCTATTGGGGAGGATATTGATTATATCAAGGTTTTAGTTTCTAATGAATCTGGTGAAGAAAAATATATTCTAGCTAAAGATCGAGTTAGTGATATTTTAAAAGATATTAATTATCAAGTTGTATCTGAATTTAAAGGCCGAGATTTATTAGGTAAAGAGTATCAAGCGGTGTTTGATTATTATCAAAAGAATAATGAAGTAGAAAATAGAGAAAATTCTTGGAAAATATATTCGGCTGATTTTGTTAATACCGATGAAGGAACTGGTATTGTTCATATTGCTCCAGCTTTTGGTCAGGATGATATGGATTTGGGTAGAGAAAAAAAACTAGCTTTTATTCAACATTTAAATTTAAATGGGTATTTTAAAGATGAGGTAGTTGATTTTCCAGGACTTAATGTTAAGCCTTTAGGCGATCATATGACTACTGATATTGAAATTATTAAATATTTAGCTAAAAAATCTTTATTATTCTCCAAAGAAAAGTATGAGCATAGTTATCCTCATTGTTGGCGTTGTGATACCCCATTAATTAATTATGCGACTTCTTCTTGGTTTGTTAATGTTTCTAAAATTAAACCTCAACTTTTAGAAGAAGCTAAGAAGATTAATTGGTCTCCAGCTTATATCAAAGAAGGGCGTTTTGGTAATTGGTTAGAGGGGGCTCGAGATTGGTCTATTTCCCGTCAAAGATTTTGGGCTACTCCGATTCCAATTTGGGAGTGTCCCGAAGGACATCGGATGGTTTTGGGATCAGTAGCGGAGTTGGAAGAGTTAGTTGGGAAAAAAGTTGATGATATTCATAAAGATATAGTAGATGAATTAAAATGGAGTTGTTCTGAATGTTCTAAAACTATGACTCGCATTCCTGATGTTTTAGATTGTTGGTTTGAGAGTGGTTCTATGCCTTATGCTCAATTACATTATCCTTTTGAGAATAAAGAAAAGTTCCAAAGTCTTTTCCCGGCTGAGTTTATTGCTGAAGGTATTGATCAAACTCGAGCTTGGTTTTATTATCTTCATGTTATTGCTGTTAGCCTTTTTGGACTTAATCCTTTTAAGAATGTAATTGTTAATGGTATGGTTTTGGCGGAGGATGGAAAAAAAATGTCTAAAAAATTAAAGAATTACCCTGATCCTGAAGAAATGGTTAAAAAATATGGTGCTGATGCTTTTAGAATATATATTTTCTCTTCTCCAGTAGTGACAGCTGAGAATTTTAGTTTTTCTGAGAAAGGATTATCAGATGCTTTAAGAAAAAATGTTATTTTGATTAATAATATTTATAATTTTTATCAAAGTTATGAAACTGATTTAAGTTCTCAAGATTTTGAAGCTTATCTTCATAGTCAAAATGTTTTAGATCTATGGATTTTAAAAAAATTAAGTCTTCTAATTTCTGAAGTTGATGAAGAAATGCTAGCCTATAATCCTATTAAAGCTTCTCGAGCCATTACTACTTTTATTGATGAATTATCTACTTGGTATTTAAGACGAAGTCGTGAACGATTAAAAGGAGAGAATCAGGCGGATAAAATTTTAGCATTATCTACTTTACGTTTTGTGTTATTGAAGCTTAGTAAAACTATCGCTCCTTTTATGCCTTTTATTGCGGAGGATTTATGGCAAAAGATTAGCCATTTTGATTTTAAAGAAGCTGATAAATCAGTTCATTTAGAGTCTTGGCCAATTTTTAGTTGGGTTGGACACGAAGAAGTTTTAGAAAAAATGGATTTGGTGCGTCGAATCGTTGAATTAGGATTAGCTAAAAGAGATGAAGTTCAAATTAAAGTTAGACAAGTTCTTCAGTCGGCCAGTATTAAGGGATCGGTAAATAGGAAGTTAGAAGAAGATTATCAGGACTTAATTAAAGAGGAATTAAATGTTAAAGAATTAAAATATTTAGAATCTGATGAAGATTTATCAATAGATTTAGATACTGAAATTAGTCCGGCTTTGAGAAGAGAAGGTTTAAGAAGAGATTTGATTCGATTTATTAATATGTTGCGTAAAAAACAAGGCCTCTCTATTAATGATCAGGCTCAAGTCTTTATTTATCCTTCTAGTCAGGATTTGTTAGATTTATTAAAAGTCGAGGGAGAGATAATAAAGAAGGAAACTCTTAGTGAGGATATTTCTTTTAAAGAATTAAAAGAGGCAGAAGAGTTTAAATTAGGTGAGGAGAAAATAGTTTTAAGTATAGAAAAAATTGATTAATAAAAATATGGCTGATAAAAATAAACAAATAAATACTAAAGTCTTGCCCGGTTTTATGGAATTATTGCCTAATGAGCAGATTCTTTTTGATCAAATGAAGCAGATTATTAAAGAAACTTATCAAAGTTTTGGTTTTGTATCACTTGATACTCCGATTATAGAAAGATCTGAGGTGCTTTTAGCTAAGGCGGGGGGAGAAACTGAAAAGCAGATTTATAGATTTTCGAAGGGAGACAATGATTTGTCTTTGCGATTTGATTTAACTATACCTTTAGCTCGTTATGTTAGTGAGCATTATAATGATTTAAATTTTCCTTTTAAGCGTTGCCATATAGCTAAAGTGTTTCGAGGTGAAAGAGCTCAGAAGGGTCGTTATCGTGAGTTTTATCAATGTGATATTGATATTATTGGCAGAGAAGAATTAAGCTTAGTAAATGATGCTGAAATATTAGCAGTAATTTATCAAGTATTTAAAAATTTAAATCTCCCGCCCTTTATTATCAAAATAAGTAATAGAAAATTAATTGAAGGTTTAATCGAAAGCTTAGGTTTAAATCAAAAATCTTTAGAGATTATGCGGATTATTGATAAGGTGGAAAAAATTAGTCAGTCAGACTTTAAAACCGCTTTACTTGATTTAGGTTTATCTGATCAAAATTTAGATTTAATCATTAAATTTATTAATATTAAAGGAGAACCGGTTTTAGTTTTAAAAGAGTTGGATAATTTGAATATAAATAATGAAGTATTTAAACAAGGATTAGTAGAATTAACTACAGTTTTGAATTATATTAAATTATTTCAATTACCATCAGAATCTTATGGAATAGATTTATCTATAGCTCGTGGTTTAGATTATTATACTGGAACTATTTATGAAACTTTTTTCTTAGATTATAGTGATTTAGGATCTATTTGTTCTGGTGGGCGTTATGATAATTTAGCTGAGGCTTATACTAAAAAAAGATTGCCGGGGGTTGGTATTTCCATTGGCTTAACTAGACTTTTTTCTCAATTAAGAGACTTGGAGATTGTAAAGCCTCAAAAATCTACTATTTCTAAAGTTCTCATTTTGCCGTTTGCTGAAGAAATGTTCGCTTCGGCTATTAAAATTAGTAATGTTTTAAGGTCAGCTGGTGTTTTTAATGAAGTATATTTTGAAAATGATAAGATTAAAAATAAGATAACTTATGCTAATAAGATAGGGGTTGATTTTGTTGTTATTATTGGAGAGGAGGAGTTGAAAAATAATAACTTTACTTTAAAGAACATGAAGAGTGGTGAGCAGATAAGCTTAGGTATTGAGGATTTGGTTAAGTATTTTAAATAAAAATATATTAAATTAAAAAACCGTTCATTATGAACGGTTTTTTTGTGGACCTTAAGGGACTCGAAACCTATTTCGGCTATTTTAGACAGATTAATGAATATGGGGTAAATGTGCATTTTAGCCTAATATTTAAAGGACAATCACTTTCTCAATCGTTATCAATTGTACTCAAATGTACTCAATCTTAATCAATTTTCTGGCACCATAGTGGCACCATTTTGCTACGGGCAGTATAGGAAAATTAATAAGATTGTTTATTAATTAAGTAATAATGTTTTATGAGGAGAAAATTTTATTTAATATTTTTTAAAAATATGTTATTATTAAAGTAAGATTAATCGGATAATTCGTATAATAACCAGTTGTGCGAAATTCTCTTTTTGTGAAAAAATAACATTAAGAAAAATTTTGCCACTTTTTATTAATAATTTTTAAGGAGAAAACTATGGAAAACAATAAAAAAAATCAAGAGGAGAATCTAAAAAAAATATTATCACGAGCCCCATTTATTCCCAAACAACCAATTAAACGAAAGGAATTTTTTGTAGGCATTTTAATTATTGCCATTATTGGCTTCACTGTAAATACAGTACTTTCAATAATATTTGGCGGTCTTAATTTTTTATTGTTTCTTATAATTGCAATAATTTTTTCTTACATAATGGCAACTTGGTATACAAAAAGGTTTTTAGACATTAAGCCAACAGTTAACGCAAAAATTTTTCAGATTATATTTTTTGTTTTACTTCTTTTACTTAATATACTAACTCATATTCTAACTCATATTCAAGCTATCATGATGGCTGAACTTAGAGCTCTTACTGATTATATTGCACTGAATGGATGGGATATGATTAGCGGTGCTCCAGAAGTTAGTGCCTTAACCGAAATGTACGCAATGTACGCAGTTCCTGTTTCTATCGCCAGCGCAATAGTTGGAATACCGCTTTTACTATTCGTTATTTTCTTACTATTTAAGAAGGGGGAAATGAAAACAGAGGTAAAAGAGTAAAAAATTATTTTTATAACCGTACAATCAAATAAAAAGTGGCAAAATTATTATAAAATTTTTCACAAAAGAGAACATCGCACAACAGCGTGTATGAGGTTCAAGAAAAAGTGCGTTAATAATTTTCAGCGGTTGCACTTTTTCTTTCACCCAAATTTCGCCTCCTTTGTGATAAAATAATAAGGAAGTCGGCGAAACTTCTCATACACGCAAACGTTAGCTGAAATATATGTTTTTCTTTTCGGCTGACGCCTCACTCTTAAAAAGAATTAAATTTTGTTTTTTATTAATTTAAAAGGGGAAATAAGGTGTCTTCTCCGCACTGCTACGAAGACGATTTATTAATAATTTTATCAATATGAGAAAACAATTTACAATTTTATTAATTTTGATTTTTGTATTGGGTTTAGCGCCAATAAATTTTTCAGAAGCAATAACCCAAAATCAAATTGATGCCGAGGTTCAAATAGTCTGCACTGACGGTGCGGACAACTGGTTTAGTGGCTCAGGTACAATTATCGATCCAAAAGGAATTATTTTAACTAATCGCCACGTTATTGAGGGCGCATATCAAAATACTTGCTTTATTGGATTTATAGAATCAATAAGCCAAGAGCCAGATTTTGGCACCGAAGGAAATTATAATTTAGCCGAAGTTAAATATTACACATCTACAGATGGCATGGACGCCGCTCTTTTATATTTGGACAATCCAACTAATAAATCATATCCTTATATTAATATTTGGGATTCAAATTCAGATACTTTACAATTTGGAGGTAAAGTAGAAGCAATCGGCTTCCCGAGTATTGGAGGCTCTACAATTACCTATACCTCAGGAGATTTTAGTGGTTTTGGTAGTAATTCAGATGGTACACAAAATTATATAAAAACAACTGCAATTTTAGAGCACGGTAATTCGGGAGGTGCGGCCTACAATTCAAGTGGACAATTTATTGGTATTCCAACTATGGTTGTATCAGGAACTTTAAATTCTTTGGGTTATATTTTATCTGTTAATAGTATAAAAAGTTGGCTGTCTGGAATTTTAGGAACTCAATATAAAAATGAAGTAATAAAACAAACCCCTGTTGTTGTAGAACCAACCGTTAATATTCAAAATGATATCACCCCTCCTTATTTAAAAGAATTTGGCGTGCATTTATATGGTTATGATGACGATGGTACGATGCTTAATTTTAGTTATAGATATGGAAATAGCACTAGTGCAGTTTATGAATATAAACATATAAAATTAGCTTGGTCGGAAAATTGTGAAAGCTCTGCTTGTGTAAATGATAATAGTGGTAATATTAAGGGATATTATTATTATTTTGGTAAAAATATTAATGCCATACCCAAATTTGATGGGAAGTATATATCTTCTGCAGATATAGTTAAAACCAAGGATCCATTTGGATATAACGAAGTGCAATTACCAGAAATTTTTAACCCTGAAGAGGGAGAGGACTATTATTTCATTTTACAAGCTGAGGATTATTCAGACAACATATCAAATCCGTTTATGTATTTTAGATATGTATATGACACTCGAAAGGATAGCGCTCATAATCTTGAAAGTATTGATATATATAATAACCAAAATAATATAATGGCGAGAGTACAATATTTAGATTTAAAGCAATATTTACTATATGACTTGAAAGAAGAAATTGATACCAATCAAAAAAAGCTTATAATCTATCCTAATTATAATTATAGTACTAATGGTCTTATTTATTATATTACTTATGGAACTGATTATTGTTTCGGGTCCCCCTTTAACGAATCCAGAGAGGGAATCCAAACAGATAATAATTATATAGAGATAGACAATATTGATATTCATAAATCAGTAAATTTATTTATAAAACCATCAAAAAATCTATCAAAATATTTTGAGTCATGGACTTCGGACAATTTTGCTATAAGAATAAATTATAAATCCTCTCTTAGTTCAAAAATTTCTATTTCAAGCAATACAAAAAATAGATGGTGTGGTGGTTGGGACCAAACTTATAAAGGAGATAACATCATCGTTAAATTATTTGATGATAGTTTATCAAAAAAATTAAGTGGTAAAATTTTGCTACAAGTTGAGTCTCACGGAGAGGCCTACTATGTAAATCCCAAAGATAGTAGGAGATACTATATGGCGAATGGTAATGAAGCTTATCGAATAATGCGATACCTAGGTGTCGGCATAACTAATAATAACCTAGAAAAAGTTAAGACAAATAAATATTTTGCTAAACAGCATAGTGGAAAAATATTTTTGCAGGTAGAGGCACGCGGCGAAGCGTTTTATATAGATTTTGACGGTAACGCACATTACTTAAAAGACGGCACCGCGGCTTACGCTATTATGAGAGATTTGGGGCTTGGAATTACAAATAACGATCTAAGTAAAATCCCAGAAGGTAATTTGTAAAATTATGGAGCAAAATTTAGAACACAAAAAAATTACAGATTATTTTAGGTCAAATATTTATGAATCTTTTTCATCATATAATGGGTGGAAAATGATTTTTTTGTGCAGATCAAAGAATGTGGTTTCAAATGAAATGGCCGAGAAATATTTAGAAATACAACGGTATCATCCACAATTTTTCCTCTAGTAGAGCGAGCCTTTCTTGTTGATTTTGTATTGATGGTCCTACACCCTTTTGATAAAAGAGATGATTCTTTTTCTTTATATAAAGTAGACAAAGAAGGAACGGCAAATTTTGTTGAAGAAAATAAAGAGGTGATTAATAAACTGAAAGACTTAAGGCATAAAATTTTTGCTCATAAAGATATTCATACAAATTCAAGTGATTATCAGATTCCGTCAGTTATTGATTTAGATGATTTTTTTGATAAATTAATTATTTTTTATAATAAGCTTACTTCTAGCGTGAATGACTCCTCGACAATTTTTTCTAATGCTAAGGAAATTAAGCATCAAATCGAGCTTTTATTTATAAATTTATATCGCGGTGAGGCTATGCGAAAGAAAGAAATAGATATTAAATACTTGTGGGAAGAAAATAATGAAACAGCCTCAGATATTATTTAGGTATTAAAATAAGGAGTTTAGGGACAAGGGGAATTCACCTCTTTAATTCCCCTCTTCCCCTTGCCCCTAAACAAAAAAAAACAAAATTTAATTCTTTTTTAGAGTGGCTCGCCAAGGGCGAGCCAAAGAAAAACATATACATCAGCTAACAACGAGTATCCGGTTCCGGCTCTTCCGAGAGCCTACACCCAAATTTTTCTTTCACTTCGTTACAGAAAAACTTCGGATACTCGTAACGTTAGCTGAAATAATTAATTTTTTTTATTTCACCTTAAAGTTAAATAATCATTTATAATCACAATATGACAGACAAGTTTTTAAAATTAAGAGCCTCTGCAATCAATCGTTTTATTTTAGATTCGTCGAAAACGATTATTCAAGACCTATCACTACACTTGAAAAAGAATAGCAAGGTTAGCGAACACTTGAAAATTGATATAGATAACTTACCTAAAGAAAAACGAATAAAAATTGTTTTTATTGTTGCTCATACCTTACTTTACAATGCGCAAAGATTCTTTTGGGAAAATATTATACAAAACGAAGAATATGGTTTGAGATTTGAATCTTTTTTGTATAAAGAATTTGCAGAAATATCTGGGGTTGATCCGACACCATACATAAATGATTATTTAAAATATGTAAAAAGAATCGGAGATTCTGGAGAAATCCAGTATGTCGGAAGTAAAATATGTGAAGAAGTTGATATTAAAGATGCTTTTTTAATGATGGATATATGTATTGTTTATTCTGCATTTTTAACACACGGTTTTTATCAGGGGTTGAAAGGCATTTGGGACATGTCAGACAAAGAGATAGAAGAAAACTTAAAATAAAAAAATTTAATTACATCAGCTAACACGGCATATCTGGTTACGGCTTTTTAACAAAAGCCTCCACCCATATTTGCCTCCGCTACGCTACGGCAAACATCAGATATGCCGAAACGTTAGCTGAAATATTCCTTTTCTTTTCTGGGCTAACGCCCAATTGTTTAAAAAATTTTAATAATGAAAAAAAACTCTCAAAAAATTATTATATTAACTTTTATTTTTTCTATAATCATTTGGATTATTATTATTTTTATAGATTATAATATAGTTTTTTCTGGCTTTAAAAAACCAATTTTTACAATAGCGACAGAGACCCAAGATGATGGTGGCTCTGGTACATATAAGGGCTTGGGTTATTCTTTTAAAATAAATGGAAATTTTATGCCGGATGATGAATTTCCAGGCATAACCCATGTAAAATTTTATTTATTTGGAAATAAAATCAAAGAATCCCTTAGGGATTAGCTCATTAATTTTTTAAAACAAGTTTTCTTATCAGAAAACAAAAGAAAAGAAATACATCAGCTAACAGCGTATATCTGATTACGGCTTTTTACAAAAACCTCCACCCAAATTTACACTACACTTAGTTTCGTGTAAACTTCAGATATACGCATACATTAGCTGAAATATACTTTTAAATTTTTTATTTATGACTAAAATATTGTTAGTAAAAAATGATATTACTAATCTTAAGGCTGAAGCTATAGTAAATTCAGCCAATGAATCTCTATTATCTGGTAGTGGTTTATGCGGTTTAATACATAAAAAAGCTGGGGATGAGCTCGAGAAAGAATGTTTAAAAAAATCTCCATGTAAAACAGGCGATTCTATTATAACCAAGGCCTATAATTTACCATTTAAATATATAATTCATACGGTTGGGCCTAAATATTATTTATCTACTGGGAAAGAAAAAGAATTGTTAAAAAATTGTTATAAAAGCATTTTGGATTTAGTGGTTAAATATAAAATTAAATCAATCGCCATTCCTTCTATTTCAACTGGTATATATAAATATCCAATAGAAGAAGCTTCTAGTATAGCGATTTCGACTGTTAAAGAATTTTTAAATAATAATATAAATATTGAATTAGAAGAATTGATATTTTGTGTTTATAGTGATAATGATTTTGATACTTATAAAAAGTCATTATAATTTAACCTAAATTAAACATTTGTTTTTAAAAGTGGGGAATATCCACTTTTTTTGATTGTTTTTAAGTTAAATTTATGATAAACTTAAGATAAATTCATTATAAACACTAGATAAATATATTATGGATAAAATTAAGGAGATTTTATTAAAATTTAGAGATGAAAGAGACTGGTCTCAATTTCACGACCCGAAGAACTTGGCAGAAGCAATATCGATAGAAGCCGGAGAACTTTTAGAATTGTTTTTATGGAGAAATAAAGAGGAGGTGAATAAAAAAATAAAAGAGGACAAGGATTATGAAGAAAAAATAGCCCAAGAATTAGCTGATGTTTTTATATTTTGTTTTCAAATGTGTAATACATTAGATTTTGATGCAAAAGATATTATTCTTAAAAAAATAGAAAAAAATAGACAAAAATATCCAGTAGAAAAAGCAAAAGGAAATAATAAAAAATATAATGAACTATAAATATGCAAAATTTAATTTTACAACCATCTGGCAGTGATTCGGCTAAAAAACATTTTGAAGATACCATAAAAAATGGTATTGATATTAATTTACTAAAAAATTATTTATCAAAGGACGATATTGAGAATATAGTAAAGCTATATGGAGGCAGTAAGGTTGAAGTTTGGGGAGTTACTCCTGGTAAAAACAATATAAATGTTAATAAATTTGATAGAAGTAATGTTGGTGATTTAGTTTTGTTTTCGGCTAATAATAAAATTATCTATATTTCCCAGTTAGTATATAAGCTTCATAATAAAAATTTTGCTGAACATCTTTGGGGGTTTAATAGTGACAATGAAACTTGGGAGTATATATACTTTTTAATTGATGGGACGGAAGAAAATATTCCGGTCTCAGAATTAAATAATTTACTGGGATATAAACAAAACAATGTTATACGAGGGTATAATGTTTTGGATCAAAAAAAATCCAAAAGTGTTTTAGATAGGTATGGTAGTTTTGAAAATGCTTTTTCAGATATGAAAACTATTTTTTCAGAACCAACCGAAAAAGAAATTAGAAAAATAGAGGAAGAAAGCAAAAAAGTTATAAAAATAGATGATGTTGATAAAATTTTGGAAAAAATATCTCAAGAAACAAAAGGAAAAAGGTCTCAAGAAAAAACTAGACTAATCAAGGCTGTTGCCAGAAATAGAAAAATAGTTGAGTTGATTAAACAAAAATATAATTATATTTGTCAGATTTGTGGATATGAAGGCTTTAAAGAGGTTAATGGTAAAAAGTATGCCGAAGTTCATCATAAAGAAGAATTAGCTATAAGCAAAATAGACCATCCTGATAATATGATTTGTGTTTGTCCAACTTGTCATAGAGTTATTCATTATGGAACAGACGAAGAATTAGAAAAAAGAAAAAAATTAAAATCATAATAATTTTATCTTATGTTAAAATCAATAAAAAAAATACTTCTTAATCCCGTTTTTAAAAAAAAGATAAATTATTCCAAGTTAAATCCTAAAAATTGGAAAAAATTTTCTATAAAAAATAAATTTAGAAAAATATTTAGATTTCTTTTCTTTTTTATTGTAACTGTTGCTGCCATTTTTATTATTGATGACTATTTGTATTGGAATTACGACTATTCTTTGTTTTATGGAAATATGTCATCTGAGTATAATGATGAAAATTATAATCCCGAATGTAATGTTTTGGGAATTGAATTATTTGGTGAATTAGTTACTTATGAATATGAGTCTGAAAATCGTCAGTCTTCTTCGGAAAACATAGTTTCGCTTATTATGGAAGCTGAAGAAGATTGGAATATTGATGCAATAATATTAGAAATTGATTCTTATGGAGGAAGCCCTGTTGCTGCTGAGGAAATCGCAAATGCTCTAAAGATAGCCAAAAAACCAACTATAGCATTAATAAGGGGCGGGGGTGTTTCTGCTGCTTATATAGCCGCTACAGGAGCTGATAAAATATTTGCTTCAAAGAATTCTGATATTTTTGGTATGGGGGTTACTATGTCTTATTTAGATTATAGCGAGGCTAATAGGAGAGATGGTATAAAATATGTTGAATTATCTTCAAGTGAATTTAAAAACAGTGGAGACCCAGATAAATCATTATCACAAAAAGAAAAAGATGTATTAATGAGGGATGTAAATATAATGCATCAAAATTTTGTTGAATTGATAGCTAATAATAGAAACCTTGGAATAGAATATGTTTCAAAATTATCTGATGGTTCAACTATGCTGGGCCAAATGGCTTTAGAAAATGGCCTTATTGATGAAATTGGAGATATTTTTGATGCTCAAAATTATCTTGAAGACTTGATTGGTTATAAGACTGATGTTTGTTGGAAAGATTTTGAAAATCAAGATGAATAATTCTTGTTAATAGTTTATTATTTTTATAAAATATTGTTTTTAAAATATTTTTTTAATTTTATTCCTTAATTTTTTAAATAAAACAATATGAGAAAGTTTGGCAAAGTGATCGGATATTTAATGTGGATTGGGGCAGGGATCTGATGTTTTTTTGGCTAATGGCTATGAGCAGTTGGTTGGGTTTTTTGGCACAATTCTTGCTCTTGTCCTATGTCCAGGAATAGTAGTATTTTCAATAGTATTTTGGATTATTGAAGGAGTATTTCCTTCTTTTTATTTTATAGTTTGGGGTATCGGAATAATAGGGATGGTTATTGCTGGACTATCCGGAGATGGAAAAGACTAAAAATTAAATCAAGTTTTTTGGCAACCATTATATAGTTGCCTAATAACCTACGACCAGTCGCCAGACGACTACTAATAATATAAAGGAATAATATAAAAGAAGAAATATATTTTAAAAAGCATATAAAACCATTAAAAGATATTATTTAAGGCTTTATGGGTTATATTTATTATATTCTAAGCTAAGCACTCTTAAATCTGCTTATTTACCCCAAAACCTGTACTCCTCAGCTGTTTTTAGAGACTTTATTTTTGTCTTTTAAAATATAGTTTTAAATGGTATAATACAGATATAGTGAATAATATAATATTATGGCTTTAATTTATATTCTTTTAGGAATAATAGCAGTCGGAGTTTTGTTGGCGAGCGAAAATGGAAAAAAAGTTTTGTTTTGGATTATAGTCGTCCTCGCTGTTGCTGGTTTAGGATATCTAGTATTTTGGTTAATTATCGCTATAATAGCAATTTTTTCCAATGAGAATTCTAGAAATAATGTTGTTTTGGTTTTAGGGGGTATAATGGTTGTGGGTTATTTTGGCTACGAGCTCTCAAGAATATATAATAAAGTAAAAAGAGGAGAATTAACAAAAAGAATTGTTAAAAAGTTTTTTTTAAACAAATGGGAGAAAGACAGAAATGGAAGCATCTTGTTTTTGGCAGGGTTTATCCTTATTTTAATTTTTGTTGTATTTGGTGTTTTGTTGGCACAATAAATAATTTGACTTTCCCCCTATTTTTGGTATAGTAATAATGTAATTAACAATAAAAACTCTAGCACAGAGAAAAAAGGTGCCATTTATTTCTCTCATTAATTTGAGTAGGCGAACTGGGAAATCTGCGGTAAGCCAGATGGAGTGAATGACTAATCGTTTTAAGGCGGTTGGGAGATTTCAATCAAGAATAGCAATATCTTTTGGTTTAAATCTCTTAACCGCTTTTTTGTTGGTTGAGCTAGAGAGGGGGGGGATAAATATGATAAAATATAAAGTGAGAGTGGAGGATAAGTTTCACCAAACATCCTCTGAATATAGAGACAGTTGTCATTATATATTAGGTGAATATAACACTAAAGAAGAAGCTCTAAGGGCATGCAAAGACTTTTTAGACAGGGATTTTAAAGATATCGTTAAAGATTATAAAGACAAAGAAGACTTCTATAATTATTGGGCTTTTCATGGCGAACGTTTATATATTTTTCCAGAAATTAAGGGTTACAAGAGTTTTTCTTCTGATGAATATATAGATAAAAAAATAGAGGAACATTTTAAAAATTAATATAAAAAATATGACTATTTATTCAGACAAAATAAGAAGAGCAATTAAATTTGCTAGCAAAACTCACAATCAATATCAACAACAAACCAGAAAAGGAAAGGTTATCCCCTATATAACCCATCCCCTAACCGTTGGAATAATATTATCTTTAGCTAAAGCCTCAGAAGATGTTATTGTAGCGGGAATATTACATGACACAATAGAGGACAGTCCAAAGGATAAAAAAACAACCCCCAAAATGATAGCAGAGAGATTTGGTAAAAATGTCACTCAACTAGTTTTAAGCGTTACAGAACAAGATAGAAGTTTATCTTGGGAGGAAAGAAAAAAAGAAGCTTTAAAACATATTAAGAGATTTAGCAAAGATTCTTTATTGGTTAAGTCAGCTGATGTTTTAGCAAATTATTCTGAGCTAGTTGATGATTATAGTGGATACGGAGACGAAGTTTTTAACAGATTTAATGCCCCCAAAGAGAAACTAATAATTCATCAATTAAAAGTTATTTCAGCTATATTATCTAAGTGGAAAGAGAATCCTTTATATTGGGACTTGGTCTTTTTGGCTGGCAACCTTAGAGAGATGTGTTCGGGGGAGTCTATGGATAAATATCCATCCAAAATAATAAAAGTTAAAGACTTTAAATATGATATGAAAATTAAATGCCCTATATGTGATTGGAGGGGAACGCCTAGGTCTAGCGATAACATTAATTCTGACAGTCATTTTTGTTTGGACGTTAGATGTCCTATTTGTGATAAAATGATTTTAGTGGCTGAATATGCTTCTGCTAATAATGATTTGTAAAAATAGAGTCAAATAATTAGGAGATATTAAGAATGTCGGTTGCAAGAATAAAGTCCTTATTTTATAGGGGCTTTATGATGTTTTAGTTGGTTTTATTTATATAAAAATATTTTATTATTTGACAATATTTACACAAGTTTTAGGCTTTTAAAATATGTTTATAATTGTTATAATATAGATATATAATTAATAAAAGTTATATTATTTAAAAATAAATATACGGTAAAACTAAAATTTCAAATTTATTTTTTAACTTATTAAAATATAATTACTATGAAAGTTTTTAAAAAAATCATCTTTCCATTTTTTAATAAAGAACGACACGGTTTCCTTTTTAAAAAATGGTGGATTCGTGCATTAATGGTTACATATGTAATTTTTCTAGCCCTTTCCTTTCGCGCCATGATTATTTATGAGGTAAGGCCAGTGGAATCATGTATAGCATATTATAATGAGGACTTAAGCTGGATGAACGATGATGAAAAAGATGTATTTACCGAAGAATGTTTAGCACAAAGATTAAAAATGTTACCTGGAGATATTGCGTCATCGTTACTTTCTCTTATTATTATTCACTACATTGCCCAGCTGATTTTTTTTAAAATAATTGTAGATTATGTTGCCATGGGAAATAAAAAATAAATTATGAATAAAAAATCATTGGAATTTCATGTTAAGTCAGATGATTATTTTGGCACCTTGGAAGGTACCCATTTCATTAGACACTATTCTTGCAAGATTCCTGATAAAGCTGGCTGTAAATAACAGGCGGCATTTTTAATTTTGAATGTATTCTTAAATTATTATACCTATAAATAGTTCTATAAATATTATATATCAATTCTCCTAAGCTACCAAATCTATCAGGATCACCTAAATCTAATTTAAACTGACAGTAGAATGATTCTTGATAGCCATTTTCCCAAGGACATCCTGGCCTACTCATAGATTGTTTTATTCCTAAATTTTTACAAATACCTGAATAATCATAAGAGGTATATTCACTGCCTCTATCAGAATGAATTATTTTGGCTATCGGATTATTATTAGTAGCTGAAAATAAGGCATTAATTATCAATTGATTACTATGATTAGTTAAAATACTAAATCCAACTATTTTTCTAGTATATAAATCAATAATAGTAGCTAAATATATAAATTTTCCCTGATATTTAATATGGGTAAAATCACTAGCCCAGATATGATTGGGATACTCGGGTATATTATTTAATAATAGATTAGGAAATTCTATGTCTCTATTTACTTTAACATACTTAAATTTCTTAGTTTTGCGACGATAGGGCTTAATACCAAATAATTTCATTACTCGAAGTATTCTTTTTTTATTAATTTTCAAATGAACAGCCAATCTTTTATGTCCGTAACTAGGAAAATCATGTAAAACTTCTTCTATTTTAACCTTTAAATTCCAATCTTTTATTTCTTGTTTAGATTGATAATATATTAATTGACGAGATATGCCTAGATCTTTAGCTATCTGAGACTTATTATCTCTTTTCATAGCTAAATCTTTTTTTGGGTTTGAGATAATTTAATAGTTAGCTCTCCTACTAGAGCTAATAACTCCTTATTTTGTTTCTGTAAACTAGAATATTCTCTCCAACTAGGCTGAGCTTTAATAGTTCGACTTAACCAGCTATAGATAGTATTAGGACTAATACCATGTTCTTCGGCTATTTTAGGAACAGAAGATGACCCTTCTTTAACTCTACTTAAAATTTGATCTTTTATCTCCTTGGAGATTTTAAATGTTTTTTTCATATATTCACATTGTAGGAATGCATGGAGAAAGTGTCAAATTTTTGGGGTACCTTCCAAATGTACTAATAGTATTTATAAAATCATTATTAATATAAAATATGGACATTTTAAAGCCTTTTAAAGAGTATGCAAATTTTAAAGACAGGGCCAATAGAAAGGAATTTTGGACATTTTTTATTATTGTTTTTGCAGTCAGTTTTATTTTTAAAGCTATTAATGTTTTGTCTTTGAGTTTAATCTGGAGTTTATTTGTATTTATACCTTTTTTAGCAGTTAGTGTAAGGAGACTGCACGATATAAATTTTAGTGGTTGGTGGGTATTATTAAACCTTATCCCTTTTATAGGCTGGGTTATATTATTATATTTTTTTCTTAGTAAAGGGTCTAAAGGATTAAATAAATATGGCTCCTTGAATTAAATTAATAATATTCTATAATTAACATAATTTAAATATTTAATATAAAAAGTATGGAGAAGTTTTTTATTAAATCATTATTTTTGTTATTAGTAGTGATTTTAATATCGGCTTGTTCTATTAATAAAACTTGGACAGGTTATTATTATCCGGATAGAAACAACATAGGGGATGAGAGTACCTGGATTATTCAGTCAGGATTTAAAAATATAGATGATTGCAGGAATTGGATTGACAATATTGCTGGAAATAATCAAAATTATGATTATGAATGTGGTTACGATTGCACATATAGACAAGAGTATAAAATGAATGTTTGCCAAAAAACAGAAAAATAATTTTGTTATAAATTAATTATTTTGATTTATTATATGAAAGATAAAATATTAAAAACAATTAAATATATTCTTATAGTTTTTTTAGTTTATTTTTTTTTATTATTTTTATTTAGTAAAAACTTTTTATCTAGTATTTTAATTTTGTTATCATTAATACTTTTAGTTCCAAAAACCTATTATTTAATATCTAAAAAGATTAAAGTAAATAAAAAAATAAGAAATATTTTAATTCCAGTATTTTTTATTCTCTCATTAGTATTGTCTGATTTTGGAGACAGTGGTGCCAACTCTAACAATGTTTTAAATGATGCTTTGAGTCAAAATCAAAACATTGAGATTAATGACGATATTGTTCAAAATTTTAATGCTGTTGATTCTGAAAGTTTTGAATTAAAAGATAATGCTGATCTTATTAATTCAAGCAGTGAGATTATTCAAGAGGAAGATGATATAAAAAATAGAGATTTATATAAAGTTTATAGTGTCGTTGATGGTGATACTATAAAGTTGTATATAGATAATAAGTTAGAGTCAATTCGTATGATTGGTTTGGATACGCCCGAAACGGTTGATCCTCGTAAAGAGGTGCAATGT
The DNA here is from genome assembly GCA_050949525.1 of Patescibacteria group bacterium. GTDB lineage: Bacteria > Patescibacteriota > Patescibacteriia > Patescibacteriales > UBA12465. The sequence continues at coordinate 713,872 of JBMNFW010000001.1, read as the reverse complement.
TTTGGTGTTGAAGCCTCTAATAAAGCTAAAGAAATGTTGAATGGTAAAAATGTGATATTAGAAAAAGATGAAAGTCAGGGAGAAAGAGACAAATATGGACGTCTTTTACTATATGTGTATTTAGAAGATGGGACATTATTTAATAAATGGATGATTGAGAATGGCTATGGTCACGAATATACTTATAATGTTCCATATAAATATCAAGTTGAATTTCAAAATGCGGAAAAATATGCTAGAGAGAATAAATTAGGTCTTTGGGCTGATAATGCTTGTGTTGAGAGCGCTTCTTCGGATAGTATAAATAATGATTCTCAATCCAACACTAATAGTCAAGAACCTACAATAAGCGAAAGTGTTCAAATGATAGAAGGTCCTCAGGTTAAAAAAAGTTCTACTGGAATATGTCATGAAAAAGGAACAACTTATTATGAAAGAACAAAAAATTTTACTCCCTATGATTCTATAGAGGAGTGTCTTAATAGTGGAGGTAGATTACCAAAAGTATAACAATATTTTTTTACAAATAAATTTATGAGTAAAAAATGGCTAATATTAGCAATTAGTATTATTATGGGGTTTATTATTTTGGGAGGACTTTATTATTTTAATAAAACAAAAACTGGAAGGTACCCCAAAAATTTGACACTTTCTCCATGCATTCCTACAATGTGAATATATGAAAAAAACATTTAAAATCTCTAAGGAGATAAAAGATCAAATTTTAGAAAGAGTTAAAGAAGGGTCATCTTCTGTCCCTAAAATAGCCGAAGAACATGGTATTAGTCCTAATACTATCTATAGCTGGTTAAGTCGAACTATTAAAGCTCAGCCTAGTTGGAGAGAATATTCTAGTTTACAGAAACAAAATAAGGAGTTATTAGCTCTAGTAGGAGAGCTAACTATTAAATTATCTCAAACCCAAAAAAAGATTTAGCTATGAAAAGAGATAATAAGTCTCAGATAGCTAAAGATCTAGGCATATCTCGTCAATTAATATATTATCAATCTAAACAAGAAATAAAAGATTGGAATTTAAAGGTTAAAATAGAAGAAGTTTTACATGATTTTCCTAGTTACGGACATAAAAGATTGGCTGTTCATTTGAAAATTAATAAAAAAAGAATACTTCGAGTAATGAAATTATTTGGTATTAAGCCCTATCGTCGCAAAACTAAGAAATTTAAGTATGTTAAAGTAAATAGAGACATAGAATTTCCTAATCTATTATTAAATAATATACCCGAGTATCCCAATCATATCTGGGCTAGTGATTTTACCCATATTAAATATCAGGGAAAATTTATATATTTAGCTACTATTATTGATTTATATACTAGAAAAATAGTTGGATTTAGTATTTTAACTAATCATAGTAATCAATTGATAATTAATGCTTTATTTTCAGCTACCAACAACAATTCGATAGCCAAAATAATTCATTCTGATAGGGGCAGTGAATACACTTCTTATGATTATTCAGGTATTTGTAAAAATTTAGGAATAAAGCAATCAATGAGTAGGCCGGGATGTCCTTGGGAAAATGGCTATCAAGAATCATTCTACTGTCAGTTTAAATTAGATTTAGGTGACCCCGATAGATTTGATAGCCTAGGAGAATTAATATATAATATTTACAGAACTATTTATAGGTATAATAATTTAAGAATACATTCAAAATTAAAAATGCCGCCTGTTATTTACAGCCGGCTTTATCAGGAATCTTGCAAGAATAGTGTCTAATGAAATGGGTACCTTCCACGGAGACCCTTATTCAGAAAATGAGGCCAAAATTTTAGAAATTGCAAAGCTAATAAATTTTAAAGATTATAACGGTGATGGCTATGCAAATGAATTTGTTCTTTTCGGTGGGGAATATTGGGATTGTAGTAGGGATGAAAACTTAATAGTTGGGTATGATAGTTTTTTTGGAGCTATTATTTATAAAATTATTGGCTCTGATGGGGTGGAGAAATATTGGGGTATTAATTTTTTTCCGGATGAAAATGGCAATGTTTTTCTTCATTGGTCTTGTGGCGACCATGGTTCTGATGAGGATATAAAAGTTTTTTATAGATATAATATAGAAAATCAAAAATATTATTTTGTCGATAAGATTGTTAGTAAGTGTTATTAAGATGATGCTATTTCAAATAACTTTTATTGTAAAAATCAATTTTAATAGTATATTTAATTAATTAAAGTAATAAAAGAATAATATGAAATTTGAAGAAGCGAATAAAATTTTTAAAGAATGGATTGATTTCTCCGAGATTGGTGAAAAATTAACAAAATTTTTTTTAATTTCTGGCGTTCCAGAATCATTTTTGCCATATTCTAGGGATGTTCTTGAGAACTCCTTAAACATTGTTGCCGAGCATTACTTTAACGTTAGAGATTATGAAAAATCCAATCTTATACAAAAAAGTATAGCGCTTTTGGCTTTTTTTGAAAAAGACGATATAGTTTATGATAAATTAGTTAATTCATCCATTTTAAAAGAAGAAAAAATTAAAGAAGCAATCCTTAACAATTTAAAAAAAACTAAAGATTGTTGGAATGAATTTAAAATTAATAATAAATAAAATTATAACCGAAAAAGTCCAAAAAAGATAGGAAATGTGTTATTTTTTTAGGGGGCTCTATATTAAACATTGACATGGGGTGGTGGGGTGCTACCCCTATTTTTTATGAAAAAATATCAAAAATTATCTCTTACTTCTGTTTATAACCATTAATAAACGTTAGAAATAACAATAAAACTCAATGTTTATAGGCTTTTTATAATTTATGGGCTGGGCTTTTGGGGAAAGTGGATATAATTATTGCTTATTTTCTATTTTTATATTTGCAACAAATCCCCTCTTTTGAAAAGATATGGTGGATATAAAGCGTATTGCGTGATTATCCCACGCCTTATTTATTGTAATATTGTAATTTTTTTTCAATCCTCTTTATACTTATACTAATAAAATAAAAAAATAAAAAAGTATATAAATATTACAATAATACAATATTGGGGCTGATGGCCTTTGTTTTAGGGCTAAAAAGTGCTATAATTTTATTGTAATATTGTAATTATATGATAGATTTAAATAAAAAGAAAAAAGATATTTTAGATTTAATTAGTCTCAAGAACAATAATTTGAATAATTATATTTATTTATTTGAGGAGGATTTGAATTTTATTGGTTTAACCTTTAGTAATCTTAAAGACTTGTTTGTCTCTATTAATAAAGATGGTTTTATTAGCGATCTAGATTCATCAAAGATTGATCTATCTGAAAAAGAATTTGTAAAGAGGGTTGCTGAGGGAGGGGCTGATAATCGTTCTTATTTTTTTTCTTTTAATATTAGTAAAAATTTTAATAATCTCTATGATTTGAAGTATAATAAAGAAAGCGGGGTTTCTAAAAATAAACACGTTGTATGTTTGCCCGCGGGTACTAAGTGGAGTGATATTATAATAAAGTTTATCAATGGAAATGATGTAGAGATCATTTTAAAAAATGATAAAAAGTTTAAGCAGATATTAGATTATAAGGAATTGGGTTTTTATGATAAAAAAAGAAAAAAACCTAATATGATATGGAATATATTAACAACAGCATCTAATTTTGAAGGAAAATTTAGATGGGATAGTTTAGGGGGCACATCTGAAGTAGAAAAACTTAAAAAAATTGATGCTTTTCAAAAAAGAATTTCTAATTTAAGAAAGTGTTTGCAAAACTCTTTTGGAATAGAGGATGACCCATTTGAAGTTTCTAGTTATAACAAAGAATATATTATAAAGATTAATTTGATTCCAGAAAAAAGTGATCCCAAGCCAAAGAAGGGGGCTTGGGAGGATATGATAGATCCTGATGAATTGGCTAAGTACGAAAAAATATCAAAAGAGAGCTTTACCCAAAACCCAAATGAAGAAAATAAAGAATATTTAGGAAAGTACTGATTTTTCATTGAAAAAATATAAACAATTCTTTAAAAGAAACACCTAATAAAACGGGTGTTTTTTGTTTTTTCATTGAGTTTTCGCCTAATAGTAAATAGGAGGGTTTTAATAATTAATAACTAAAACTATGAAAAAAGTTTTTAATCAAGACATAGCCAAGGAGCTATGTAACAGCGACGAGTACATCCAAGATTTAGTCTATATGAAAGACTATGGATGTTTTTATTTATGGTCAGGGCAATTCCTCGATAGACCAGAAGGCCATTTTGTTAAATTAGCTGGAGATGACATGCTCCGGATAATAGACTCTTTTTGTGAGTCTAGACAGTATAATCAAAACTATCCTTATAGCACTTATACTGATATAGAAAAATTGATTAAAATGTTTGCCTTAAAAAGAGTTAATAGAGAGGATGATAAGTATATAGCTTTTAAAGATGCTCTATTAAATGTAGAAACATTTGAGATAGAACCATTTGATAAAAGCAAAATATGTACCACATATTTCCCTTATAATATAGAAGAAACAAAAGAAGACACACCTGTATTTAAAAAGTTTTTATCAAGCTCTCTTGTTTATGAAGATGATGTACATAAAACGGACGAGGATTTGGTAAAATTAGTTCAAGAAATGTTCGGGATGTTTTTGATAAACAATCTAAAAGCATCAACGGCATTTTTTCTTTATGGAAAGTCCGGAAGTAATGGTAAAAGCCAATTACAAAAAATAATCCAAAATATATTTGGCTATGAGCATTGTTCCTCCCTCTCCTTAGCTGATTTAAGCGATAGATTTGCTCCCATTAGTCTAATTGGAAAGAGGGTTAATGTTGCCGGAGAGCTAGACGAAAAATTTGGCAACTCTAAGATGTTTAAGGCCTTAGTTTCTGGAGATAGCATAAAAGCCGAGCACAAGTTTGGTAATAATGTATTCTTTGTACCTAAAACAAAATATATATTTGCCACCAATAAAACTCCAACCTTCGATGGATTAGATGGCGGAATTATAAGAAGAATAAAAATAATTCCATTCTTTAGAGAATTTAAACCAACTGATCCCGACAGAGATATTAACTTAGAGGAAAAATTAAAAAAAGAAACAGCTGGTATTATTGGTTGGATGATAGAAGGCGCTAAGAGATTAAAGAAACAAAATTATGTTTTTTCTAGGGCTATTTCATCTGAAAAAATGATGGATAATTTCAAGGCGGAAATGAGTAGTGCTCTAATGTTCTTAGAGGACGAAGAGTATAAGGTAGACAAAAATAATAAAGAGTACATATCCCGAAAAGATTTATTTGGAAGATACAAAGACTGGTCTCAGGAGGTAAACAAAAGACCCCTCTCTAGTCATAAGTTTTATAACGAAGTTAGATCTTTTGTGAAAGAACTTTCGGAAAACCCAAGGTTAATTAATGGTTCCTCCCAATGGTGTTTTAATCTCTATCAAGGAAGTAATGAAATTCCATTTAGCGATTGTGAAGACGGAACAGAGATAGCTGAAGGAGGTTTAGAGCAATTAAGCTTTAAATAGGAGCGTTGAAAATAAGAATAAAAAAGGGTATAGTATAGGGGTCCAGTCATAATTTATCATTATGACCCCTATACTGCCCTTTAACAATTAAATGAATAATGGTTCAACTTTAAACAAATTAATAAATACTGAAGAATTAATGGGGATATTAAATATATCAAAATCTTCAGTTTATCGTCTTGTAGATAATCGCCAAATCCCCTTTTATAAAGTGGGAGGTAGTTTAAGATTTAAGGAAGATGATATTTTATTTTATTTAGAGAAATCTAAATTTGAGCCAATTATTAAATAACGCTATGAGTATAATTAAAAGAGGCAATAAATACTGGGTTGATATTAGATTTAATCATCAAAGATATCGTAAAGCTAGTCCAGATAATACTTATGCCGGAGCCAAGGCTTATGAGTCTCTTATAAGGCAAAAATTAGCCCGTGGAGAGCCGATCGTAGAGATCAAGGATAAAACAGTCGAGATAAGTTTTAAGGATTTTTTTGTTAAGTGGTTTAATGTTTATGTTAAGAATAATAATAAGAAGTCGGAAATAATTCAGAAGGAGAGCGTTTTTCGTAATCATTTAAATCCATTCTTTGGTAAAAAGAATTTAGATGACATAAGTAACATGGATATTGAAAAGTATAAATCAGAAAAAGTAGGCCTTGGATTAAACAATAAAACTGTCAACAATCAACTAGCAATGCTCTCAAAGTTTTTTAAGGTAGCTGAAGAGTGGGGAGTTTTAGAAAAAATACCTAAGATAAAAAAACTCAAAGTTCAGCCTCAAAAATTTGATTTCTTAACCGAAGAAGAGTGTAAATTATTATTAGATAATTCCGAGGGCTATCTTAAAGAAATGATTTTCTTTGCAATTAAGACTGGTCTGCGCTTCGGAGAGTTAATAGCTATAGATTGGAATGATATTGACCTAAAGGAACAACTACTGACCGTTAGAAGATCAATTGTCTTAGGAGAAATGGGGAGTACTAAAAGTAATAAGATTAGATACATTCCTCTAACCGACGAGGTTTGTCAGATGCTGATTCAAAGAATTAAAAAATCTGGCTATGTTTTTTCTGATAATTTTGGTAATCATCTAAAACAACATCGTTGTTGTGACAAGCTTTATTCCCTCTGTAAAAAAGTCGGGCTAAGAAAGGTTGGTTGGCATACTTTCAGGCACACCTTTGCCTCGCATCTAATACAAAACGGGGTTTCTATTAAAGCCGTTCAAGAATTATTAGGTCATTCCGATATAGTTACTACTATGAGATATTCTCATCTAGGACCATCAACGTTAAGAGAGGCTATTAGAAGTCTAGAAACAAAAAAGAACATAGAAATAGATTTTGGACACAATATGGACACAATCGTAAAAAACGCTTCTGAAAAAGTTGTTATTAGCAAAGAGAAAGTGTTATAAAAGCCTATAAATAAAGCAAAAAACAGACTTTCGTCTGTTCTTCTAGTTTGTGCGTTTGTTTGACGAAATCCGAACCTTTTTTGAACAGAACTGACGGCGCGCTTCGCGCGCCACAAACCAGACGCTCGGGCGGGCAAAAAGGAAGGGGGTTGGGGGGAAGGAATTTTTGCCCGCCCTCGCTTTCCGCCGCCGCCGAATTTCGTGCCAGTGAAACTGGCGCGCCGCCTAAAAATTTCAAATCGTGCTTGGCTTGCGCTCTAACTTTAGCACGAACACCGAAATTATCATAAAAATCCCGACAATTAAATCAATAACACTCCAAGCTTCTCGGTTGAGATGAATAACAATAAACGGATTGAAAAGAACCGCAAGAAATCCGAAAATCCAAACCCATTTTTCTTTTTGTGCTTCGTAAGCCATCCAAGCGACATACGCCGATATTGCAAAAACAACAAATCGCAAAAGCGTAAAAAATCCGTAAGGCCAGCCGTCAACCAAAGCCAAAAAAAGAAAAGCGGCGGCAATAAACAAAATGATGTTTTTCTTTTTATTCAATGACATATTTCTATCCCATAGTTTCGATATTTTTCCGAACTGCCGCTTTTTCTTTTTTCGCATTTTCTGCATCGGTATCACCCAAACGCACTAATTCATCCATTGCGGCGTCAAAAATTTTCAACAAATCTTCTCCGGGTCCCATAGGATTTAGGACACCACGATAAATATGATAGTGTCCACTTTCCGCCAAATCGCCTGATGTGTTAGCTATCATAGAATAAACATATTTGCGGACAGATCGTCCTTCACGGACGACATCTAAAAATTGTTTTGTATCAGAAAGAATTGATTTCTCGACATATTCCTTTACTAAATCAAATCCGCCACTGCCAAATTCCTTGCTCGCTTCTTCAAGTATCCCGAGAGCTTCTTTGACTTCTTTTTTGCTAAATGACTTTTTCATTTCGCCACCGAAAGCAATTATCATTTGCAGAATTGCGCCGGCAAGCATAATTATCCCAAAAAGGATTGCTATTGTTCCGAGCGTTGCACCAAAGAAAAACATTATCATTCCCAAGATATAGGCCGCCTGTGCAAAAAATGTTGTAAGCGTTGAAAATTCATTTCCACCACCTTGCTGATCTTTTTGTGCGAGCCACATCCAAGGCCCAAGGGCAACTCCATACGACCAAACAAGCAGAGGGATAAGTGAGCTTTCGGTGGCAGAGCTTACAAAAAGCCACATTACCCAGATACACCACACCGTAATCAGGGCAACAGTATAAAGCACGCTAAGCGAGCCGAGCAACGCTCCAATAAACTTTTTGCCGCGCTCCATAGCCATTGCCGCGGGTGCGGCAAAAAGCAGAGATGGCATTAGAGCGATGGAAATGGCAAAACCAGCTACTACCATGAATAAAATGCCCCTGAAAATTTCTCCCCATTCGCCTAAAATTGCCAGCCAAATACCAGATACAATTCCGCCGAGTAAATTAAGCAACATTATCGGCACGGTTAGTGCCGTAATTGTAGCAACTGCGCCAGTTTGTAATTTTTCTGAAACACTCATACTCAATTAAAATTCTGCTGGAGTTGGATAGTCCTTTCCCAATGCCAACAATTTACTGTCATAAAATACCGCTTCCAGATATCATCTGGCTTCCCAGTTTTTGCACAACCAATATCAATGGCTGTCCTTGTGAAGTAGGTTAAAGCAAATAGCGCAACCGAGATAACCGCAATTAGTAATATGATTTTGAAAAATTTATTTTGCATATTGATTAGTCATTAAATAACTCGTCATCACCAATATAGGCGACATCTATACAAGTTCCTTTAGCAGTAAATAAATTTGAAGATTCAATGTTGATTTCGACTTCATCTTCAGACAGGGCAGAACCCTCTAGCGCAAAAACTGGTTTTGTAACTTCTTGTATATTTGCCACAATAACGTATTCGTCAAAAAATTTAAGAAAATCTTTGCTATCCGGTTTTTGCGCAAAAATTTTATCTACAATTTGTTGGCTACATTCAAGCTCTAAAACATAGTCAATGGGACTCAAAAACGATGAGGAAAAACGGATAAAATTTTTATCACCCTGCTTAAATATATCGTCAATATAACCTCTAAACATGGTCGGTTTACCAGTAACCAATCTCTCTTGTGCCTGCAAAGTATAGTTTAAATTTTCTTCCCAGCCAGTTGTCGCCTGATACCTATCCCCAAGCTCTTTTGCAATAACATCGCTTTTGGAAACCTTTTCTTGTTCTGTGGTTTGCTGACCATTCTCGGTATTTCTATCTGAAAAGAAAAAGTAATATCCACCTGCTATAATTGCGGCGATAATCAGAAATGTAATTATTTTCTTATTGTCTGTCATAAATTAAAGTTTACCAGTGTGAATTTCTTTCCTAACCAGCGCGTTGAAAGTTGTTGATTGCTCAATTTCAGCCTTATATTTTCCAGAACCTTCTTTCGCCCGTTTTTCAATATAAAGATTAACTCTATCCTTGAGTTCATAGGGCAATGGCCTATCTTCGCCTTTGGTGTGAGTCGTATCTTTTGGATCTCCGTAAATAGGGTGGAACTTTCTTACTTTCACCGCCGCCGCATCAAATGCTTTTTCCTTTGAAGATTCTGTACTATTTTCTAACTCATGAAGAATTAGTGTCATGCGGGCGGCGTCGTCTTGCTTCAACATCATTCGACGCTCAATATCATTCAAATTCCACCACCAGCGAACATCCTCGTCTCGGACACCCTCCTCTCTTTTTTGAGGTAGTTTTTGATAAATGCTCTCGGCAATTTTCTTTATTGTTGGGTTATCTGTCTCCGCATCCCCAAAAATAATATCTCCCAAATTTCGAGGAAGATTATAGGTTCCGTCCTTTTTTGATTCTTTGATTGCTTGGTCTAACATATCTTCCGTTAGTTTTTTCGCTTCAGAAGACGGAATGCCGCTCATGCTCAACATTTGAACATACATATCAAGCAAAGCCTTTTCTACATCGGTATATTTTGAAAAGTTAAATAGTCCCATAATTTTATTGTTTAGAGATTATCCCTAAAAATTTAAGCAAGCTCTCCAATTTTCTTTGAGCATTGCTCTCATCGTAATTGATAATAATCCCATTTATTCTTTTCAAAACCTGCAGAGGGTCGTTAAATTTTTTGGTAGAAATTTTTATTTCCTTTTTTATAGTTGGGAATAAATCTCTAACCTCATCAATTACTTCCTCAATTTTTTTCAAAGCTTCAAGTGCTTTTTCGTCGTTTTCCATATTTATTTTATTAAATCTTCAATCGAAACGCCCAACGCTTTGGCTATTTTCGCCATAGTTTGAACGCTTGGCTTGTTCACCGCGCCGCTTTCGACCTTCATAAGCGTTGTATATTTTATATCCGCTTTCTTGGCTAAATCGTCTTGCGTCAAGCCAAGTTTGGTGCGTAGTTTCTTTATATTTTCGCTGATTGTTTTTCCACTTGTCATATAAATAAAGTTTTGGTAGTATTGTAGTAGATAAGGTTATTACCCTTATTGTTATACTACCAAAACTTATGAAAATTATCAAGCAAAATCCGTTGGCAAAATTTCTGAAAGTTTAATTCTGGTGGACCTTAAGGGGCTCGAACCCTTGACCCCCTGCTTGCAAAGCAGGTGCTCTAGCCAACTGAGCTAAAGGCCCATGATTTAAAATAATAATTAATAAAAGTAAATAAGTCAAGGTTTTGTATTAGTCCACGTCATTTTGGAAAAAAAATTATTATTAACCAAATAATTCATCGGAGATACTAATTCAAGGCTCCAATGTGGTCTATCGGTATTATACCAAAGAAGCCAATCAATTAACAAATTATTAAAATCATCTAAATTATCAAAGTATTTTTCACCACTCCAATCAATGAATTCTTCTTGAATAGTCCTATTAAACTTCTCAATATGACCCTGTTTGTATGGTCTACCTGGATAATTGAAATAATGCTCAATTTTTCTCTCTTCTAAGTATTTTTTAAAATAGAGATGGAATTCTAAACCATTATCAGTCTGAACAGCCTTAATATTAAAGGGCATGACTTCTTCTAATTTTTTAAAAAAATCTTTAGCATTAGAGCTACTAATTCTGTTATAGGCATAAGCGAAAGCTGTTCGGCTAAAAGTATCAACAGCGGTAATAATATATCTCTTTAATCCATTGTGAAATCTAACAACAGTATCTATCTCTATTAAATCCCCAGGATTATTTACTTGTAATTCCTTAGGTTTTCTTTTCTTTTTAGTTTTTTTAATTTTTTTAATCTTACCAAAATGAGATATTTTCTGTCTATGATGATATATATCTTTATCTTTAATAATTCTACCTATCTTTGATTCTGAGTATATTGGTAAATTATTAATTTCACAAAATTTATCTAAAAATTTTTTAACTTTAGTTTTACCCATATTAGGACAAATCTCTAGTCTTAAACGTCTAATCTCTTTTAATATCAGAGGATGTATTTCTCTTTTATTCTTGTTAATCCTAGCTTGGGATTTAGGATTGAGAGCTTCTATCTTGCCACCCCCTTCTCTAAATATTTTTTGCCAATTGTATAGGGTAGATTTTTTAACCCCAAAGGCATCAGTAGTGGCTTGAAGGCCATATTGCTTTCAAAATTCTAATATTTTGAGTCTTTGTCTAGCTTCTTTGGTAATCATATATTTTTGCTTAATTGCATCATTATATAATGTACCAAATCCGGGACAATTATAGTACTTAAACTTTATCTGCATACATTTTGGGCTTTTTATTTTCCAAAATGTATCTGAACTTATTCAGGTTTAAAATTTTCCTTTCATCAATGGTGATAGAACTACTTTTAAGAATCCGTCTAGACTACCAGTAGCTAAAAGTAAGCCAAAAAAAACGATAATTAAACCAATTAACTTATAGCCTAATCTAGATCCTCCCTCAGCGCCTAAATGTTTATCAAACCAAGCAATTCGACCAAAGTTTTTAAAGATGTCTTCTGATTTGGCCATGAAGAGAGTTCCAGCGGCCATTAAAATAAAGCCAGCGATTATTTTCATATAATTATTTATAACTTATATAATTTAAAGGGTTTTGTTGAACATTATTAACTCTAACTTCAAAGTGAATATGAGGTCCAGTTGACCAACCAGTTGATCCCATATCAGCTATAATATCACCTCTATTAACCTCTTGTCCAGCTTTAACTCGAAGTTTAGAAGCATGAGCATAAAGAGTTTTTAGTCCTCCACCATGATTAATAACAACATAATATCCATATCCTCGAGCACTGCCAGATATTTCCACTGTACCACTTTCAGCGGCATAAAGTGGAGTTCCAGTTTTATTAGCAATATCTAAACCTTTATGACTCCAAGAGTAATATTGCGTTATTCTCGCTCCGTTAGTTGGCCATAGTAGCTTACCAGTGGAATGACTAATAGTTTGACTACTAGCAGTACCAGATTCTCGACTAATACTGGTTCCAGAATAACTTTGATTAACTATTCTTCTAACCTCAACTATTTTTTTACCTCCCGGAATAAATATTTTTTGTCCCACCTTTAGGGTTTCGTCAGGATCTAAATCATTTTTATCAACAATGAGATCAATAGCAGCACCATATTTAGAGGCAATTTTACTGATATTTTCATTTTTAGCTACAGTATGCATCACACCATCTTCAGGTAGGATTATAATTTTATCACCCGGTCTAATTAGACTTCGAGCGCTAAGATTATTTTCCCATAGAATAGTATTAACATTTAAAGAGAAGTCTTGAGCAATGCTACCAATAGTTTCTCCGCCCTGAACGACGTGCTCGATAATTTTATCTCTAATATTATTAGATTCTACTGAAGTTAATCCAGTATTAGATAAAGTATCACCATGACTATATGATAAGATAGTATCAGAATCTTCTTCATCTAAACTAGCTTTACTTTTTGTTTTTAAAACTCCGCTTGATTCTAGATATTGGGTATTAGTAATAGAGTTAACATTAAGATCATCAATAGTTTCAATAATTAATTCTTCGGGTTCAAAATTATCAAAGTCAGGTTTAATGTTTTGAGCTAAAGTAGTTTTATAGATTTGATTAGTTAAACTTTGGGCTTCTGTCTTTTTTATGTTAAGCTGGAGAAGGGCAGAGAAGGTTAGAATAATAATAATGAAAACTGATAGATTTTTTTTTAAAAAGTATAGTCGGGAATTATTTTTTTGATTAATTTCTTTTATTTTTTTATAAACTAAGATATAATGATAATAGATTCTGATAATAATCTTGAAAAAAAGGAAATTTAATATAAATAATGTTATTTTTTTTATAATATTAAATAAAAAAAGAATTATTTTCCTTATTAAGAAAAATAACTTGAGTAAAATTATTAAAATGGTTTCAGATATGTTTTTCATTAACAATAAAACTCTAACATTTTAATGATTTAAAGTCAATTTTAATTATGAAAACATTAATAAATTTAGATCAAGGAGTCTTAGAAGCATTAGAGTTTTTTAAGCAAAGCAAAATAAAGGAAATTAAATTAAAAGATTTTGGCTTTCCTATTGTGGTTGGTAGTGGTAATGCTTATAACACAGCTCAGATTTTATTCTCTGATCAACGAGCGATTATTTGTGATGAAAGTAATTTTAAACATCATCTTCAAGTGTATCGTGATCTCATTAAAGATAAAATTATTGATCAAGCAGTAGTAATATCAGCGTCTGGGGAGAAAGATGCTATTTGGGAAACTGAATTAGCTAAAAAATATCAATTAAAGACTACTCTTTTAACTTGTTCGCCTAAGTCTTCAGCAGCTGAGATAGCTGATCAGGTTTTAGTATATCCTAAAATTGCTGAGCCCTACACTTATAATATCTCAACTTATCTTGGCATGATTTTATCAGCTAGTCAGGAAGATCCAGCCTTGATTTTAAATTTTCTTGAAAATTTAAGATTAAAACGAGGTTTTAAATTTTATGACTCTTATACTATTTTATTACCTGATAAGTTTGCTGCCTTAGCTCCCATGATTGATATTAAAAAGAGTGAGCTTTTTGGTCCTAAACTTTCTTTACGATCTTTTAGCTTTGGTCAAGCTCGTCATGCTAAGTTTGTTGTTCGAGATAAAAAGGAATTAGTAATTAGTTTAGGTTCAGATGATAATGAGTTTTTTGGTCATCCAAAAAGTCGTTGGCAAATTGAGCTTCCAATGGAAGCTAAGTTTGCTTTTGTTTTTTGTTTATCTTACTACCTAGTTGGAAAAATACAACAAGTTAAGCCACCATATTTCAAGGATAATATTAGATTTTATTGTCATGATTATGGTCCTCAAGCTTATGGCCAGGATAAGCCTTTTGATATTGTGGTTCCTGGTAATATTAATAATTAATTTAAAATTATGGCTGGACATTCAAAGTGGGCTACTACTAAAAGAGCTAAGGCCGTTACTGATGCTAAAAGGGGGGCGGTTTTTACTAAATTAGGTAATGCTATTACTATTGCGGCTCGAGAAAAAGGACCGGATCCAGAGAAGAATCCTTCTCTTAGGGCTATGGTAGAAAAGGCTCGTAAAGCCAACATGCCTAAGGATAATATTGAACGAGCCATTAAACGAGGTTCTGGTGAATTAGGGGGCGATATAGTGGAAGAATTATACTATGAAGGAATTTTACCTAACAATATTCAAGTAGTCGTTAAGTGTTTAACGGATAATAAAAACAGAAGCGCTTCAATGGTGCGACATGTTTTATCTAAGTTTGGTGGTAGTTTATCAGCTGTTTTATGGAATTTTGATTTAAAGGGGGTAATTGTTTTTAATAAATCTGAAATTGAAAAAACTAAGTTTAGTTTGGAGGATTTAGAATTAAAATTAATTGATTTAGAAATTGAGGATTTGAAAGTGGAAGATGAATTGATAATTGTTTTTTCTAGTTTAGAAAGGTTTCAAAATATTAAAGAGTTTTTAGAAGAGCAGGAGATTGAGTTAGAATCAGCTGAAATTGAGTATGTAGCTAAAGATAAACAAGATTTAAGTCCTGAAGATGAAGAAAAAATGGATAAGTTTATGGAGGAATTAGAGGATATTGAAGATGTTAATAATTATTATTTTAATTTTTAATTTAGACTTATCCACAGGGAGAAAATAAAATATCTATTTTTTAAAGAGCTAAGTTTAAAAAGTATTTAACTTTAGCTCTTTTTTGATTATTTGGCAGAATATATTTTTTTTGCTATAATCGGAATTAACAATATGTAGTGGTTAAACTTCTTTTTTCTATACTATATATTGTTTCTCGAAAAATTATTAAAAACTCCATGAAATGCCCAGTTTGTCATTTTGAAGACACTAAAGTTATTGATTCGCGAAGCTCTACCGATGGTTTTTTAATTAGACGTCGTCGAGAGTGTTTAAAATGTAGTTTTCGTTTCTCAACTTATGAGGAGATGGAGATTTTAGATCTTACAGTTTTAAAACGTGATGGAAGACGAGAGGCTTATAGTCGAGATAAGATATTAAATGGTTTAAGAAAAGCTTTAGAGAAAAGGGGTATTAGTGAAGAAAAGTTTAAGCAACTAGTTCATTGTATTGAGCGAGATTTACAGATTATTAATAAGGAAGAAATTGAATCGAGTAAAATTGGCGAAATTGTAATGAAAAATTTAAAGAAAATAGATAAGTTAGCTTATATTAGATATGCTTCTGTATGTCAATCTTTTGAAAATTTGGAAGAGTTGAGTCAAGAATTAGATAAGTTGATTAGGGTTAAAAAGAAAAAGAATAAAAATTAATAATAATAAAGTCCTATGTCAAATCACGTTAGCAAAATTTTAAAAAGGTCGGGGGATATTGTTGACTTTGATCTTAATAAAATTTCTAAGGCTATTTTAAGTGCCATGAAGGCTGTAGATGAAGAAAATCCTGATTTAGCTGATGAGGTTAGTCAAGAAGTAGTAAAAAGATTAGAAAAGAAGTTTCATCATAAAACTATTCCAGCTGTTGAAGAAATTCAAGATATTGTGGAGGAGGTTTTAATTGAGAAGAAGTTAATAAAAACTGCTAAAGCTTATATTTTGTATCGTGATCAAAGGCGTCAGATTAGAGAGATTAATAAAAGTAATGAGGAAAAATTAATGGAAGATTATTTAGGTAAGGCTGATTGGCGTTTAAAGGAAAATAGTAATATGAGTTTTTCAGTTCAGGGTTTAAATAACTATATTGCTTCTTCTATTTCAGCTAAGTATTGGTTGAATAAACTTTATCCCGAAAATATTAGAAAAGCTCATGTTGATGGTGATTTTCATATTCATGATTTAGGATTATTAGCTCCTTATTGTTGTGGTTGGGATTTAAAGGATTTATTAATTCGAGGTTTTGGTGGAGTTGATACCAAGATTCAAAGTAAACCACCTAAACATTTTAGAACAGCTTTAGGACAAATTGTTAATTTTTTCTATACTATGCAAGGAGAAGCAGCTGGAGCTCAAGCTTTTTCTAATTTTGATACTTATTTAGCTCCTTTTATTCGTTATGATGATTTATCTTATCGTGAAATAAAGCAAGCTTTACAAGAATTTGTTTTTAATGTTAATGTTCCAACTCGAGTTGGATTTCAAACTCCTTTTACTAATATCACTTTAGATGTAATTCCGTCTAAGTCAATGGCTGAAGAGAATGTTATTATTGGGGGAAAAATTATGCCAGAAAAATATGGTGAGTTCCAAACTGAAATTGATTTATTTAATAAAGCTTTTGCGGAAGTGATGATTGAGGGGGATGCTAGTGGAAGGGTTTTTGCTTTTCCAATTCCAACTTATAATATTGATAAAGATTTTGATTGGAATCGAGAAAGTTTAAAGCCAATGTGGGAAATGGCTTCTAAGTATGGTATTCCATATTTTTCCAATTTTGTTAATTCTGATATGGATCGCGATGATGCTCGTAGCATGTGTTGTCGTTTAAGATTAGATAACAGAGAGTTACGTAAGAGAGGTGGTGGATTATTTGGAGCTAATCCTTTAACCGGAAGTTTAGGGGTAGTAACAATTAATATGGCTCGATTAGGATACCTTTCCAAGGATGAAGAGGATTTTAAAGATAGGCTATTAAAATTAATGAAATTAGCTAAAGAAAGTTTAGAAATTAAGCGAAAAGTAATTGAAAAGTTTAGTGAAGATGGTCTTTATCCTTATTCACGGTACTATTTATCAGATATTCATGATAAGTTTGGCTCTTATTGGAAAAATCATTTTAATACCATTGGTTTAAATGGTATGAATGAAGCAGCTCTTAATTTATTAGGTGAAGGAATTTCTAGTGCTCGAGGTCATAAATTTGCTTTAAATATTATGAATTTTATGAGAGAGACTATTGCTAAATTTCAAGAAGAAACTGGAGGTTTATTCAATTTAGAAGCTACCCCAGGAGAAGGTTGTACTTATCGTTTTGCTAAGAAAGATCAAGAGATGTATCCTGATATTATTTTTGCTAATGATGAGTTAGTTAAGAGCGGACAACGTGATCCTTATTATACCAACTCTACTCATCTTCCAGTTAATTTTACTGATGATATTTTTACTGCTTTAGATTTACAGGATGAGCTTCAGACTAAATATACCGGTGGAACTGTTTTACATGGATTTATTGGTGAAAGAATTAGTGATCCGGAAGTAACTAAAAAATTAGTAAAAACTATTGTGGAGAATTATAAATTACCATATTTTACTATTTCACCAACTTTTTCAGTTTGCCCAATTCATGGTTATTTAGCTGGGGAACATCAATATTGTCCGAAATGTGATGAAGAGAGGGGTTTAGGAGTTTTTGCTTATACTCAGGTTGATAATGTTAAAAAAGAAAATAATTAATTATTAAAATATTAAGACTTTCATCTTTTTTAGAAATATGTTAGTCTTAAGAAAAATTTTATGAATAATAATCAAAATCAAGAAAGAACTGAATGTATTGTTTATGCTCGTGTAGTGGGTTGGTTAACTCCTACTAAGTGTTATAACAAGGGAAAAGCGTCTGAATATCTTGATCGAAAAACTTATAAAGTTGATGCTGAGAAGGTTAACTAGATGTTAATCGGTGGTTTAGAAAAATTAAGTTTAATTGATTTTCCTGGAGAAATTGCCGCGGTTATTTTTACCCGATCTTGTAATTTTCGTTGTCATTTTTGTTATAATCCTATGCTTGTCCTGGCTCCTGGTGAGGGCGAGATTAAATATAAAGAAGAAGATCTTTTTTCAATAACGGAAGAGGATCTTTTTCTTTTTTTAAAGGAACGACAAGGAAAGTTAAGTGGTGTTGTTATTTCCGGTGGTGAACCTACCTTGCAAACTGATTTAAAAGAGTTTATAAAAAAAATAAAAGCTATGGGTTTTAAGGTTAAATTAGACTCTAATGGAACTAATCCTGAAATACTAGAGGACTTAATTAGAGAAAATTTATTAGACTATATAGCGATGGACTTTAAAGCCCCTTTAAATAAGTATGAGAAAGTGGTGGGGGCAAAAGTTGATATTGGTAAAATTAAAAAATCTTTAGATTTGTTAAGAAAAGACTTAGTTCTGCATGAGTTTCGTAGCACTTTAGTTCCCGGTCTACATGATTTGAATGATTTAATTATTATGTCTGAAGAAATTGCTGGTTCTTCAGCCTGGTTTTTACAAAGATTTATATCTAATACTAATTTAGTTAATCCTGGTTTTCAGGGGCTTGAAGCTTTCAAGATTAAGGATATAGAAGAGATTTTGAAAAAGGTCCATAAAAATACGCCCAACTGTCAAATTAGGGAATAAAGCTAGGTTGATTTCTAAATATTTCTTTGATATAATTTTTATATGACTGAGAAGGAAAATAAGGACAATTTAGAAATTTTAATGGAGAAAAATATAGAAATTAGTCAAGAAATATTGGATTTGGCTAAGCGTTTTAAGAAATATATTTTTTGGCAAAAGATTTGGACTATTTTAAAGTTGGTTTTGATTTTAACTCCTATTATTTTAGCTGTTATTTATCTACCGCCATTTTTAAAGGATTTAGTGCGTGACTTTCATTCTCTAATTAGTTCAACTAATTCCTTATCTGGTTTTTAATTTGGTTATATGAATGAAATAATGTTTTTTGCTCAAACTAATTTTCGTAATCAAATGCGTCGTTTTGGTATTAAAACTGATGATCGACGACGTCATATGTATTTGATTGGAAAAACTGGAATGGGTAAATCAACAATTTTAGAAAATATGATAGTAGAGGATATCAGGGCTGGACGTGGTGTGGCGGTGGTGGATCCTCATGGAGATTTAGCGGAAAAAATTATTCAATACATTCCTAAAGAAAGAGTAAAGGATGTGATATATTTTAATCCAGCTGATATTGATTTTCCTATTGCTTTTAACTTAGTTGAGCAGGTTGAGCCTCATTTACGTCATTTAGTTGCCTCCGGTTTAATTGGTGTTTTTCAAAAGTTATGGGCTGATTCTTGGGGGCCTCGATTAGAATATATTTTACGAAATGCTATTTTAGCTATTTTAGATTTTCCCGGTTCAACTTTATTAGGAGTGGTTCGCATGTTGTCTGATAAAGAGTATCGAAAAAAGGTGGTAGCTAATGTTAAAGATCCAGTGGTAAAATCTTTCTGGGAAAAGGAGTTTACTGGTTATGCTGATAAATTTGCTGCGGAAGCCGTATCACCGATTCAGAATAAGGTAGGACAGTTTTTATCTAGTTCTTTTATGAGAAATATTGTTGGCCAGGTAAAATCTTCTATTGATATTAGAGAAGTTATGGATAGTGGTAAGATTTTAATTATGAATCTTAGTAAAGGTAGAATCGGGGAGGATAATTCAGCTCTATTAGGAGCTATGATGATTACCAAAATTCAGTTGGCGGCTATGAGTCGAGTTGATATTGATGAAGAAAAGCGTCGTGATTTTTATTTATACATTGATGAGTTCCAAAATTTTTCTACTGAAAGCTTTGCTAATATTTTATCTGAAGCTCGTAAGTATCGACTTAATTTAATTATGGCTCATCAATATATTGATCAACTAGATGAAAGAGTTAAACCAGCGGTGTTTGGTAACGTTGGAACTATTATTGTTTTTCGAGTAGGAGCGGCTGATGCCGAAGAATTAGTGAAAGAATTTACTCCGGTGTTTACCGAAGAAGATATTGTAAATATACCTAAATATGAGATGTATTTAAAGTTGATGATTGATGGTATTGCCTCTGATCCTTTTTCAGCTCGGGGTCTTCCACCTTTACCGCCGGAAGACAAGACTAATAATGTGGAAGAAGTAATTAATTATTCACGAAAAAAGTATGCTACTAAAAAAGAAGAAGTAGAAGAGAAGATTATGCTTTGGCATCAGGATTATTCTGATCCAGTTTCTGATAAAAAGAAAAAAGATGTTAATCGAGAAACTTTTCCAGCTAAATGCTCTTCTTGTGGGATAGATATTAACATTCCTTTTAAGCCTGATGGCTTAAGGCCCACTTATTGTAAAGAGTGTTTAAATAATCCTAGTCAGAGAAAAAATGTGGTTAAGAAAAAGGCCCCAGTTAAAAAAGTTAAGGTTCAGAAAGAAAAAAGTGTTAAGGATATTGCTGATGAAATAAGGTCTCTTAGTTTGTCAGATTTAAAAAATGCTAAACCTCTTAGTTTTCGTTCACCTAAGAAAAAGAAGGTTATGGGTGGAGAGATGAAAGAGGGGGAAAAAATTAATTTAGATCTCTAATATGAATTATTTAAGAGTCTCTAGAGCGACTGATTTATCGGGTCGAGATTATATAATTTATCGAGCCTTGGAAATTTTTCCTGGGTTTTTGTCACTGGGGACTTTATTATTTTTAATCATTTTATCTTATTTTAAACCTACCACCGCTGCTTATTTTATTATTGCTTTTAATGTTTATTATTTTCTCTTAGTCGTTTTTTTAGCTCTGTATTTATTAAGTTCTTTTCAGAAACTGAAAAAGAATAAAAAGGTTGATTGGGAGAAGAAAAGTGAGGAAATTCCTTTAATTAAAGATAGTCTTGATCCTAAAAGTTTAGGAGCTCAAGGTTGGCAATGGCAAGATTTAATTCATTTAGTAATTTTTCCGACTTACAATGAAAGTCTTGATGTTATTCGAGCTAGTTTTCAAGGTTTAGTTAATAGTAATTATCCTTTAGATAAAATGATGGTTCTATTAGCTATGGAAGAAAGAGTTGGTCCTAGTGCGAAAGAAAAGGCTAAAGTAATTGAAGAGGAGTTTGCGCATTATTTTGGTAAGTTTTTTGTTTCGTATCATCCTGATATTGAAGGTGAGCTCAAAGGAAAAGGAGCTAATCAGGCTTATGGAGCTAAACTTTTTAAAGCTGAAGTGATTGATAAAGAAGGAATTGATTATGATCGAATTATAGTTAGTGTATTTGATATTGATACTATCGCATCTTATAATTATTTTTTCTGTTTATCATATCGTTTTTTAACAGTGGCTAATCCGTATCGGGCTAGTTATCAACCTATTCCGGTTTATCATAATAATGTTTGGCAAACCCCATTTTTTGCTCGAGTTTCTTCAGCTTCTAATACTTTTTGGCAGATGATGCAACAGATTAGACCGGAAAAGTTGGCTACCTATTCATCTCATTCGATGACTTTTCGAGCTTTAGTAGATATTGGTTTTTGGTCTACTAATATGGTGAGTGAAGATTCTCGAATATTTTATCATTGTTTTTTACATTATAAGGGAGATTATCGAGTAGAGCCTTTATATTTCCCAGTTTCGATGGATGCTACCTGTGATAAAAGTTTTTTAAAAACAGTTAAAAGTTTGTATAAACAACAGCGACGTTGGGCGTGGGGGAGTGAAAATGTGCCTTATTTAATTTTTAATTATTTTAAGAATAAAAAAGGTTTGAATAAGGCTAGAACTTGGCGACATATTTGGATTCAAATTTATGGTTTTCATTCTTGGGCTACTACCGCTTTAATTATTGGGTTTGTGGGATGGTTGCCGATGTTGTTAGGTGGCGATCGTTTTAATGCTACTGTGATGGTTTTTAATCTTCCAGCTATTACTAGAACTTTAATGACTATATCAATGTTAGGATTATTTATTTCCGCTATTGTTTCTTCCCTACTTTTACCCAAAAAACCTAAAAATTATGGATTTTTTAAGACTATCGCGTTATTTTTTGAGTGGCTTTGTATTCCAGTAGTTATTATTTTTTTCGGAGCTATTCCATGTTTAGATGCTCAAATCAGATTAATGTTTGGTCGATATATGGGATTTTGGGTAACACCTAAGTCTCGTTAATTTTTATTTATGGCTAGAAAGTATCGTTTAAGTCCTACGGATAAATTAAGTTATGTTCATAAAGCTCAATCTAAAGAGCAAAGAAAAGAAACTCGAAAACAAGTTTTGATTTTATTGATATTATTAGGATTAATTGGACTTATAATTTTTCCTTCGTTTAAAAAAGGTCAAAAAGGTAATGAGCTTAAAAGTGAAATAGATGAAATTAAAGAAGAAATAGCTAAGTATGAAAAAACTAATAGTGATCTTAAAGATCTTTTAATTTATTTAGAATCAGATCAGGCGGCGGAAGAAAAAGCACGATTGAACTTAGGTTTACAAAAAGAAGGTGAGAAAGTAGTGGTGATAAAAAGAATGATGAAAGAAAATAATTTAGAATTAGAGTCAAAAAAAGAGGAAGAGAACTTATCTAATCCTCGTCGTTGGTTAAAATATTTTTTTGATAATTAATTTATAATAATGAAAAATTTAAGAAAAATAATATTATTTAGTTTAGTAGTAATTACATTGTTTTTAGCTCGAGATATTTTAGCTTTGAATAAAGAGCCTTTTAGTATTTTTTTAGATGAGGCTACTATTCAAAAAGGATATACGGTTTCGGCTTTTTCTGATGAATTAAAATTATCTTTGGTACCTGGAATTTTAAATCAAGGAACTGATGTTTTAATCGAGGAGATTAGTGATATGAATCAAAATCTTCCTTGGGGTTTAGATATTTTGAGTCCTATTTTACAGTTTGAATTTAAGAATAAGGCTGCCTATGATAATCACAAACCTTTTTATATTCAGTTTTCTTATCAGAGTTCTAATCCTCATTATAAGCAAGTTTTCTTTTATGATAAAAATTATAATGCTTGGCGACCTTTACCGACTTGGGATTTTCCCGAGGAGAACTTTGTTAGATCTTTGATTCATTTGCCTTATGCTCGCATTGCTGTTTTTTCTTATCCTGATCTTCTGTCAGCTGGTCAAGCTAGTTGGTATCGCTATAAAGGAGGAGATTTTGCGGCGTCACCTGATTTTCCTAAAGGTTCGGTTTTAAGAGTTAAAAATATAGCTAATGGAAAATTTGTTGATGTTACTATTAATGATTTTGGTCCTGACAGAGGTTTATTTCCTGATCGGGTGATAGATTTAGATCGAGTAGCTTTTAAAAAAATAGCCTCGCCAGGAGAAGGGTTAATTAAGGTGTCTTTAGAACCGCTAAAGGTGCCAGCAGGTGATTTTGGAAAAAATATTTTGATTAATAATTCAGTAGGGCCAGGACCAGAAATTAAATCTTTAAGTGCGGTTTTAATGAAAGAAGGTGATGGTTCGTGGCTTTATGAAAAAAATGCTGATCAGGTTTTGCCAATAGCTAGTTTAAGTAAATTATTATCTACTTATATTTTTTTGGAAGTTGGGAATTCTAGTCGATTAGAAGAATGGGTGAAATATGATATTAAAGATGAACAGCATAATTTACAATATTTTCCTAAATGGGAGCTAGCTTTGATTAATTTAAATCAAGGTGATTTATTGTCTATTAAAGATTTAATTTATTCGGCTTTAGTTAGGTCAGCTAATAATGTTGTGGAAACTTTAGTTCGAAATAGTGGTTTAAGTCGTAATGAGTTTATTAAAAAAATTAATTCTTGGACTATCGAGCAAGGAGCCTCTAGTTTTGATATTAAAGAACCAACGGGGTTGGATAAGAATAATAAAGCTTCAGCTCGAGATGTAGCTCGCGTATCTTCGATTATTTTTAAAAATCCTATTATTAGTAATGCTAGCGTGAGCAAGAGTTATAGTTTTAGAACTAGAAATGACAATTCTTTAAAACTTCGTTATAATAGTAGTGATTTGGTTTTGAAAAATAATTTTAATAATTTTAAAATTACTGGATCTAAGACTGGGTTCTTAGATGAAGCTGGATATTGTTTAGTTACTCAAGCTGAAATTAAAGGGGAAAAATATATCGCTGTAATTTTAAAGGCTGATTCGCGAGAACAGAGTTTTTCAGAAACTATTGATTTATTTAATTATGCTTTTCATTTAAATAAGTAATTATGATAAAACTTACTAATGTCAGTAAAGTCTATAAAAATAAGCACCAGGTATTGGATCGGGTAAATTTAAGTATTGAAGCTGGAGAATTTGTTTCGGTAGTTGGTCAATCTGGTACTGGAAAAACAACTTTAGTTAAAATTTTAATTGGCGAAGAATTAGCTAGTTCCGGTCAGGTTTTAATTGGTGATTGGGATATTACTAAAATTGGTCGAGCTGAAGTCCCCTATTTACGTCGTCAAATTGGAGTTATTTTTCAAGATTTTAAATTACTTCCTAAGAAAACTTTAGGCGAAAATGTTGCTTTTGCTTTAGAGGTTTGTGGAGTGGCGCAGTCCAAGATTAGAAAGACTGTTAAAAGTGTTATGAAAATAGTGGGATTATCTAATAAGATGAATAGTTATCCAAGTGAGGTTTCTGGGGGAGAGCAACAGAGAGCGGCTATTGCCAGAGCTTTAGTTCATCAACCTAAAATATTATTAGCTGATGAGCCGACTGGTAATCTGGATGCTATTAATGCTAATGATATTATTGATCTTTTATTAAAGATAAATAATTTTGGTACTACTGTTATTTTAGTAACTCATAATCGGGAAATTGTTAATCGTTTAAACCGAAGGGTGATTACGGTCGATCATGGAACTATTGTTAGTGATAAGGAACATGGAAAATATATAATCTAAATTATTATGTTAATTTCATTTTTACGAGCTTTAAAATTTAGTTTACAAGATATTAGTCGAAATATTTGGTTATCAATTGTTACTGTTACTATCATTATTTTAGCCATGCTTTCTATTAATACTTTGATTTTAACTCGAGTTATTAGTTCGGGAGCTGTGGAAGCTATTAAAGAAAAAGTAGATCTGAGTTTATATTTAAAGTCTGATGCTGATGAAGCTGAAATATTAGATTTAAAGATGAAAATTGGGGCGATGGAGAAAGTTAAAGATGTGCGTTATATTTCTAAACAAGAAGCTTTAGATTCGTTTCGAGAGAAAAATCAAGATAAGCCTGAGATTTTACAGGCTTTAGTGGAATTAGGAAAGAATCCTCTATCTCCTAGCTTAGTGATTCAGCCAGCTGACATTAATAATGTTTCTAATTTAATTGAAGAACTTAAATCAATTAATAGCGAGATTATTGATTCTAGGGATTTTAGTGATAATCGTTTAATTTTAGAAAAGATAAATAATATTAGTAAAAAGATTGATGATATTGCTCTTTTTATTATCACTATATTTATTATCACTAGTCTTTTAGTTATTTATAATTCAATTAAGGTGGCTATTTATACACATAAAAGAGAAATTGAGATTATGCGTTTGGTTGGAGCATCTAATTCGTTTATTCATGCTCCCTTTCTCCTATCTTCTTTTATTTATACTTTAATAGCTGTTTTAATTATAATCGCTATTACTTTTCCATTATTAGGAATTCTTCAACCTTATTTAGAGGTATTCTTTTTGGATTATAATATTAATGTTTTTAATTATTTTGCTGAGAATTTTTTACTTATTTTTGGTTTACAATTAGTTGGCATATCAATTGTTAATGTTTTGGCGAGTTATCTAGCAATAAAAAAGTATGCTAAAGTTTAATTTGGCTTGACTTAGAGATTAATATTGATTAATATATTTTTACATAATTATTTTTCGGGGATCGTCTAATGGTAGGACTCCAGGTTTTGGTCCTGGCTATCTGGGTTCGAATCCTAGTCCCCGAGCAGATGTTTCTCTTTTGTGAGAGACCGACTTACATCCTTATTTTATAGGGATAATTGAAAAGAACTGGCTTGTGCCAGTTTTTTTTGTTTTAGTCAAACTCGCTAAAATGACTAAAAATAAAGGGCTTAAGTGGTTCGAATCCCATTTAGGTTTTTTTTATTTTTTCGTTATATGAATTTTAATGAATAAGTTCAGATACATTTTGGAAAATAAAAAGCCCAAAATGTATGCAGATAAAGTTTAAGTACTATAATTGTCCCGGATTTGGTACATTATATAATGATGCAATTAAGCAAAAATATATGATTACCAAAGAAGCTAGACAAAGACTCAAAATATTAGAATTTTGGAAGCAATATGGCCTTCAAGCCACTACTGATGCCTTTGGGGTTAAAAAATCTACCCTATACAATTGGCAAAAAATATTTAGAGAAGGGGGTGGCAAGATAGAAGCTCTCAATCCTAAATCCCAAGCTAGGATTAACAAGAATAAAAGAGAAATACATCCTCTGATATTAAAAGAGATTAGACGTTTAAGACTAGAGATTTGTCCTAATATGGATAAAACTAAAGTTAAAAAATTTTTAGATAAATTTTGTGAAATTAATAATTTACCAATATACTCAGAATCAAAGATAGGTAGAATTATTAAAGATAAAGATATATATCATCATAGACAGAAAATATCTCATTTTGGTAAGATTAAAAAAATTAAAAAAACTAAAAAGAAAAGAAAACCTAAGGAATTACAAGTAAATAATCCTGGGGATTTAATAGAGATAGATACTGTTGTTAGATTTCACAATGGATTAAAGAGATATATTATTACCGCTGTTGATACTTTTAGCCGAACAGCTTTCGCTTATGCCTATAACAGAATTAGTAGCTCTAATGCTAAAGATTTTTTTAAAAAATTAGAAGAAGTCATGCCCTTTAATATTAAGGCTGTTCAGACTGATAATGGTTTAGAATTCCATCTCTATTTTAAAAAATACTTAGAAGAGAGAAAAATTGAGCATTATTTCAATTATCCAGGTAGACCATACAAACAGGGTCATATTGAGAAGTTTAATAGGACTATTCAAGAAGAATTCATTGATTGGAGTGGTGAAAAATACTTTGATAATTTAGATGATTTTAATAATTTGTTAATTGATTGGCTTCTTTGGTATAATACCGATAGACCACATTGGAGCCTTGAATTAGTATCTCCGATGAATTATTTGGTTAATAATAATTTTTTTTCCAAAATGACGTGGACTAATACATTTTATTGATATTAGTATGAGTTTGTTGTAAAATGAAAGTAATTTATTTATATTGTGCTTAAATAACTAAAATGAAAAATATTTCAGAAAAACTTAAACGCTTAAGAGATAAAAGAGTTAATTTTATTAACGCTAGTAAAAAGTGTAAGTTTAATTTTCAGAATATATTATCCGATCATTACTCTAATCCTGGTCATTTTATTTTTGAATTATTGCAGAATTCTGAAGACGCTGGAGCATCAGATGTTAAAATTGAAATATTTGAAGATAGATTAGATTATTATCACAATGGCAGAAAATTTAGCTTTGAAGATATTGAAGGTGTTACGGGATGGGGAAATTCTACAAAAAAAGAAAATGTTGATAGTATCGGTAAATTTGGAATAGGATTTAAGTCAGTTTTTAATATTACAGAAATACCTTATATTTATTCAGGTGATTTTAATGTTAAAATAGTTGAATATATTGTACCAGAAGAGATAAAATTAGATAAAAATATTAATAAAATTTTTAAAGATCAAACATTAATAAGAATTCCTTTTAAGAAAGGTGGGAATTACGTCGGTTTAATTTTAAAAGAATTAAAAGAAATTGAATTGAACAACTTTTTATTTTTGAAAAATATAAATAAAATTGAGTGGAGTTATCAAGGAGAAAAATTTTTCTTTGAGAAGCAAATTAAAAATAAAAAGGGGTTTAATTGGGTTAAAATTTTTTCAGCTGATAAAGAGGAAAATTTTTTAGTGTTTAATAAAAATATAAAAAAAATTAATAGAGACATTAGTTTAGCCTATAAAATAAATATTAATAATGGTCAAATTATTTTTGAGAAAGTGGAAAATTCTAGGCTTTTTGTTTATTTTCCACTTGAAAAGAGAACTAATCTTAATTTTATTATTCACGGACCATATGATCTGCCCTCAAATAGGGAGAACATAAAAAAGGATAACGATTATAATAAAAAAATAGATAATTATATTTCTGAATTAGTGATAGAAAGTATGTCTTTAATTAAAGATGCTGGCATTTTAAATTTAGGTTTTTTAAATATTTTACCTATAGAAGACCCGGGCATTGGAAATAATAATATTTATTCTAATATTTATAATGCTGTTAAAAGTAAAATAATTTCATCAGATTTTTTACCAACGAAAAGTAAAGAATATTCTAATAAAGATAATATTGTTATTTATCAAAATAAGGACTTAGAGAGATTATTAAGCAATAAAGATCTTAATAATCTTTTTTTAAAAAAATATTGGATGCCGACAGAAATAAATGAAAGCAATATGAGAAATTTAAAAAATTATTTAATTAATGAAATTGGTGTAAAAGATATAAGATTTAATGATTTTATTGAAAATTTAAATAATGATTTTTTAAATAAAAAAAATGATAGTTGGATGATTGAGTTTTATGCTGCATTATTAAAAAATAAAGATTTATGGAAACATCGAATTAATAATATTGAGCTTGATGAATCTATAAAAAATAAAAATATTATTAGAATAAGTGATAATAGTCATATAGCACCCTTTGATGAATCTGGAGCATTACAGGTATATTTGCCAGCAAAGAATGGTTCTAATTATAAAACTGTCAAAAATGTTTTTATTGAAGATAAAAAATGTTTAGAGTTTTTTAAAAAAATGGGATTAAAAGAACCTTCTCTTTTAAGTGAAATAAAAGAGTTTATTTTTCCTAAATATAAAAAAGAAATTTTAGAGTTGCCAGATGATTATTTTCAGGATATTGAGAAGCTTTTTTCGTTCTATCAAGAAAAAGACAAACATCCTTATAATGATACAGGTTTTTTTAAAGATGAAATAAAAAAAATTTCTTTTATTTATTCTAGAAAAAATAATTGTGATGATTTTAAGTTTTTAAAACCTAGTGATGTTTATATTAAAAATGAAGATTTAGTTAATTATTTTTTAGATTATTCGATTTATTTTGTAGATGACAAAGTATTTAGAAATATAAAAGATAAAAATTTATTTGAAAATTTTTTAATGGATATTGGAGTAAATAAGCTACCTAAGATAGAAAAAAAAGAATCTAATTTATCAGAAAATAAAAAGAAAGAAATAAGAAAAAATTATTGGAGAGGTCCTGATTTTACAAAAGAAATTGAGGTAGTAGAGCCAGTTATTGCTGGTTTTGATAATTTCTTTTGTGATTTAGATAATAAAAAATCCTTTTTATTTTGGGAAATTTTATTAAAATTATTTGAAAATTGGAATGATAAAGATAATTTTTTGAAAGGTAGATATACTTGGTTTTTTAGAGATACTAGAACTAAACATTTTGATTCTGATTTATTAAATAAGCTTAAAAAGGAAAAATGGCTCATTGATAAAAATGGTAATTTTAGATCTCCCTTTGAATTAAATGTCAAAGATCTCGATAATAATTATTGCAAGGAATATGAGTATAAAAAATTAGCCATGATTCTCGGTTTTAAAACTGATTTAGAAGATGATCTTGAAAAGCAGGGTAAAAAAATAGTTAGTATTGAGGACTATAATGAGTTTGAGGAGTATAAAAAAAATAAAGAACAAGAAGAAAAAAATGAATTGTCAGAATTAAATAATAATAACATTGAAAAAAAAGAAATAAATGGTATACCAAATAAATATGTTTATGATTCTAATATTTCTATAAATAAAGTTAATAATGAAAGTGGCGGAAAAGGTGCACTCTTTCGATCTAATACTAAAAATATAAGTTCTATCGGTGGGATGGGTAGGCTTAAAGCCGGCGGAAGTGGAGAAAAAATAGTTTTTGATTATTTATGTAATAAATTTGGTGCAGAAAATGTCGAATGGGTTTCTTCGATTGCCAAAAGGAATGGGTACAATAATTATGGCAGTGATAATGAATATCCTTATGATATATCTTATAAAAATAATGGATTAAAAATATATTGTGAAGTAAAATCAACCAGTAATGAGTTTATGAATTTTTTTGAAATTAGCAAGAGAGAGAAGGATTTTGGAGAAAAGAATATTAATAATTATGAAATTTATTTAGTTATAAACTCTAATAGTGATAGCCCAACCATAAGTGGACCTTTTTCGATTAATGAAAGTGGCTTTGATATTGAAGTTAGCTCGTATATTTTTAGATTTATTTTAAAAAAATAATTTTTAAAAAATATGAATTTAACAAATTGTTCAAAATACAATCAAATAGAAAAAACATTACTTATATCTTTTTCTGCTAAATTGAGTAAATTAAGAAAAATTTCCTTAGTTGAATCTGAAAAAATAATTACCCCAATGCTTGATTATGCTATAAAAGAATCAAAAAAAGATAAAACTTATTATTTAACAGAAAAATTAGGAGATATATTGATAGGAAGGACTAAAAGTGAAAATATCTTTGTTGAAAAAATAATTAAGCAAATAAATAGTGGTTTGAAATTAAAAAGGAGCGAAGGTGTTAACGACGATGATATTAGGTTTTGGTGGAATAAAAATGACATAGAAAGAAGAATGATAATTTTGTTTGATGATTTAAATATTTTAATAATGAATGAGTTTGAAAAAAATAAAACTAAATCAATTGAAATAGCTAATGAAATTATTTGGAAAAAAAATCCAATTTTTGGTGAAAATAATAATAAAAAAAACAGGGAATATAAACCTTTACCTTATGAACTTAGGAGTAGGGTTTATAATTTTCTTAATAAAAAATTAGAGTTTACAAAAAGAAAAATTATAAATGACATTTTTAAAAATTCATCTTTTGTTTCTTTTAATTCTTATTTAAGGGATGAAATCAAAAAAGGACATATTTAATTAATAATTTAAAATAAATTTATGAAAAAAATTTTTAAAGATAATTGGTTCAAAATTGTAGTAATTATAATATTATTTATTATTTATATTAAAATTGATAAGGCTATTGAATATTCTAAAAATGCTTTTTATAATTCAATTGAAGCAATAGAATCCTGTAGAGATGCTGAGAATTCTTGCTATGATG
The DNA here is from genome assembly GCA_050949525.1 of Patescibacteria group bacterium. GTDB lineage: Bacteria > Patescibacteriota > Patescibacteriia > Patescibacteriales > UBA12465. The sequence continues at coordinate 682,620 of JBMNFW010000001.1, read as the reverse complement.
CTCAAGATAGTTGTGACTATGCTGAGGATTCTTGCTATAATGCTCAAGATAGTTGCGAGTACGCTGAGGATTATTGCTATTATTGTTATTAACATCTTTAGTAATTAGGACCCTTTAATAATCATAGCATTGTTTTAAAAGTTGATAGTGGATAAAATTTTTATGAACAATAAATCCTTAGAGTTTTATATTAAAGTAAATGATTATTTTAGTACTTTAGCTACTATAATAAGTCTAATTAAATAGGATATAAAAAAAGGTAAATCTAAAGAATTAAATATATTTATATAATAATTTTATTAAAATTATGAAGCCATCTAAATTTAAAAGAGTTTTTTGTTTAGTTATGTCTTGTTTTTTGATGTTTTTTTCTTTGTTCTTTTTTTGGGTAGAGATTACATCAGATAATATTATGTTAGATTTTTTATTATTTATAATGGCAATTACTTTTTTTGCTATTTATATAGTTTTATATAAAAAAAGATGGGTTAATATTCCTGCTAAAATTATTTTTTTTATTTTATTTTTAGCTAACTTAGTTTTATCAATAGATTATATTGATTATTATAGTTTTATCTTTTTCTTGCCATCATTATTGCCATTAATATTTTTATATAGAAAAGACTTAAAAGGATGGTTTATTTCTTTGAAAGACAAGCCATTTTATAATTTTAAAAAATCATTAGAAGTATCAAATAAAGATTATTTTTTAATCATTTTAGCTATATTGTGGAAGGTACCCCAAAAATTTGACACTTTCTCCATGCATTCCTACAATGTGAATATATGAAAAAAACATTTAAAATCTCCAAGGAGATAAAAGATCAAATTTTAGAAAGAGTTAAAGAAGGGTCATCTTCTGTCCCTAAAATAGCCGAAGAACATGGTATTAGTCCTAATACTATCTATAGCTGGTTAAGTCGAACTATTAAAGCTCAGCCTAGTTGGAGAGAATATTCTAGTTTACAGAAACAAAATAAGGAGTTATTAGCTCTAGTAGGAGAGCTAACTATTAAATTATCTCAAACCCAAAAAAAGATTTAGCTATGAAAAGAGATAATAAGTCTCAGATAGCTAAAGATCTAGGCATATCTCGTCAATTAATATATTATCAATCTAAACAAGAAATAAAAGATTGGAATTTAAAGGTTAAAATAGAAGAAGTTTTACATGATTTTCCTAGTTACGGACATAAAAGATTGGCTGTTCATTTGAAAATTAATAAAAAAAGAATACTTCGAGTAATGAAATTATTTGGTATTAAGCCCTATCGTCGCAAAACTAAGAAATTTAAGTATGTTAAAGTAAATAGAGACATAGAATTTCCTAATCTATTATTAAATAATATACCCGAGTATCCCAATCATATCTGGGCTAGTGATTTTACCCATATTAAATATCAGGGAAAATTTATATATTTAGCTACTATTATTGATTTATATACTAGAAAAATAGTTGGATTTAGTATTTTAACTAATCATAGTAATCAATTGATAATTAATGCCTTATTTTCTGCTACTAATAATAATCCGATAGCCAAAATAATTCATTCTGATAGGGGCAGTGAATACACCTCTTATGATTATTCAGGTATTTGTAAAAATTTAGGAATAAAACAATCTATGAGTAGACCAGGATGTCCTTGGGAAAATGGCTATCAAGAATCATTCTACTGTCAGTTTAAATTAGATTTAGGTGATCCTGATAGATTTGGTAGCTTAGGAGAATTGATATATAATATTTATAGAACTATTTATAGGTATAATAATTTAAGAATACATTCAAAATTAAAAATGCCGCCTGTTATTTACAGCCGGCTTTATCAGGAATCTTGCAAGAATAGTGTCTAATGAAATGGGTACCTTCCACTATTATTTTATAGTTTTATACTTTAGATTATTTGATAGAAAAAAAGTGGGACATATTATATTATAAGTATTTAATATTTAAATTTAAAATAGTATGAAAAAGGAATTCAAAATTCTAATCTACTCTCTCGCTGCTTTGCTATTCATTATTACTGCTTTATTTTTTTTAATTCCAAATAAGTGTAAAAACGATTTTAAAGTATATCCTGAAAAAGGATATTGCGAATTTAACTTAAAAAATTGTGAAGGGTTATTTGGATGTAAAGAATATAATAATGTTCAAGTTCCTTGTGGCAGCGTGTCAACTTTGTGTGGTAAAAAAATACTTTGTGATTGTGGAAATTTACCCATAAATGAAGCAGTGAATTTAGAAAATAAAGATTTATTCATTGTCTCCGGAGATTTTGTTTGTTTACCTGTAAAAAATCAAGATGAACCTCATAATCATTTATGTGTATTTGGTATTAAGAATAGTGATGGTGATTATTATCGCCTGCAAGCGCCAAGTGACGATAAAAATAATGTAGTTAATAAAATAAGAATGGGACAAAAAATAGAAATTAGCGGAGAGTTGATTAACGAAGAAAGTGAGATTTATACAACCTTAGGTACAATCAAAGTAGAAGGAGTTAAGCATTTATATACTGAAGAAGGAAATATAGAATCAAATCTACCAGATAGCTTTAAGGCTAGTTATATTTCATTTCAGAATTATGGCTCAAACGTATTTAAGGTCGAAGAATATCCTAAATTAGAGTCTTGGGTAGAAAATAGTGAAATAGAGTGTGATGAAACTCCCCTAGAATCAAGTTTGCCGCTACGAATAAGCAAGAGACAGGTAAACGGTCAGAAATATTGCATAGGCGCTTCAAGCGAAGGAGCAGTAGGATCTGTCTATACGCAATATGCTTATACGACAGTAATAGAAGGTAATGTTTACTTGGTGCAATTTGTAGCTCGGTACCCTAATTGTAGTAATTATCCAGACAAAGAGAGAGGAGAATGTGAGGCGGAGAGAAAAAATTTTAATTTAGATAATTTAGTAGATTTTGAGGTTAGACAAATGAAGAATTGATGTCTAAATTATTCTTTATTATTAGCCACCCACGTCCGAAAACTGTCTCTCCAGGCGAGCAATGGTTAGTTTATTAAAACGAGATTTAATCTCGTTTTTTTATAATTTTGCTTTATTGACAAATATATCTAATAGGATATAATATAATTATATGATGAATTAAGAATATATGGATATTGTTTATTTTTATGATGAAAGCTTAAAACATTGTCCAGTAAAAGAATATTTAAAACAATATTTACCTACTAATAAAGATAAGAGGAGCGTTATTTTAAGAAAACAAAAAATTTTAGCTAGTATTGGAGCTAAAATTGAATATATTAGAGATAATGGTGGAAAACCTATCCCTCCAATTTCCAAGCCATTACATGGTTATAGTTGTTTTGAGATTCTGAATTCAAAAGATTCAAGGACAGTTATTAGAATTCTTTATTTTAGGTATAAAAATAAAATGGTTCTTCTTCATGCTTTTGAAAAACCAGCTAACTATGATACAGAAAGAGAGAGAAAAAAGGTTAATAGACAAAATCAAATAGGTGAAAAATATTTAAAAATATTTAAATTAAATCCAAAAAACTATGAAGAGTATAAATAATAAAAAAACAAATATTGACCCAGTTGCAGAGGCTAGGAAAGAAAAGCATTTTGCTAGATACTATACAGAGGCTAAAGAAAGAATTAGGTTGGGTGTTGAGATTTATAACACTAGAGAAAAACTAAAAATTAGCCAACAGGAGTTAGCGAGAAAAGCCGGAACTACTCAAAAGGTTATTTCTAAAATTGAAAATGGTGATGTTAATATTGGTTTTTCTTTATTAAACCGAATCGCAAATTCTTTAGGGTTTAGTTATAAAAACTGGAGTAGGGTTTTTGATTTTAATGTTCCATATGAGTTTATATTTATTGGAAATAGCAAAACTATTCAACATACTACAAAAATTAAAGTAAATATCACTCCTTTAAAGGTGTTATATTAATTAATAATTTAAAAATATGAAAAATGTTTGGTCAATAATTTGTAATAATTCTTCAATAGACCCTCAAACTAATTTGTTAAGTTTGCATAATTGTGTAGAAGAAATAAAAATTGAAATAGATAAAACCAAAATTTCTAAAAATAATCAAATTGTTATCCCTGTTAATTTACAACTTATTAGTGCTTGGGCTATAGAGGACTTTTCTAAGGAAAATAAAGTAGATGTGAAATTAGAGTTTGTAAGTCCGCTTGGTGAAGTTCTAAATGAGTTTTTTATTGTTTTAAAATCAAAGAAGGGAGATAAAAGATTAAGAAGTATAACTAATATTCAGGGAATAAAAATATTGGAAAGTGGTCGATATTATTATAGGGTGTCTAAAAAAAGAGGCCGAGGATTTGAAGTGGTTTCTGAAGTTCCATTAGATATTGATATAGCGTATAAAATATTTAATAATAAATAATTTTTTATAATTAATTTAAAATTTATGGAGAATATTGAAAGTCAAGATTTTTTTATGCCGAGAATCGGGGATCAAGCTCCTGCTTTTCAGGCTGTTACTACTCAAGGAAATATTAATTTTCCAGAGGATTATAGGGGATCATGGGTAATTTTTTTTAGTCATCCTGCTGATTTTACCCCAGTTTGTACCTCAGAGTTCATGACTTTTGCTAATATGGAAGAGAAATTTAATCAAGCTAATTGTAGATTATTAGGATTATCAGTTGATGGTCTTTATAGTCATATTGCTTGGCTTCGAACTATTAAAGAAAAAATTGAATATAGAGGAATGAAAAATATTGAAGTTAAGTTTCCTTTAATTGAAGATATTAGTATGACCGTTTCTAAAAAATATGGTATGATTCAGTCCGCAGAAAGTAGTACTCAAGCTGTTCGAGCTGTTTTTTTTATTGATCCCCAAGGAGTAATTAGGGCTATTATTTATTATCCATTAAGCTTAGGAAGAAATTTTGACGAATTATATCGAGCTTTAATTGCTCTTCAAACTGCTGATAAGTTCTCGGTAGCTACTCCAGCTGATTGGCGTCCTGGAGATGAAGTTATTGTTCCGACTGCTGGATCTTGTGGGGTGGCTAAAGAAAGAATGGAAAATAAAAATGATCTGCATTGTTATGATTGGTTTTTTTGTACTCAAGAATTAGGAGAAGATGAAATTAAAAAAGCCTTGAAAATTGATTAAATTAATGAATTAAAAGAGAGGCTTTAATAGCCTCTTTTTTTGTATATCATTTTTTTTATTTTTCTTATTATTGTTTTCAGTCCTATTACTATAATAATTATAGTGGTTATAATTATGGTACTGAAAATCATAATGTTTATAAGAATTATGAGCCCTATCAGTAGTCCCTCAGTTATTCCTGAGAAAACTCCAATTAGGAGGGCTAGCGTTAGACTTAACCCTAGTTGTATTCCAAATGCTACCCGTATTCTTTCTTTACGGGTACTAATAGCTGAAGTTCCTAAATCATAAAATGATATTAGGAATAAATTTAGAACTATAGCTACACTTATTCCAATTATAATTTTGTATATAATTGAAAAAAATAGAGCATATAGAGTTAAGGGGAAAACGATGAGACCAAATTTTATTCCTATATAGGCTCCATCGCCAAAGGACTCTTTTTCCCTTTCTGAGTTTGTTTTTTTACTTTTTATCACGTAAAGTAAACTTATGGTGATAAGAGTAAAAGTTGCTAAAAGGGAAAGGTTTAAATAAGGGGGAACTCTTTCAATAAAAATAGTTCCCAGCTCTATGCTAGTTTTAAATAAACAAGCATAGATTGTTAAAATTGTTATTATTAGTAAAATGACTAACAATAACAATTCCTTTTTTTTCATTGTTTTCATTTTACTAATTTTTTAAAGAACATTTATTTAACATTTAACTTTAAAATATATTACCTTAAAAGTCAAGACTTGACAATGAAATATTTTTATTTTACTGTTTTTATATAATATATTATTAAAGTATAAAAATATGAAAATAAAAATGGATAAATTTGGTCAATATGAGTTAGATTTAGATTTTTCTGGTAAAAAAAAGAGCCTCTTAAATCTGAAGAACCATTTTTAACTAAGGAGGAGATGGATAATATTTATCATGATGAGCCCGGAGAAACTGATAGTGATAAATTAGAACAATGGTATTGGCAAAGTAGACATGGATATAAGCCTTCGGTAGAAAAAAGACCTGAGATCTCTTCTGAACAGAGAGAAGCTATTAGTAAGGTTTGTGATTTAGTTTCACATATTAAGAGGCGTTTACGAATTGAACTGTTAACCATAACTAATTTTGCTAGTCTTATTGAAAGAAATTTGGATTCTTTTGTTGATTATGAAAAAGTAAAAGAAGTAGCTAATAATCCAAGCTATGGTGAAGTATCCTGGAAGGCTAAATCAGGATTAGGAGCTTATTCTACTTTAAATTCTTTTTTTCGAAACTCTTTGAAGGAGGATATAAAAAATTTAAAAAAAGCTTTAGCTGGACTAAAGAGTCGAAATAGTAATGCGGCTATTTATATAAAAAGATCTCCAGAGTATCCAATGATTAAAGAATTAATTGAAGAATTATAGGTGTTTATCTTTTTTGTATTTTCTTCCTAAATATGCGATAATTTAGGCATGAAGAAGTTTAGAATTATACTATATAGTTTTTTAGTTTTTTTTATTTTAGTCCTGGCTTTTTTATATATAGTTCCAGGAGGTAAAATAAAATACCAATATAGCTTTTCTCGTCCTTATTTATGGGGTCGAGGTTTTTTTCATAAATTTGGTCCTGAAGATAGAATTATTAATAATAAAATAATTGGAGATCCAGTTTATTTTTATTTACGAAGTCCACGAAATTTTTCGGAAGCTAAACTAAAGATTAAGTATCGTTTCAGTCCAGAGCTTATAGTTAATCATGATTTTATTAATTTAGAGGCTGGAGTTTTAGTTGATAAAGATAATTGGAATTATAGTTTAAAACCTTTTTATAATAATGTTTTAGAAAATTTAACCGAAGCTCAAATTGAAGATGGTGTTTTATTTTATCAAAAAGATCAAATATTTTCTAATTATCAAGAATTTTTAAATCAATCTAATTTTAGTTCTAGTACTGTTTTTTATAATTTTCAACCTAATTTTATCTATATTGATCCTTCTTATCAGCCTGTTTCTGATCAGGTACTAGAAATAAATCAATTAAAAGGATCACATTCATTTTATCTTTATTTAAAAGAAGAGAATCTTAATTTTGATTTTTCTTTTTTAAGACAGAGTGATACTCTTAAAGATCTGGATCTTTTTTTATATTATCAAGATAATTTAATCTTTTCTGATCGTATTAGTTTTTTGGTGGAGGATGAATTATTTTATCAGCTTAATTTAAGTGATCTTCCTGAAGGGGTTTATAAATTAGAGATAAAGGCTAATGATCAAATTTTATCTAGTTTTAAAACTAATTTAAGTAAATTAGTATTTATTAATAAGATTTTTTTAGATCAAAGTTATGGTCCATTCACTCTTTATTCTAATCAAAATAATTTAAGAATAAAAAGTATTAATATTGAATCCTTGGGAGAAATCGAAATTGCTTCTAACACTTTTAAGGTTGATAAAATTTTTCAGCAATTTAATTTTTCAGTTCCTAAACCTGACTCCGACTTAGTTTTAATTAAATCAGATTCCTCGGGGTTTTTAATTGAAGGGGAGGCTCTTTTTTCTTTTTCAGTTGACTCTTTTTTTAATCCTAATTTAAATAAATTAAGTGTGGCTAGTCAGGCTAATGAAGCTGATTTTATTTTAGCTAAATATTCTCCGGTTATTAAGGATGGTGAGTATTATATATCGGAAATAAGTTTAGATTTACAGAATGCTTGGCGAGAAAAAGGGGTTTATCGCTTTATTATTTCAGCTCCTTTTTTAAAAGATGTTGATAGTAGTAATTATATTGAAATTTCAGATTTAGAGATTGAATTATCAGGTAAAACTTTATTAAGAAAAATAAATGAAAAATTATTTAAATAAAATTAAAAAGTATAGTCAAGAACTGTTCTATTTTTTTATAATTGCTTATTTAATTTTAGCTTTTTTAGAGTTAATAGCACCTAATTTTATTTTACCTTATTTTAATCTTAATTTTTTATTAGCCGCAGGTCTAATTAGTTTTTTTATTTCATTATGATATAATAGTTTTATGAAAATAGAAAAATTTCTAAATCCTAAATATATTGCTGTTATTGGAGCTTCCAGTGATAAAAGAAAGGTGGGTCGTCAAATTTTTGATAACGCTCTTTTGTCTAAAAAGAAAATTTTTCCGATTAATAATAAGGAAAAGCGAATAGCTGGAGTGGTGGCCTATAATAGCGTATCAGATTTACCTATTAAAGATTGGGCGAATTTATTAATTGTAATTGCTATTCCAGCTCCTTTTGTTTTAGCCGAGGTAGAAAAAGCGGCTCATTTAGGAGTTAAAAATTTTGTTATTATTACCGCTGGATTTAAGGAAGTAGGTGGTATCGGAAAAAAACTAGAAGAAGATTTAGTTAGACTGGTTCAGACCTATAATTTAAATATTTTAGGTCCTAATTGTTTAGGATTCATTAATAATAAAGTTTCATTGAATCTTAGTTTTTCTAAATATAGCCCTAATAAAAAAATAGCTCGAAAGAATAATATTGCTTTTTTGTCTCAATCTGGAGCTATTGGTAGTGCGGTTTTAGACTGGATAGCTGAAAAAAGTATCGGACTTTCTGGATTTATTAGTTTAGGAAACAAAGCTTCTTTAAATGAAAGTGATTTTTTAGAATTTTTTTATCGAGATTCTAATACTGATTTAATCGTTTTATATCTAGAAGAAATTTCTCAGGGATCTCGTTTTTTGGAGCTAGTTTCTCAAATTAGTCCCTCTAAACCAGTGGCGGTTTTAAAGGCTGGTCGTAGTGATTTAGGTTTAAAGATGGCTTCTTCTCATACTGGATCTTTGGCGGGGTCTTATGATAGTGCGGTAGTAGCTTTAAAGCGAGCCGGAGCTATTATTTTAGATAACATTAATCAGCTTTATCATTTGATAGCGGTGATTAAGGGGCCAGTTTCTAATTTAGGTGGTGATTTAGCTATAGTTTCTAATGCGGGTGGTCCTTTGGTTTTAGCTAGTGATCAGGCTATTGATGAAAAATTATCTTTAGCTAAATTTTCTTCTTCGACTTTTAAAGAGTTAAAAAAGATCTTGCCAGTTATGGCGGAGATTAAAAATCCTTTAGATATTTTAGGTGATGCTAGTCCAGAACGTTATCAAGAAGCAGTTCAAATAGTTTTAAATGATAAAAATGTATCTTCAGTTTTAGTATTATTAACCCCTCAAACCATGACTCAGGTTGAGATTACGGCTCAAGCCTTAGTTAATTTAAAATCTAAGTTACCTAGCTCGAAGAATTTAATTATTTCTTTTTTAGGTGGAGCTGAAGTATCTAAGGCGGAGAAAATTTTGAATCAAGCAGGTCTATTTAATTTTTCTTCTTTAGATGAGGCAGTTAAGACTATTAGTCAATTAGATAAATATCAAAGAAATAGGAGGAAGATCAAGAAATATCAAGCTGTAAAATTAGCTATTAAAACTTTATCTTCTCAAGCGGGATTATTTGATTATTTAAAATCATTTCAACTTTTAAAGGAGTTTAAAATTAAAACTGTTAAGACGGAAAGAATTTCTAAAAAAAGTTCTTTAGATAAGATTAAGTATCCAATAGCTTTAAAAATGGTTGGACCTGATTTTATTCATAAAAGTGATCAAGCAGCCGTTTTTTTAAATGTGAAAAATAAATCTGAGGCTTTACAAATTTTTAATGATTTTCAAAAAAGAATTTCAAGTAAAAAAATATCAAATGATAATTATTTAGTTTATCAACCCATGTTATCTACTAAGATGGAATTAATTTTGGGTTTTAAACGAGATGCTACTTTTGGTCCAATTATACTTTTAGGTCTAGGCGGTATTTATGCTGAGGTTTATAAAGATACCGTATTAGGTTTAGCGGGAATGAGTCGAGCCGAGATCAGGGAGATGATTAAAGGTTTGAAAGTTTATCCAATTTTATGTGGAGTTCGGGGTCAAAAAGGAATTAATCTTGAGTCTTTAGTTGAAGCAATTTTTAATTTTTCTAATTTAATTTTGACTTACAAAGATATTTCTGAAATAGATATTAATCCATTATTGGTTGATGAAAAATCAAGTTTAGCCTTAGATGTTCGAATTATTACAATGTAGTTTTTATGAATATTAAGATTTCAAATATATTTAAAAAGCGTAGTAGCGGTATTACAGCCGCGGCTATTTTAGTTGGTTTTTTTTCTTTAGCTTCTCGAGTTTTGGGTCTTTTTCGGGATCGTATTTTAGCTGGAGAGTTTGGGGCAGGAGAAATCTTAGATGCTTATTATTCTGCTTTTAGGATTCCAGATTTGATTTATAATCTTTTAATTTTAGGAGCTTTATCAGCTGGTTTTATTCCGGTTTTTTCTTCTTTAATTAAGAAAATGAAATGTGATAATGATTTTTGTTTTTCTTATTCTAAAACTGAGAACAAAAAAGCTTGGGATTTAGTAAATAATCTCTTAAATATTTTAATAATCTCATTATTATTTTTTTCTTTATTAGGGGTAATTTTTTCTCCTAGTTTAATTAATTTAATAGCACCTGGTTTTTCTCCCGGTTTAAAATCTTTAACTGTTAAGTTAACTCGGATTATGTTTTTTTCTCCTTTTTTTCTAGGTATTTCCAGTTTATTGGGGGGAGTTTTACAATCTTTTAAAAATTTTTTTGTATTTTCTTTAGCTCCTATTTTTTATAATCTTGGTATAATATTTGGTGCTTTATTTTTAGTGCCAGTTTTAGGTGCTTCGGGTTTAGCTTGGGGAGTTGTTTTGGGATCAGCTCTACATATGTTAATTCAGATTCCGTCAGTTCGAGCTTTGGGGTTTCGGTGGAGGTTATTTATTGAATTAAAGAGTAAAGAATTAATTCAGATATTTAAAATGATGATTCCGCGAACTCTTAGTTTAGCTATTGCTCAGATTAATCTTTTGGTCATTACTATTATTGCTTCTACTTTAGCTTCAGGATCTTTGGCGGTATTTAATTTTGCTAATAATCTACAATCTTTTCCAATTGGTATTTTTGGTATTTCTTTTGCTGTAGCTGCTTTTCCGGTTTTATCAGCGACTGCCTTTGATAAAGAGAAGTTAGTTAAAAATTTTTCTTATACTTTTAGGCAAATTTTATTTTTTATTATTCCGGCTACAGTTTTGTTGATAACACTTCGAGCGCAAATAATTCGGGTTATTTATGGAACGGGAGAGTTCTCTTGGACCGATACTATTTTAACAATGGATGCTTTAGGTTTTTTTGCTTTAAGTTTATTTGCTCAAGCAACAATTCCGCTTTTAACTCGAGTTTTTTATGCGAGACATAATTCTCGTATTCCTTTTTATATCGGATTGATAGTGGTGGTGGCCAATATTTTTCTTTCTTTGTTTCTTGGTCCTCGTTTAGGAGTGGCAGGATTAGCTTTAGCTTTTTCTTTGTCTAATATTTTAAATTTCATTATTCTTTGGATGTGGTTGTATTTTGAAATTGGTGATTTGGATCAGGCTCGGATAATAAAGTCAGTTTTAAAGTTTTCGGTAGCGGCTTTAAGTGCTGGATTAGTGGTACAGCTTAGCAAAACTTTAGTTTGGCCTTTTATTAATATGACTAAGTTTTGGGGTGTGTTTACTCAGGGATTAGTAGCGGGAGTAGCTGGTTTAGGAACTTATTTTCTTTTAACTTACTTATTTCGAAGTCAGGAAGCCTTAGATTTAATAGAGGTTTTAAAGAAAAAACTTCCTTTTAGTAAAAAAGCTAAAGGTATGGAGGAAATTCCGGATCAAAGTGAGGTTCGGGGACTTTAGTAGTTTGATTTTATCCTCATAATTTATTAAGATAATTTACTATGATAGATAAAATTAGAAATTTTTGTATTATTGCTCATATTGATCACGGTAAGTCCACATTGGCTGATCGATTATTAGAATTTACTGAAACAGTCGAAGAAAGAAAAATGAAAAATCAGATTTTGGATGGATTAGATATTGAAAGAGAGCGAGGTATTACGATTAAACTTCAGCCAGTGACAATGGAATATCAGGGTTATCAATTAAATTTAATTGATACCCCTGGTCATGTTGATTTTTCCTATGAAGTATCACGATCTTTAGCGGCGGTGGAGACAGCCGTTCTTTTAGTTGATTGTACTCAAGGTATTCAAGCTCAAACTTTAGCTAATCTTTATTTAGCCTTAGAACAAGATTTAAATATTATTCCTGTAATTAACAAGATTGATTTACCAGCAGCTAATCCGGAAAAAACAAAAAAGGAGATTATTAAACTTTTAGGTTGTTCAGAAGATGATATTTTATTAGCTTCAGGTAAGACGGGTCAAGGGGTGGAGGAGATACTTCAGGCAGTGATTAAGAAGGGACCTGCTCCTCGAGCTTCTGAGCCGGGCGTTGCTCGAGCTCTAATTTTTGATTCTAAATATGATGAATACAAAGGAGTTGTAGCTTATTTAAGAGTTTTTGATGGTAGTTTTAAAAAAGGCGATCGTATTAAATTAATGGCTACTAAAGCTGAAAGTGAAATTTTAGATTTAGGTATATTTAAACCTGATTATCTTTCACAAGCTTCTTTAGGTACTGGATCAATTGGTTATTTAGTAACTGGTTTTAAAGAAGTGGGGGAGTGTCGAGTTGGTGATACCATTACTTTGAGTTCGGGGGCTGATAAGGTGAGTGCTTTGAGTGGATATCAAGAAGTAAAGCCTATGGTTTTTGCTGGTATTTTCCCTCGTGAAGGTAGTGATCTCGAGAGTTTACGAGAAGCAATGGATAAATTGAAACTAAATGACAGTGCTTTATCTTTTGAACCAGAAAGGTCAGATGCTTTGGGTTTTGGTTTTCGCTGTGGGTTTTTAGGTTTGCTTCATTTAGAGATTTTTCAAGAAAGATTAAAACGTGAGTATAATTTAGATTTAATTGTTACTATTCCTAGTGTAGCTTATCGAGTTTACAAAAAAAATGGTGAAGATTTTTTTATTAGAACTCCGCAAAAATTACCTGAGCCTACTGAAATTGATAAGATAGAAGAACCTTGGGTTTCTTTAGATATTATTTCTCCTAAAGAATATATTGGTAATATTATGCAATTAGCTCAAGATAAAAGAGCTGTGTATAAAAACACTGAATTTATTTCATCGGGGACTGATGATCAAAGAGCTATACTTCATTATGAGATTCCTTTGTCGGCTATTCTAACTGATTTTTATGATAAGATAAAAAGTGCTAGTGCTGGCTATGCTTCCATTAATTATGAATATTTAGATTATCGTTTAGCCGATGTTGTTAAAATGGATATATTAGTAGCTGAAGAAATTATTGAAGCTTTGTCTACTATTGTTTATCGTGATGAGGCTTTTCGTCGCGGGAAAGAAGTAGTTAATATTTTAAAAGAATCATTACCTCGGCAAATGTTCGCTTTAAAATTGCAGGCGGCTATTTCTGGTAAAGTTATTGCGGCGGAAAGATTATCAGCTTTGAGAAAAGATGTAACGGCTAAGTTGTATGGTGGTGATGTTTCGAGAAAAAGAAAGTTATTAGAAAAACAAAAGAAAGGAAAAAAGAAAATGATGTTAGCCGGTAAAGGAAGTGTTGAGATTCCACCTGATACTTTTGTTAAAATTTTAAGAAAGTAATATAGTTTTATGAGAAAACGTACTAAACGTAAAATAATGAAAATTGCTTGGATTATTGTTTCTGTTTTAGTTATTATTTCTATGGTTGGTTTAACATTGTTTACCGCTTTGTTTTAAGGTTTAGATATGGAAAAAATTTGGCAAATACAAGCAAAGATGCCTAAAAGCTTAAGAGAGGACTACCCTACGGTTAATCCTCTTATTTTGCAAATATTATTTAATCGAGGCCTTAAAACTAAAGAGGATTTACGATGGTTTTTGTCGGATGAAGAAGAGTTTTTAGATCCTTTTCTTTTTAAGGATATGAAAGCGGCGGTGGCGCTGATTATTGATCATATTAAGAAAAGGAATAAAATCATGATTTTTGGTGATTATGATGCTGATGGTGTTACTTCAGCTGCTTTATTGTATGATGTCTTTTCCATTCTTAAAGCTTCAGTTGATTTTTATATCCCCGATCGAGTTAGTGAAGGTTATGGATTGAATAAAAAAGCTTTAGATCAAATTAAAGCTGATGGTTTTTCTTTGGTGGTTACTGTTGATAATGGTATTCGTAATAAAGAGGAAGTAGATTATGCTCAAAGTTTAGGTTTAGATATTATTATCACTGATCATCATGCTTATCCAGAAAAAAAAACTGATTGGCCTAGTTGTTTAATTATTAATCCAGCTGATAAAGCCTCCGGTTATCCTTTTAGATATTTAGCGGGTGTTGGAGTAGCCTTTAAATTAGCTTCGGCTTTAATTTTAGAATCTAAATTGGGGGCTGAAGATAAGGAGATTTTAATTGAGCGAACTTTAGATTTAACCGCTATTGGAACTGTTTCTGATATGGTACCTTTAATTGGAGAAAATCGTCTCATAGTTCAGTGGGGTTTAAAAGTATTGGATAAAACTAAAAGATTAGGTTTATTGGAATTATTACGAGTTTCAGGTGGGGAAGGAAAAATAGATTCTTTTCGTTTAGGCTTTCATTTGGGACCTCGACTTAATGCAGCGAGTCGAATGAAACACGCTAATTCAGCTTTAAATTTATTAATTAGTAAAGATCCATCAGAAGCTCGATTATTGGCGGAAGATTTGAATGACAAGAATATGGAAAGACAGGAGATGACTGATAATGTTTTGGCGGCTGCTGAAAGTCAATTAGATGTCAATAATATTCCTAAGATAATTATAGTAAAGGATCTTTCTAATAATTCTTGGAATGAGGGTGTTATTGGTTTAGTAGCTGGAAGATTATCAGAAAAATATTATCGACCTGTTTTAATTATTGTTAAAACTGGAGAAACAGCAGTAGCGAGTGATGGGCAAAAGTATTCTTTGTATAAAGGTAGCGCTCGCAGTATTGAAGGCTTTAGCTTAGTTGAAGCTTTAGAGGATAGCAAAGATTTTTTGTATAAATATGGTGGACATCCGATGGCTGGAGGTTTTTCGATTCTAGCTGAAGAAAATGTTTTTGCTTTCATTGATAATATTAATTCTTTAGCGGAAAAAAAGATCTCGTTGGATCTTTTAAAACCTAAAATTAAAGTTGATGCTGAGCTTAATTTTTCCTCTATTAATAATAAACTTTTGGAGTTAATAGAGAGGTTAGCTCCTTTTGGTCAAATTAATACTTCACCCTGTTTTGCGACTTTTAAACTTAAGATTATTGATATTGTAAAAATGGGTAAGGAAGAACAACATATTAAGATTAGGTTTTTAAATCATGAGGATAAAGAGATGAAAAGTTTTTGGGGTATTTCTTTTGGTGGAGCTGATAAATATTCTAATTTAAAATTAGGTGATACAGTTGATCTTCTTTATTCCTTAGAGTTTAATAATTTTAATGGTAAAAGAGAAATTCAGTTGAGGATTATGGATATTGTTTAGCTATTTCCATTCGTTAGGTCCCCATTTTTTTAAAAACCAAGTATCAGTTTGTTTGTTGCGATTTAGATAATCATCTATTGTGTTACATACATCAAAGTGTCCAAAAGCTTTACCAGCATTACTGCCTGGAGTATAATTTCTGTTTCCGTGGGCATCAACCATTTTACCTCCGCCGATATATACTAAAACATGACCATATTGTTGGGTTGAATTTGCTCCTGGCCACCCAAGAAGATCTCCGGCTGTTAATGGTACTTCAACATCTCGTCCTCCTATATCAACAATAACTATTGTTCCTCCTGATGTACAGCTTTTAATTTTTAAAGCATTTACACCGGTGTAACCCTCATAAAGAGGTTTGGTTGTTGAAAATATATTATCTGATCCTTGGGGAAGTGTAGTTTTGAGACCGGCACACCATAATACTTGGTTAGCAAAACCAGAACAATCGTAACATACGACTTGGTTATTTTCATAACTCCATTGTGAATGGTTAGGACAATGGAGTCCATAAGGATCAGTTTTTTTTGTTATATCACTTCCTAAACCATTTTTTGAGCCTAATCTATAAACAAGTTTTCCTGAAAAACTGTTCGCCACAGTACTTATTACACTAGGTCCTCCGGTTTCAGGGCATTCAATGCCAATATTTAATAAATGATCTTTTTTAGGGTTTGAGCTATACGGAGCTCCGTTCCATCCATTTACTGAGGGAACTGTACTATCTCCTCCCAGTCCTTCTATTTTTTTTAATCTCATATATTTTGATTCTATGAGATTAGGGTTAATTTCATAAAGCAAAACATAAGAAGTGAGGGACAGTATTAATCCAATTAAACTTCCTTTTATCCAATTCTTAGCTTGAGATACTCGATTAGCATTACCGGCTGATATTAACCATAAAACTCCGCCAATCATTAAAGCTATAGCAGCTATAATAATAATGATTTTAATGGTGTAGTTATATATAGCGTGAATATATATTCCAACCCAGGGAATTTTACAAGATTCTGTATCACCTGTTTTTTCACATTTAACAGGATATTTGCTGGCTATTTCTGAAAGTCCCGGTATATTTACATTAAGTTTTCCTAGGGGATTCATATCGTTTAACATATCTTCTGTTGATGTTTGTGCGGGGTTTGTTATTGTTTGTGAATATCTTTCCATGTCTTGTTTGCAAATCTGACCTATATGCATATCTCCCGAGTAGTCACAAATCCATCCAACGCCATGTTGAAGACAATCAGCATTTGTAGTACAATTAATATAGTTTCTTACACACCTTGATATAGTATGATCAAATCTTTCCCACTGTGTATTACACATGCTTTCATCTTGAATACAAAAATATCCTGGACCGTCTACGTTATTAAATGATGGGCAATGACTATAGCCATCAAGACAATATGCACAAATACCACCTTCGGGGCATTCATTGCGTTCCATTTCTTCATCACAATAAACAACCCCACTACTACTATTAGCGCTTGGGGGGGGTGTAACATTAGCACTACTAACCCCTAAAGGTAATGTGATAAAAAGAAGACTTATTAAAAAAAATGTTTTTTTAATCCATATATAATTATTCATAGATTTATTTTAATATTATAAAAATCGTTTTTGTTTTTGGTAATATTTTTTTTCAAAATCTTTAAAATTATCCAATTTTTGTATAGGAGTACTTAGTTCTCCATTTATATATTCTAATAAGGGATATACATTACCTTGATTAGCTAATTTCCCCATTTCTACTGCTTCATCAGTTTTAATACCCCAACCAGGAATGCAAGGTGATAAGATTTGAATATATCCAGGACCTGACATTTCTAAAGATTTTTTTACTTTATTAAAAATATCATCTGGATAACCAGCAGTACTTTGAGCTATATATGGTAGTTTATGAGCTAAAGCAATTTTTATCATATCTTTTTTGGGAGTTTGATTACCTTCGGGGGAGGTACTGGTAGTAGCTTTTGGGGGAGTAGCTCCTGAGGCTTGAAAACCAGTATTAGAATATGATTCAGTATCAAAACAGATGTATAAGATATTATCTTGTCTTTCCCACATGCCACTAATTAATCCTAATCCAATATCAAAAGTTCCACCATCACCAGCCAATACTACCACCTTAGTTTTATCTTTCTTTTCTTGTTTTAGAGCTGCTAATATTCCAGTGGCCACAGCGGCAGTATTTTCAAATAATGAATGTATCCAAGGAATACCCCAAATACTTTCAGGATAAGCAGTGGTACTAACCTCTAAGCAACCAGTAGCGTTAATTATAATTGAATCTTTATTTAATGCTCGCATAACTGATTGCAGAGCTGAAAGTTGCCCACAACCAGCACAAGCATTATGCCCAGATGATGTTTTAGTATTATTTTTAAACATTTTATTTTAATAACCTAGTTTTCTCCAATAAGTTTTATCTTTTTTACAACATTTTAGATCGGGACCACAATCTCCTCCTCCCCATTCCCAGCTTCTATCAATAAATCCTGGAATATCTTCACAATCAGTGCCACTTGGAACGCAAAATGAATCATCTACACCACATGGTTCTCCTAAGCCTCCTCGTATATCTTCATTATACCAACAGATATTATCATAACAACTTGTCCAGGTAAATGTACTTCCGGCTAATTTTCCTGTTAAAGTAGTGCATGTGGAACCATTAGATCTACCTGTGCAGGTAAGTGTAATAAACTCATTTTCATTTTGGAT
The DNA here is from genome assembly GCA_050949525.1 of Patescibacteria group bacterium. GTDB lineage: Bacteria > Patescibacteriota > Patescibacteriia > Patescibacteriales > UBA12465. The sequence continues at coordinate 664,313 of JBMNFW010000001.1, read as the reverse complement.
TGTAGTATAATTAGGATATTGGTTTTTAGCAACCCTTTTTATTTCATCTATAGAAAGAGTACTACAGTCAGCGTATGGCATAAAAAAAGAAAAATGATTTTCGTTTGTATTAAATGTACGTTGTCTTATGCTATTTCTACAGTATATATGTGATAAATCTGCTTCACTATAATTGTTAGAGGTATTGACTGAATGACTTAGATATTCAATGTAAGCCCCCTTTGGTTGGCATGTATTAAAACCTGCAGCAGCTTCAGATGGATAAAATTTTAATTGATCTTTCATATATTTTTCGATATCAGCTTTTTCTTCTTTTGTTAAGTCATCTGGGTTTTTTATACCCGGCTCTTTTACAGCTAAGGCCCTATTATAACATTCTACTGACGTGGCGTTGAATGTTAATTTTATTATATTTTCACCGGGTACTAAAAATGGATTTCGAAGCTCATTTTTTTGAAGTCTACAACAACCCTTATTTATATTTCCTATCGTTTGTATTCCAGGAACTCTTAAGCTAACTAGTTGAGGATTAATTGTTTTTAGTATAGTATAAGAAAGAAACATTAAAATTAATCCAGTTAAAGCTCCAGTAATCCAGCTTTTAGCTTGGGATATTTTTTCAGAATTTCCAGCTGATGTTAGCCAAATAATACCTCCAATTATTAAAACAATAGCTGCTAAAATTCCGACGATTATTAAAGCATAGTTATATATAGCTTTTATATAATTTCCAATAGGTCTAAGTCCATATTCTAATTGAACAGCTTGTTCAGCAGTAAATTCGGAATTTGGAATAGTTACTTGAGGGACAAATTCTACCGCTGATACTATTTTAAAAAGTGAAAATGAAAAAATTATTAAAGTTATTGATAATATTATTTTTTTGTTTTTTGTCATATAAAGTTTAAGTTATTATATTTATTAAAGTTTTTTATAATTTTTAAAACATCTTCTTTTTTAAAATCTTTTCCTCCGAGTCCAGTAATAAAATTTTTTAGATTTTGTTTATCATTAGCTACCGATTTTACATCTAAATATAGTGGTCCCAAGTTTCCTGGACTAATTGCTTTTTCAATAATAATAATGTTCTTAGCTTTCTTTATTGTATCATAAACTGCTTGAGAAGGGAAAGGTCGCCAAGTTTTTATTTTCAAAACTCCAAAGTTGGGATTATCCTCTAAGGCACTTTTTATAGTTCCAATAATTGATCCTAGGGCTATAATAATAGTGGTAGCTTGAGGGTTTCCGCTGTATTCTATTAAACCATCATCATGAGCTTTTCTTTTTATATTTAAAATCTTTTGTAGTTGACGGTATTCTTTCTTTATTACTTCCAATGATTTTTTAGTATCAATCCAGAGTTTTTTTCTTTCTTCTTGATAATATCTTGGATCAGCGAGAGCTCCCATAGTAATAGGGTTCTTGGTATCTAGAAAAGTTCCTGGTTTAGGCTTATAGGGGGCTAGGAATTTTTTAATTAGAGTAGCTGAGGGAATATCAACTGGTTCATAGCAATGAGTTAGAATAAAACCATCAACATTAACTAAAACTGGTAAAGATAAGTTTTCCGCTATTTTATAAGCTAGTATGTGTTGCCAAACAGCTTCTTGATTATTTTCAGCAAAGAGCATAATCCAACCAGCATCTCGAACGGCCATCGCATCCTGATGATCGTTCCAAATATTAATTGGAGCTGATACTGCTCGATTTGCTAGAGTCATTACTACTGGTAATCTCAGTCCTGAGATATTATACAGAACTTCAGTCATTAGAAGTAATCCTTGCGAGCTAGTAGCACTATAGGTTCTGACTCCTTTAGCGGAGGCTCCTAAAACAATGGAGGCTGCCGCAAATTCACTTTCAGCTCGAACATAAGAAAAATTAGCCAATCCTTGACTTTTTAATAAGGCTAAGTCTTCAACGATGTGAGTTTGAGGGGTAATTGGATAAGCTGATACTACTTGCGGGGCAATGTTTTTTATAGTCAGAGCAATAGCTCGTGATCCTTCAATTATTTTTTTCATATTTAAATTATTATTTTATTTCTAAAACAATCGGAGCATGATCTGATCCTAAAACTTGATCTAGAATATCAGTTCGGGTAACTTTTTTTATTAATTTTTTTGAAAGACAAAAATAATCAATTCTCCAACCCACATTTCTTTCTCGAGCCCTAGCTCGAAAACTCCACCATGAATATTTTATGGTCTGAGGATTAAAAAATCTAAAGGTATCAATAAAATTATTATTTAAAAATTTAGTCATCCAAGCTCTTTCTTCTAGGGTGTAACCAGAGTTACCTTCATTTTCTTTAGGGCGAGCTAGATCAATAGCTTGATGAGCGACATTAAAATCTCCGGTTAAAATAATTGGTTTTTTCTTTTCTAATTTTTTAAGGTATTTTAAAATTTCATCATTAAACTCTAGTTTATATGATAAGCGACTTAGAGTGTCATTGGAGTTAGGAAAATAGGTATTAACTAGAAAAAAATCTTTTAATTCAATAGTTTGAACTCGGCCTTCTTCATCAAATTTTTTTAGACCTAAGCCATTTTTAAGTTCTAGAATATTCAAATCTTTTTTGTATAAAGTTAAAGTTCCGCTATAGCCAGGACGTTGAGCTGGAAACCAAAAGCTCTGGTAATCCAAAAAATCAAAACTTTCTGATAATATTTTTTCTTCTGATATTTTTATTTCTTGTAGTAGAATAATATCAGCCTGAGAATCTTTGAGAAATTGTTTAAAATTTTTCTTAAAGACAGCTCGAATTCCGTTAATATTCCAAGAAATTAGTTTCATTCCTTTTTAATTTTATTTTTTTATGATATTATTATTTTATAATATATTAAGCAATTAATCAACTTAAAATGAGTTTAGATCAGCGAGTTAAAACTTTGATGCGTAGAAAAAAGAAGCGAGAATCAGCTTGGTATAGAAAGTGGTGGTTAGTATTAGTGTTATTTATACTTTTAGTTATTATTATTTACCTTCTTTCTTTGTTTTTTTTAGTTCGACATATGTCACGTAACCCTGATAGTTTAAAGTTTTTCATGTTGAATAATAATTTATTAAAAGATAACCCCGATTCAATTGAAAAATCACCCAACTTTACTTTAGTCGAAGGGCATAATAATTATTATTTAGGAAGCGCTGATCCAGTTTTAACGTTAGTTGTTTTTTCTGATTTTAATTGTAGTTATTGTCAAAAAGCTTCTAGTATTATTGCTAGTTTAGCGGTTAAATATGGTGATAAAATTAAGATAATAGTTCGAGATTATCCAGTAATTGGAGAAGATTCAATGGAATTAGCTCAACTAGCTCGATGTGCTGGTGAGCAGGGAAAATATTGGCCAATTTATCATATTTTATTTGAAAAACAAGGGAAAATAGAGCCTAGTGATTTTAATTATTTAGTTAATAAGTTTAATTTAAATTATGATCAGATGGCTGATTGTTTAGAGGGGCAGAAATATCGTAATGATGTTTTAAAAGATGCGACTGATGGTCAATTTTTAGGAATTAGTGGAACTCCAGCTTGGTTCATTAATGGTGAAGTGGCGGGAGAGGGTTTAATTCCTTTTGAGGTTTGGGATAATTTTTTTGCTAATTATTTATAATATGAAAAAAGAAATAAGAATACATGGTCGAGGAGGACAAGGGGTGGTAGCTCTAGCTGAAATTTTAGCTATTGCTTTTTTTTATAACGGAAAAGAAGTCCAAGCCTTTCCTCATTTTGGTGTGGAGAGAAGCGGAGCCCCAATTCAATCTTTTGTCCGAGTATCTGATCAGCCCATATTGAGTCGAGAGCATGTTTATGAACCAGATATTTTAATTATTTTAGATGATACTCTATTAGGACGAGTTGATATTTTGGCTGGTATTAAAACTAATAGTAAAATTATTATTAATTCTTCTCGCAGTTCGTCTGAATTAGAAAAGATTTTAAAATCATTAAGTACTATCAGGATTAAATCAGAAAATATTTATGCTGTTCCAGCAACAGCGGTAGCTTTAGAGGTTTTTGGGCGTAAGATGGTGAACACTATTGTTTTAGCTGCTTTAACTCAAGTTCCGGGGTTGATAAATATGAAATCAGTGAAGCAAGCTGTTAAGGAAAAGTTCTTGGAAAAAGGAGAAAATGTGGTACAAAAGAATTTTTTAGCCATGGATAAAATTATTAAAGTAATAAAATAAAATATGATAGCTAAACCTAAATCATCTTTAAATAATAAAACGGGTTCTTGGCGATCTTTTCGTCCGGAAGTTGATATAAATAAATGTGTTGCTTGTAATATGTGTGCCAAGATTTGTCCTGATGGGGCTATTCAAATGAAAAAAATAAAAGGAAATTTTAAACCTAAGATTAATTATGATTATTGTAAGGGTTGTGGGCTTTGTGCTAAGGAGTGTCCCGTTAAGGCTATTTCTATGATAATTGAAGAAGAATAAGTCATGTCAATTTTAAAGGAAACGCTTGATTTGTGTAAGATTTATAACATTCATCCTCAAAAATCTAAAGGACAGAATTTTTTAATTCAGGCGGATGTGTATGATAAAATTATAGCGGCAGCTGATCTTAGGGAAACTGATACTGTTTTAGAAGTGGGCCCCGGTTTGGGGTTTTTAACTTTAAATATGGCTAACCGAGTTAAAAAGGTCTTAGCGGTTGAGTTAGATAAGAAAATAGTTGAAGTTTTAGAAACTATTATTTTAAGTAAAGGGGTAAAAAATATTAAACTTTTTACGGCTGATATTTTAAAAGCTCGAGGTAGTAATTTTTCTAAATTAGGGCCCTATAAAGTAGTGTCTAATTTACCCTATAACATTAGCTCAGTTTTTTTAAGAAAATTTTTAAGTCTAGCCTCTAAACCTGAGCTTATGGTTTTAATGCTACAAAAAGAGGTAGTTGATAGGATTATGGCTCAAGCTCCTAAGATGAATCTATTAGCCTTGTCAGTTCAGTTTTATGCTGAGGTGGAAAAAATTATGGATGTTCCAGCTGATAATTTTTATCCAGTTCCTCAAGTGGATAGTGCTGTTATTAAGATAATTCCTAATAAAAAAAGACTTGCTACTTATGAAGAGGAAAAGAAATTTTTTAAAATTTTACGGATTGGTTTTTCTTCTAAACGAAAGATGTTAAAGAATAATTTAGCCTCAGCTTTAAGTTTAAACTTAAAAGATATTGAAAAAATTTTAATTGAGCTAAATTTGAATTCTAATATTCGAGCTGAGAGTTTAAAAATTTCTGATTGGTTAAAATTATATCAATATTTAAAATAGTTTTTCCTTGCTTTTTTTATGGAAATATTATAAACTTTTAATATATTTATTATAAGTAATTACTATGGATAAAAATCAAAAAATTGCCCTGTGGGTTTTAGGTTTTTTTAGTGTAACTATCATAGTTATATTTTTTATTAATTTCGATCGAACTTTAAAAGATCCTTTCTCTTACCGAGGATCTAAAACAGTTTTTTTAGAGACTGGTAATAATAATCAATCTAATTGTTCTGATGGTTCTTGTGTTAATAAAGAGCCGGATGTCAATAATTTAGAATTAAAAAATGTTGATACTGATGGTGATGGTATTAGTGATTGGGATGAGATTTTTATTTATGGAACCTCACCTTATTTAGAGGATACTGATGGTGATAATTTAAGTGACTATGAAGAAATTTTTCTCTATAAAACTGATCCTAATTGTCCAGAAGGACAAGTTTGTTCTAAAACTTTAGAGGAGGTAAACAAAGATGTTGATAGTAATTTTTCTCAGTTTATGGGCCTTTTGGATGGGCTAGATAGTGGTGATAAGGATATTAGTGATTCGGAGAAGGTTTTTAAACCTAGCAGTGAAGCTGATATGCTAAGGCAGATTTTAATTCAAAGTGGAGTGGATAGTAAAGATTTGGATATGATTAGCGATGAGGATCTTATGAAAATGTTTGAAGATATTGCTAGTGGAAAAACACAATCACAATAAAAATAATTTTAAATATATGTTTAAAAAAAATAACGGTTTCTATAAAAAAAGAGTTATCGCTTCTTTTTTTATTTTAATTTTTTGTTTTAGTTTTTTAATTAAAGCTTCTTCGGTAAAAGCTGGATTTTTTGATCCTTCAGCTTTTGCTCAAAGAATACTTATATTAAATCAGGAACAAGTTCAAAGTGCACTTAGTCAAATATCTACTCAGACTGAGCAAGGAGAAAAGTGGTATAAGAGATTGTTGGAAAAAATGAAAGAGATGGGTTCCTCCATTTTTCAAAATACCTTGAGTTTTGCTTTAAATACTATTGCTTATGATACGGCTAATATGATTGCTACGGCTAAAAAAGGACAAAAACCGTTATTTACTACTGAATATATTACTGATGTAGCGAAGCAGGCTGGAAATGCTGCCTTATCAGAATTTACTGAGAAAGTGCAAAAAGAATGGCAAGTTGATTTATGTCGACCCAGCTTAGATGTTCAAGCTAGAATTGGATTAGGTTTGGTGGCTCAACAAAAACCACGAGCTAGTACCTCTTGTGATTGGCAGACTATGAAACAAGGATGGACTAGTGAATATGAAAAATGGCGAGATATTACTACCACTAAAGATGGAAGTTTAAAATATCTAAGTTCGCTATCTAAGAGTTTTAGTCCAACTGGAAATGATCTTTCAGTATCTTTAGAAATACTTGGCAGATCTGAAGAAGTTTCTTCACAAGAAAAAACAAAAGAAGAAGAACAATTAAAAATTACTAAAGGATGGCTTAATGTTAGAAATATTGGTGGACTCTCTGAAACCTATCCTGAATTTCCTAAAGATCAATTAGATAGAGCTCAAATGATTCAGGAAAAAGGCTTAGGAACATATACTGGTAGTGCTTTAATTGATGCTTCTAATATCTTTTTAAATCAATTAGGAATCGCGGGATTTAATCGATTAGTGTCAGAGTTAGGTAAGTTGGCTAATAAACCGGGAGTTAATGAGGATGGAAGTGATTCGGATCCAAGCACTAGCTCGACAGCTGATCCGAGAAGAACTGATAGGAGTCAGTTGACCTCAGCTTTAAGAAAAGTAATAAAGCCTAGATTTAATGTTCGGGCTGATTATAATTTATTAAGTAATTTAGCTGTTTGTTTGGATGTTAAAAATCCAGCTCCAACTAATTGTGTTATTGATAATGATTTTAGACAAGCTATTCAAAATCAAGTTTCCCTTATCAGTGCTATTGAAGATGGGTATTTAAATCCTAATATGGTGTTTGAAAGAAATGGTGATTATCAAACTACTCTTAATGAGCGGAGTTTAATGATTTTAAGAAAGTTTCGTATCATTCCTTTAGGGTGGGAGGAAGCTTTAAATAGAGCTGAGGAGCAAAAATTACAGACATATAATAATTATACTCTAATGGATATGGTATCCTGCTTTGATCCTAATGATGAGTATAATACTTTTAGTGAGGGATTTGTTAGATCTAATTTTAATAATACTACTTGGTGTGAAGGATTGGTCGATCCTAATTGGGTTTTAAAAGCTCCTTTACATCGTTGTGATAAAGAAGGTTTTGGTTCTTATGTTATTAACAGAAGTGTTGTTAATTTAGATTATGATTTAGATTATGATTTAGATTATGATATTGATACTAATGGAATATCTAATAATACGGTTGATTCAATAATGGTTACCCGATCTGACAATTATTGTGCTGATGAAAAGTCTTGTATTAAAGAGCGAGCTGATGGTAGTTGTGAATATTATGGATATTGTACTGAAGAGAAAAGAGTTTGGAATTTTGACCAAGATTCTTGTGATCCTATTTATAATACTTGCGAATCTTTTACTAGTAATTCTAATGGTAAAAAATTAGCTTTATTAAAAAATACAGTAGATTTTAGTAATTGTAGTGTTGATAGTGTTGGTTGTTCACAATATTCTTTACGAGCTTCTTATAATCAAAATAATGGTAAACTTAATTGGGCTAATTATCCAGTTTTATTTTTAAATAATAAAGCTGAAACTTGTTCAGCTAATAATGAGGGTTGTAATGAGTATTTAAGAGCTGCTTCTGGTCTTGGTCATAACTTTATTATTGGTGGAGATTTTGAGGGAGATCTTAGTGGTACTATTTGGGAAAATTATAATGTTATTCCTTGGCCTTATTCTAGTAATTATTCATTAAATTTAGTAGGCGAATCTGTATCAGAAAATATTGCGGTAGCTCCTGACAATTATAATATTGCGGGTGATAGTTATACTTTATCTTTTTTTGCCTCTTGTTCAGGAAGTGGGAATCCGAGTTTTTCTTTAGGAGGAAAAACTCAATTTATAGAAAAGTCAGAAAATAATGAAGAAGAGGGCGAAGGTTCTGCAGAGGGAGTTTTTGTTTATCAGGCTATTACTAGTATTATGCCAAATAATTATAGTTATAATTTTATTAATTTTGGTATTAATCCCGATTCTGATGACTGTATGATTGATAATATAAAGTTAGAACGAGGTGTTCGAGGAACTTATTATTCTAATTATCGTGAATCAAGTTTAGCTTATCAAAAAATCATTCCCGATTATTTGAAAGGAGTTTGCTATAACAATGCTGGTTCTAGTCAGCCTGATTATCGTTTAAAAGAAAATGCTCCTGATATTTGTTATAACTATGCTCGTTTATGTAATAGTAATGAAATTGGTTGTAGTCTTTTTACTTCGCCATATCTTAGAGTAGCGGCTAAGGTGGGTGATAAGGATTATTGTCCTAGTAATTGTGTTGGTTATGATGTTTTTGTGCAAAAGGATTCATTATTTGAAAATAAATCAGTAGTTAAAATGATTCCAGAATCAGCTCAAGCTTGTAGTGCGGCTAATGTTGGTTGTACTGAATTTACTAATTTAGAAAGCTTGGCGGCTGGGGGAGAGTCTAGAGAGTATTATACTCAATTAAGACATTGTATTAAACCTGATCAAGGAACTTGCAATAGTTTTTATTCTTGGCAAGGTAGTGATGAATCTGGTTATCAATTAAAATCTTTTAATTTAGAAATTCAAAATAATAAATTAAAATTGACTAGAGGATATATTAGTCCTAGTGGCAGTTCTAATAATTCCTATAATCATTTAGTTCAATCTGGTTCACAAACAGAGATTTTATGTAGTAAGGATATTTATAACAAAGAGCCATCTGATCCATTACATAATCCCGATTGTCAGGAATTCTATAACCAAGGTGGAGAAATTTTCTATGTATTATACTCTAATACCATCACCTGTTCTGATAATTGTAAAGTTTATCGTTTAAGTGAAAAGAATATCAATTATAATATCAATAGTTCTGCAGCTTGTAATAATTCCACTAATCAACATTGGGATAATACTTTAAATGTTTGTTATGAATGTTTAGCTGGTGGAAAATGGGATACTACTCAAGAAGCTTGTATTTATCAAGCTATTCCAGGAGAGGGACAATCTTGTCCGGCTTCAGCTAATGGTTGCCGTGAGTATAATGGTAATACTGGAAATAGTGTTAGAAATGTTCTATCTTTCAACTTTAATAGTGGACATCAAGTTGATTTTTGGGAAGGAGAAGTTAGCACTAGTACTGAATCTCTAAATCAAGGAGGTCAATCAATGAAGTTAAGTGGAGCAGCTAAGACTGATGTATCAGATTTAGTCCGAGAAGGATCATCTTATGTTTTAAGATTCTTAGCTCGTAGTCCTCAGAATCAAAATTTATCAATTTCATTTAATTCTAATAATGGATCTGAGGCCCTCTTTGGAGTTAGTGGAAATCCCGATGCTTCCTATAGTCTTAATTTAAGTTCTAGTAATGATTGGAAATTATATCAAGTTAATTTAGAAAATTTAGATCATAAAATAGGGGATGAGGAAGTTTTAAAGTTTAGTCTCAATGGATCTGGAAATCTATACATTGCTAATATTAATTTATTAGAAATAAGTGATCGTTATTATTTAATTAAAAATTCTTGGAATACACCGGAGATTTGTTATTACGATGTTAGTGGTGTTTATCAAGGAGTTAATTATAACTTAGGTTGTCAGAATTATAGCGATCATAATAATCAAAGTCATCATTTACGACATTTCTCTAGTCTTTGCGATGAGTCAGCAGTGGGTTGTGAGATTGTTGTTGATACTCATAATTCTACTGATAGAGGTTCTAAGATTTTTAATGATAAGAATAATAATGGAGTTTGTGATGCTGATGAAGCTGATTGTTTATTAGTCCCAGCTGATAGCTTTACCGCTATTGCCTATAATCCTGATAAAGATTGTGGAGCTGATAATAAAGCTTGTCGTCGTTTAGGTAAGGTTATTGCTAATAATCCATATACTGTTTCTCAGAACCTATTTTCTGATACTTATATAAAAATTAATCCAGATAATTTAGAATCAACTCTTTGTCAGGCTGAAGAAGTAGGTTGTGATTCTTGGAATTCATCAGCCGGTGTTTCATATTTCAAAGATCCGGGCGATAAGATTTGTTTATGGCGTAAAGGTTTAAGTAATAATAATTATTCTTGGTATAAAAAAGCGGTTAAGAGATGTAAAGTGGGTAATAGCTTTACCAATAATATTTGTAATAGCTCTGAAGATTGCTCTGAAGGTCAAAGTTGTGAATTAGATACAGCTGATTATTTATGTCCGGTTGAGCCTTTAAAAACTATTGGTCTAGGAGGCGAAAGTCCAATGTATCATCCTAGTGAAGAATTTGGTATTACTTGGGCTGGAGCTTGTCCAATTAGTCAATCTGGATGTACAGAATACATTGATCCTGAGAGCTCTTTCTCTCAGAATATAATTAATAATCCAAACTTTTCTGATGTTAATGGAGATGGAATGTATTTTGATTATTGGAATACTAGTAACAGTAACCCTAATATAAGGTGTGTGATGAGATCTAATGGTTTAATGTGTAAAAATGTTGGTAATTATTATTACATCGAATTTATACAAGAAGGGTTTTTACCAATTAATCCTAATAAATTATACGTCATGGAGATTAAAGGAGCCGAATCTTCATTAGATTTGGTTTGTGATAATTCTTTAAGGGTATTACAACCAGGTTCTAATATTTTTTCACCAGAAGTAGATGCTGTTAGAGTTTCCCCAGCTTCTCCTAAGGCTATATTCTATTCAGGAAATAATAATGATGATTCTTGTAAATTGTATTATAAGGTGAGTCAATTTGAAGTAGTGGATGAGTTGCCTAGTGGTAGTGATAATGGACAAAATTATTTAGTTAGCATTAAAGAAGCTTTAGTTGATTATCAGATCAAAACTAATTTGGATTTTAGTTCTTGTAATGGTCAGGCTAATTTAAGCACTGGTTGTGCTGTCTTTAATGAAAGAGCTTTTAGTAATAGTGGTGAGATTTCAAGTTTGAATTTTAATTCATCTGATTATACTAATTATTCAACTTGTTCAGAATATAATTGTGATGCTAATGCTTTAATAAAGGTTCGTCCTAATAGAGTTTGTGGTAAATGGTTATCCTGTACTTCCTATACTGTTAATAATGAAACCAAAGAAACTACCTGCTTGTCTTTAGGAGAGTGCTCAGCTTTTAGACAAGATGGAGCCTGTCTTAATTATGTTAAATCAGAGGGGGGTGCTCGAGTTTATCAGGCTAGTCGAGATTTGAACGCTAGCGGTTATTCGGTTTTAGGAATGAATCATTTATCTAATATGTTGGAGGTCGGGCAAGATGATCCTGCTGTATCATATGACTTTGAGCAAGAGTCAAATTTTAAATATTGGTTAGGAAGCGATGATAATAAACGTAATTGTTGGATAAATCGAGCTAGTCATGGAGGTATGGGAGATAAAGTTACTTATCCAGCTCATAATTTAGGCTTTTTGAAACTGGGTAAAAATCCTTGTACTAATGGAAATAATAATGGTGTTAAGAAAACTGAAAATATTGCCGGAACCGGTGAATATTATCTTAGCTTTATGATGAATACTAGTGAAATAGGGTTTAATGAAAAAGTTGAGGTTATAGTAGGAAAAAAAGGAGCATCGGATAATAGTAATTTTAGAATTGAGATTGGTAAAGAAAGTAATTGGAAAGATTATAGTTTAAAATTTAAAAGTGAAGTAGATTGGAATGGAGAAGCTGATATTGTTTTTAGATCTAGTTCAGGGGGAGTTTTCTATGTTGATAAAATAGTAATTGAGCCAATTTTAGAGATTAGTGATAATAAATATGTTCAAGCTACTTGTCGTCTTTTCCCAAGTCAGGATAGTTTAATTTGTGAGTCATCTAATAGGAATGTTATTCAAAATGGTTGGTATGGTTATTGTTTAGAGAAAGATCCACGAAATCCTGATGTTTGTCTATTATGGTATCCAATTGATGCTGTTAGTGGTTCTAAGGGTTCATCCGGAGCTAGCACTGCTTTTACTGGTTATCCAGAGAGTGGAGCTCAACCTTTTTATTGTGCTACAATGAGTGCTAATTTTGATTTGGTGGAGTATCGAGATGTATACTATGATGGAGTTATGAGGGGAGTATCCAGTAATAGATTTATAGGTTGGGTTGGAAAAGGGTTTGTGTTTGATAATATTTTAAGAAAAAGAGATGCTATAATTGAGTTTCCATTTAATGAGCTTGATAATCTTTTTGGTGTGAAATTTAAAACATATTATGATGAGAATGGAAAGACTAAATGTACTTCTACTGCAGAGTCTGGTCCTCAAGTTTATACTTTTATGAGAAGATCCGGAAGTCTTTATAAGGGGGTTTCTGCAGCTAATTATTTAGTTTTAGTAGATCATGTAGATTATCCGTGGCTAGAAGAGTGTTTGATGGATTTAGGAGTAATAGATGGAAGATTTTGTGATGAAGAAAAAAAATATTATGCAATTGTATATGCTACTAGATCTCCGAAAAAGGGAAAATGTAATAATGATGATGCGTTTGGCGAAAATACTTTTACTCCAGAGACTGGAGTTAAATATGGTGGTACTGGTTTTGCATACACAATGATTTCTGTTTGTGCTCCTAGAAAGAATGATGATTTAATAATAGCTAGTTCATCAAATAAGCTTAGTATTTTAGACTATTTAACACAAGAAGGACCAGGTAAAGCTTGTTTACCATACGCATATGATGGAGATTGTGATGGATTAAAGTGTTGTTATTTTGATGATGATAGCAATGCTTGTACTGAAGGGAGGAAAGGAGTTTTTGATGAAGGTGTTGATGGAACAACTCAATATGCTGTAAGGGCTCATGTTTATGATAATAATAAAGGAGAAAAAAGTTATTATTATGAAAAAAGAGACACCGATAAAAGGGTTCTTATAACAACTAGTGCCGGATGGTATAAATATGATGGAAATTTATTAAATAAAAAACATCCAACAGAAAATAGTAATTATGTAGAGAAAAAAATAAAATTATTAGCTTATGATTATACTTCTGAAGAATGTAGTAATTCGGAAATTGGTGGACAATGGGTACCAATAAATAATAGTGAACAACATGGATGTTTAATGGATTTAGGTAAATATGTTCCTAAATGTACTAAGATAGTTCAGGGTATTACTCCTTGGGTTGATAGAGTTAGTAATTCACCACATAGTCTTGTCAAATTTTTTGATGAACCTAATACTGATAATGTTTTTAGTAAGTATGTGCTCGGAAGTTCACATCCTCCTTTTGGAGCTATTAATGAAAGTAGTGGTAATTTAGACTCTTCGGTAAAAGTTTATGCTGGGGAAGGTGGGTCAGTATTTAGTAATGGTAGATATGGATTACCGTTATCATGTTATGGTCATGGAAGAACCTTTTCAAGAAGTGATAAATTGTTAAATGTTTCTCCTTGTTCATTACTTTATCTTGATAATAATAATAAAATTAGGGTTTTAGGATATGCTAATGCCACAATAAGTGCCGCAGATATTTCAGGAGATAAAGATGTTATAAAAAGAACTGATCTTTTAAATTTGAATCATTTTGGAAATAGTTATTCTGGTTTGATTACTGTTGACGGTGACTATTACTATCCAAATGCATCAATAGATGAAAAGAACTGGTATTGGAGAGTAATTGTAAATCGATTAAAGAATATTTGGATAGAAATGAGGATTGCTAGAGATGAAATTAGTGGCACGAATAATAAGTATTTTTATAGCTTTGCTTATAATAATGGTGATGGAATATTAAGTATTTCAGATCAAGGGTCTCCAAATATGGGATCATATTTAGAAGGTGTGTCTGCTAATAATAATGTTCCTTCGGGTGATTATTTACCGGGTAAGATTGAGTTTAAAGCTCAGCTTCCTCAAGTCTCTCGTGTAAATATAATAGATGATCAAGGAAGTGCCGTTGTATCAACTAGTGGTATTTATGATATTAAAAATTCTGGAATTTATACTGTAACATTGAATACTGAGATTAACAAAAATCAAACCCCAATTAAAAAATTAATTATCAGGGTTGTAAGAGTTGATGATGATAAATTTAACCTTGTTGGATCATATATGCCCGTGAATATTGATAGTTTATCAGATATTAACTCTCCTCATAATTATTCTTTACAACTATCTAAGGGTAAATATATAGTTCTTATTAAGGTGGTAGATAATTGGGGATTTTATAAATATTATGATAGTGGGATGGGTAAGATAAATAATAATAATGTAGAATGTGATATTTGTCGTAATAATTTTGAAGAAAACTTAGACCCTAATAACTTTAGTAATAGTTGTAAAAATTGTTTGCTTTAATTAAGCCTTGAATCTAAAAAATCCCATCTTATGATGGGATTTAGTTTAGGAATATTAGTTTTTTATTAATTTCTGATTAGTTATTCCTTTTATGCTCTTAATTTGAACTATATATACACCTGGGCTTAGATCAGATGTATTAAGATTCAAATTGTTAGAATTAAAAAATCTTTCTGTTAATATTTGACCTTTTAAATCAATTATTTTTATATTTTTTTCTCCTTCTATTGGGCAGTCTATCCATAAAATATTATTTACTGGATTAGGATAAAAAGAAATATTATCTATTTCTTTAAATTGATTACTTGATCCAACAATAGTTATTTTGTAAAAGTTTTTTTTGCTAATTAAGAAAGCATTTCCTTTTCCAGTATAACCAGATTGGAGATCCATTCCGAGATACTCAGTTCCAGTAATTTTATGCGGAGTTTTGTTTTTAATATTAAAAGTATAAGCTCCTTCTGATGAAAATATCATTAAATTTTCATTATCTAAAGGAAAAAAACTTTTAATATAAATTTCTAAGTCAATAGAGTCCATTTTTTGCTCATTTTCTTTCCAGTAATACATCATTTCTCTGGAAAAAGACAAAAAAAAGAAAGTTGAAGTGTCAGGAGAGGATTTTATTTCATAATAATGAATCTCATTTTCAAAAGTATACAAAGTTTCTATATTTTCTCCATTATATTTCTGCCATAATTTTTTTTGATTACTACCGAAATAGAGAAAGATATTATTATGATTTTTTGCTTCCATAAAACCAGTAGAATAGCTTTGGTTATTAAACTGAATAATTGTTTTAAGAACTTTGTTTTTAGGATTGAATAGGTAAATATAGCCATTTTGATTATAATTTTCGTCATAGCCACAAAGATAAATACTATCTTCGTTTAAAACAAATGTTTTCTGAAAACATTGATTTTCACTTTCAAATACTTTTTGCCATTGCTTAATTTCAGGTTGCCATAAATAAATATAATTGCCTCGAAGACCAGCAGCAAAAATACTTCCATCATTTTTTTCAAATCCTGATACGGTTTTAGTATCAATAAAATAGGGGAGTTGTTCAAATGATTCTCCATTGTAAAAATAAAATGTTTCGTATGTTGAAGCAAATGCTTGAGTATTAAATACGTATAACTTTATAAATACCTCTTCTTCAAGGGTAGCCACTTTTTCAAAGTGAAAATTTTGACCTTCTAAGCCTAAGGTCAAAGTTAATAATGCGAATAAATAAACTATTTTTTTCATGATATTAAATTTTTAAAGTTCTAATATTAGATTATAATAATAATAAAACTTTGTCAATAGTTTGTATTAGTCCACGTCATTTTGGAAAAAAAATTATTATTAACCAAATAATTCATCGGAGATACTAATTCAAGGCTCCAATGTGGTCTATCGGTATTATACCAAAGAAGCCAATCAATTAACAAATTATTAAAATCATCTAAATTATCAAAGTATTTTTCACCACTCCAATCAATGAATTCTTCTTGAATAGTCCTATTAAACTTCTCAATATGACCCTGTTTGTATGGTCTACCTGGATAATTGAAATAATGCTCAATTTTTCTCTCTTCTAAGTATTTTTTAAAATAGAGATGGAATTCTAAACCATTATCAGTCTGAACAGCCTTAATATTAAAGGGCATGACTTCTTCTAATTTTTTAAAAAAATCTTTAGCATTAGAGCTACTAATTCTGTTATAGGCATAAGCGAAAGCTGTTCGGCTAAAAGTATCAACAGCGGTAATAATATATCTCTTTAATCCATTGTGAAATCTAACAACAGTATCTATCTCTATTAAATCCCCAGGATTATTTACTTGTAATTCCTTAGGTTTTCTTTTCTTTTTAGTTTTTTTAATTTTTTTAATCTTACCAAAATGAGATATTTTCTGTCTATGATGATATATATCTTTATCTTTAATAATTCTACCTATCTTTGATTCTGAGTATATTGGTAAATTATTAATTTCACAAAATTTATCTAAAAATTTTTTAACTTTAGTTTTATCCATATTAGGACAAATCTCTAGTCTTAAACGTCTAATCTCTTTTAATATCAGAGGATGTATTTCTCTTTTATTCTTGTTAATCCTAGCTTGGGATTTAGGATTGAGAGCTTCTATCTTGCCACCCCCTTCTCTAAATATTTTTTGCCAATTATATAGGGTAGATTTTTTAACCCCAAAGGCATCAGTAGTGGCTTGAAGGCCATATTGCTTCCAAAATTCTAATATTTTGAGTCTTTGTCTAGCTTCTTTGGTAATCATATATTTTTGCTTAATTGCATCATTATATAATGTACCAAATCCGGGACAATTATAGTACTTAAACTTTATCTGCATACATTTTGGGCTTTTTATTTTCCAAAATGTATCTGAACTTATTCATAGTTGGTTAATGGATTCTATTTTTAATTTTAATTTTTTAGTATTTTTTTATTTGTCAAAGTATTTTTTTTATTGTATAATAATTATATAAAGATTAAGAAATTTTTAAGTTTAAGAATTATTTTTTGCTTCTATGTTAACTGAAGAACTTGATAAAATTGAGGAAAAAGTAGACGATGAATTAGGAGAGGATGTTATTGAGGAGGTAAAGAAAAAAATTAAGGATCAGTCGGAAGCTTTATTAGCCAGTAGCTTAGCTCGAGATAAAAAAGTTTCTCGAGATGAGAGTGGTGGTAATTTTGAAGAAGATGAAGAAGGAGGTTTAGAAGGTGAGAATAAGGATAAAGAAGATGAGGCTGAAAAAGAATCAGCTAGTGATGATTCAGAAAATAAAAAGACTAAGGATAAGGAAGCGAGAAGTGATAGTTCTGGAGAGGAGACAGGAGATGATAAGAGTTTTGGGAATGAACCTACTCAGAATAAGGATAAAGAAGATGAGGCTGAAAAAGAATCAGCTAGTGATGATTCAGAAAATAAAAAGAATAAGGATAAAGAAGATGAGACTGAAAAAGAATCAGCTAGTGATGATTCAGAAAGTAAAAAAGAAGCTGAATTACAAGTTAATAAAAAGAAAGATAAGAATAAAGACGCTGGTAAAGTTAAAGGCGGTATTAGTCAGGAGTCAGATAAGGGCACTAGTGGTATGGCTAAATCTTTAAAAAAGCTTTTAAAAACTGCTTGGCAAAATATAATTGATAGTTTTGGTTTAACCCTGTTGTATATATATGCTCATTGGTTTTGGTCTCAAGTTTTTCCTAAGTTATTTTGTGATCTTGGTCAAGAATGGGTTCCGGAGGAAATTAGTAAGGCTTCACCTGAAAAAGCTAAAGAAATTGGGAAGAAGATCGGTTGCATAGAAAAGTCGTTAGTTGGGTGTACTTGTTTTATTATAAGTATAGTTATTTATCCGATATTAACTATAACAATTACAGTTATCTGGAAGTTGTTTTTAGAGCCATTTGGAATTTTTAAACTGATATTTGAAGGATTTAAAATAGTTTTTGATTTATTTTAATTCGAATAATTATGAAAATATTTTTTAAAAAGAATAAAAATAGTATCATATTTTTTTCTTGTATAATTTTAGGGTCTGTTGTTTTTTTATTTTTTCCGAATTTAGCACAAGCTGGGATAGGAAATAGTATAGCTAAACTTATTGCTTGGATACTTCTTCCTGTTATTTGGCTATTGGGAAAATTAGTTTCCTTATTTTTAAGTATATTAATTGCAATTGCTCAGTATAATGACTTTATTAAGTCTGCAGCAGTTACTTATGGTTGGACTATAGTTAGGGATTTCGCTAACATGTTTTTTGTTTTGATATTATTAGTAATCGCTTTTGCTACTATATTAAGAGTAGAGAGTTATAATCTAAAAACTTGGTTGCCTAAATTAGTCATCATGGCCATTTTGATTAATTTTTCTAAATTGATTTGTGGGGTTATTATTGATTTTGCTCAAGTCATTATGTTAACTTTTATTGGTGCTGTTAAGGAAATAACCGGAGGTACTATGATTGAGTTGCTTGGAGTTTCTAAAATTTTAGAATTTAATGAAAGTGAAGTTGAGGGTATAGAGGTAAGTGGTTGGACTATTTTAAGTTCTGTCATTTTAGGTGTTATAATGATGATAGTTGCTGTAGTAGTAATAGTAGTAATGTTAATGATGATAATTGTTCGAATGGTAATGATTTGGATATATATTGTTTTATCTCCCCTAGCTTATTTATTAGCCTCTTTTCCTCAAGGTAAGAAATATTCTGAGAGATGGTGGAGTGATTTTTCGAAAAATGTAATAGTGGGACCAATAATAGCTTTCTTTTTATGGCTTTCTTTTGCTTCTTTAGGTGGAGTTGAGGGTTCTGCTGAAATGGAAAAGATGGGCCCTGCAGTAGCTGGAGTTGATGTAAATAGTTCTGATGTTAGTGCGACTATAACTACAGCTGGAAGTTTTGAGCATATGATAAAGTTTTTAGTTTCTATCGGAATGTTAGTGGGGGGATTAATGATTGCTCAAGAGATGGGAGGAATGGCCGGAAAGATTGCTGGAAAAGGTATGGCTAAACTTCAATCAATGGGAGCTGGAGCTGTGAAAGGGGTTCAAAGGGGGGCTAAGAGAGTTACTGGTATTGAAAGAGCTCAAAATGCTGTTAAAGCTTACAAAGCTAAAAAAGAATCAGAGAGACAAGCTACAGCCCAAAGAGATGCTGGCGTAATTCAAACAGGTGTTGGAGCACTAAAAACAACACTTACTCAACCTCTTCAGTGGGCTAAAGAAAAAGTTAAAGGTAGTTCTTCACAGAAAAATATTGATAAAGCTAGAGAGGATATTGCTATGGATCAGGCTGAAAAAGAGAATTTAGAAAATCAGAGATTAGAATTAGGTGAACTAGAAGGGACAATTAGTGTAATTTTAGAACAAGAGGAAAATAAACAACAAGAACAACAGGAGATAATTAATAAGAGGGATGAGGATATGAAAGGATTAGTGCAACAATGGAAAGATGGAGATATTGATACTATAGAATATCAAAAAGAAATGGATCAAATTAAAAATGAAGCTGATCAAGGTTTACGGGAAGTAGATGAAAAGTATGCTATTGATCAACAAAAAGCAGATGTTTTAAGTAGATATAATGAATTAACCGGATCTGAATTAGGGTCTTTTGATGATATTGATATGAATAGGGCAAAAGAGAATATGGATAATAGAATAAGTATCATGGATGCTGGTATAGAAGGAAAAGAAAAAAATTTAGCTAGTCGAATAGATAAAGCTAAAAATGTAGACAAAGCTTTCTCTATAACTTCTGCTATAATTCTTCCTTTTGGATTAGCTAATAAAATTAATCGTTCTGGTAGAGAGGATATGAGAGCAGCTCGTGATCAACGATCAGCTACTGTTTCTAAATATAAAGATGAGATGAAGAATTTTGATGATGATGAGCTTAGGAAGGAGATGGATAATAATTCAATTGGTAATCGAGCTAGACGAACCGCTGCTACTTTAATGCTTTTGGAAAGAGGTGGATTATCGGAGCATGAAGCTAAAATTAAGCGAGATGATATTTCTAAGTCTTATGGCAGAAACCAGGGAGTTATGGAACAATTAGATTCAGCCTTGATTGGTAATTATCAAAATTTATCTCAAAATTTTGTTGAAATGCAACAAACCGCTGAGCCATCATCAGATCATGAAAGTGATGAACAAAGAAGATCTCGAGAGTATAAACATAACCAAGCTCAGAATAAGATTATTAGAGGTATTGTTAATGGAACCATTAAATTAGAAAATATTACAGATCAAGCGTCTTTAGATTTACTTATGCCTAAATTGGCTGAAGTTTTAAGTCCAACTCAATTTTCATCGATGCATGATAAACAGACTCGTGGTCAACAGCAAAAGATTGAATTAGCTTTAAAGAATTTACCAGCTTCTTCAGAAAATTTTGGTGTTCGAGTAGCCTTAGCCGGTCTTGATGGTAGCTTAGATGCTTTTGATGATAATTCGGAAAAAGAAAGATATTTATCTGGAATCAAGGAATCAGAGCTAAGAAAATTAACTAGTTCTGTTAAAGGTTTAGAAAGTTTACGCTCTTTCTTTGCTGATACTGGTAGAATACAAAGACTTCAGAATCTAGCTGCTAGTAATGATCAGGAAAAGTTTAGAGAAGGTCTTAATGGCATGCTTAGAAAAATGCAGCTTGATACTAGTACTAGTCATCAAGCTATAACTAGATCAGTTATGGACTTTTTAAGAAGAGGTTCTGCTTAATTAATCATTATTTAAAATATTTATGGAGGATAAAAATATAAAATTTTTACAAATTTTAAGTCAATTACCAGAAGAGGTTAATCTTTATTTTTCTTCTATTCATGATCAAAAAGATCGAGCTGACTTAGCCTTAAAATATGGTTTAAGCTCTGATGATATCTATGATATTATTGTTGATTATTTTGTTTCAGATTTCAAAATTGAAGTTATAACTAAAAGTTTAGAGGAACATCAATTTAATCTTAATAACTCTAAAGACTTTATTATTGATTTCCTAGGAAAAATATTTCTTCCTTTAGAGGGTTTTTTAAATTTGGATATAAAAAAAGAGATTAAGGAACGCGGAGGAAACCCTGATAATTACAAAAAAAACATTGATAATTTAAAAACTTTAATTGAAGATACTAATTTTGATATTGTGGCTGATTTAGTTGAGGATTTTCTTGAAGATTTTGATGAAGAAGAGGAGGAAAAGATAGTGATAAATTATTTAGAAGAAGATTTATTAGAATTATTATTAGATTCAGATACCGAAGGTTCACAATATGTTAATGGTTCATTACTGTATTTATTAATCAATAAACCGGATTCTCTTAATAAATTTAGTCGAGCTTTAATGTCTAATAAGGAATTGATTTCTTCACAGGGAGTTTTAGTCGATGGTAAAGAGCAAGAACCTAGTATTGCCAATTGGATTACTCATTTTATTAAAGAAAATGGTAGTGATATGCCTAATAATATTGCTCTAGCTAAATATTTAAGCTCTTCTTCAGAAGTTTTAAAATTATCAAGTGGTGAAAAAAGTCTTTTAAGAAAGGTGTTGAAATTGTATAAAAATTTAGTATTTTTCCCTGATTCTATGACTGGTGTTCCACGAGAAGATTGGGTTATTATCCCTCTAGATGTTATCTCTGAGCCAGTTTTTCAACAAAAAGTAGAAAAAGCAGTGCCAGTATCTAAACCAGAGAAGGTGGAAAAGAAAGTTGATAATAAAAAGCCAGCTCCAGTTATAAAAAAGAAGCTTGAAAAACCAGTCGAAGATCCAAAAATTGTTAAATTGAAAAAGTCTTTAGAGCAATATCCGGCTAATAGCTTAGAACGTAAGGCTATTGAAAGTGAAATAAAAAAGCTTAGTCAAAAAGCATAATATATGTTTGATTATTTAGATAGATTTAAACAATTAAGTCCTGAATTAAAGAAAGTCGTTTCTTCTCCTGAAGCCCTGGAGAAGATTAGTGTTTTAGAGAAAAAGTATCAGGTTGATTTAGCCCCGATGATTATGAGAATCATGGTTAAGGATCTTAATTTTAAAAATTTATCTTTAATTTTAGGCTTAGATTTAGGTTTAGAAGAGGATCAAGCTTTATCTTTGGTAGAAGATTTAAAAGCTGAGATTTTTTTCTCCGTTCTCCCTTATTTAGGTTTAGTTTCTGAAGTGGAAGAATCAGAGCCTGAGATTAGTCCATATAATCAGAAGGTTAATTTTTGGGCTAAAGAGATTATTAGAATTTTACAGTTCAAATTTAATAATTCAGAGAAAGAAGCTGCGTTTATAGATCTTTTGGAAAAATATTTACGAGGAGTAAAAGGACGTTATGATGTTCGAGAGACTTTACTCATTAATCAGGATAGTGGTGGTTTTGGTTTGACCAATAAAATGATTGATAATATTTTTATGATTATTCAGGAAGTGCTAGAGAAGGATAAGGAAGAATTAAAATCTTCTTTTCAAGTGGAATCAGGGGTTCTGAATAAAATTGGTCAATTAAAACATGGATTAATTGCTCCTAAAGAAGAGTTATTAATGATATCACCTGAAGAGGATGTTTTTCATTTACCTTCTCCTCGGCGTGAATTAGATGAAGAATCTTTTAGTTTACCCATTATTAGTTCGGAAGGAGAGGAAGAAGAAGAAGAGGTCGAGGAAGAGCTAAAAGAAGTTCAGGTTAAGGTTTCTACTCCAGTTAGTCCTATCACCCCGAGTGGAAAAGTTCCTATGACTGATGTTAAAAGAGTAAAAATAACTGGACCTATTGATGAAATTCGGTATTTAGATTTAGTAAATTTTAGAAGATTATCATCTGATCCTCAGGAAGCTTTAAAAAAGGTAGCTCAGAAATTAAAGGTTTTAGAGGGTATAGATTATGGTAAAATGATCGAGGGTATTAAAGCTTGGCGGCAAAGTCCAGTTAATCGACTATATTTAAAGATGTTTTTTAAGGCCAGTAATGAATCCCTTAGTTTGGATGAAGTGATTGAGTATTTTAGAAATAATAATGATGATTATTTGACCCGAGAAGAATTAGATACTATTATTAAGTTTAATAGAGAATTAACTTTTTAAGTATGCAGCAATTTACCGTTCCGCAATTTATTGATGTTGAGCCTAAGATTATCGGACCTATAACTACTAGGCAGTTTTTGATTTTTTTAGCGGCGGGTTTAATGATCTTTTTAACTTATAAATTATTTGATTTTACTGCTTTTGTTTTAATTTCAGTTTTAATATTTGCTATTGCGGGAACTTTTGCTTTTTTAAAAATTAATGGACGTCCTTTTCATTTTTTTGTTCTTAGCTTAATTCAAACTGTTAAGAAACCGAAACTAAGAGTCTGGAATCACAAAGCTTTAAGCTTAGAAAAAAAGGAAGAAAAGGAAATTGAATATGAGAATATTTTACCTCCGAAAAAATATTTCTCTAAAGAAAAATTGGCTGAAATTTCTCTGATTGTTGATACTAAGGGTCGTTATCGAGGCGGAGATAGTGATGAAATTAAAAGTAAATTTTAAATATATATGGTTGGAAAAAATAAAGGGAAAAAAGTTACTAATGTTTCCACTCAACAGTATTTAGATATTTTGGAAATAAAAGATAATACAGTAGTAATGCGAGATGGAACTTTACGAGCTGTTTTATTAGTTTCGAGTATTAATTTTGCTTTAAAAAGTGAGGATGAACAAAATGCTATTATTTCTTCTTATGTTCGATTTTTAAATAATATTAGTACTCCAATTCAAATTGTTATTCAATCGCGAGATTTAAATATTGATGGCTATATTGATCTTTTACGAAGTAAGGAAAGAGAACAAACCAATCAATTATTAAAAATACAAACTAGTGAGTATATTGAATATATTAAAGAATTAGTTTCGATGGGAAAGATTATGAATAAGAAGTTTTTTGTGGTAGTGCCTTATAGTCCTTTTTCTGATCAAAGAAAGGGGTTCTTTTCTCAATTATCGGAATTATTAAAACCAGCTACAATTTTGAGATTAAAAGAGGCTAGATTTTTAAAGTATAAAGAATCTTTATCTCGTCGAGTTGATAGTATTTTTTCAGCTTTATTATCTTTGGGAGTAGATGTAAAACAATTAAACACTCAGGAGTTAATTGAGTTGTACTATAATTCGTATAATCCAGAAACTTCTCGTAATCAACCCCTAGTTGATATTAGGAAGTTGCAAGTTGAGTAATATAAATTTAACATATGATTGATTTAAAAAAACAAGAAACATCTTCTACTAGTAAGAAAAAGAGAAAAAGTATAATAGAGGAGGAATTATTGCGTGTTGGTATTAAGGATGAAGATATTGAAATGACTAAGGAGTTAATCGAAGAAGAGCAAGCTTTTCGTCGGGGAGTTTTGTCAGTTCGGGATTTAATTTCTCCAGCTAGTTTTAAGGTTAGCTCTACTTATGTAAAATTAGGGCAAAAGTTTTTACGAACTATCTTTGTTATTAGCTACCCGCGCTATATTAGCGTTGGTTGGTTTGCTCCGATTATCAATCTCAATGAATATTTTGATGTGTCCATGTTTTTTTATCCGGTTAAGAGTGCGATTATTTTAAAGCAATTAAAGAATCGAGTTGGTAATTTAGAAGCTCAAATTGTGGCTGATTCGGAGCGGGGAGCTCCTCGAGATCCAATTCGAGAAACCGCGTTACGTGATATTGAATATTTACGAGACTCTTTAACTCAAGGAACTGAAAAGTTTTTTCAATTTGCTCTTTATGTTACTATTTATGCTGATAATTTAGAGGAATTAGATCGTTTTTCTGATATGGTAGAGGATATTTTTGGTTCTCGATTGGTGTATTGTAAGCGAGGATTTTATCAAGCTGAGCAAGGCTTTAATTCTACTTTACCTTTAGGAAATGATGAACTTTATATTACTTTTAATATGAATTCTTCACCAATTGCCTCTTCTTTTCCTTTTATTTCTAGTGAATTAACTAGTGATAAAGGGATATTATATGGAATTAATCGACATAATAATAGTTTAATACTTTTTGATCGTTTTAGTTTACAGAATGCTAATTCGGTAGTGTTTGCTACTTCGGGGGCCGGAAAGAGTTATTGTATTAAGTTAGAAGTTTTAAGATCTTTAATGTTGGGTACCGATGTTATTATTATTGATCCAGAATATGAGTATAAATATTTAGCGGAAGCAGTTGGGGGTACTTATGTTAATATATCTTTATCAAGTGAAAATAAAATTAATCCTTTTGATTTACCTCGATCTATTGGTGGTGAATCTAAGCCTAAAGATATTATCAGAAGCGCTGTTATTACCTTAAAAGGTTTAGTTCGTTTAATGATTGGTAAATTGAATCATGATGAAGATTCAGTGGTTGACCGGGCTTTATTAGAAACCTATGCTAAAAAGGATATTACTCCGGATTCTGACTTATCTCAAGTTGATCCGCCGACTTTGTCTGATTTTCAACAGGTTTTAGAGGGTATGGAGGGTGGCTATGAATTATCTTTACGTTTAAAAAAGTATACGGAAGGAACTTTTTCTGGACTTTTAAATAGTCTAACTAATGTGGAGATGAATAATCAATTAGTTTGTTTTTCAGTTCGAGATTTAGAAGATGAGCTTCGGCCGATTGCTATTTATACTATTGTTAATTATATTTGGAATGTAGTTCGAAGTGAAACTAAAAAAAGGATTTTAGTTATTGATGAGGCTTGGTGGATGATGCAAAACGAGGATAGTGCTAAGTTTATTTTTGCTTTAGTGAAACGATGTCGAAAATATTATTTAGGAGTTACTACTATTACTCAGGATGTTAATGACTTTTTAACTTCTCCTTATGGTCAAGCTATTGTTACTAACTCTTCTCTACAGATATTATTAAAACAATCGCCAGCCTCAATTAATTTAGTACAAAAAACCTTCTTATTAACTGAGGGTGAAAAATATTTATTATTAGAATGTGGAGTTGGAGAAGGTATTTTCTTTGCTGGTAATAAGCATGTGGCGATTAAGGTGGTGGCTTCCTATAGTGAAGATCAGTTAATAACTTCTGACCCGCGACAACTTTTAGAAATTGAGGAGGCTAAGAGAGAGTTTGCTCGAAGTATGGGTAAAGAGGAAGAAGATAAGTTTTAAATAATTAATATAAAACAATATGATTAATTCAAGACGAAGAAAAACAGGTTATTTTTTAATAATTATAGCCTTAATTTTATTAATCGCTGTTATTTTCTTTACTTCAACCGGAAAAAATCCTTTTAAGGGTATTGGAAAAACACCTTCTTCAGAAGTAGAGAAAACTCCCGAAGATGAATTTTATGAAATGTTAGAAGAGCGAGAGAGTTTGAAAGTTTATACTTTTGATGAAGAGGCTGAAAGTAAAAGAGAATGGGGTGAGGAGGATTTTAAGCAAGTAGCTCGATCTTTTGCGGAAAGATTTGGTTCTTATTCCAATCAATCTAATTATAGCAATATTGAAGATTTAGAAGTTTTTATGAGCTCTAAAATGAAAGATTGGGCTAAGAAATATGTTAATGATTTAAGAACTAATAGTAGTTATTCGGGAGAATTTTATGGTATTACAGCTAAGGCTTTAGTGGAGCCGGAAGTCTTGAAATTTGAATCAGGTAAATCTCCAGTTGAGATTTTGATTAAGACTCAACGTGAGGAGAGTGTTGGAAATGAATTACCGCGAAGTTTCAAACAGGATATTAATATTAGATTCATAAAAGAAGGTGGTGAGTGGCTGGTTGATTCAGCAGTTTGGAAATAATAATAAATAATGTTAATAATATGAAAAAAAGAAAATTTAAGAATAGTTATGATACTTTCTTTATTATCGCATCCTTTATTCTTTTTTCAATTTTAATTTTACTTTTAACTTGGTTTAAAGATTCTTTATTTTCAGCTAAGGATCAAATTTCTCTAGAAATAGTGGCTCAAGAGAAGGCATCTCAAGGTTTAGTTGATAAAACCTTAGAGCCAGTTAAAAGTGATATTGATTTATTTTTAGGATCAGAAGAAGCGGAGGTTAAAATATTTTACTGGTCAGATTTTGCTTGTTCTTTTTGTCAGGATCAGGAAAGTATTCTAAAGAATATTTATGATAAATTTAGAGATAGAGTGTTAATAGTGAAAAAAGATTATCCTGATTATTTTGATTTAGAAGGTTTTTCTTTTCAGGCGGCTCGAGCTGCAGCTTGTGCTCGTCAACAGAGCAATTCTTGGGATTATAATCATGATCTTTATGGACAAGAGGATTCTTTTAAGAAGTTAGGGCAATTATTTTTCTTGGATTTAGCTCAAAAATTTCAATTAAATATTGAAGAATTTAAATCTTGTTTAAATAGTTCGGAGGTTGATCAAGGTATCTTTGAAAATATTGAAGAAGCCGAAAATTTAGGTATTATGTCCATTCCCTATATTCAGGTTAATGACCTAGATTTTATTGGACAATTAGATCAGGAAGAATTAGAAACTTTAGTAGAGATGGAATTAGAAAATTAATATTCTCATGGCGGAAAAAATAAAAACAATTTATGAGTGTCAACATTGCGGCGCCCAATTTCCTAAGTGGAGTGGGCGTTGTTTAGAGTGTGGCCAATGGGGTACTTTAAAGTCAGATATTAAGGATTCTAAGAAAATCGCTGAGAATATGCTAAGTAAAATTGATAGTGCTGAAATTATTGATCTTAGTCAAATTAAGGATTTAAAAACTATTCGTTGGAAATCTGGTCTCAGTGAATTTGATCGAGTTTTAGGGGAAGGTTTGGTAGCCGGATCTTTAATTTTATTAAGCGGGGAACCGGGAGTTGGAAAGTCAACTTTATTAGCTCAGGTAGCTCAATTATTATTAAAAAATAATCAAGATTTAAAGGATGTTTTATATATTTCTGGAGAGGAGTCTGCTTCTCAAGTTAAAATGAGATTAGAACGATTAGAGGCCGATTTAAGTAAGTTTAAGTTTATTGGTGAAACTAATTTAGAGAAAATTATTTCATCTAGTTTAAAACTTAAACCCAGTTTATTAGTAGTTGATTCTATCCAAACCATTTATTCAGCTACTTTAGCTAATGAGGCGGGTGGTATTAGTCAAATTAGAGCAGTAACAGTTAAGTTTATGGAATTAGCTAAGAAATATAATGTTCCAGTTTTTTTGATTGGCCATATTACTAAAGATGGGCAAGTAGCCGGACCTAAATCTTTAGAACATTTAGTTGATGTCGTATTGTCTTTAGAAAATGATGGTCGTGGTGGTCATTCAATTATCCGATCTTTAAAGAATCGTTTTGGTAGTATTAATGAAATTGGGGTTTTAGAGATGACGGCTAAGGGATTTATTGAGTTAAAAGATCCTAGTAGTTCTTTTTTAGAATCTGATCTTTCGGTTTCGTTTCCAGGTTCAGTTTTTTCTTGTGTAGTAGAAGGACAACGCCCATTTTTAATTAATATTCAATCTTTGGTTAGTCGTACTGTTTTTGGTTATCCACAGCGAAAGGCTTCGGGTTTTGATTTAAATCGAGTTCAAGTTTTGGCCGCGGTTATTTCTAAAAAACAAAAAATAGATTTAAGTAATCAAGATATTATTCTGAATGTAGTGGGTGGCTTTAAAACTAACGATACCGCTCTAGATTTAGCTGCTTCTTTAGCTATTATTTCTTCGTTTTTAGGTCAAGAACTACCTCAAGGATTAATGGTTTTAGGTGAATTAGGTTTAAGTGGCGAGATTCGCTCAGTAAATCAAATTGATTTACGGTTAAGGGAGATTAGTAAGATGGGGTTTAAGCAGGTTCTTTTATCGGCTTCTGTCAAAGATCAAAAAAGATTAGAAGATACTTTTAAAAATATTAATTTTATCTTTTTGAATAACTTAAATGAGGTTATTAAAAAGCTATTTAAGAAATAAAAAAGAGTCGTTATTGGACGACCCTCGATAATTTTAAACTATCTGAAGATAGTTTTTTATTTTCTTGATTTGCTCTTCTCTAAAAGAAGGACTAATCCTTTTATTTTCAGTGGCGCATTTGATGAGCCACTGTTTTTTTTCTTTGTTTTCTTTACAATTATAGTCAATAAAATTTATTGACTCAAACTCAACCATTTGGACATTGTCCCTAATGGGCATGAGCTCTAAGTCTAATATTTCACAATACCAAATATTTTGGTATTGTATTAGATTATTCAGGAAATAATATCTATTATTTCCCTTTCCTTTAATGGTACATAAATTTTTCATTATATATAGTTTTAAATGAACAATTCGGTTATTCTAACACCTTTCTTTTGTTTTGTCAAATTTGGTAGTAATGGAAGGTACCCATTTCATTAGACACTATTCTTGCAAGATTCCTGATAAAGCCGGCTGTAAATAACAGGCGGCATTTTTAATTTTGAATGTATTCTTAAATTATTATACCTATAAATAGTTCTATAAATATTATATATCAATTCTCCTAAACTACCAAATCTATCAGGATCACCTAAATCTAATTTAAACTGACAGTAGAATGATTCTTGATAGCCATTTTCCCAAGGACATCCTGGCCTACTCATAGATTGTTTTATTCCTAAATTTTTACAAATACCTGAATAATCATAAGAGGTGTATTCACTGCCTCTATCAGAATGAATTATTTTGGCTATCGAATTGTTGTTGGTAGCTGAAAACAAAGCATTAATTATCAATTGATTACTATGATTAGTTAAAATACTAAATCCAACTATTTTTCTAGTATATAAATCAATAATAGTAGCTAAATATATAAATTTTCCCTGATATTTAATATGGGTAAAATCACTAGCCCAGATATGATTGGGATACTCGGGTATATTATTTAATAATAGATTAGGAAATTCTATGTCTCTATTTACTTTAACATACTTAAATTTCTTAGTTTTGCGACGATAGGGCTTAATACCAAATAATTTCATTACTCGAAGTATTCTTTTTTTATTAATTTTCAAATGAACAGCCAATCTTTTATGTCCGTAACTAGGAAAATCATGTAAAACTTCTTCTATTTTAACCTTTAAATTCCAATCTTTTATTTCTTGTTTATGCTGGATAATATATTAATTGACGAGATATGCCTAGATCTTTAGCTATCTGAGACTTATTATCTCTTTTCATAGCTAAATCTTTTTTTGGGTTTGAGATAATTTAATAGTTAGCTCTCCTACTAGAGCTAATAACTCCTTATTTTGTTTCTGTAAACTAGAATATTCTCTCCAACTAGGCTGAGCTTTAATAGTTCGACTTAACCAGCTATAGATAGTATTAGGACTAATACCATGTTCTTCGGCTATTTTAGGGACAGAAGATGACCCTTCTTTAACTCTTTCTAAAATTTGATCTTTTATCTCCTTAGAGATTTTAAATGTTTTTTTCATATATTCACATTGTAGGAATGCATGGAGAAAGTGTCAAATTTTTGGGGTACCTTCCAATTGTTAAATTAAATATTTTTTCTGAGAGAGTTTTTGAAGATACTTCATATAATGTAATATCTTTTTATTTTAAAAAAAAGAAAAAAGATGTAGATTTTAATAAAATTGAGGCTACTATTTTTCCTCAAGAAAAAAAGATATCTTTTATAATTGAAAAGCGATATAATTGGCAATTTGGTGGGGAGTTTATTAGTCGAATAAAGGAGTCAAGAAATGATTTAGGTATTTTTAGATTAACAGAAGATTATTTGGGTTCAGGTGAGTATGAAATCGAGATGGCGTTACAGAGTATGAATAATAGAAAGTTATTTAAAATTTCTAAAGATTTAAAGAAAAAAATAGAGAATAATATTTTATTTTTACGGGCTATAGATAGCAAAAATGGTAAAAAAATTCAATTAGAGGATATTAGAGATTATAATATTAAGGGGTTAGTAGGTAAAAATACTTCAAGAAACCTGGCTCATATAATTTTTAAAAAAGAAATATCCATAAAAAAACAAGAGGAGTTAATGAAGAAATTTAATGAAGAGTTAAATAAGAATAGGGAGCAGTATTTTTCTTTCTTTTTAACTAATTTCCGAGATAATAATCGTAAAAGAATGTCTTTTGACATGGCTTATAAATTATTAAACTATATTTATCGTGAAAATTATTCCCAACAATCTACTTTGTTTTAAGATATCTCAGGAGAATCCAGAGCCAGCTTTGGATGATTTTTATATTTTTGATAAAAGAAATCCTAATATTCAAAAATATATAAACAATACCAGAGAAATTAAAAATCATTTAATAACTATTAAAACTCTTTTAGAAAAGAAAGAGAAGAGGGTTGTTGTAGATCGATATTTTAGATCCTTAGCCACAATTTTAAATGAATTTTCTGTTTGCTCAGAATTTTCTTGTTTTATTAATGCTTGTGATAATGTTTTAGATTTTGTAAAAAAAGATTTAAATTTATTAAAAAATATTAGTAAAAGATATTTTAAAAATAGAATTTTAAATGAAAATGTTCCGGAAGAGTGGATACAGGCAATATTGGATTCTAATTCTAGCCGTAAAAAAGGGAGTCGAGGAGAAGAAAAGTTATTATTTATATTACAAAAGAAGGGTTTCGAAAGGGTTTTAAATTGGGATGATTTTCAAAAGAAGAATAAATGTGTAGCTAAGTTTTCTAATATTTTTAGTTTAAGGGCGGTTAAGCAACAGTTAAATGTAAGAATAAATACAAAAACAGAATAAAAGACTAGATCTAATTATTAAAGATGAGAATAAAATATTTTTATTAGAGGCTAAGCATCTTAACACTTCTGGTGGTGGTCAAGATAAGCAATTATCAGAGTTAATAGAAATTCTGTCTTTGCAGGAAAAAAATGATAATATTTTTTATATATCATTTTTAGATGGTGTTTATTCTAATATATTATTAGCTGATGATGAAGCTGGGGGAAAGTTGAGTATTCAAAGAGGGGAAATAAAAAAACTTTTAAAAAAGAATTCTCGTAGTTATTGGGTGAATACTGCTGGTATTGAAACGCTTTTTAGTTGATTAAATAAATTGTTTTTCTGTTTTTACCCTTGACCTAATTTATCTTTTAGTTTATACTATTAGCAGTCTATGTAATTGACTGCTAATTTATATAATCCATTTTTTATGTTTAATAAGTTTACTAGTAGATCTCAGGAAGCTATTATTAATGCTCAAGTAATTGCTTCTGAGTTTGGACAACGATATATAGAGGGTCTACATTTATTATTAGCTTTGTTACAGCAAAATGAGAGTTTAGTTAGAGTAGTTTTAGAAAAACTTAAAATAGATCCAGAAATACTTGAATCTTATGTTGTTAATGAGATAAATAAGATGCCTCGGGTAAAAACGAAAAATACTAATTTTGAGGCTGTTCAATCTGTTCAAGGTACTGGAGAGGTGGTAGCTATTTTTGATCGATCTAAGAAGGAGGCTGATCGAATGTCCGATGAATTTATTTCTACGGAACATATTTTTTTAGCTTTGATTGGGGTTAAAACTCCAGCCCAAAGTGTTTTAGCTAGTTTTAAAATTGAATATCAAATTGTTTTAGATATTTTAAAAGAATTACGCGGTAATCAACGGATTACTGATCCAGAGCCAGAAAGTAAATTTAGAACTTTAGAAAAATATACTGTTAATTTAACTGAATTAGCTCGACAAGAAAAATTAGATCCTGTTATTGGTCGTGATACTGAGATTAGACGTATTATGCAAGTGCTTTTACGACGAACCAAGAATAATCCAGTATTAATTGGTGAAGCTGGTACTGGAAAAACAGCTATAGTGGAAGGATTAGCACAAAGAATTGTTAGTGGTGATGTTCCTGAAATGTTAAAGAATAAAGAGGTGGTTTCTTTAGATTTAGGATCTTTAGTAGCTGGAGCTAAATTTCGAGGTGAATTTGAGGAGCGCCTTAAATCTGTTTTAAAAACAATTAAATCACAAGAGGGACGAATAATTCTTTTTATTGATGAACTTCATACTTTAGTGGGAACTGGAGCCAGTGAAGGATCGATGGATGCTTCTAATATGTTAAAACCAGCTTTAGCTCGAGGTGAGGTTAGAACTATTGGAGCTACTACTACTAAAGAATATCAAAAGTATATTGAAAAAGATGCCGCCTTGGAGCGACGTTTTCAACCTATTTATGTAGCTGAACCGAGTATTGAAGACACAGTTTCAATACTACGAGGAATTAAAGAAAAATATGAAGTTCATCATGGAGTTCGAATTACCGATGAAGCTATTATTGCGGCAGCCAAACTTTCTAGTCGCTATATTTCTGATCGTTTTTTACCTGATAAAGCAGTTGATTTAATTGATGAGGCTACTTCAGCTTTAAGAATGGAAATAGATTCTATGCCGGAAGAGTTAGATAATATGAAGCGAGAAATTAGACGTTTAGAAATAGTTAAAGCTGGGATGGTTAGTAAAAACAAGAATAATAGTAATACTAAGAGAGATAAATTAAATAAAGAATTAGAAGAATTAAAAGAGAAATCTAATCAATTAGAGATTCATTGGAATAATGAGAAAGAAATAATATCCAAAATTAGAGAATCAAAAAGGAAAATAGATGAATTAAGAATGGAGGCTGATATTATTGAGCGTCGAGGGGATGATTTAACTAAAGTAGCCGAGATTCGGTATTCACTTATCCCTCAATTAGAGAAAGATGTTAAGAAAAAACAAGAAGATTTACTTAAAATTCAGAAAAAAGGACAACATATTTTAAAAGAAGAAGTTGATGAGGAAGATATTGCTAAGGTAGTAGCTCGTTGGACTGGAATTCCGATTGATAAAATGTTGGAAAGTGAGTTAAAAAGATTATCTCGATTAGAGTCAGAATTAAAAAAGGCTGTTGTCGGTCAAGATGAAGCAGTCGTAGCTGTTTCTAATGCTATACGTCGAAGTCGGGCTGGTATTAATGAAGAAAAAAAACCGATTGGGTCTTTTCTGTTTGTGGGTCCTAGTGGAGTAGGAAAAACTGAATTAGCTAAAGCTATTACTCGTTTAGTATTTAATGATGAGAATGCTTTAGTTCGTTTAGATATGAGTGAGTTTATGGAAAAGCATAGCGTAGCTAAGTTAATTGGTTCACCTCCTGGTTATATTGGTCATGATGATGGTGGGCAATTAACTGATCGAATTCGTCGTCGTCCTTATAGTGTTATCTTGTTTGATGAAATTGAAAAAGCTCATCCGGAAACTTTTAATATTCTTTTACAAATATTAGATGATGGTGTTTTAACTGACTCTAAGGGTCGAAAAGTTAATTTTAAAAATACCATTATTATTATGACATCTAATTTAGGTAATGAAGTTATTAAACAGTATTCCATTGGATTTAATGGTAGTGAAAATCAGGAGCAACAGAATACTTATCGACAAGAGGAGATGAAATCTAAAATTGATGATATCTTAAGAAATCATTTTAAAATAGAGTTCTTAAATCGAATTGATGAAATTATATTATTTAAGAGCTTATCTAAAGATTCTCTAGAAAAAATAGTTAAATTAGAGCTAGATAAAGTGGAAGCTCGATTAAAAAATAAAAATATTTCGATTAAAATTAGTTCTAAGTTAAAAAAAGAGTTGTCTAATAAAGGTTATGATCCTAGTTTTGGGGCTCGTCCTTTGAAACGAGTTATTCAAAGCCTGATTTTAGATGAATTAGCTTTAAATATTATTGAAGGCAAGGTTAAGGATGGAGATAAGATATTAATTGATTTAGATTTAAAGGATAAAGTGTTAGTTTCGGTTAAATAATTAAGGTTATTAAAGCCCCTTCTTTTAAAGAGGGGGCTTTTGCTTTTGGGGGTAAAATTTGCTATTATTTTATTATATGAAAAACAATTTTTTCTTTTATTTAGGCAAAATATCAGTCCAAGTTATCTGGGATTTGGTTTATTTTCCTTTATGGTGGTATAGCACTGGTTTTATTCGTCTTTTAAAGTTTTTAGCTAATTTTTTAAGAGAAAGATGGATAGTAATTGGAGCTGGGGTTTGGCTAAAAAATCTTTTTAGACCGATGTATGGACAGAGCGATTTTGCTAGTCGTCTCATTAGTTTTTTTATTAGGTTATTTCAAATTATTTTTAGATTTATAGTTTTTTTGTTTTTTGTAGCCTTATCTATGGTTATTATTTTATTATGGTTGGGATTGCCAATTATCCTTTTGCGTTTAATATATTTTAAGATTTTTGATTAATATGAATAAAAAAGAAAATATTGAAGCTTTTGTTCCCGAATCGGAAGATTTTATTCGAACCTATAAAGCAGGACTAGCTTTGGTTTTCTTAGGTAGGACTTTATATTTTAATAATAGACCGAAGAGGTCTTTAATATTTTTAAGAAGATTAAAGAAAAAGGTTGATAAGATTATTGATTTAGTTTCTTATCTTTTAGCCGTTTCGGGGGTACTAGCTTTTTTATTCTGGATTTATCTTAATTTTGATCAAGGATTTATTACTTGGATTAATTTTTATGAATCAGATAGTTTTTTGGTTTTATGGTTTTTAATTTCTTTTTTCTTTTTAGCTTTTATTATTTATCGTCGTAGCGAAGCTCAGGCTTCTTTAAAGAAGATTAAGGTTATTAAATCTAGAAAAAAAGACTTTAATCTTGATTATAATAAATTACCGAGCATTGAGGTTAATGAAGCTTTAAGTGAAGAGCTTTTAACAATAATTGAAAATTCTTATTTATTAGCTCAAAAATTAAAACAAAAAGAGGTTAGTACTATTCATTTATTTTGGTCTCTATTAAGATCTCGAACTATATCTAGCCTCTTTATTAGATTGAATGTTAATATTAAACAATTAGTTGATTTATTAAAAAATTATCTAGCTTCAACTGATGCGCATAAGGAAGAATCAAGTAATTTAATTTTTTCTGATCATGTTCAAGAGATCATTTTAGCGGCCTTTACCGACGCCTATTTTAATAAGCAGTCTAGTATTGGAGTTTTAAATGTCATTCTTTTTTCTTATCAAAAAAACCCTATTTTACAAGAAATACTTTATGAATTAAATGTTTCGCAAGATAAAATTGTTAATGCAGTTAAATGGTTTAGGATTAATGAAAAAATGCGTCAGGATTATAAGATTTTTAAGAAGATGGCTCGTTTGAAGCCGGCCAGTAGTATGAATCGAGCTTATACCTCAGTAGCGAGTCCTACGGTGGATTATTTTTCTCGTGATATGACTGTCATGGCTAAATATGGTTATTATGAATTTTGTGTAGCTCGAGATCAGGAAATTAGGCAAATTTTTGAGTCATTGGAAGGTGGTTCTAGCGGAGTTTTATTAGTTGGTCAAAATGGTTGTGGAAAACGAACTATTATTGAGGGTATTGCTCAATTAATGGTTAAGGAAGAGGTACCTCATTTTTTTAAGGATAAAAGGTTGGTGGAGTTAGATGTTTCTCGACTTTTAAGTGGAACATCCCCTTCTCAGGCTCAGGATAGAATATTGCAAATAATTAATGAGATGCGTCGCTCTAAAAATATTATTCTTTATATTGAGAATATTGAAAATATTATGGGTATTTCAGCTGGAGCTGAGGAAAGTTTAGAATTATCAGAAGTTTTAGCGGAAACCTTAAGTCGTCGTGGAATATATTGCTTAGCTTCGGTCGATTCTGAAAATTATACTAATTATATTGAAGGTAAAGCTTTAGCCCAGGTAATGAGTGTTATTAATGTTAAGGAACCTGATTTTAATGATGCTGTTTATATGATCGAGAGTAAGATAGCCGGAATTGAAGGGCGATATGGTATATATTTTGATTATAACTCTATTGAAGCAGCAGTTAATTTATCAGTTAAATATATTAATGATAAATTTTTACCCGCTAAAGCTATTGAAATTATTAGGGCGGTTGCTGTTAAGAACTCTAAGATGGTGGCTAATGATCCTAGTAAAAAGATTTGTAGCCAACATGATGTCGCTGAAGTGGTTAGTGATTTAACTGGAATATTAGTTTCTAAGGTTAGTGAATCGGAAAGCGAAAAACTTTTAAATTTAGAAGAGAAAATTCATAATAGAATGATTGGTCAGGAAGAAGCAGTTAAGGCTGTGGCCGGTAGTTTGCGACGAGCTCGAGCTCAATTACGAGAAGGTAGTCGCCCGATTGCTAGTTTTCTTTTTTTGGGTCCAACTGGAGTGGGAAAAACTGAGTTAGCTAAGTCAGTCTCTGAGATTTATTTTGGGGCTGAAGATGATATGATTAGATTAGATATGAGTGAATATCAATTGGCTGATAGTGTTAAAAAAATGATTGGTGATACCGATGGAACTTTAGGATACTTAACCGAGGCTGTTAGAAAAAAACCTTTTTCTTTAATATTATTTGATGAAATTGAAAAATCTCATCCTGATATTTTAAACCTATTTTTACAGATATTAGATGATGGGCGATTAACTGATGGTCAGGGGCGTACCATTAATTTTACTAATACTATTATTATTTCTACTTCTAATGCCGGAGCTTTGTTTATTCAAGAAGCCGTTAAAGAAAATATGGCCAATGAGATTATTAAACAAACTTTAATTGACGAACATTTAATCAAAGTTATGCGACCGGAGTTAATAAATCGCTTTGATGGAATTATTGTTTTTAAGCCTTTGACTTTAGATAATATTTTATCAATTGCTAAATTGATGATTAATAAAATGGCGAAGAATTTGGAAACTAAGGGAATTGAACTTCTTTATGATGATGCTGGTTTATTAAAATTGGCTAAAGAGGGATATGATCCTAAATTTGGGGCTCGACCTTTAAGAAGATTATTACAAGATAAAATTGAAAATGAAATTGCTAATTTAATTATTGGTAAACAATTGGATCGACGTGATATTGTTTTCATTAATGAAAGAGGAGAGATAGAAACTCAGAAGGCTAAGAAGTTATAATAGTTCTTTGAATATAAAAAAATTGCCATTACTGGCAATCCTTTTGCTTTTTGGTTAATTTTTGTTGAGGTCCTCTATCCTTTTTAGGAATCTTTTACAACGTTGATATTTTTGAATATCTTCGATGTATTCCTGTTCCAGTATTAGGAGAGCAGCCTCTCGGGCTACTATTTCTCCTTCCTCAGGATATTGGTTTTTTATTATCTTTTTCTGTAGAAGATACTCTTTTTCTAAGAGTCCATCTTCTACCAGTGTGACCACTTTTTCAGCGGCCCTTTTCATTCTTCTCAACGATTCCATATTATAATTTTAAGTAACCAAGTTTAAATATATATTGTTTTTACCTTTTTGTCAATACTATTATGTTATATATCTCGGTCTTTATTCTATCTTTAAGTAGTTCAATCATTTTTACTTTAATAGTGAGAAAGATGGCGCTTCGTTTTCAGATAGTTGATAAACCTAATATTGAAAGAAAGATTCATTCTAAGCCTATTCCTTTAATGGGTGGTTTAGCGATTTTTATATCATTTTTTTTAGTTTTATTTATTTTTAAAGAACACCTAGTAGCAGGTGATTTAAACTATCATCATTGGTTGGGATTTTTTGTTGGAGCTATTTTTCTATTAATTGGAGGAATATTGGATGATAAGTATAATTTAGCGCCAATTTGGCAGCTTATTGGACCTATTTTAGCGATTATAGCGGTTATTGGGGGTGGAGTGAGGATTGAAGAGGTTAGTCATCCTTTGGGTGGTTTTATCCCTTTTTCTTGGGGGTTAAGTTCTTTGATTATCTTTATTTGGCTTTTAGGTATGATTTATACTACTAAACTTCTAGATGGTTTAGATGGCCTAGCTTCAGGAGTTTCGGCCATTGGAGCTTTAATAATTTTTTTATTTACTATTAGTACCAAATATTATCAAGCTGATTTAGCCTTAGCTTCTTTAGCCTTTTTTGCGGTGTTGTTGGGTTTTTTGGTTTTTAATTTTAATCCAGCCAAAATATTTTTAGGTGAAAGTGGCTCTATTTTATTAGGCTATATTTTAGGGGTTTTGGCTATCATTTCGGGAGGAAAAATAGCGATTGCTCTTTTAGTATTAGGTTTACCGGTTTTAGATCTTTTATGGACTATTATTCGTCGCTTGTGGGCGGGTAAAAATCCTTTTAGGTCAGCTGATCGCAAACATCTTCATCATCGATTATTAGACTTGGGACTTAGTCAGAGAAAAGCTGTTTTGTTTTTTTATTTAGTAGCAGCCTTTTTTGGTTTTAGTGCTTTGTTATTACAGAGTCAAGGCAAGCTTTTAGCTTTGGGGGCTTTAGCTCTTTTAATGTTAGTTTTAGTTATATTTTTTTATTTTCAAGATCGAAAAAAAGTTTTAGTTCATATTTGTTGTGCTCCTTGTGGTGACTATTTATTGTCTGATATTTTAATGAAAAAATATGAACCAGTGCTTTATTTTTATAATCCTAATATTGATAGTTATGAGGAGTATGAAAGAAGATTACAAGGAGTTAAAAAATTGGCTGAGGATTATAATTTAAAATTAATTATTGAACCATATAGTCATAAAGTTTGGTTAGAGATGATAAAGGGTTTAGAACAGGAGCCAGAACGAGGATCTCGTTGTTGGTTGTGTTATCATGATCGCTTAGAGAAAACAGCTCAAATAGCCAAACAGAATGGAATTGATAATTTTTATACTACTCTGGTTACTAGTGTTTATAAAGATTTGGGAAGGATAAAGGAGTTTGGTCAAGGTATCGCTTTAGAGCATGGTTTAAATTTTTTAGAAATTGATTTTGATAGACAGGATTTATTTAAAAAATCAGTGGAAAGGTCTAAGGAAAAAGAATATTATCGTCAAAAATATTGTGGTTGTGAATTTTAGCTTGTTTTTATTGACTAAAAATGATAAATAGGTTAAGATAAGATGAATAGAATTAATAAAAAATAAATGAATATTACAGAATTAGCTCGAATTTTAAAAGTTTCTCCCTTTGAGTTGCGTCAACTTTTACCTCAAATGGGTTTTAATATTGGTAATAAAGCTATTAAGGTTGATAAAATGATAGCTAAGAAAATTATTAGAGGTTGGCCAGTTTTTATGGCCCAGGTTGAGCGACAGCGAGAAATGGAGGAGAAAGCTAAAAAAGAGCAAGAAGCTTTAGTTAAAAAAGAAATAAAAAAAATTGAAATTGGGCATTTTATAACAGTTAAGGATTTAGCCTCTCGAGCTAATTTACCAGTTAATATGGTTTTGAAAGAATTGATGAAGAATGGAGTTTTTGTTTCGATGAATGAAAAAATTGATTTTGATTCAGCGGCCATTATTGGAGCAGAATTAGGTTTAGAAATGGTTTTAAAAACTGAAGAGGATGTTGTAGAGCAGGATAGTGGTAAAGAAATTTTAGCGGAAGCTATAAAAAAAGAAGATCAGTCTAAATTAGAAACTCGACCTCCAGTTATTGTAGTTATGGGACATGTTGATCATGGAAAAACTAAATTATTAGATGCTATTAGAAAAACTAATGTTACGGCTGGGGAGTCGGGAGGTATTACTCAGCATATTGGAGCTTATCAAGTAATACGAAAGGATCAAAAAATTACTTTTATTGATACTCCAGGGCATGAAGCTTTTACAGCTATGAGATCTAGGGGAGCTAAAGTAGCGGATATTGCTATCTTAGTAGTGGCGGCTGATGATGGAGTTAAACAACAAACTATTGAAGCTTTTAGAATTATTGAAGCAGCTAAAATTCCTTTTATCGTAGCGATAAATAAGATTGATAAGGAGGAGGCTGATATTGATCGAACTAAGCAAGAATTATCATCAAAATTAAATATTATTCCTGAAGATTGGGGTGGAAAAACCGTTTGTGTTCCTATTTCAGCTTTAGCTGGGCAGGGAATAGAGGATCTTTTAGATATGGTTTTATTGGCTCGAGAAATGGAAGCTGAAAATTTAAAGGCTAATCCTGAAGCTTCGGCTATCGGAACAATTATTGAGTCTAATATTGATAAGGGGGCGGGTCCCGTAGCTACTATTTTAGTTCAAAATGGATCTCTAGAAGTAGGGGATCAACTTTGCTTTAATGGTATAGTTTATGGTAAAGTTCGGGCTTTGCAGAATTATAAAGGAGAGGATATTGATAGGGCTGAACCTTCTGATCCAGCTCGAGTTTTAGGGCTAAAAATTTTACCAGAAGTGGGAGATATTTTGGAAGTGGGTGAAGGTCGTCGACTTAAAACTAAAAAAATTAGCTCTAAACTTCAATCTGAACAAGCCCCTGTTACTAGTGAGGTTGAAGATGATTCTTTAAAAATTAATTTAATTATTAAAGCTGATTTTTTAGGAACCGCTGAAGCTATTGAAGAATCTTTAATGAAAATAAATACTAAGAAAATTAAGGTTAAAATTATTCATAAAGGTTTGGGTAATATTGGAGAGGGGGATGTAAAGCGAGCTGAAGATTCTCAAGCTCAGATATTAGGTTTTAATGTTAAGGTTTCAGCTCAGGTAGAGGATCTATTACGAGAAAAAAATATTAAAGTTAATACTTTTAGCGTTATTTATGATTTGATTGAATATGTGAGATCAGAGATGAAAAATATTTATCAACCGGAAATAGTTAGAAAAGATTTAGGTAAGTTAGAAGTTCTAGCTATTTTTAGAACTGAGAATAAATCGCAAATTGTTGGTGGTAAAGTTTTAGAGGGTGAGATAGAGAATAATGCTATGGTGGAGATATGGCGTCATGAAGCTTTTGTTGATAAAGGAAAGATTAGTAAATTACAGTCCGGTAAACAAGATGTCAATTCTGTTGAACAAGGAAAAGAGTGTGGGATTAATTATGAAGGACGACCGATAATTGAGGTTGGAGATACCCTTCTTTTCTATAAAGAAGAGGAGTTAGAAAGAGATTTTTAAAAATATGTCTAAGGGGCAGATTAATGAAGCAGTTCAAGAAATTTTAGCTACCGCTCTTTTAAGGGAACTTGAGTCCCCTGGTTTTTTAGTAACTATTACAGCGGTAAAATGTGCGCCTGATTTCTCAGTGGCTAAAATTTCAGTTTCAGTGTTACCAGATAAATTTTCTGGAACTGCTTTGAAAAATTTAAGAAAGAAATCTAAAGTATTATCTGAGATTATTAAAAAAAGATTTAATTTAACTAAGGGTCCTTTTTTGGAGTGGAAAATAGATGATGGTCTAAAAAGAGTTTCAAAAATTGAAGATACTTTAGAGAAGATTAAGCAGGGAGAATAATATTATTTATGTTTAATACAGTTGAAAAAAGAAAAGCTCGCTTGGTTTGGCAGGAAATTTTAAAAGCTCAGAACATATTATTAGTATCCCATCTTAGTCCTGATGTGGATGCTTTAGCTTCTTTAGATGTTTTAATTGAAATTGTTAAAGCTTTGGATAAAAATTATCTAGCTTTAGCTGAAGGAAAGAAGGAGGGAGAATATTCTTTTTTAGTAAATGAGGAAGAAATTTTAGGAAGTCAAGAAGATTTAAAAAAAATTATTAGTCATCGCTTTGATTTGGAGAAGAATGTCGGCGATGACTTTTTTAAATTTTTTGATTTAGTGATTATTGTTGATTGTGGTTCAATTGAGCGTACTGCTCTTAAGATTAATATTGAAAAAGCTCAGGAATTAAAATTAAAAACAATAATAGTAGAGTTTGATCATCATGTTCCGATCGATACTTATGCTGATATTGAGATTCGGGTGCCTTTATCTTCTACGGCGGAAGTTTTGTATAATTTTATTGAAGTTAATGATTTAGAGATAAATCGAAACATGGCCAATGCTTTATTGGCTGGAATTTTATCTGATACTGGTAATTTGCTTTATCCTTCGGTTACTAGTGAAACTTTAAGAGTGGCTGCTGAACTTTTAAGTTTAGGGGCTCAATTTCCTCGTTTAGTTGATAATACTTGGCGCAATAAAGGGTTAGTTGAGATGAAACTTTGGGGCTTAGCTTTAAATAATTTAAGGATAAATAAAAAGTATAATATAGCTGTTTCAGTTTTATCTTTTGAGGATCTACAGGGTCTTAAAGCTGAATTTTCAGTTTGGAATAGTGATACTTTTGGTGATGTGGTTGGTTTTTTAAGTAATTTATCTGAAGCTGATCTTGTTTTATTATTACGAGAAGAGAATTATGGTATTGTTAAGGGTAGTTTAAGAGTAGGGTCAGTGGGAAAAGATATTGATAGCATTAAGTTAGCCGCTATTTTTGGTGGAGGAGGTCATAGAAAAGCTTCCGGATTTATGATTAAAGGACATTTAGAGAAAATTGGAGATAATAATTTTAGATTAGTTTAATTTTGAGTAATAAAAAAGCCTTTCTTAGTGAAAGGCTTATGTTTTAGATGTTTTTTACTAGGTGCCCTATTTCGGCGTCATAGTACATACTAGGCGCCATTCCAGCATAATCTGGAATAAAAGTTGTTCCAGACATTTTTCCGAATTGGAAATGCATCTGGCCACTTGTGTTACTTGGAATATTTACTTTAAAATATTCCGCGTTTTCACTATAAGGGCTTACTACTAGATAGGTCCATGCCTCGCCGACTTTATATCGGAAGGCAGGTGATACCTCAGCGGTTTTGAAGAAGTGGGTATACCCACTCCAGCGTATTGTGTATTCACCATCTTCTCCATCACCAGCGTTACCTGGGATGGTAGCAGGAGGGTTAAGTGTTGGATCATTAGTGAGAACTATTTCCCCACTAATGGTTTTT
This sequence comes from Patescibacteria group bacterium, assembly GCA_050949525.1. Classification (GTDB taxonomy): domain Bacteria; phylum Patescibacteriota; class Patescibacteriia; order Patescibacteriales; family UBA12465. Next base: position 620,434 of record JBMNFW010000001.1, on the reverse strand, counting down.
AGAATTAAATTTTGACCCGAAACTGTTAGTTTCATGGCAAAATAATTCTCAGAGTCTGAGTAAGGATTACCACTGGTGCCAGCCAGTATGGATGGTGTTTCCCCAGCTGATGGGGTCATCCACATTGGGCTACCATTAAGATAGCATCCTATGTTGAATTCCATCACTGTTCCATTTGTTTTTGGCATAATCAGGGTAAATCTGATTGAATCACCATCATTTGTGACGGTGTTTAGTTGTTGGAACCCTGTCCCATTAGTTCTTTTTACAAAGAACCAATTGGTGCCATTAATTAGGTAGGCCTCCTTTTTAACAGCTATGTCTACGGTGACGTTGCTGTTTCCAGAAAATGCTAGATTACTCAAATTAACCGGTGAGGTCAATGAGTTAGATACTGGATCTGGATCTACTGGATCTTCAGGAACCTCTCCAGGTTCCACTACATTAACGGTAATCCCCGTAAAATTAAATGGGTTTCCACCGAATGTACCGGTGACTGTTAATGTGTAAGTTCCCAGTGTTGGGAATTTTATATCAATCCCATTTTCTGGATTGATCGATTGATAAACGACCTGATTTGTTGCGTTTACAATTTTAAAAGTTCCCTCAGCTATTTCTTCTCCATTGGCTGGCTCTAGCCAGAAGGAGAAAAAGTAGTCTATTACTCCAGTGATTTCACCACCGGACTCTACTAGCATTTTATTGCTATTTGTAGATTTAGTCATCATTCCGGTGGAATAGTGTAGCTCTACTTTTGTGAAAAAGTTATTGTCGTTAACTTTTCCCCCAGTTAATAACATATCATCTTCATTTTTAGTACAAGCACTAAATATTAGTGCGAAAGCCATGATCATTATGGCTAGAACATTTTTTTTCATTTTCAGTAATTTTTAAGTTAAACTTCGGTTAAATTCACGATTAAATATTCAAAGGTTTTAAATACTTAATCGTGAAACCAAGCCTAACTATTTGTTAAGGAACTTATTATTATCTTTGGATTATATCATAGATGTTTTTATTTGTCAATAGTTGGTGGTAATGTGTGTAAAATACTGTAAAATAATTAAATTATGGTATTAGGATTTCTTTTTGATATTCTTTTTTTTCCAATCCTCAATAGCTTTATGATGTCCAGATAAAAGTACTTCTGGAACAGTCATTTTTTTAAACACAGCTGGTTTAGTGTATTGAGGATATTCTAGTAAGCCACTTTGATTATGGGATTCATCTTCTAAGCTTTCTTGATTTCCTAAAACTCCAGGCATTAATCTGGAAATTGAATCTATTATTACTGCGGCCCCCAGTTCTCCACCACTTAAGATATAATCTCCAATTGATATTTCTTCATCAATGAAGTTCTTAATTCTTTCATCGACTCCTTCATAACGACCACAAATTAAAGTTAATTCATCTAATTGACTATATTTTTTAGCTAAAGATTGATTCCAAGTTTTTCCTTGTGCTGATAATAATATTATTTTCTTTTTAGTTTGTCCTTTTTTTGGCGCTATTTTTTTTAAAGCTCGATACAGAGGTTCTATTTTTAAAAGCATTCCAGCTCCGCCACCATAAACAGTATCATCAACTGTTTGGTGTTTGTCAGTAGTGAAGTCTCGTAGATTATGAGCTTTAATTTTTATGATTTTTTTTTCTAAAGCTTTTTTTATAATCCCTTCTTGCCAATAGGAGTTAAGAATGTTGGGAAAGATGGTGATAATATTAAATTTCATAAGTTTAAAACAAAAGACCACATTGTGGTCTTTTGTTATATTTTGATTTTTAAAAAATTAAATTAAATTTTTAAATCATCAATCGCAGAAGTATCTAATGGATCATCTAAAGAAGATTCATTCTTTCTAGCGGGACGATTTCCATTATTTGGATCGTAGATTTTTAAGTTGACACGAGAATTGTTTCTAGCCCCAACTACTTTTAATAATGTTCTAATAGCTTGAGCTGTTTGTCCACGACGTCCAATTACGAATCCCATATCACTTGGGTCGATTTTTAAAGTCAAAAGAACTCCACGTTCGTCAACTGTTCTTTCTACTGTTACGGCTTCAGGCACGTTAACAATGGATTTAATAACAGTTTCTAAAAATTGCTTGTCTAGATGTTCTGACATAGTCACACACTGAATTCCTGCAAATTGTTTTTGACAAATTTGTAAGAACTTTTAGTTAATAATACTAAAGTTGATTAATCAACTCTGATTTTATTATATCTAAATTAAGGTCAAAAGTCAAGAAAACCTTATTCTTGACTTTTTTCCTCTTCTTTAGCTTCTTCTTGTTTTTGTTCAGGTTCAGTTACTTTTTCTACTTCTTCTTTCTTTTCTTCTACCTTTTCCTCTACTGGTGCGGCGGCTTTTTCAGCTTTTTCAGCCTTTCTCTTATTAGGAGTACCCGGTTTGGAATTAACTACTTTTTCTCCAGTGATTATTTTTTGATCAATAAATAAATTATTAACTGAAGGAGTCATAGTTGATCCCTTACTTAACCAATACTTAACTCGATCGGTTTTTACCTTTAATTCTTTATTATAAGGGTTATATGATCCTAAAATTTCTAAAGCTTTTCCATAAGGATCGCGAGCTTTTTCTGATATAACAATGCGGAATACTTTTTTATTTTTTTTACCAACCTTGGCAAGTTTAATTGTAAGCATAGGTTTTAATATTATTATTTTTTTAAATCTTATCTTAATATTACTTAAAAGTCAATGATTTTTTAGAATTTTTTTGGAAATTGAGGTTTTCTAAAAGTTGGGGATCCTTGGCTTTTTCCAGCTTCATTAGCCCAGAAGGGTTCGTTTTCTTTTAGATTTTTCATACTTAAGTTTATTCTTCCCTGAGAGTCAATTTCTTTGATTCGAACTTGAACTTGATCACCGATTTTAACAATATCACTAGGTTTATCAACTCGGTAAGGAGCTAATTCACTAACATGAACTAATCCATCTTGATTAGGACTAAGCTGAACAAAAGCTCCGAAATCCATTAAACGTACCACCTTACCACTAAAAATTTCTCCAACTTCAAAATCTTTTACTATATCTTTAACCATTTTTTCAGCTAATTTTCCTTTCTCGTTATCAGTAGAGCAGATCATGACTAATCCATCATCATCAATATCAATAGATACTCCGGTTTCATCAATGATTTTATTAATAACTTTTCCGCCCGGACCAATAATTGAACCAATTTTTTCTGGATCAACATGAAAACTAATAATTCTAGGAGCATAAGGTGATAATTCAGGTCGAGGGGTAGAGATTTCGTTATTTAAAACTTCTAAAATTTGGTTTAAGGCTTGGCGACCTTGGCTTAGAGTCTTTTCAATTATTTCTGGTTTTAACCCATCGGTTTTAGTGTCTAACTGAATAGCGGTTAAACCTTCTTTAGTTCCAGTGATTTTAAAATCCATTCCTCCATTACCATCTTCCAAATCTTGAATATCAGTTAGAACTTCCCAGCGACTCATATCATCATTAGAAGCTAATCCCATAGCAATACCAGCTACATGACTTTTAATTGGAACTCCGGCATCCATTAGAGCCAGAGAAGAGCCACAGGTAGATCCCATGGAAGATGAACCATTTGATCCTAGAGTTTCACTAACTACTCTAATTGTATAAGGGAAGTCTTCTTTTTTTGGTAAAACTGGTAAAAGGGCTTTTTCTGCTAAAGCTCCATGACCTATTTCTCGACGACCAGTTCCTCGTAGGGGGCTAGCTTCTCCTACACTATAGGGAGGGAAGTTGTAGTGGTGCATATATCGTTTTTTACTTTGTCCCTCCATACCCTCTAATGATTGTTCTAATCCAGGAGCTCCTAGAGTGACAATGGATAAAACTTGAGTTTCACCACGAGAGAATAATCCAACTCCATGATTTCGTGGTAAGATTCCGGTATCAGCTGATAAGCCTCGGATTTCATCTAGAGCTCGACCATCAACTCTTTTTTTATCATTAAGAATAGCACTAGTAACCTCTGCTTCGACCATTTCTTCTACTAGTGACTTTATAATATAATTACGAGAACTAGAATCAATATTTTGTGAGAATAGGTAGTCATCTAACTTCTCTTTAATAATATTAACAGCTAATTTTCTTTCATTTTTAGTGTAATATATTTGGTTAAAAAGATGTTCTTTAATATTATCATTTAACCAAGCTTTACCTATTTCTAATAATTTAGCTTTTTCTTCTTTTATTTTTTGTTCTTCAGGATCAATTAATTGTTTACGTAAAACTCTTTCGCTTATTTCAACTTTAGATTGTAATTCTTTTATTAGACTGATAGCTTCTTGCATTTTTTCTTGTCCTTGTCTAATAGCTTCTAGAATAATTTCTTCTTTTACTTCTTGAGCTCCAGCTTCTAACATAATGCTTTTCTTTTCGGTACCAGCGACAATGAGATCTAGAATACTATTTTCTTGTTGTTCATAAGTTGGATTAAAAATGAATTCATTATTAATTAAACCCACTCTAATTCCTCCAATTGGGCCTTTCCAATCAATACCGGAAACACTTAAAGCGGCTGAAGCTGCAATTAGAGATACAATATCGTATTCATTTTCTCCATCAACTGAGAGAACAGTAATAATTACTTGGGTGTCCTTTCTTTCTTGATCATTAAAAAGAGGTCTAATAGCTCGGTCAATCATACGACCAGTTAAAACTGATTGATCACTAGGGCGACCTTCTCGTTTAACCCAGCGAGATCCTTTAATAATTCCAGCAGCATAAAGTTTTTCTTGAAAATCAACCATTAAAGGAAAGAAATCAGTTCCTTCTCTCTCTTGTTTAGATTGAACTACAGTAGCCATGGCGACAGTATCGCCATATTGAGCTAAAACACAAGCATCAGCTTGTTTAGCTAGTTTTCCGGTTTTTAGACTTAGGGTTTTACCTAGCCATGATCCAGAAACAATTTTTTCTTCATTCATAGATTTTTTTACTGCTCATCAAATTAAAGCCCTGTATAAAATACAGTTCTCAGTATTTGATGATCAGTATTAATTAATTAATTATTATTTTCTTTTTTTGTTTTTATAATCGTTAATAAGGAATTTCTTATCTTTAGACAGGTCAATAAAATCATCGGCTTCTTCAATTAATCGAGTTGAGGTAGTTTTAGAAAAAGACATTATTTCTACTAAACAGCCTTTATTATTTTGCAAATAAGAAACTAGGGGGAGAAAATCACCATCACCAGAAACAATAATAATCACATCTAGTTTATCAGCTAGTTTAATAGCGTCAATAGCTAGACCAATATCCCAATCAGCTTTTTTAGTGCCGTCAATAAAAACTTGAAGATCCTTCATTTTAACTTCAAATCCTTGTTGACTTAGAGCTTCGAAGAAAGGCATCTCTTCTTCACTTTCGGTTTTTATAGCATAAGCAGTCGCTCGAATAAGTTTTCGTCCTGCGACTGCTTGTTTTAATATTTCTTGAAAGTTTACCTTTTTACCAAATAAATTTTTGGCCGAATGATACATATTAGAGATATCGACCAATATTCCTACGCGTTGTTCTGGATGTTTAATCATAATTCTACTCTAAGTCTTCTTCGTCTTCTTCAGTTTCTTCGTTTATTTTCTCCAGTTCAGCTTCTTTAGCTTTTCCCTCTTCTTCGTCAATAATCATTTTATTGGCAACTTTTAGCTTTAATTTTTTAGCTAATTCTAGGAAAGCTTGTTCATCCTCTTTTTGTAAATATTTTAAAAGACGTCGTCTTTCTGATACCTTTCTTAATAATCCTCGACGAGATGAGAAATCATGAATATGAGTTTTTAGGTGTTCAGTTAATTCTTCAATCTCAGCACTTAAAATAGCGATTTGAACTTGAGGAGATCCAGTATCATTAGCATGGGTTTGAAATTTCTTAATAATTTTCTCCTTGATTTTTTTTTCTAACATTTGTTTTGCCTAGATCTGAGAAAAAGTTTTTAAACTAAAATCCAAGACCTGGTATTTAATAAATTAAATAGAATTTATCTTTTTTTGTAATCTAGATTTTTTTCGAGCGGCAGTATTCTTTTTAATAATTCCTTTTTTAGCCATTTTATCAATAGCTTTAGCTACATTTTTAAAATTATCTTTTACGTTTTTATCTTTAGCTTCAATTTGTTTTTTTGTTTGTTTAATTAAATCTTTAGTTTTAGATTTAATTACTGCATGCTCTTTTCTTCTTTTATTTGCTTTTCTTAATTCTTTTTGAGCCGATTTTTTATTAGGCATATTTTTATTAATTAATTTTTTATTACTTTTGGTCGGGGTGGTGGGACTCGAACCCACGATCTTCTGGTCCCAAACCAGACGCCCTAGCCAACTAGGCCACACCCCGTCACAAGTGGGTGCCTCGGGTCAGAATTGAACTGACGACACAAGGATTTTCAGTCCTTTGCTCTACCACTGAGCTACCGAGGCTAATAGTTGCGGGAGTAGGACTCGAACCTACGACCTCCAGGTTATGGGCCTGGCGAGCTGCCAACTGCTCTATCCCGCTATATATCTGGTGGGCAATGGAGGATTTGAACCTCCGACCTCAACATTATCAGTGTTGCGCTCTAACCAACTGAGCTAATTGCCCTTTCCAAGCAAAAATCAAAAAAACAGAAATAAATTCTATTTAAAACAAATATATCAAATAAGTTTTAAAAAAGCAAGAGTTTGTATTAGTCCACGTCATTTTGGAAAAAAAATTATTATTAACCAAATAATTCATCGGAGATACTAATTCAAGGCTCCAATGTGGTCTATCGGTATTATACCAAAGAAGCCAATCAATTAACAAATTATTAAAATCATCTAAATTATCAAAGTATTTTTCACCACTCCAATCAATGAATTCTTCTTGAATAGTCCTATTAAACTTCTCAATATGACCCTGTTTGTATGGTCTACCTGGATAATTGAAATAATGCTCAATTTTTCTCTCTTCTAAGTATTTTTTAAAATAGAGATGGAATTCTAAACCATTATCAGTCTGAACAGCCTTAATATTAAAGGGCATGACTTCTTCTAATTTTTTAAAAAAATCTTTAGCATTAGAGCTACTAATTCTGTTATAGGCATAAGCGAAAGCTGTTCGGCTAAAAGTATCAACAGCGGTAATAATATATCTCTTTAATCCATTGTGAAATCTAACAACAGTATCTATCTCTATTAAATCCCCAGGATTATTTACTTGTAATTCCTTAGGTTTTCTTTTCTTTTTAGTTTTTTTAATTTTTTTAATCTTACCAAAATGAGATATTTTCTGTCTATGATGATATATATCTTTATCTTTAATAATTCTACCTATCTTTGATTCTGAGTATATTGGTAAATTATTAATTTCACAAAATTTATCTAAAAATTTTTTAACTTTAGTTTTACCCATATTAGGACAAATCTCTAGTCTTAAACGTCTAATCTCTTTTAATATCAGAGGATGTATTTCTCTTTTATTCTTGTTAATCCTAGCTTGGGATTTAGGATTGAGAGCTTCTATCTTGCCACCCCCTTCTCTAAATATTTTTTGCCAATTGTATAGGGTAGATTTTTTAACCCCAAAGGCATCAGTAGTGGCTTGAAGGCCATATTGCTTCCAAAATTCTAATATTTTGAGTCTTTGTCTAGCTTCTTTGGTAATCATATATTTTTGCTTAATTGCATCATTATATAATGTACCAAATCCGGGACAATTATAGTACTTAAACTTTATCTGCATACATTTTGGGCTTTTTATTTTCCAAAATGTATCTGAACTTATTCATTATTTTTTAAAGTTGAAGTAATAAAGTATTAAGACTGAGCCAGGGATTAGTATCACTTTGTCTGGTGCTTTTATCAATTTCACTTAAATTATTAAAAATTTCTTTTATTTTTTGGGCTTCAAAATGCTTAGCTTGATTAATTCCTTTATTAATCACAAAAGGATGAAGCTTTAGATTAGCTATAATCCTTTGGGAGTTATAGTTTTGATCTAATAATTGTCTAATTTGCCATAGAATTTTAAAATGTCTAATTAACATTCTTAAGATAAATGACAATTCTAAACCCGAGAGACGTAATTTTTCCAAGATTTTTATAGATTGCTTAATATTTTTTTGAGAAATGGCATCACTTAAATCAAAAATATCTTCATTGAAGGGTTCGGAGCTTAATTTTTTAAGATCTTTTTCTTGAACAGTCTTATCTTGATCCTTAATTTTAAAATAAATTAATTTTTTAATTTCATTATATAATTGCCAGATATTATTAGCGTTCGCTTCTAGTAGGAGTCGTTGAGCTCGAGAAGTAATTTGAAGTCCCACTTTTTGAAATTCAGAGCGAATAAATTCATTTAATTCAGTAGGAGAGAAGTTTTTGAATTCTTGAGAAAATTTTTGCTGGTCCAGAGTTTGAAAGAATTTTTTTTCTTCTGAATTTAGGATCATTTCTTTTCCAGATATGATTTTAGTGAAACCTTGTTTAGGTTTCTTTTTTAAATTTTTTTCAATAAAAAGAAAAATATCATTAGATTTTTCTAAATATCCATCATCTAGTTTTTTTTGAAGTTCAGTTAATATTTTTTTATTCTTTAATTCTAGAAGATTAGAAATTACCATCATTTTACGATCAGAAAAAAGGGAGGTAGTTTTAATTTGAGCTAAAAGATCATTTAAATTAATGTCATCTCCAGAAAATTTAAAAATATTATTAGACTGGGAATCAACTTCTTTGATAAATCTATCTTGAAGTTTAATAGCTTTCTTATTTAATTTAAAATCATTTTCCCCGTAAAAGAATATAATCATAGCTTTATTTTCTTAACTTCAGTTTGAAATAAATTGCCTCGTTCGTGATAGTTTTTAAAAAGGCCAAAACTTGCACAAGCGGTTGACAGGAGGATAATATCTCCAGTTTGACTTTTTTTAAAGGCAATTGATACCGCTTCTGACATATTTTTTACTTCTATCATTTTATTTAAAGGATAATGTATTTTTATTAAAGCTTCTTTTATTCTTTGACTTCCTAAGCCCGGAAAAAGAATTAAGAATTTAACTCGTTTTTTTATGCTTTTTGCTAAGTTATTAAAGTTAGCTCCTTTATCAGCTCCACCTGCAAGAAGAATGATATTGTTGGAGAAAGATTCTAAATCAGCTTGAGTACTTTCGGGGGTAGTGGAAAAACTATTGTTATAGAATTGGAGTCCCGGTAGTTCTCGAACTAGTTCTAGTCGATGTTCTAAATTAGAAAAATTGGCAATTGTTTTTTTACTAGTAGTTTTTTTAATTTTTAAGATTTTAGCTACGGTTTCAGCCGCACCAATATTTTCTTGATTAAATTTACCTACTAAAGAGCTAGGAGTTTTTGAGGGTGAAAAAAATATTATTTGACTTTTAATATTTTTTAGATTAAAAGATTTTTTCAGGTTTTGATTGAGTAAGAGATAGTCAGATTTTTTTTGAAATTGGGCGATTCTAATCTTAGCTTTTTTATAATTAGACATCGAGGTGTGAAAATTGGGGTTATGAGGATCAGCTGGGGATAGGTGTTCTTTAAAAAGATTAGTTAAAACCGCTATTTTAGGACTATAATTTAAGTCTTCTAATTGAAAACTGGAGAGTTCCAAAACTACCCAATCATCCTTTTTTATTTTATTAATAAAACTTAGAGGAGCTAATCCAATATTTCCTCCTAGAAAAACTTTTTTTCCCGAATCTTGTATAATTTTAGTAATTAGGGAAGCAGTAGTACCTTTGCCTTTACTGCCACTAACACCAATAATATTAGGACTAGGGCAGAATTCAAAAAATATATTCATGGGACTAGAAACCTTAGTGCCGGTTTTTAAAGCAGCTTGAATTCCTGGACAAGCTCGAGGCCATCCCGGAGAGCGAAACAAGATATCATATTGATCTAAATTAATATTAAAACTTTCACCATTCTGCCATTTTATTTTAGTCCAATCTTTTATGGAGCTTAGTTTTTTTTTCAATTCTTTTTTGGGGCGAAAATCGCAAATACTAATATCAATATTTTTGAACTTCTTTTTTAGCCAAACTAAGAGAGCTTGGTTTTCTAAACCTAGACCTAATAAGGCTATTTTTTTGTTTTTTAGTTCAGTTAACATTAAATATTTTTTAGTTGACCCCAGTTTTTTCCATATTGAACTTCGACTACTAAGGGAACTTTTAATTTAAATACATTCTCCATTATTTTTTTTATTCGGGGATAGTATAATTCTAATTTAGATTCTTGGACTTCAAAAATTAATTCATCATGGACTTGTAAAAGCAGTTTTATATCATTCTGGTTTTCTATTTCCCGATAAATTTCTATCATGGCTTTTTTAATGATATCAGCTGCACTTCCTTGAATTGGACTGTTGATAGCCATTCTTTCGGCGGCTTTTCTTTTTAACACTTCACTGGAGTTAATGTCAGGAATATATCGACTTCGGTTTAAAATAGTGTTAGTATAGCCTTTTTTTTGTGCCGTAGCAATACTATAATCAATGAATTTTTTAACTCCTGGATATGATTGAAAATATTGTTGGATGAAATTTCGCGCTTCTTGATAGGAAATTCGGGCACTTTGACTTAAACCATGCGGACCTTGACCATAAATAATACCAAAGTTAATTGCCTTAGCTTCTTGTCGATCAAAGTTAGAAATTTTCTCCAAGGGAATGTTTTTAATTTTAGCTGCTGTGGCTCGATGAATATCTATTTTATTTTTAAAAGCTGATAATAGGGATTCGTCTTCTGATAGATGAGCCATAACTCGAAGTTCAATTTGGGAATAATCTAAACTTAGAAGATACTTTTCTTTTCCGGCTACAAAAGCTTGTCTAATTTGTCTTCCTAGTTCAGTTCGGGCGGGAATGTTTTGTAGATTAGGATCAGAGGATGATAAGCGACCAGTGACAGTAATAGTTTGATTAAAATTGCTATGAATTCTATTAGTTTTAGTATTTACTAATTGTGGTAGGGATTCGATATAGGTGGAACTTAGTTTTTTTAATTCTCGATAATTTTGGATTAAGGGAATAATTGGATGAAGATCTCTAATTTTATCTAATTGTTCGCTAGCCGTTGATAATCCCGTTTTAGTTTTTTTAATACCAACACTATTAATTTTTAAATCATTGAATAATACTTCTTGTAATTGTTGTGGAGAGTTGAGATTAAATTTTTGATTGGATAATTGATAAATGTCGGAACTAATAATTTTAATATCTTTTTTGATGTTAGCTCCTAGGTTTTTTAAAAATTGAAGATCTATTTTAATTCCAGTTCTTTCCATATCTGATAGAACTTTTAGTAAAGGGATTTCTAATTTTTCAAAGAGATCAAGAAGATTTCGTTGTTTTAATTTCTTTTTTAAAATCGCTTGAAGTTTAAAAGTACAATCAGCATCTTCAGCTGAATAAAGAGCTAATTTTTTAGCTTCTAAATCTTCAAATTTATTATTTTTATCACCTAATAATTCTTCTGAACTTATTTTTTCCCAATTTAATTCAGTAAAAGATAGTGAGTCTAGGCTATGTTGACGATTTTCAGGATTAAGAAGATAAGAGGCAATCATAGTATCAAATACTTTTCCTTTAATATTGATATTATAGTTTTGGAGAACTTGTAGATCGTATTTGAGATTGTGAGCAATTTTTTCGACTTTTTCATTCTCGAAAACACTTTTCATTTCTTGTAACCATTGACTTAAATTATCATTTCGTAAATCGAGAAAATAGGCTTCATCAGCTTTCCAACAGAAGCTAATTCCAATTAATTTAGCTTCTAGAGCTTTAAGGGAGTTGGTTTCAGTGTCAAAGGCGATGAGAGATTGTTTTTTAAGTTCGCTTAGAAAAGATTTAAATTGAGTGTCGGTATTAATAAGTTGATAATTGAAGCTTTCTTGGTTGCGAGAAAATTTATCCGAACCTTTTTTATCAATGAATTTTAATTTTAATATTCGGGGGAGTAAAGATCTAAATTCTAATTTTTTAAATATATCATTAAGGGTATTTTTATCAACAGAGTCCAGTTGAGATTGGTTAAAATCAAAAGAAATTGGGACATCAGAGTCAATTCTAACTAATTTTTGACTTAGAAAAGCCAATTCACGATGCTCCAATAGTAATTTTCTAGTTCTCTCTTTTATTCTCGGGTCATTAATGTTGTTATAAATATTTTCTAAGGTTTCAAAGTTTTTTAATAACTCTTGAGCAGTTTTTTCTCCCACTCCCGGAACTCCGGGAATATTATCACTGGCATCACCTTTTAAAGCTTTTAAATCAATTAATTGTTGGGGTTTAAGTTGAAAGCGCTCCATAACCTTAGCTTCATCATAGAGGATAGAATCATTTAAGCCTCGACTCATAGTATAGACTTTAGTTTGCGGATTGACGAGTTGAAGGGTATCACTATCTCCAGTAATAATTATTATTTCTGTTTTAGGTTCTTGGGTATTAATGGTTTTAACTAGAGTGCCAATTAGATCGTCAGCTTCAAATCCTTCTAACTCTATTATTGGTAAACCAAAAGCTTGAGCCACTTCCTTAACCAGAGGTATTTGTTGATATAGTTCGTCTGGGGCTTTAACTCGATTAGCTTTGTAATCTTTAAAAATTTGATGCCTAAAGGTAGTTCCTTTTTTATCTAAACTTAGGATAGCCTGATTAGGCTTAAGTTCATCTAAAGCTTTAATTAAAAAAGAGCTAAAACCATAAACAGCGTTAGTTATTTGACCTGATTTAGTTCTAAGAGTAGTTGGTAGGGCATGAAAACTACGATGAATCAAAGCGTGCCCATCTATTATTATTAATCTATTTTTCATAAACCTATTTTAGCATTTTAACTAGTCTTTTTCAATTATTTTTTTATTGCTTTTAGGGGTTAATTATTCTATACTAAATAATATTGGATATGAGAAGAGAGAGAAGAAAAAAAGACGATCCGTTTTTAATTAAAGAAAAAAAGTATCGTTTTTCTAATTTAAAAGATTCATATTATCACCTATCTTGGATGGAGGACTCTTTTTTATTTGGCGAAAATGATAAAGAAGTTTTGCGACGATCTTTTGATTTAAGTAAGGTTTCGCAAATAATAATTGTTTTATTTCTTTCTTTTTTTGTTTTATTAAGTCGTCTTTTGTGGTTGCAAGTAGTGAAGGGTAGTGATTATCGATTATTAGCTGAAGGTAATAGGATTAGGGTGGAAGATATTGAGCCGAAGAGAGGGATTATATATTCCTCTGATTTTAGTCCTTTAGTTAAAAATGAGGCTAATTTTGTTCTTTATTTAACTCCAATTGATTTGCCAGCTGATGATCTCTATCGTGATGAAATTATTAGGCGATTAGCTAATATTATTTCTGGTTTAGAGGAACAAAATTTAGAAAAATATCTTGATTCTGGTTTAGCCTTGGTTTCAGATAGTCCTCATTTTTATGAAATTAAGAATAAATTAGATAAAATTAAATATGGTTCTTTAGAATCTTATCGCCCTTTATTTTTGATGGATAATATTGATTATGATTCAGCTTTGAAAGTTTATTTAGAAGCTGAAACTATGCCGGGAATTTCTCTATCGATTAAGATGAGGCGACGATATTTAAGTTCAAGTGAGAATAGTTTAAGCTTGTCTCATATTTTAGGTTATACGGGAAAAGTTTCTGAAAGAGATTTAGAGTTTTTTGGTAGTGAATATTCTTTAATTGATTATATTGGAAAATCAGGTTTAGAATATTTTTATGAAAATGAACTAAAGGGAATTAAGGGTAAAAAAAACATTGAGGTTGATGCTTTGGGAAGAGAAAAAAAGGTAGTGTCACAGATTTTATCAGAAGATGGGCATAGTTTGGTTTTGAGTTTAGATTTAGACCTACAAAGACAATCAGAGGAAATATTAAAAAAACATTTAAGTCAGAATCGAATGAAGCGAGCCTCGGTAGTTGCTTTGAATCCTAATAATGGGGAGATTTTAACATTAATTAGTTGGCCTTCTTATGATAATAATATTTTTTCTCGAGGTATTAGTCAGGCTGATTTTAATGCTTTAAATAATGATCCGAATGAACCTTTTTTAAATCGAGCTGTTAGTGGTAATTTTCCATCTGGATCAACTTTAAAGCCAGTGGTGGCCGCTATGGCCCTGGAAGAAGGTATTATTTCGGATCGAACTTTGATTAATAGTACTGGAGGGATTTCGGTTGGTCCGTGGTTTTTTCCTGATTGGAAAGCTGGTGGACATGGTTTAACTAATGTTAAAAAAGCTTTAGCTGAATCAGTGAATACTTTCTTTTATTATATTGGTGGCGGTTATGATAATTTTTCTGGTTTAGGGATTAATAAAATGATTGAGTATTTAAGTTTATTTGGCTTAGGACAACAGGGGGGAATTGATTTACCTCAAGAAGCCAGTGGTTTTATTCCTAGTCCAGAATGGAAAGAAAAAAGTCGAGGTGAGGCTTGGTATATTGGAAATACTTATCATTTGTCTATTGGACAGGGTGACATTTTAGTTAGTCCACTACAAGTAGCTAATTTTACTTCTTTTTTTGCTAATTATGGTAAACTTTATCGACCTCATTTAGTTAAAGAAGTTTTAGATAATAATAATCAGACTGTGCGACATATTGAATCAGAATTAATCCGATCCGATTTTATTAGTCGAAAAAATATTGAAAGTGTTAGAGAGGGTTTAAGACAGGCAGTTACTAGCGGTAGTGCTGCTCGATTAAGTTTGTTACCAGTTGAAGCGGCTGGTAAGACTGGAACGGCTCAGTGGGGACTTAATAAAGATCCTCATGCTTGGTTTACTTCTTTTGCTCCCTATAAAAATCCTGAAATAGTTTTAACAGTTTTAGTTGAAGAAGGTAAGGAGGGTAGTCAAATTGCTACCACTATTGCTGGTGAAATTTTAGATTGGTATTTTAGTCGCAAATTTGACTAAAGTTATAAAATATGTTATACTAAGATAGTATTTAATTATAATTAATTTAAGTTTTTATGAGTAATTCTAAAACAAACCTAATGGATAAAAATGAAGTTCAGACCATAGTTGATGAAGTGGTCAAAAAATTAAAAATGGAGAATCTTCCTCCGGAGGAGTTAAGTGATTTTAAAGGAAATTTAGAATCACAAATTACTCGACGTTTAGGTTTAGTTATTTTAGAAAATTTAAGTGCTGAAGGATTAAAAGAATACGAAGCTGTGGTGGCCGATGAAGATTTATCACCTGATTCTGAACAATTAGAAAAAATTATTAAGAAATATATTCCAGATATTGAAGAAAAAATTAAAGCTGAGATGGATAGTTTTTTAGCCCAATTTGTTTAATAAAAATTAAAGAATAAACATATGAAGTCATCAAAACTAGAAAATCGGGTTCTGGGAAATATTGTTAAGGATGTTAAAGAGTTAAAGGGAACCGATATTAGAGAAAAAGATATTAGATCTAAAGATTCTTTTTCCCATATAAAGCTTTTTAGTGAGTATATTATAAAAAACCCTGGTATTGATATTTTTCCAACTGAAGATAAGGATAAAAAGGATAAGGATAAAGAGGGTATCTCTAATATTGAGAAAATGTTAGCAGAAGTGCAAAAAGATTTAGGTTTAGATAGGGATGATCTTCGTGATATTTTTAAAGCTCAAGAAGATCGAATTTTACTTCAAGCTAAAACCGAGGTTTTAAGTGAGAAAAAAGGAATTAAAATTGGAAAAAAGAGAATTCCTCGATCTTTAATTAAAGTTTCGGCCTATTTAGCTGGTACTGCTTTAATAAGTTTAAGCTCTGCTGGTTTAGGAGCTATGGCTGGTTTAGCGGTTTTTCGTAGTTTAGAAAAATATATTTCTGATAAGAAAGATGAAAAAAAGATTAAAGATAGGGCTGATAGTATTAAAAAGTCTTTAAATAAAAAGGATTTAGAGAACGCTTTAGTTTCTTCTATTTTTATTAAACAAATAGAAAAACAAGAGAAAAGCTTTAATGAAGAATTTTTTATTGATAAAGATGATAAGAAGCAATATTCTTATATCAGTGAATATATTTTTAATAAATATCCTGGATTAGACTCCGAGACTCGGGAGAGCTTAATTAAGAAGTATAAATTTCAGTTGGAGATGGAAAGAGATTTAAGTGAGCGTGAAGAAGAATTAGCTCAGAGAAGTACCGGTAGATTTAATAAGTTTAAAAAGTTTTTCTCAGAAAAAGATACTTCTATTGAAAATAAAGCTATCAAGACTACTATTATTAGTGGATTAGCTATTAGTGCTGGAGCTATAGCTCGAGAAGTTCCGGTAGTGAGAAATGTTTTAGGTGCTTATGTGGGCTGGAAAGTTGGGGGATTAGTTGATGCGGTAGCTCTTAAGAAGTCTAAAGATAGACAAGTTTCTTTTGATGAAAATGCCTTTAATTCTAATATTAAAGAACTTCGAACTTCTTATATAGATTTAGCAGCCAATAACCTTGATTCCGAAGATGCAGGTTTTCATCATACTTATAGATTATTAGATATGGCCGAAGATTATCGGGTTCGAGCTTTGGATGAAATTAGAACTAAGTCTTTAAAAAAATTAGATCCCGAAAGATATTTAAAGCTTAAAAAACAGATTGAGGAGTCTGAAAAATATAGTCACCTTCTTGAAGCTCGTTTTCAGGCCATTGATATTAATAGAAGGGCTAATAAGGATTTACAAAGACTTAAGCTGAATAATAAGTTAGGTTCATATCTTTTTAAAACTGGCGGAGCTCTTTTAGGAGCCCTAGCTCCTGATATCATTGATGGGCTTAGATCTAGTGGTGAAACTAGTCATGTGGAGACTAAAGTTGAAAGTTTGGCTTCTGAGCCAGAGGTTGAGACTGTCAGTGTTGAGAGTCCGGAACCAGAGATTGAAGTTGGTGATAGTAATTTAGAGGTTGAAACTGAAAGTGTGGTTGAGAGTGAGATCTCTGCTCAAGGTAATTTTGAAGAAATAACTGTTCCAGTCCAAAAAGCTGTAAGTATTGATTCTGGTGAGGGTGTTTCTAAGATTTTTGATGGACATATGAGTAGTGATTATCAGGTTAAATTTCTAGATAGTGAGAGTGGTGAGTCAGTTATTGCTAGCGCTAGTAGTAAAATTGTACATCCAGGAGATGAAGTAATTTTAGGTCAGGATGGTGAGGTGACAGTTATTTGTAAACAGGGAATAGTTGATAACCCTCGATATATTGATAGTCAGGAATCGATTGTTGAATCAGTAGAGCCAGTGGTTGAAGAGACATCAATTGATTCTAATATCAGTGTTACAGAAGAAGAGGTTCCAGTGGTGGATAATGTGGAAAGTTATGATGATGTAGAAGCTGGAAGTATAGAAAGGGGTTCAGATGGACAATTAATAATAAAAGATAGTGAAGGAAGTGTTCTTTCTCAAGAAGGAATTGATTTAAGTCCTGAATATCCTTATAGTGATTTTAAAGCTGGAAAAATCGAGATGGGTCCTGATGGAAAGTTGGTTATGACTGATGGTGAAGGTAATGTCTTATCCTCAGATTCAGATTTCTTTAAAGAAGCAGGTTCGAGTTCGGTGGTTGATGGGGGTGAAAAGGGAGTGGTTGAAGAATTAGCTGGTAGTGAAGTGGTATCAGAAGAGGTTGGGGCTGATGAGGCAATTTCTACTTCAGAGCAATCTTTAATTACTGAAAGTGGAATTGATTCTTTTTCTAATGTTAATGAAGCTTTTTCTAATCAAAATAATATTAAAGAAATTTTAGGTAAGGATTTAGATGAAGTGAGAGTTATAAAATTAAGCAATGGAACCGGCTATTCTTTACAAGCTCCGGATGGTAAAATGGTTAATGTTAGTTTTCCTCGAGCCGGAGGTATTAGATTAGAAGAAGGTTTAGATATGGGAGGTGGTCTAAGTTTAGATGAGGCTGATTTAGAAGAAAGGGTTTTAATGGTTAATACTAATAGTGATGGATCTTTTAGTGTTAAGGATTTTAGAGCTGGAGTTAAAGATATTTTAGGTTTATAATTTTATAAATAAAGAATAATAATAACAAAGGACCATAGGTCCTTTGTTGCTTATTAAGCTCTTTTTTGCTAAGGTTTTTCTATGGAAAAAAGTTTAGAAAAAAAGAAAAGAAAAATCGATCCCATTTTGGTAATTGGGGTTTTATTGTTTTTTATTTTGAGTTCAATTTTACCTTTTTGGCAAAGACAGCAGGGTTTTGTAAAATTTTTTTCTCCGGATGAAAATGCTAATTATGTTTTTTCTAAATTATATTCTGAAAACAGAGAATTATCTATTTTTGAAAAGTATAATTTAGTAGCTCAAGATTTAATTCATCCGCGAAGTTATGTTTCTTGGCAAGGGGTAATGAAGCCCGTTAGTTTTTTGGGTATTATTTTAATTTATGGTCAAATGGCTCGTTTTTTGGGCTCGGGGTTAATTCCTTTTTTAAGTCCCTTATTTGCTTCGATTGCTTTGATTTTTTATTATTTAATTATTAAAAAGGTTTTTAACAATATTGGAATTGCTAGAAAATCATTTCTTTTTTTGGCGTCTTTTCCAGTTTTTATTTTTTATACTAGTCGTAGCCTCTTTCATAATATTCTTTTTATTTCTTTTTTTATTATTGCAGTTTATTTTTTGATAATTCTTTTAGAAAAAAGACCAGTTAAGTCTGGTAGTTTTTTATTGAGAAATTTAAAAGTTGAGGCAAGATTGGAGTATTGGAAAAAATTATGGGGTTTTGATTTTCTTTATTCAGCTTTAGTTGGAATTTTTATTGGTCTTAGTATTGGAGTTCGAGCTTCAGAATTAGTTTGGATTTTTCCAGCTGGACTTTTATTATTGATTTTAAGATATCGTCAATTAAGTTTTTTCCGTTTGGGTGTAATGATATCGTTTGCTTTTCTAGCTTTAATGCCAGTGTTTTATTATAATCAAGTGTTGCATGGTTCCCTTTTTTTTGGTGGTTATTATGAAATGAATCAATCAATTGAAAATCTTGGTCAGGCTAGTGGTAATATTATCAAGTCAGTTTTTAGTGGATCGTGGCAGGAATTAGGAAGTTATTTTGAATCAATTTTTAAAACTATTTTCTATTTTGGTTTTCATCCTCGTCAATCGTGGCAAATGTTTTTAGCTTATGTTCCTAAAATGTTTTATTGGTTAATTATTCCAGCGATTGGAGGTGGACTTTATTTATTTGTTAAACGAAGAGATTTTTTAAAGAAAAACTGGTCTTT
Source organism: Patescibacteria group bacterium (assembly GCA_050949525.1). Lineage (GTDB taxonomy): Bacteria > Patescibacteriota > Patescibacteriia > Patescibacteriales > UBA12465. The sequence continues at coordinate 601,216 of JBMNFW010000001.1, read as the reverse complement.
TATTATTGCTTATTTACTTTTATCATTAATTTTAGTTTTATACTATGGTTCTTGGCGTTTTGTTGATAATCCAGATCCTAGTCGCCAGACCATTGGTAACTCTTATACTAGATATTGGTTGCCCATTTATTTAGGAATAATACCTTTAGCTGCTGTGTTTTGTAATTATTTAACTTCATTTTTCAAAAAGAGAAGTATACGAGTATTAAGTTCATCAATACTTAGCTTAAGTATTATTATGCCTTCTTTATTTTTTGTGTATCAGGGTTCTGAAGAAGGTTTAAAACATTATTTTCCCAATCTAATTGAAGCGCGAGAAGAGCTTAAATTCATCACTGAGTCTACTGAAGCTTCAGCTGTTATTATCACCGAATATCATGATAAGTTCTTTTTTCCCGAGCGTAAGGTAATAGTTGGTCGTTTTGATGATAATAATATGTTAAATTATTATTATCAGATTGCTAAGTATTTACCATTATATTATTATAATTTTACTTTAAGTTCAGCTGATTTAGAGTATTTAAATAATCGGCGTTTAAAAGAATTCGGTTTAAATATTGATTTGAAGTCGGAGTATAATTCAGTTTTTTCTTTGTATCAGCTTCGAATCTTAGATGAAAGTAATTAATTTAATTTTATGACTTATAATCTAATTATAATCGGTTGTCAGATGAATAAAGCTGATGGTCAGAGATTGGCTTTTTATTTAGAAGCCTTAGGTTTTAAAGCTGAGGAGGATATTTTTCAAGCTGATTTAATAGTTTTTGTTACTTGTGGAGTTAAACAGCCAGCTGAAGATCGAGTGTATGGTTTAGTTAATCAAATTAGACGTCATAATCCGTCAGCTATTATCGCTTTAACTGGTTGTTTATCTGATCGACCTGATCTTAGATCTCGAGTTGGAAAAAAGATCGAAATGTTTTTTAATATTTCTAATCTTTTGATTTGGGAGAAAGATTTAAAGAAGTTTTTTCCTCGGATTAAAAGTTTTCCCCATCAGGATCTCAAATCATATTTAGATTTAGAGGCTAAGAGAAGTTCTAAGTTTTCGGCTTTAGTCCCGATTGGTAATGGTTGTAATAATTTTTGTTCATATTGTGTGGTGCCATATGCTCGAGGTCCCGAAGTTTATCGTCCCGCTAGTGATATTTTATCGGAGGTTAAGAAATTATTAAAAGAGGGGTATAAGGAAATAAATTTAATTGCTCAGAATGTTAATAGTTATCAATCTGAGGGGCTTAATTTTGCTCAATTATTAAAAATGATTGACGATTTAGAGGGTAATTTTTGGCTTCGTTTTGCTACTAGTCATCCTAAAGATGTTGACTCAGAGTTAATAAAAGTTTTAAAAAATGGTCGACATATAGTGGAGCATTTTCATTTGGCTGTTCAATCAGGGGATAATGATATTTTAACTGCGATGAATCGGAAGTATAAGATTGAGGAGTATGAAAAGGTGGTGAAAAAAATTAGACAAGTTTTGGATAATAAAAATGGTTTTCCGGCCAGTATTAGTACGGATATTATTGTTGGTTTTCCGGGTGAAACTAAAAAAAATTTTCAAAATACTGTTAAATTATTAGAAAGAGTTAAATTTGATTTAATTTATATATCAAAATATAGTCCTCGCTTTGGCACAGTTTCAGCGGGAATGAAAGATAATGTTAGTTTAGAAGAGAAAAAACGTCGTGAGCAAATTTTAACAGCTATTTTAAAGAAAACTGCTTTAGAAAATAATCAAGTTTATTTAGAACGGGAAGTAGAAATTTTGGTAGAAGGACATAATCGACGCGGTGAATTTTTTGGTCGTACTCGAACTTTTAAAATGGTTACTTTTAAAAGTGATAAAAATGCTAATGATTTAATTGGGTTGATAGTTAAGGTTAGGATAAAGAAGGTTTTGGAGTTTGAGTTGAAGGGAGAGTTAGTTTCTCCAAAACCTAAGTTAGTGGTGTTGCTTGGTCCTACCGCTAGTGGTAAAACATCTTTAGCGGTTAAATTAGCTCATCATTTCAATGGAGAAATTATTAGTGCTGATAGTCGTCAAGTCTATACCGGAATGGATATTGGGACTGGTAAGGATTTAGCCGAATATACTTATCAAGGTAAAAAAATTGCTTATCATTTAATTGATGTTGTTAGTCCCAAAAAGTTTTTTTCTTTGGCTCAATATCAAAAATTAGCTTTTAAGGCCATTGATGATGTTATAGCTCGAGGTCATTTGCCGATATTAGTTGGTGGAAGTGGATTATATTTAGAAGCCGTAGTGGATAACTATTCTTTATCTAATGTTAAAGGTTCTTTGGTTGATCGAGAGGAGTTAGAAGATTTACCTCTAGAAATATTACAATCTAAGATTAGAAAAATAAATCCTAAGTTTTTTAAGGAAATTAAAGTTAGTGATTTAAAAAATAAAAGACGTTTAGCTCGATATTTAGAAATCTTGTTGACTGAGAATGATTTTAGTCCCAAGAAAAATGAGCCTCGATATGAGACTTTAGTTTTAGGTTTAAATCCTAATAGAGAGGAGATTCGAGAAAAGATATATAATCGATTAGTTACTAGACTAGAAGATGAAGGAATGATAGATGAAGTTGAAAAATTGAAAAAAGATGGAGTTTCTTGGCAACGTTTAGAGGGTTTTGGTCTAGAGTATAAGTGGATAGCTTATTTTCTTCAAGGTCAGGTGTCGTATCAGGAAATGTTTAATAAGTTGTTCACTGCCATTTCTCAGTTCTCTAAGCGTCAAATGACTTGGTTTCGTCGTTGGGAAAAACAAGGTCGAGAAATTATTTGGCTTAGTGAGGGAAAAGATTTCAAAAAGGAGATATCTAAATTTTTATCTAAAAATTACAATGTCCAGAAATAATGCCAGTTGTTTGAGCACAATTAGATCCGGGATTAATTTGTTTAATTTCTTGACTTAGACAGAACTCTATTTTATATTTTTTTCCATCAAAGCCATATTTATAATCCAAGCTAGGGCAGGATCCATCGGATTGAGGTCGTGGATTGTGGGGAATTGGATGTAAGTATACTTTACCTCCTTTTTCTAATGTTTCTCCCGGAATTAGATGTTCTGGATAGGTATCATGATCATAATAATATTCTTCTAGAGCTAGTTGGATTTGTAGAATATCTTGAACTCGCTGATTATTTCGAGCATTTTCTCTAGTTTTAGAAATAGAAATAGTAACTATACTTAAGATAGTGGAAATGATGAAGATAGTGATGATAAGCTCAATTAAAGTAAAAGCTTTTTTCTTTAGAAGCATGGTCCATATCCTATATAATCAGGAGAAGCACAATGTTCACCTGAATTATATTCACTAACATTATTTTCCAAGCAAAAGGCTAAGTAATAAGGTGGGCCTTCAGTATTATAGTTAAAAACATATAAATAGTCGGCGTTATTACATGGTTCATTTTTACTATAAGGTGGATTACTCGGGATTTTTTCTAGGTAAGTTATATTTGGGTTTAAGGGATTGTGTAATGGTTCTCCTGGATGTAGGTTAAGGGGATATGTTTTAGTATCACGGTAATATAATTCTAGGGCTAATCTAATTTCTTTAATATCATTTAGTCTTTGCAAATCTCGAGCTTGGCTGCGAGTTCGACTTATTGATATAGCTGAGATAGTAATTAGAATAGCAATAACCGAGATGACAACTATAACTTCAATAAAAGTAAAAGCTGATTTGTGGTTATTTTTTATCATTTTTTAATTGTTCAATAATTTCGATAATTTTTTTAGGGCGATATCGTCCTTGAGTTTGAGCCATGGTTTTTCCAATAAAGAATTGTAGTAGAACATCTTTTCCGGATAAAAATTCTTGCCATTGATCTGAAAATTCTTTTATTATATCTAATATTATATTTTCTAATTCGGCTTCATTATCTTCAGTTTTTATTTCTAGATTTTTTTCTTCCATAATATTACTTGGATCTCCTCCAGTTTCATACATTATTTTTAGAATTTCTTGACCAGAGTTTTTCGTAATTTTTTCTTGATGGAGTAATAAAATGAGTTCGGCAAAATTTTCGGCAGTAATTTTTATATTTTTGATATTTTGATTATCTTCTTTTAAATATTGAAATAATTCATTTATTAACCAATTAGCCATTAAATTAATTAATTTAATACTTTGATTTTTCCAAGATTCGCCAACTGATTTAACCCATTCTGCTAAATCGGAGATAACTCCTTCAGTCCAGTTAGCAATTTCTTTATCAGCTATAATTATTTCAGCGGTTTCAGGTAAGAGACCATATTCTTCAATAAATCTTTGCTTTTTTTTATGAGGTAATTCAATTAAGCGACTTTTTATTTCCTCGATTTTTTCTGGACTTATTTTTATCGGTGGAAGATCGGGGTCAGGAAAGTAGCGATAATCAGTTCCACTTTCCTTATCTCGTTGTCGATAAGTTTCGCCGGTTTTCTCATCATAACCTCGAGTTTCTAAAACTATTTCTTGTCCGGAATTTAATAATTCTGATTGTCGTTTAATTTCATAATTAATAGCCTTTTCTAACGATCGAAAAGAATTAATATTTTTCAGTTCAACTTTATTATTTAACTTATTTTTAGCAATTGTTTTTATTTTTCCATCGGTATCACGATACCAGCTGTTCTTTTTTTGTAAGCTAACATTAGCTTCACAACGCATCTCACCTTTTTCCATATTAGCTTCACTAATATCAAGATACTTTAAAATTTGTTGGAATCTTTGACCAAAAAGCTTAGCTGTGGTTGCATTTCTAATCATAGGTTCGGTTACTAATTCTAAAAGAGGTACACCTGAACGATTGCAATCAATTAGAGTATAGTTTTTTCCAGGAATATGGCTTAATTTAGCTGTATCTTCTTCTAGATGAATTCGGGTAATCTCTATTTTTTGTTTATTAACTTCTAAATAGCCATGATGGGCTAGGGGAAATTTATCTTGAGATATTTGGTAGCCTTTAGCTAGGTCAGGATAAAAATAATTTTTACGATCGAAGTGGCTTTGTCGGTTAATTTGACAATTTAAAGCTAGGCCTAGAAGTATCACTTTTTCTACAGCGGTTTGATTAATTTGAGGTAAAGCTCCGGGATGACCTAAGCAAATTGGGCAGACATTAGTATTGGGTGGTGATAAAAACGCGTCATTTTGACAGGCGCAAAATGCCTTACTTTTCGTTTTTATTTCAGCATGTATTTCTAATCCGATAATAACGTCGTAATCCATATGTATTTTAATTATTTATATTTTTCTTTACAATTTGCCAAATTTTCTCGGCTACTTCTTCTCGACTAAGATTAGCTGGAACCACTTTCCAATTAAATTTTTTTGCTAGATCTAAATGTATTTGTCTAACTCGATGAGAAAATTCATCATCTTCTTCATGTTTATGATTGGCTTCAATTGAGTTTTTGAATCTTTCACCATCAAAAAGTATAGCCAAATCTTCTTGTAAAAGATGTTGGTTAATATTTTCTAGGAATTCAATGTTAACTCCAGCTCCTTGCCCCCAAGCTAGGCCAGTGCCAGTATAATCTTCGGCTATAATATAATATCCGTCTTGTAGTTTTTTTTCTAATTCATTTTGAAATTGTGTTCGGTTAAGAGTGTAAATAATTTGGGCTTCGCGAGGGTTGAGATTATTAGGATTAGCATTTCTTAAATAATCATTTAGAATTTGACCTGAGGGGAGTAAATCGTAGATGGGATATTTTAAATACTGACTTTTAAGACCTTGAGATTGGAGCTTTTCTAATAGAATATGAGCTTGGGTAGTTTTTCCCAAATTATTAGTTCCGTAAAAAACAATTAATTTTCCTGATTTTTTTTTCATAGTTTTAGCGATTATCGCCTTGACCGTGTATCTTATTTCTTTCTAGGCGAGATTTTAATTTATTTAAATTACCTTGAGCAACATCTTCTAGATCTAGACCTAATTCAGTAGCAATTTGAGTTATATACCATAAAACATCACCTAATTCATATTTTATCTCCTCAATTTTTTCTGGATTTAAAACTCCTCCATCATCTCTAATTACTTTTTTAAATTTTTCACAAACTTCACCGGATTCACCAGCTAATCCTAAAACTGGGTAGAAAGGATTATTTCCTAAATTAGGGTATTCAGCGGTGCGGCGAGATTCTTGTTGATAATCTTTAAAGTTCATTTATTTTTTTTACTAAATTATGAATTTGTTCCCAAAGTTCATCCCAGCTTCCATTATTATTAATGGTAAAATCAGCTTTACTCATAGTTTCAGGTATTTGTTGTTCGGTTTCCGCATTTTCATCAGCTAGAAAATCTTCCCAAGTTTTTTGAGCATCACCGGGATTTTCGTTTCTTTCTATTACTCTTTGATATCTAATTTTGGGATCAGCTTCAATTGCAACTAGGAAAAAATTATCCAATTCTTTTAGAAATTTAATATCAGCCATACGTCTAATACCATCAATGACTATGAAAGGAGATTCATCATTTTTAACGTCATTAGCCATTGTTTGAGCTAAAAGATCTTCACTAAACCCTTGACGTAAAATAGTGGACATTTTAGCAATATTAGTTCGACTTTCCTCAATGTTTAAACGTTTTAATACATCTCTTAAAATAGTTGAAAAGCGGTAATCATTAGCGTGATAGTTTTCAATGAGAAATTTTTTAACTACCCCTTTACCGCAAGCAATTTGACCGGTGAGGCCAATAATGATTTTTTTTTCTGGCATAAATTTATTTCTTTTTAATATCCTGTAGGCCTCGACGATAATCCCAATCATCTTGATCTAGGTCACAGTATGTTTTTAAATTGTTAAATTTTTTTGTAAGCTCATGATTCATTTGGTGCGCTATTTTTCTTAGAGTCGGATGAACAGTTTTACCGGAACGTAATTCAATGACATAAATGGTGGCTGATAGATTATAATTAACTCGACAGAAAACATTGAATCCTAGAGCGATATAGTATTGTTTAATTTCAGGACTGGCTTCTAGTTTATTCAAAGCTTCTTTTTGTTCTTCAATTAAAGTTAAAGCTTTTTCTCTTAAATTATCCGGTAGTTGTTCTAAGTACCAAGTGTTAAAACCTAGTTCAGTGCTTAAGAGAGGCATGCGACAAACTCCATTTCGATGACGTTGAATATCACGGAATGAGCCATAATCTAGATTAAATTCAAAACCTACACTACCTAATTCACCAATGAAATTTGGTAAAGTGGTTTTAGCAGGTCGAAAATCAAAAATTTCTTGATATTTTTTTAAATCTTTCTTTTTAATATCAGTGGTCATAATTACTCCTTTAACTTTTTTAGGAGCGAGAAAATTATGATTTTCATTAACTTTTTTTCGATATTCTTCTTGTTCTTCTACTATTTTTTGACCAAAACTATGGGGATATTTTTCTTGCAAGATTTGAAGAATTTTTTGAGCTATTTCTCGGACTTCTTCTAAAGGATGTTGTCTTAACCATGATATTTTGTCATAAGCTTGGCGTAGGTTAGTATGCCAACTTAATTGAGTAGTGATGCCAGCTGGTAAAAATCCTCGGCCAATATCAAAGCTTCGAGCTTTAATAGCTTTATCATAGACAGCCTGATCTTCATCTTCTTTTTTAGGATATTTTTTAATTAAATGTTCTCGAATTTCCTCTTGACTATTGATATAGAAATCCATCCATTTTTTGATGATTTCTTGAGATTCTGGAGTATTAATTGGATCAATAATGGCTTGTTTACTCATATCAATATAGCGAGTTGAGGTTTCCTGACCAGAATAAAGGGGCCAATCTTGAATAGCTTTATCGGCTAATATTGATAATCCTTCAATAAAGAGAGTGGTACTACCACAATCAGCAATACTGGAATGGCCATAGCCGATATAGAAAGTTTCCATAAATTTACCTGATCCACTTGCTTTCACTTTATCAACATGATCACTAACACTTTTAGAGCTACGAGAGTAGAGGGCTTGTAACATTGCGGTATCCTCTGGATTAAACTCGTCGTAAAGATAAATCTGAGCCATAAATTATATAGTTTAATTATTAAAACAAGATAATTATAACAAATATTTTGGGGCTTAGCAATCTTTCATATATTAGCTAGTATCTTTCTTTTTTAGAAAAAGGGTGGTATAATAAAGTTCAAAGTTTATGAAAAAAATTATTTTATTTGTTATTTTTTTACTTAGTTTTAAGTTTTGTCAGGCTCAAAGCTTATCTTCATCTTTATCCGGTCGAATTCTTTTAGATGTGGAAAGAGAGGGGCAGGCTTGGTATGTTTATCCTCCGAATCTTAAGCGTTATTATCTAGGCCGACCTGCTGATGCCTTTGAGATAATGAGAAGTTTAGGTTTAGGTATTTCAGAACTTGATTTTCAAAAGATTGCTTCTGATGGCATGGAAATTGATGGAGATTTAGAGTTATCTAAAAAATTAGCTGGACGAATTGTTTTACAAGTTGAGAGACAGGGGCAGGCTTGGTATATTAATCCTTTGACTTATAAAAAGCATTATCTGGGACGACCCGATGATGCTTTTAATTTAATGCGTCAATTAGGTTTAGGTATTAGTATTAAAAATTTAGCTTTGATTCATAAAAATACTTTAGACGAGAGTATTGATCAGTATAGTTCTTATCAATTTAAGCGAGTTGCTTCTACTAATGAAGGAGATTTTACTTTAGATATAGTTGAAATTAATTTAGATAATCCTCGATTAAAGATTATCACTGATACTGCTAATTCTAATAATCATTTTGGTCCGGCTAAGTCTTTAGCTGATTATGTTGTTAAGCATCGGGCTTTTGCTGCTATTAATGGAACTTATTTTGATACTTCGAGAGCTAAGTTAAATTATTATTTTTTTCCGGTTTATAATACGGTCTTGAAAACTATGATTAATGATGACCAATTGAAATATCCTACTACGGGGCCTTTGATGGTTTTTGATCAATCTAATAATTTTTATTATTTTAAAGATAGTCGTGATTTCCGTAGTGTGGAGCATTTTGAAAAAGAGCAGGGAGTTAAAATTCAGGCGGCTATCGGGAATAAGCCACGACTAGTGGAAGAGGGAAAAAATCTTTTAATTGATTGGGAATTAGATAGTAGTCAAAGAGATGTTAAAGCTTTGAGAAACGCTATTGCTTTTAAATCTGTTCCTAACTCTAAAGGAAAAATATTTTTAGTAGTGGCTCGTCGATCAACGGTAGTTGATTTAGCTGAAGCTTTAAAATCTTTAGGCGTTGATTATGCTATTAATCTTGATGGTGGTTATTCGAGCGCTTTATTTTATCATGATGAATATATGATTGGGCCGGGTCGAAATATTCCGAATGCTATTCTTTTTACTTATGATTAGTGATTATCAAAAAAAGTTAAGAGATAAGGGGGAATTGTATTTACTTTGTAAAGTTTTTCCTGGGAGTGATATTACTGCGTTTAAAAATTTAGAATTGGCTAATATTTCAGGTCGAGAAACTGAGGTTTTGAGTGTTAAAATAAAAGCTCCGGCTGATAAAGGTAAGGCTAATAAGGATTTGCTTAAATTTTTAAAAAAAGAATTTGGAGCTGAAGCTAAAATTATTAGTGGGAGTTCTGATCGTTTGAAGTTAGTTAAGTTAAAGTTTTAATGTTTTATGGATTTATCAATTGTTATAGTTTCTTATAATGTTAAAGATAAGCTTCGTTTAAATTTAGAAGCTCTTTTTAATTCTTTAGGATCTTTTTCGCGGGAGATTTTTGTTGTTGATAATGCCTCTATTGATGGATCGGCCGATATGGTAGCCGAATTATTTCCTGAGGTTAAATTAATAAGGAATGAAGAAAATTTAGGTTTTGCTCGAGCTAGTAATATTGCCATTAAAAAATCCCAAGGAGACTTTATATTACTTCTAAATCCTGATATGCAAGTTTTTTCCGAAACTTTAAGAGATGCTTTAGCTTTTGCTAAACAAAATCCTCAAGCAGTAGTTTCTTCTGGCGCTTTATTGAATGCTGATAAAAAATTAATTAAACATGTGCGACGTTTTCCTAAGTTTTGGGATCAGTTAGCTATTATTTTAAAATTACCTCATCTGTTTCCTAATTTACTCAAATCTTATTTATATACTGATTTTGATTATAATCGAGCTCAGGCGGTTGACTCAGTTCGAGGATCTTTTTTTATGATTAATAAGTTGTCTTGGCAGAAAATTAGCTCCGAGCCTACAGCTCTTTTGGATGAACGATATTTTTTATGGTTTGAGGAGGTTGATTTTTGTCGTCAAGTGTATAAACTAAAAGGAGAGGTTTGGTATAATCCTCAGGTTTTTTGTTTAGATTATGTTGGCCAAAGTTTTTCTTTATTAAAAAGAGGTCGAGCTCAAAAATATTTTTCTGAATCAATGTTAAAATATTTTAAGAAATGGGAAGCTGCTTGGCAGTACTATGTTCTTAAATTTTTTTGGCCGCTTGGTAAAGCTTTGGCTATTTTCTTTTCCATGTTTATATTTAAGAAACGAAGTCATGAATAAAAAAGTTGCTGTTATTTTAATTAATTACAAAGATTATGCTAAGAAATATTTAGCTGATTGTTTGCAGGGTTTGCGTCAGCAAGATATGTGGTCAGAAATTGATCTTTATATAGTTGATAACTCTAGCACGGTAGAGTCTTTTGAATTTTTACAAAATTCAGCTCCGGAGGCTAATATCATTTGTAATTCTAATAACGATGGTTTTGCTAAGGGGAATAATGATGCTATTAAAGTCGCCTTAAGTAAGGGAATACCTTATATTCTTCTTTTGAATATGGATACTGTTATTGAAGATCAAAAAGCTCTTAGTAATTTAATAAAGCGAGCTGAATTAGATGCTAGTGCGGGCGCTTTACAATCTCGTTTAATGTTATGGCCGGAGAAACATTTGATTAATAGTTTAGGTAATAGTAGTCATTTTTTAGGCTTTGGCTATTGTAATAATTATCGCGATGAATACCAGGGGGTTAAAGATTTGGAAATGCATTATCCTTCGGGGGCAGCTGTTTTATTCAAGGCTGAAGTTTTGAAAGAAGTTGGTCTTTTTGATGAATCATATTTTATGTATAATGAAGATCAGGATTTGGGTTGGCGAATATGGTTAGCTAATTATCGTTGTGTTTTAGTTGAAGATTCAGTGGTTTATCATAAATATGAGTTTGGGCGTTCGATTAATAAATTTTATTACATGGATCGTAATCGTATTATTACTATTTTGAAAAATTATCGAGCTTTAACCTTAGTCTTAATTTTTCCCGCCTTTATTGTAATGGAATTAGGGCAAATTTATTTCTCTCTTCGTAATTCATGGTTTAAAAAGAAAATAGCTGTTTGGTTATATTTTCTTAATCCAATAAATTTACGTCGGATTTTCCGTTCTCGACGTACCATTCAGCGTTTTAGAAAAATTAAAGACTATCAAATTATTGATAAGATTTCCGGATGTATTTCTTATCAAGAAATTGATAGCCCGGCTCTTAGAATTGCTAATTATTTTTTTTCTATTTATTTTTCTGGCTTAAAGTTTATACTTAAAGTTTTTAAAATTTAATTTATAGTTTATGGATTTATCTATAGTTATTGTTAATTACAAATCAAAAGAAAAATTAAGAGCTTGTTTAGAGTCAATTAAGTCAGCGGATTTGGATGGTATTAAGTATGAAATAATTGTCATTGAGAATAATTCTGGTGATAAGTTGGAAGGTTTTAAAACTGAGATTATTGATTTTAAATTAATTGAAAGTCCAGTTAATTTAGGCATGGGTGGTGGTAATAATTTAGGAATAAATATAGCTCAAGGAGAGTTTGTTTTGATTTTAAATCCCGATACAGTTTTACAGAAAGATTCCGTTCAAATTTTATGGAAATATATTAAGGATAATCCTGATGTTTATATAGTTGGACCTAAGCTTTTAAATCCGGATGGAAGTTTACAGTTGTCTTGCGCTCATTTTCCTCGTCCTTGGACTCCGATTTTTCGTCGAACTTTTTTAGGTAGATTTTTTCAAAGACATCTTGATTGGTTTTTGATGAAAAGTTTTTCTCATGATATAATTAAAGAAGTTGATTGGTTAATGGGGTCTTGTTTAATGATTCGTCGTTCTGGTTTTGAAGGTTTTGATGAGCGATTCTTTATGTATTTTGAGGATATTGATGTTTGTCGTCGAGCGTGGCAAGCTGACAAGAAGGTGGTTTATAATCCGCGGGCTGAAATTATTCATCATCATGCTCGAGAGAGTGCTCGACTTCCTTGGTATCAATCTATTTTTAAAGATAAGTTAGCTCAGGAACATATTAGGTCTTGGTTTAAATATTTTCGGAAATGGGGTTTAAGAAAATAATTAATAATTTAAACATATGGTAAAAAAAGTTAAAAAAGCGATTATGCCGGTAGCTGGTTTTGGAACTCGATTTTTGCCAGCTACTAAAGCTCAACCTAAAGAAATGTTGCCAGTAGTTGACAAGCCAGTTATTCAATATTTAGTTGAGGATGCTGTTTCAGCTGGAATTGAGGAGATTATTTTTGTTACTGGTCGAGGAAAGCGGGCGATTGAAGATCATTTTGATCATTCTTTTGAATTGGAGCATACTTTAGTTGAGAAGAATAAATTAGATTTAGTGGCTAAGATTAAAAAAATAGATTCTTTAGCTAAATTTTCTTATGTTCGTCAGGCGGTTCCTTTAGGTGATGGTCATGCTATTAATTGTGCTTCTCATTTAATATTTGATGAACCTGTTTTAATTATGTTTGGTGATACTCTTTATGATGCTCCAGTTTCTCCAGTTAAACAAATTATTGATTTATATAATCGTTATCAAGATCCGGTGATTGGTTTGTCGGAGGTGGATAAAAATGAGGTTAATAAGTTTGGGGTGATTGATGGATTAGATTTAGGTCAGGGAGATTTTGAAATTAAAAAGTTTGTTGAAAAACCTGAAATTGGACAAGCTCCATCTAATTTGGCTGCCGTGGGTCTTTATGTTATCACTCCCGAGGTTCTTCAGGTTTTGTCAGGAATGAAAGATGGTAAATCGGGTGAAATTAGGTTAGCTGATGCTTTTGATTTAATGTTAGAGAATAATCGCCCTATTTATGGTAAGAAGATTGAGGGGGAGTGGTTAGATACTGGGAATAAATTAAATTTAATTAAAGCTACTTTAAAGTTAGGTATTAAAGATGAGGAAATTAAAGATGACTTAAAGAGCTTTATTAAAGACTTGTCACAAGATTTTTAATTATGTCTTATCCTTTTAGAAATTTTCTTTTTGTTCTTTTTGTTCTGGTTTTTATTATCATGACCATATTTTTTTCTTTGTCAGCTTCTGGTTACAAAGTATCAGTTACCGGTCTTTTAAGTGGTCAGGATTTAATTCAAAAAACTGGAATATTAGCTATTGATTCTAAACCTCGCGGGGCTGAGATTAATCTTAGTCGTCAAAGTCGAGATTTAATTTTTGATAATGAAATTAAAAGGAATAAAAAGATACTTAGTCCTAGTAAGATTAGAGGACTTCTTCCCGGAACTTATTTATTGAGTTTAGAGTTAGATGGTTATTGGCCTTGGCAACAAAAATTTCAGATTTATCCCGGGCAATCTACTTATATGGAAGATATTGTTTTATTCAAAAAGGAAGAAGCGTTTAATTTTTTTAAGACTACGGCTCAGAATTTTGAACTTAATACTCGATCACAAAAAATTATATTAAAGGATGATTTTAAGGTGATTGATTTAAAAACTGGGCAAGAAGTTTTTTCTGATCCTAATTTAAAAGATTTGGATTTTTTAGATGGTCGTCGCCTTCTTTTAAATAATTCTTTAATATTTGATGAGGCTAGAAAAAATTATCAAGATTTGTCTTTTCTAGCTACAAATTCGTTATCAAAACTTAAGATTCGAGCTAATAATTTATTTTATCTTCAAGATTCTGGTTTGTTTAAATATCATCTTTCTTCGAAGCAACAAGATAATGTTTTTTTGATAAAAAATATTATTGATTATGAGTTTTATAATGGTTTTTATTTTTTAATTATTAGTGAAGAACAGCAATCTTTTTTAAGAATTTATTCTTATAAAAATAAGGAACTTTTAAAAGAGATTGAGTTACCATTTTCTTTGGATTATGAGATTATAAATCCAGGAGCTTCTGATTTTGTCTATATCTATAACCCACAATTTAAGAGCGTGCATATTGTTAAAACGTCGTCTCATTTTAATTCCTTTTGGGCTGTTTTAGATAATGTTTCGGGTTTAGACTTGGTTGATGCTAATAATTTAATTTATCATTCTGATTTAGAGATTTATTCTTTTAATACTGTGTTGGCGGAAAAGTTTTTAATTAGTCGTTTTGAAACTGAAATTAAAAATTTGCTTTGGCATCCTAAAAATTATTTGATTTTTTCTACTGATAAGGATATCAAGATTTTGGATTTACGGTATAATAAATCATTATTAACTATTAGCTCTTTAGATGAGGTGTTGGATTTAGCTTTGGATAAGAGTAATAATATTTTGTATTTTTCTGGTTCACAAGGTCAGCTCAGTGGTTTATTTAGTATTTTAATTCAATAATAATTAATACAATATTCTATGGCCAAATTTATCATTAAAGGACAGCAAAAATTGTCTGGGGAAATAAAAGTTAACGGAGCTAAAAATTTAGCTTTAAAGGTTATTCCAGCGGCTATTTTATTAGCGGAGCCGATGGTAATTAGTAATATGCCTCGGATTGAGGATACTGAGAAATCATTGGAGTTGATGTCGGCTATAGGTTTTAAGGTTGAGAAGAAGTCTTCTAATAAATATGTTATTGAAGCTAAAAATTTAAAAACTAAGGAGCTCCCAGCTAAGTTGGCGGATAAGTTTAGAACCTCGATTATGTTTGTTGGTCCATTATTGGCTCGCTTTAAAGAGATTCGTTTTCCTCATCCAGGTGGTTGTGTAATTGGTGCGGGTGGACGTCCAATCGATTTATTTTTAGATGGTTTTAAAGCTTTGGGAGCTGAAATTAAAGTTGAGGAAAAGTTTTATCATCTTAAGGCTAAAAAATTAAAGGGGGCGGAGTTTTTCTTTCCTAAAGTTTCAGTAACTGTAACTGAGAATTTAATGATGACTGCCTGTTTGGCTGAAGGACGAACAATTTTAAAGAATTGTGCTATGGAACCTGAGATTAAATATTTAGCTGATTATTTGAATAAAGTTGGGGCTAAAATTAAGGGAGCTGGAACTCCGACTATCATTATTGATGGAGTTAAAAAATTAAGAGGTGGTAGTATTAAAATTATGCCTGATAGAATAGAAACTGGATCTTTTGCTATTTTAGCGGCTGTTACTCAATCTGATTTGTTAATAAAGAATTGTGATCCGAGTAATGTGGAAGCATTGTTGAGTGTTTTTAAAAAGATTGGAGTTAATTTTGAAGTTGGGAAGAATTATATTCAAATGAAAAAGAGTCAAAATTTAAAACCATATAATATTCAAACTCATGAATATCCAGGTTTTCCTACTGATCTTCAATCACCTTATGTAGTTTTAATGACACAAGCTAAAGGTAATTCCTTAATTCATGAAACTATTTATGATCGACGATTAATCTGGACTGATATGTTATCACAGATGGGAGCTAACATTACTATGTGTGATCCTCATCGAGTTGTGGTTTCTGGTCCCACTAAACTTTACGGAAAAAAATTAATTAGTCCTGATATTAGAGCTGGTATCGCTCTATTAATTGCAGCTTTAATTGCTAAGGGGACAACCGAGATCGATAATATTTATCAGATTGATCGAGGTTATGAAAGAATTGATGAGCGTTTAAGAAAAATTGGGGCTAATATTATTCGAGAAGATTGACCAATATCATTTTTTTCGCTATAATTACAATATAATTATAAAACTTAACTATAACAATATGAACAAGAAGAATAAAAACAAGGCTGGATTTTCTTTAGTAGAATTATTAGTCGTTATTGCTATTATCGGTGTTTTAGCTACCTTAGCGGTAATTTCTTTACAACAGGCTCGTAAGAGTGCTCGAGATGCTAAAAGAATTGCCGATATTAAGCAAATTCAAACTGCTTTAGAATTGTACTTTAATGATTGGCAAGAATATCCAGCTGCTTCATCCGTTACCTCAACTATTGCTAGTGGTAGTAATATTTATATGGCGGTTTTGCCAACTGCCCCAAGTCCAGCTGATGGAAATTGTACTGCTGATCAAAACAGTTATGATTATGCTCCGACTTCCACGGATAATGGTTCCTATACTTTATCATTTTGTTTAGGTGGTCAAGTTGGAGGTTTAGATGCTGGACCAAAGTGTGCTCATCCCGGTGGAGTGTCTTCTCAATAGTTAAAAATAATAAAACAAAAAAACCGATCAAAGTCGGTTTTTTGGTGCGCCGTAAAGGATTCGAACCTTTGACCTTCTCCTTAAGAGGGAGCTGCTCTACCAGCTGAGCTAACAGCGCTTTAATTAGTGGCGGGGGAGGGGATCGAACCCTCGACCTTAGCGTTATGAGTGCTACGCTCTAACCAACTGAGCTACCCAGCCTGTCTTTTAAATGTGTGCCCAGTAGGACTCGAACCCACAACCTTCTGGTCCGAAGCCAGATGCTCTATCCAATTGAGCTATAGGCACAATAAAAACATTATAATTGAAAAAAATATTTTTAGCAAATAGTTATTTTTTTAAAGCATCTTTTAATCTTTTTCCGGCTTTAAATTTTATTACTCTCACAGCTGGGATTTTTATTCTTTCCTCTGGTTTTTGAGGATTAACCCCAGCTCGAGCATGACGGTTTTTAGTACTAAAAGTACCAAAACCAGTTATCTTTACTGTTTGATTTTCTTGCAATTTTTTAATAATTAAATTAGCTAAGGATTTAATAATCTCTTCAGCTTGTTTTTTATTTATTTTTAAATCCTTTTTTTCGGCTAAAATTTCAGCTAAATCTTTAGGATTAATGAATTTTTTAGCGGGCATATTCAATAACTCTTAATTCTCTAATAATATTAACTTTAATTTCTCCGGGATATTTTAATTCTTGTTCAATTTTTTTAGCAATTTCTCGAGCTATTTCATAAGATTTAAGATCATCTATTTTTTCAGGGGAGATGAAGATTCGAACTTCTCGTCCAGCTTGGATGGCATAGCTTTTTTCAACCCCTTCAAAAGAATTAGCAATTCCTTCTAGCTCTTCTAAGCGTTGGATATAGTTTTCATAGGAATCGTGTCGAGCTCCAGGACGAGCTGAAGAGATAGCATCAGCTGTTTTAACAATAATTGATAAAAGGGTTTTAGGATTGTCGTCATGATGAGTTTCTACGGGAGCAATAATTTCTTCGGGCATATTGAACTTCTTTAGAATATCACGGCCAATCTCAGTATGATTTCCCTGAACTTCATGATCAACCGCTTTTCCAATATCGTGTAAAAGGCCAGCTTTTTTAGCCATATTAGCATCAGCCCCTAATTCTCGAGCTAACATGCCGGATAAATGAGCTACTTCGATGGAGTGTTCTAAGGCATTTTGACCATAGCTGGTTCGGTATTTAAGTCGTCCAATAATTTGGGTTAATTTCGGATCAAAACCGGTAACCCCTAATTCATAAATAGCTTCATCTCCAGCTTTTTTGATATCAGAAGCGATATCAACCTTAGCTTTACTGACAGCATCTTCAATCTTAGTTGGATGAATTCTACCATCCTTAATTAAATATTCTAAAGCTTTTTTAGCTATATGACGTCGGATTAAGGAAAAACCAGAAATAGTAATAGCATTAGGAGTATCATCAACAATAATCTCAACCCCAGTCATTTGTTCAATTGATTTAATATTACGCCCCTCACGACCAATGATTCGGCCTTTCATTTCATCATTTGGTAAATCAACAATAGTGGTACTTAATTCAGCGGTATAGGCGGGAGCTAATCTTTGAATAACAAAGGCTAGCATATCCATAGCTTTTTCTTTAATAACTTCGTCTGATTCATTTTTTAATTTAGTGATTCGAGCTAATAGGTCTTCACTGTTTTTCTCTTCAATTTCTTTTAATAGTATTTCTTTAGCTTCTTCAGGGCTAAGATTAGCTAGACTTTCTAATTTCTTTTCTTGTTCAATCTTAATATCTTTAATTTTTTCTTTAATTTCCTGAACTTCATTAACCTTATCATAAAGTTTTTGTTGTTTTTCTTCTAAGGCTAAAAGTTTTTGTGAGAAAGCTGTTTCTCGTTGTTCAAGTCGTCGTTGAAGATGATTAATTTCTTTTCGTCGATTAGCTTCTTCTCGTTTAGCTTCTTCAATTATTTTTAAAGCTTTTTCCTGAGTTTCTAATTCGTATTTTTTTTGTTTAGTTTTAGCTTCATTGATTATTTTTTCAGCTCTATTTTCAGCTCCTTCCACTTTAGATTTAGATGATTTCTTAAAATAGATATAGGCCAAGAAAAAACCAACTACCAAAGTTAAGATTAGATAGATATACATCATATTTTTTTTACTTGTTTGAGGATAATAAAACGACCAAATTAGACTATAATTGAGTTAAATTTATAATAGTAGATATAATTTAAGTGTTTTAATAAAGTCATTATGATTAAGTCCTAAAACAGGTTTTACTTATTATTTTTAATATCTTTAGCTTAGCACAAGATTTTTTCTTTGTAAAGCAAGGTATTTTTAAGCCTTAGTTTTAAATTCTTTTTGAATAAGTTCAGATACATTTTGGAAAATAAAAAGCCCAAAATGTATGCAGATAAAGTTTAAGTACTATAATTGTCCCGGATTTGGTACATTATATAATGATGCAATTAAGCAAAAATATATGATTACCAAAGAAGCTAGACAAAGACTCAAAATATTAGAATTTTGGAAGCAATATGGCCTTCAAGCCACTACTGATGCCTTTGGGGTTAAAAAATCTACCCTATACAATTGGCAAAAAATATTTAGAGAAGGGGGTGGCAAGATAGAAGCTCTCAATCCTAAATCCCAAGCTAGGATTAACAAGAATAAAAGAGAAATACATCCTCTGATATTAAAAGAGATTAGACGTTTAAGACTAGAGATTTGTCCTAATATGGATAAAACTAAAGTTAAAAAATTTTTAGATAAATTTTGTGAAATTAATAATTTACCAATATACTCAGAATCAAAGATAGGTAGAATTATTAAAGATAAAGATATATATCATCATAGACAGAAAATATCTCATTTTGGTAAGATTAAAAAAATTAAAAAAACTAAAAAGAAAAGAAAACCTAAGGAATTACAAGTAAATAATCCTGGGGATTTAATAGAGATAGATACTGTTGTTAGATTTCACAATGGATTAAAGAGATATATTATTACCGCTGTTGATACTTTTAGCCGAACAGCTTTCGCTTATGCCTATAACAGAATTAGTAGCTCTAATGCTAAAGATTTTTTTAAAAAATTAGAAGAAGTCATGCCCTTTAATATTAAGGCTGTTCAGACTGATAATGGTTTAGAATTCCATCTCTATTTTAAAAAATACTTAGAAGAGAGAAAAATTGAGCATTATTTCAATTATCCAGGTAGACCATACAAACAGGGTCATATTGAGAAGTTTAATAGGACTATTCAAGAAGAATTCATTGATTGGAGTGGTGAAAAATACTTTGATAATTTAGATGATTTTAATAATTTGTTAATTGATTGGCTTCTTTGGTATAATACCGATAGACCACATTGGAGCCTTGAATTAGTATCTCCGATGAATTATTTGGTTAATAATAATTTTTTTCCAAAATGACGTGGACTAATACATTAGTTTGATTATTTATTATTTTAGTGGTATAATAATATTATTATAATTAATTAAAATTTTTATGTCATCGGAGAGAAAACTTAATTTTAAAACTATCATTTTATCTTTTTTCTTAGTAGTTATTATTGTTTCTTTTGTGATTTTAAAGATAAAGGATTTAATGGTAGCGGAAAAACCAATTGATCAAAAAAATGTTATTACCCAACTTCCTTCTCGAGATTTTTTTAGTAATAATGGCAATGGTTTAATAAAGAGTTTTGCTTCGTACCAGGAATTAGAGAGTTTTGTTGAAGAAAATTTAAATAATACTAACATTCATAGTCGTAATTTAAAAAGAGAAAGTTCGATGCCGTTAGTAGAATTTGCTACTAATAAGCTAATGGCTGATATGGCTGATAGTGTTGATCAGTCGGTCGATTTTTCTGAAACTAATATTCAGGTTGAAGGAGTTGACGAGGCTGATGTTGTTAAAACTGATGGTCAGTATATTTACGTTTTAAGTGATCAAGATTTGTATATTACAGAATCATATCCAGTGGAAAAGGCTCAAGTTTTAAGTCATATGAAATTTGAGAATCAGCCTTTAAATATTTATTTAAAAGATGGTAAATTAGTAGTTTTTGGTAATGATTTTAATTCTAATAATAATGAAAAAATAGCTATTTATCCGAGTTTTTCTTCTCAAGTTTTTTTACAGGTCTTCGATGTTAGTGATCCTCAAACTCCGATTAAGGAAAAAGATTTTAAAATAGATGGATCATATTTTAATTCTCGCTTAATTGGTGATCATGTTTATTTTATAGTTAATAATTATAATTTATCCCCGAGAATTTTACCTGAAGTTCTTTATCAAGGAGAAAAAATAGATTTAATGTGTCAGGAGGGTCTAAAATGTTATCCGTCCGAGGTTTATTATTTTGATACTATTTACGATAGTCTTAGTTTTTCTTCAATTTATTCAATTAATATTTTTGATTCTAAAAATGATCTTCGCTCTAGTCATTATCTATTACCAGCTAGTCAGCATATCTATGTTTCTCCTAATAATATTTATTTGGCTTATACCAAATATTTAAATGAATATGATATTGAGTCTGAAGTTTTATTAGATTTAGTTTATCTTAAATTAAGTACCAAAGATCGAGATCTAATTGAAGAGATAAAAAATACTTCGGAAAAGGTTTTAAGTGCTAGTGAGAAGAGGTATAAGATTAGACAAGTTTTAGATCTTTATGTTTCTCTTTTAAGTTTATCAGAGCAGGAATCTTTAGAAAAAGAATTAACTCAAGCGGTTTTAGAGCGTTATCCTAATATTGAAAATGAGGTAGAAACTACAGTGATTTACAAACTTTCAGCTCTTAATGGTATTGTGGAGCCAATGGTGGAGGGAACTGTTCCTGGATCTTTGCTAAATCAATTTTCTTTAGATGAATATCAGAGTTTTTTCCGAGTAGCTACTACTAGAAATGTTTCTTGGTCTAAATATGCTTCGGCTTCGGAAACTAGTAATAATGTGTATATCTTAGATTCTAATTTACAAATTATATCTAGTTTAGAAAATATGGCCCCGGGAGAGAGAATTTATGCTGTCCGATTTTTAGGGGATCAGGCCTATGTAGTTACTTTTGAACAAATAGATCCTTTATTTTCTTTAGATTTAAGTAATCCTTATCATCCAGTAATTTCTGGAGAATTAAAAATTCCGGGATTTTCTAATTATCTTCATCCTTGGAAAGATCAGCAATTAATTGGTTTTGGTCGAGCTACTGATTTGGTTAATGATCGGGTAGTTAATACTGGATTAAAATTATCATTATTTGATGTTTCAGCTGATACTCCAGTGGAGTTAGATTCTTATGTCATTGGTAATCGTTATAGTGAATCGGCGGCTTTATATGATCATCATGCTTTCTTAGCTTCAGTAGATAAAAATATTATTGTAGTTCCAGTTTTATTATTCGCTGATTCTTTAAGTGGCGATTATTGGGATAATATAAAGTTCAGCGGTTTTTTGGTGTTTGAAATTATTGATAATCAGATAAAGTTAAAGGGAGAAATTAATCATTTGAAGGGTCAAGCTAGTGATTATCTTCATTCTTCTCGAGTTCAACGAGCTTTATATATTGAAGATTATCTTTACTCTATTTTTTCCAAATCAATGAAGATTAGTAATCTGGAAGACTTAAAATTGATTAAGGATTTGAAATTGGGGCAGTAAATAGGGTCAAGCTAGTGATTATCTTCATTCTTCTCGAGTTCAACGAGCTTTATATATTGAAGATTATCTTTACTCTATTTTTTCCAAATCAATGAAGATTAGTAATCTGGAAGACTTAAAATTGATTAAGGATTTGAAATTGGGGCAGTAAATTATGAATTTAAGAAAGAAAATATTTTTTAGTCATTTATTATTTTTTCTGATAATTAGTTCAGCTTTTATCTGGTCTCGTTTGTTTTATTATTTTATTATTGTTTTTAATGTTTTTCTGTTTTCTTTTTTGATTCTTTTTTTTCGAAAAGATTTATGGAATCGAGATAAATTTCTTTTACCCCTTTTACCTTTTTTCTTTCTTAATAGTTTTCTTTTCTTTTTATCAATTTCAGTTCCGTCATTTTATTTTATCTTTTTTATTTTAATAGCTATTATTCTGTCTTATTGTTATTGTTTAAATTTAAAGAAAAGAAAGTTTACTAGTTTATTAGTTTGGAGTGATATTATTAGCTTGTTATCAGTTTTTTTAGCTAGTTCTTTTTTCTATAGTTTAAATTATTTCTTGAATATTAATTCGGTTTGGGTTTTTCTATTTCTTAGTATTTTTATATTTTTAATAGCTGGGCTTAATATTTCTTTATTATCTCAACCCAGGTCCTTGTCGGTATTTTTCTTGATTATATTTTTATTATCCCTAATTCCTCTTATTTGGTCTTTCTTTTTTCTGCCGTTTAATTATAATATTATTGCTTTATTATTATCAGTACTTTATTATGCTGGTCTAAGCTTTATTAGGCTTTATTTAAATAGAGACTTAGGGCCTAAAAAAATAAAATACAATTTAATTTTTATAATATCCCTTTTGATTTTGATATTATTATCAGTCAAATGGCGTTAAAGAAACTATGAAAAAAACAAAAAAAAGTTCAATTTTTACCACTATTATTTTAATTCTAATTTTAGGATTAACAATTGGAACTTTGATTTTTTTATCTCTTTCTTTATCTTCTTTAAATACTTTAAGAGATTTAAATCAAAGTTTAGACCTCGATTCTCCTAAGTATAATAATACTAGCTTAGTGATTCAGGATCCGCGACGAGTATATATTAGTCAAGATTTAAAAATTGATGAAACTCTTAATTATTTAAATGAATCAGTAGTGGGTATTTTTTTAAAAAATGAGAAGGATAGTTATAGTTTAGGAGAGGAGCTTTTTTCTGGCTTAGTAATTAGTAGTGATGGTTGGGTGATGGTTAATATTTTAGGGCAAAAAGATTTTAATTTAGATATAGTGAATAAAATTGAGGATTATGTATTAGTGTCCAAAAAAGAAAAAAAGGTTCAGGAGATTGAAGAGGTTTTAGATTTTAGTTCGGAGGGTTTTCTGTTAGTTAAAATTAAAAAAGCTACTAATCTACCGGTACGAAATTTTTCAAATATTTCTGATCTTAATCCTGGTCAGACTGTTTTATTATATAATTTTCAAGGTGAACTAGCTCTAAATGCTATTAAATCAATTGATTCTGGGGAGGATTTAAAATTTTCGGATCAGTATCATAGTCAGATTAACTTAAGTCAAGATATTGATGATAATTTTGCCCAAGCCTATATCTTTAACCTGAGCGGAGATTTGATTGCTTTGATTAATAAGAACTTGGAAGTGGAAAGTGTTCATGCTTTTCGGCCTTTAATTTATGGTTTTTTGAAGAATAAAGAAATGGTCCCACTTAAATTTGGTCTTTGGTATTTAGATTTAAAGAATGTTATTGATCCTAAATTACCTTTAAAAGGTAATATAGTTTCTCGAGTTGTAGCCGGTTCTTTGGCTGAATCTAGTGGTTTAATTGCTGGAGATATTATTACTCAGGTTAATAATCATGAAATTAATGATAAGGCTAATTTTAATGATGTTTTAAATAATTTTATTCCAGGAGATAAATTAAGTATTATAGTGCTACGGGAAGGACAATTAATGGAATTAAAAGTAGAATTAAAATAGTTTATGAGATTAAAAAGTTTAAAACCTAATCTTCATTTAATTAAGGGGCAGTTAGTTTTTTTGCGTTTAGATCTTAACTTACCTCAAGAGAAAGGTAAGATTAAAGAAGATTTTAAAATTCAACAAAGTTTAGCCACGATTAATCTTTTACTTCAAAATGATAATCGTTTGATTATTGCTAGTCATTTAGGGCAACCTAAAAATGGTTTTGATTCCAAATATTCTCTTCGACCCGTTATTAATCATTTAGCTAAAAATTTAAATCAAAAAATTTTCTTTTTTGATTATCAAAATTATTCTAAGTGGACTGATGTTAGGCGGATTTTAAAATCTGAAAAAGATGTTAAAATTTTTGCTTTAGATAATCTTAGATTTTATCCAGGAGAAGAGCGAGATTGTCGTCGTTTAGCTAAATCTTTTGCTTCATTAGCACCAATTTATGTTAATGAAGCTTTTGCGGTATCTCATCGAGCTAATTCTTCCATTTCCGCTATTTTAGATACAGATGTTAAAGCTTATGCAGGATTATTATTAGAAGCAGAGATTAATAATTTGAATAAAATACTTTCTCCCAAAAAACCTTTAGTGGTGGTAATGGGAGGGGCTAAGATTTCTACTAAATTAGCTATTATTAAAAAACTATTAAAGATAGCTGATTATGTTTTAATTGGAGGAGCCTTAGCTAATAATTTTTTTCAAGCTCAGGGTTTTGAAACTGGTAAATCATTAGTTGATGATTTTAATCAGGTTGAGTTATTAAAACTTTTAAAGACTAAAAAAATTATACTACCTAGTGATGTGGTGGTGAAGTCTAATGGATCTAAAGTGATGAATAAAAGACTGGAGCAAATAACGGAATATGATAATATTTTAGATTTAGGACCACAAACTTTAAAACTTTTTTCTGAATATATCAAATCAGCTCAAACTATAGTTTGGAATGGACCTTTAGGTTATTTTGAGAAAGAGGAGTTTAGATCAGGAACCCTAAACTTAGCTAAGGCTATTGCTAAAAGATCTAAAGCCGGAGCTTTTAGTTTAGTTGGGGGAGGTGAAACCGTGGCAGCAGTGAATTTAGCTCAAGTTAAGAAGGATTTTGATTGGGTATCAACTGGTGGAGGTGCGATGTTAAGTTATTTATCCGGACAAAAGATGCCGGGGATTAATTAAAATTAATTTAAATATATGATTATTACTAAAATTAAAGGACGAGAGATCTTAGATTCTCGAGGAAATCCGACGGTGGAAGCTCGAGTTTTTTTAAGTAATGGCTTAAATGCTAAGGCTAGTGTTCCATCAGGGGCTTCTACGGGAGCCTATGAAGCGTGTGAGTTAAGAGATAGGGATAAAAAGAGATATCGAGGTTTAGGTGTTTTAAAAGCTGTGAAGAATATCAATGGACCATTAACTAAAGCTTTAATTGGTCAGGATATTTTAAAGCCAAAAAAGATTGATCAAATAATGATTAAATTAGATGGTACTAAGAATAAGGATAGATTAGGGGCTAATGCTATTCTAGCTCTATCATTAGCTACGGCTCGATTAGCTGCTAAGTTTAAGGAGATGGAGTTATATGAATATTTAGCTGATAGTTTTGGTTTTTCTAAAAAGTATCGTCTTCCTAGCCCATCTTTTAACATTATTAATGGTGGGGCTCATGCTGATAATAATCTTGATTTTCAGGAGTTTATGATAGTACCTAATCCCGCTATTAAATCAGTAGCGGAAAAGATTAGAATGGGTTCAGAGATTTTTCATGAGCTAGGTCGGATTTTAAAGAGTCAAGGTTTAAGCACTGGATTGGGTAATGAGGGTGGTTACGCACCTGATCTTGCGGATAATCAAGCGGCCTTAGATTTAATTAAAGTAGCTGGAAAAAATTTAAAATATGAACTGGGTCGAGATTTCTTTTTAGGAAGTGATGTTGGATCTTCAGAGTTTTTTGATTCTAAAACCAAGACTTATCAATTAGCTGGTAAGGCTTTAAAATCTGATGATTTAATTAATTTATATCGAGATTGGTATGAAAGATATAAATTGTTATTTATTGAAGATGGTTTGGCGGAAGATGATTGGACTTCTTGGCAAAAATTAACCAAAAGTTTAGGATCTAAAGTTGTCTTGATTGGTGATGATTTGTTTGTGACTAATAAGGTTAGGTTGAGTCGAGGTATTAAGAATAAAGCGGCTAATGCTATTCTAATTAAGCCCAATCAAGTTGGAACTTTATCAGAAACTATTGATACGATTAAAAAAGCTCAAGCTAATAAATATAAATTAATGATTTCACATCGAAGTGGAGAAACTTGTGATGACTTTATTGCTGATTTATCAGTAGCAGTATCGGCTGAGTATATAAAATCAGGATCCCTATCTCGAAGTGAAAGATTAGTTAAGTATAATCGTTTAATGGAAATTGAAGAAAATCTTTATGCCTAGTACTACGGTTAAAAATAAATTATTAGTTTTTCTTAATCTCGATGGTTGGGGTATTTCTCTTAATACTGAGAATAATGCTATTCGCAAAGCTCAGATCCCTGGGTTTAAAAATTTAGTTAATAATTTTCCAGCTACGGTTTTAGAGGGCTGGGATTTTGAATTAAGTCGAACTTATCGATCTATGGGCTGCTCTTGTCATCCTGAGAGCGAGGTCCAGTCTCCAATTTCAGTGGCTAAAATTATTTCTCAGTTTAATTTAAGACAATTAAGGATAGCTAGTAGTTCTGATTTTCCTCTAGTGTCGACTTTTTTTAATCAGAGTTCTAGTCGATTAACCGGGGAGGATTGGTTAATAGTGGATAATCGTCGGCGTTTATTAAAATCCTTTTTTAATTCCAATGATTTAGTTGATACTTTAATTAAAAATATTAAGTCCAATAGTTATAATTTTATTTTCTCTTGTATTTCTGAGATTGGGCAAGAAGTATTAAAGGGGGATTTTTTGTCAGTTATTTCAGCGGTAGAAAATGTTTCAGCTTATTTAGATAAAATCGCTACGGCGGTTTTAGAAGTGGATGGAGTTTTAATAGTTAGCAGTGCTTATGGTGGAGCGGAAGATGTTTTTAATATAGGTACTGGTTTAGCTAACAAAAAAAGAACAAAAAATAATGTTCCTTTATTAATTATCGGATCAAATTTTATGGGCAAGACTATTGGTCTTAAAGAAGCTCCTAATAATGATCTTAGTTTATTGAGTCCTCAGGGAAACTATTTAAAAATTGCTCCGAGTATCTTAAAGATTCTAAATTTGCCTCTTAGCTCTAGCATGAAAGAAGATAGCTTTATTTAAACAGAAAAGGATCAATTAAAAAAAACATTATTAAAGAAACCAATATTCCTAATAGAGATCCAACTAGGGCCTCTATTTTTGTATGTCCAATTCTTTCTAATAATAGCGGGTATTCTTCATCTAAAAATTGATCTTCTTTTAAGTCTTTAATGAGAGTATTAATAACTTCACCTTGTTTTCCTAAATAACGCCTTAGTTTAAGAGCATCATTAATAACGATGAAGGTAAATACTAAACTTAAAAGAAAAATGGGAGAATTAAAACCTTGAATTAAGGCTATGAGCATGGTTAATGAGGATACAAAAGCGCTATGTCCTGAAGGCATTCCCGCATAGGTGAGTCGGAATAAATCTTTAAAACTTAGTTTCTTGGGATGACCAATTAGAATTTTAATAAATTGGGCTGATCCCGCGGCTATAAATGGAGTGAGAAACATTAAGTAGGGGTTCATAGCTTTTTTTATTAATAATTAAATATCAAGATTACTAACCTCTTTAGCATGAGTTTGTATAAAATGTCTTCTTTTAGAAACATCATCTCCCATTAACATATCAAAAACAATATCAGCTTTAGCGGCATCTTCAATAGTAACTTGTTTAATAATACGAGTCTCTGGATTCATAGTAGTATCCCAGAGTTGTTCTGGATTCATCTCTCCTAAACCTTTATAACGTTGTACTGAGACTTTATTATCCTCTCCTTGGCCCATCTCTTTTATAATCTTATCTTTTTCCTCCTCTGAATAAGCGTAGCGAGCTTGATTTCCCTTTTTTAATTGATAAAGGGGCGGTTGAGCAATATAGATATGACCAGCACTAATTAGGGGGTTAAAATAACGGAAGAAGAGAGTTAGTAGTAGAGTTCTGATATGAGCTCCATCAACATCAGCATCAGTCATAATAATGATTCGATGATAACGTAGTTTTTCTAGATCTAATTGTTCCGCAATATTAGTTCCAAAGGCAATTACCATGTTTTTAATTTCATTATTACTTAACATTTTATCTAAACGAGCTCTTTCAACATTTAATATTTTTCCTCGTAATGGTAATATAGCTTGAAAACGACGATCTCGTCCTTGTTTAGCGCTACCACCAGCTGAGTCTCCCTCTACGATATATAATTCACATTCTTCAGCTTTATTACTAGAACAATCAGCTAGTTTTCCGGGTAAAGTCATGCCTTCTAAAGCTCCTTTTCTGAGAATATTAGCTCGAGCGGTTCGAGCGGCTAAGCGAGCTTGAGAGGATAAAATACATTTTCCAATAATACTTTCAGCTTCTTTAGGGTTTTCTTCAAGGAAGATAGTAAAAGCTTCACCAAAAGCTTGTTCTACATAAGTTTTAATTTCGGCATTACCTAACTTACCTTTAGTTTGACCTTCAAATTGAGGATTGGAAAGCTTAACACTGATTATAGCTGTTAAACCTTCGCGAACGTCTTCTCCACTTAGGTTTTCATCTTTTTCTTTTAATAGATTTTTATTGCGAGCGTAAGTATTAAGGGTTCGGGTAAGAGCAGTTCGAAAGCCTACTAAATGAGTTCCTCCGTCAACGTTGTAAATATTATTAGCAAAGGGAAGAGTCGTTTCATTATATTCATCATTATATTGTAAAGCTACTTCTATTTTAGCATCATCAATATCTTTTTCTAAATAAAAAATAGTATCATGCATGACATTTTTTTGTCGATGGAGAGATTTAATATATGATTTGATGCCACCTTCAAAGTAAAAGCGATATTTTTTGAGCGAATGATCAGGTCGTTGATCGATAATATTCATAGTGATGCCCTTGGTTAGATAGGACTGTTGGCGAAGGCGATCTAGTATTCGACCCCAACTAAATTCAGTTTCAGTAAAAATACTACTATCCGGCTTAAAAGTGATAATAGTTCCAGTTTTTTTAGTTTTTCCAATAGCTTTAACATTTTTTAGAGCTTTACCGGCTTTATATTCTTGTTGCCAGATTTGTCCATCACGATGAATTTCAGCTTTTAAATATTCACTCAAAGCGTTAACCACTGAAACTCCAACTCCGTGTAAACCACCAGAAACTTTATATCCACCTCCACCGAATTTTCCTCCGGCATGAAGTTTGGTTAAAACCGTCTCGAGAGCTGAAACTCCCGTAGTTGGATGTTTGTCTACTGGGATGCCTCGACCATTATCTTCAATTTGAATCATGCCATCAGCTAACAGAGTAACAGTAATTTCATTGGCGTAACCAGCCATTGCCTCATCAACACCATTATCAACTACTTCCCAAATTAAATGATGTAGTCCAGTAGAGGAAGTGGATCCAATATACATTCCGGGTCTTTTACGAACTGGATCTAAACCTTCTAGGACGGTAATGGCATCGGCTCCATAATTGTTAGTTTTTTTACTTTTTTCTGACATATTTCATTATTATTTTAAATAAAAAAGGATAGCTAAGATTTTCTATCTAGTCTTATTATATCAAAAGAAACCTAGCTGGTCAAAGGTTCTAAAGGTTTACGAAAAACTTTAAGTATAGTATAATCTAGCTATAATTTACATTTAATTTTATATCATATGGCCAAAATATTAGTGAGTGGTGGTGCTGGATTTATTGGTTCCAATTTAGTGGATAAATTAATCGAATTAGGGCATCAAGTGGTGGTAGTGGATAATCTTTTTAGTGGAAAAAAAGATTATGTAAATGATCAAGCTGTTTTTTATCAGATTGATATCTGTCAGGCTCCAGAATTGGAGGAAGTGTTTGCTCGAGAAAAATTTGATTATGTTTTTCATTTAGCAGCTCAGATTGATGTTAGAAAATCAGTTGAAGATATGGAATTAGATAATAGGATTAATGTTTTAGGGGCTTTAAATGTTTTAGAAAGTTCACATCGTCATGGGGTTAAGAAAATAATTTTTACTTCTTCTGGTGGAGCGATTTATGGTTTTCCAGAAGAAATTCCAACTCCTGAAAATTATGCGACTAATCCAGTTTCACCTTATGGGATTAATAAATTGGTTTTTGAAAAATATTTAAATTATTATCATCGAGTTTTTGGACAAAAATATTTGAATGCTCGATTAGCTAATGTATATGGTCCACGACAGTATAAAGGTGGTGAGGCGGGAGTGATTGCTATTTTCATTAATAATGCGGTGGAAGGAAAAACTAGCTATATTTATGGTGATGGTTTACAAACCCGAGATTTTATTTATGTTGATGACGTAGTTAGAGCTTTAGTATCTAAGATGGATGATGAAACAGTCGGAACTTTTAATATTGGTACTGGTAAAGAGTCCAGTCTATTAGAAATTGTTTCAGCTATTGAAGAGGCCTTAGGTCATAAAATTGATATTGAGTTTCAACCAGCTAAATTAGGTGAAGAACGTCGTAGTTGTTTAAAGACTGATCTAGCTAAAAAAGTTTTAGATTGGCAAGCTCAAGTTGAATTATCAGATGGCATTAAAAGAACTATCGCTTGGTCAAAAGATAATTTAAATTAATTATGTCAAAGAATAAAAAAATTATTATTGCTAATTGGAAGATGAACTTAGATTTGAAATCTGCTTTGGCTTTGAGCCGGAGTTTATCTCGTTCTTTAGTTAAGATTAAAACGCAACATCAAGTTGTAGTGTTACCTGATTTTTTAGCGTTACCGGAGGTGATTAAAAATTTAGATTCTCGGATTTATTATGGTGCTCAGGATGTGGCCCCTTTTCCTCTCGGAGCCTATACCGGAGAGGTTCCTTTAGAATCTTTAAAGCAAGTCAAGGCTCAATTTGTTTTAATTGGTCATAGTGAGAGACGTCAATATTTTTCTGATGATAGTTTAGTGGCTGATAAATTAAAGAATGTTTTAGAGAATAGTAATATTGTTCCAATTTTAGCTATTGGCGAAACTTGGGAACAAAGGAAAAAGGGGGAAACAATTAAAATTATTAAACAGCAACTTCAGACTGCTTTTTCAAAATTAGATAAAATTGATTCAGCTAGAATTATTATTGCCTATGAACCAGTTTGGGCGATTGGTAGTGGATTAACAGTTAAACCCTTAGAAGCGGTTGAGGCTTTTCAGGCTATTAAAAAGGTTTTGCAGGCTAAATCCTGGCGCTTTAAAATTGTTTATGGTGGTAGTGTTAATTTAAATAATTATCTTGATTTTAAAAATCTAACAGATTTAGATGGTTTTTTAATTGGTGGAGCTAGTTTAAAGCCTTTGGATTTTGTTAATATAATTAAGAATTTTTAATTTATGTACGATATTTGGCCTTTAATTATTATTTCTCTAGCCTTGATAGTAGCGATAATTATTACTCTTCGTCATTTTCCGGCTTTAGCTGTTTTAGATGTGGATAATATTCCAGAGGAAAAGGAGCGACAAACTAAAGAAAAAATAATTCAAGAAAGAATTAAGAGAAAGTTTAAATTTTTTGATAAAATTTTTAAGAAAATTAATGATTTTTTTTCTCGAATCTTTCAAGTTTGGGAAAAAAAACTTAAAGATTTAAAAGCTGAGCGACGGCATAAGAAAGAGGAGTTAAGTTTAGAGGATATTAATTTAGAGGATCGAATTAAAATATTATTAAATCAAGCTAAAGTTTTAGCTAAACAAGAATCTTGGGATGAGGCAGAAAAAAAATTGATTGAAGTTATTAAATTAGATGATAAGAATTTTTTAGCTTTTTGGGATTTAGGTGAGGTTTATCATAGTCAAGATAAGTATCAAGAAGCTAAGCAAACATTATTATACACTTTAAAATTAGCTAAAACTGAACCAGAACCTCGATCTAATAATGAGGTGGCTAATATTAATCATTCTTTATGTTTAATCAATCAGTCTTTAGGAGATCTTGATCAGGCCAAGCTTCATTTAGAAGAATCATTAAGTTTAGATGCTAAAAATCCTCGTTATCTTGATTTAATGTTAAATTTGTGTATAATGAAAAAAGATAAATTAGAGGCTGGTAGGATATTGGATAGAATTATAGAAGTTAATCCGGATAATAATAATATTTCGGATTGGAAAAAGCAGATTGAAGCCCTTTAATATATTTAGCCGTCTTAGCTCAGTTGGTAGAGCGTTTCCATGGTAAGGAAAAGGTCTCGGGTTCAAGCCCCGAAGACGGCTCCAAGATGAATCACAGTCGCGAAAGAAATAGTAATAAAAGAGAAAAGCGCCGTAAAAATCAGGCGCTTACAACTCATCATATTATACCACGGAGTCGTGGTGGAAGTGATGAGCCAGACAACTTAATACTAATTATGGAGTCATATCATGATAAATATCATGATTTGTTCCAAAACATGACTCCACAAGAAATCCTGATTTTCCTAGAAACTTATTTCTGGGGAAATCAAAAAAGCTTTATTGATGATTATTCATTTAATCGTGATAAACTTTTGAAGTAAAGTGTAGCTACCATTAGGTAGCTTTTTTCTTGACTTTTGGCGGTAAATATGGTATAATGATTTGAATAGTTGGTTACTCGGACTGACTTAGAACTTTAAAAATTTAATATTATGAGAGATATAAAATTCATTGGGAGCCAATGGCCCTACTTTTTCGTGATAGTGATTTTAATCACTATCTTTCTTGGCCTAGCCCTAGCTTTATTAGGGGTAGGTATTGGTTTATCAATCCTTATCAGCTTAATAGCCGGTTTGTTATTAGCTACTATTGGATTAATCGAAGGATTTCGATTTCTCCGTAATAGCGGTGCTACTGACATTGGTGGTCGCGGCTATACAGCTGTGCCACAGAATCATGTAGCGATAGTTTTGGAAAATGGAAAATATCACGGCTATTTAGAGCCGGGTTATTATTTCATTTTCCCATTTTTCCGCTTCAACGTTCTTAAGGAAACTATTTTCCTAGGAACAGTGGAGAATAACATCTTTGATGACGGCAATAAAGTAGATTTCCATGAGGGAATCTCGGCCGGAGTTGAAGCAGTTTTCAACTATCGAGTAGTCGAAGTTGGAAAGTATGCTTTCGAGGGTGAGGCGGATAAGATCATTAGAGGAATTATTTCCTCTTTAACTAGGACTTCTCTGGGAAAGAAAAACGCTAGAGAGGCTCGAGAAGGTGGATTAAGTTTGACCGATATTGAGGTTGAAAATCCTTCATTATTTGCTTCAATTAGAAATGTTTATGGCGTAGAGATTATGGCCATTAATATTTCTGATGTTGAATTGTCGGAAGAGGAGATAGTTCTCAATCGACAAAGACATGAGGCGAAAATTAACAAAGAAATAGCCTTAGACAAGGCTGAGGAAATGAAAATCCTTGCCAAGGCTGAGGCCAAAACTTTGGAATTAACGGGTGGTGGGCTAAGAAAACAAGTTGAACTATTAGCTAAGGCTGGTTGTTCACCTGACACTATTTTAGCTTACTTAGCTGAGACTAAAAAATGGCAAAGTCTCAGTAGTACCGATAAAACCTTTATCATTGATAATGGTAAGTCGGTTGGCGGTATGTTAGCCGCTCTAAAAAATTTAAATGTTGAATAAAAAATTTAAAAAAATGGTTGCAAGAATTGAAAATAGTAGTAAAAAAGAAAAAGAAAATGTTGAAAAGAAAAAAATCTTGAAAGAAGGAGGGATGGGGGATAATATTGTTGGTTTTCTCTTATCTTTCCTAATCGGGGGAGTGATAGTAGTAATCTTTTTACTACTATTATCATTCTTCCATTTTTCAAAATATCCAGAATTAGATTTCTGGATTAAAGCCGTTACTAGTTTAGTAATGGCAGCTTTAATATTAAAGGTGGGGAACATCATCAACCCCAAAGAAACAAATGTTTCTAAGGCCGTTCCCTATACTTTAATTACTCTATTCTTTGCCATATTAATATGGCATTATGGAATAGATGATAGAGCATCTTCAGCAGCTCCTGTAAAGCCAGAAATAGTAGTAGACGAAATTGAGGAACATGTCTTTCTTCTTAATGAAGGAGAGATGAGTCCTTGGGTAGATTTTCTGGTGGGCTATAAATTCAAGGTATTTGCTAATAAAGGGCAATACCATATGTTTTATAGTAATGGACAAGAATTTGTCCTAGGAAACGGAACTATGGAACAGTTTCCGGATCCTCAGGGAGATATAAAGATCCGCTTCAGAGCTACTGAAGACGGACAAAGAATAATATTCCGACTTAGAAGAATCTAAGTCGGGGAAAAGGAGTCTAGTACTCCTTTTTTTATTTGCTTTTTTGAAGGAATGATGATAAAATTAGGATAGTAATTTTTTATTAAAGCATTTTATGTTTAAAAAATTAAAGAGCAAATTTATATTTTTTTTAGTGTCCGCTAGTTTGATTTGGCCTTTCTTAACCTTAGCTAATCCGGTTACTGATGATGGTATGATTAGCCCTCTAGGAACTAGCGCTCCAGTGGTGATTGGTAGGGTTATTAGTTCTCTTTTTGGTGTTATTGGATCCATCGCTTTAGTTTTATTTGTTTATGGAGGTATTGTTTGGATGACTGCCGCAGGTAATGATAGGAATGTTCAAAAGGGAAAAAGTGTTTTAATTTGGTCAGCTTTAGGATTAGCTTTTATTTTCTTTTCCTATGCTGTTGTTAAATATATTTTTGTTTCTATAGGTGTTTAATTAATAATTTTATGTTTAAGAGTAAAAAAAATAATGTTTATAAATTTCTGGCTTTAAGT
The DNA here is from genome assembly GCA_050949525.1 of Patescibacteria group bacterium. Taxonomy (GTDB): domain Bacteria; phylum Patescibacteriota; class Patescibacteriia; order Patescibacteriales; family UBA12465. The sequence goes on along the minus strand of JBMNFW010000001.1, from coordinate 566,267 downwards.
TTAGTTTTAGTTTTTTCTTTGTCTTTTTTTAATGTTGTTTTAGCTAATAATACTTCTAATACTGGTTCCGGTGGGGGTGAGGGACAGAATACTGGTTCCGGTGGGGGTGAGGGACAGAATACTCCTCCATCCGATAATTTAACTATAGTAAGTTTAGATAATCCTATTGGGAGTGATGATATACCTTTAATAATTGGTAGAGTAATATCAGCTGTTTTAGGAATAGTTGGATCTTTATCTTTATTAATGTTTGTTTATGGTGGCTTTACTTGGATGACGGCTGCTGGAAATGAGCAAAATATTACTAAAGGGAAAAACATTGTTATTTGGGCGACGGTTGGTATTTTTATAGTTTTCTTTTCTTATGCCTTAATAAAGTTTCTTTTTTCTTCTTTAGGTGTTTGACATTAATTTTTTTTCTTGTAAAATACTTAAGTGAATATGAGGGTCGATACCAAAGCGGTCAACTGGGGCAGACTGTAAATCTGCTGGCGTTAGCCTTCGCAAGTTCGAATCTTGCTCGGCCCACAAAAAACAACACTAATGTCTAGTGTTGTTTTTTATTATATTTATTTATTTTCTAGAGACACATTATTTCATCACCGGATAAACCAGAATCTAAGCAATTTTCAATTCCGGGAATAGGATCATAATCTTCCATAGCTTTATCAGGATTAGGGTTGGTGTAATTTACTTCATTATTAACTGGAATTTCAGCATTAGGCAAGATAACTATTTCTTGATCCTCTAACCATTGATCAAAGGTTTTCCAAGAAATTTTTTCAGAATTTAAAGCTTTTTCATATTCGTTCCACCATTCTAATCTAGTTCCTCCTAAATAGGAATGTGAAACTAAAATCATGTGGTCTGGATTTTTAGCTATACTTTCATCTAGTATTTTACCAAACTCTTTAGCATCAGCTCCTCGAGCCCAAAGACTGTAATCACATAGAGATCCTCGTCCCATTGGTTCTCCGACATCCACATTAGTTACGGAAATAATTTTAGTATTATATTCTTCTGGTTGATAGATCGTAGCTTCTACATCATTTACTCCACGACCTAAGAGGTATTCAATTCCAAGGTCGCTAGCAGCCTTTAAAGTGGTTTCGTCATAGGCGAAATAGCGGCTACCAAAAACTCGCATTTTTTTACCAGTGATACTTTCTACTAAATCTTGTGAAGCTTTGAGGTGTTGATATTGCTCTTCATAACTCATATCCCAAAAAGGAGCTTTATCATAGCCTCCAGCTATTTCATAACCTTTATCGGCTAATCTTTTGAAAACTTCTGGATATTCTTCTAAAATATTGTCTTGAACTTTAACTAAGGCGTTAAGGTTGCGATTATCTAATTCTTTTTCCCATTGTAAAATACCCTCAATTCTTTCAAATTCAATTAACATTAAAGAAGCGTTGATTTTTTTATCTTCGATTTCTGTTCGGTTAATATTTTTTATTACTATTACCAATATTAAAATCAGGACAAAAATTAAGATTAATCTATTATTCTTCATAAGAATTGTTAATAATATTAATGGCCTTACCATTAATTAAAGCATCAGCTATTTTTTTTGAAGCTGAGTACAATATTCTTTGGTAAGTGCTCTGAGAAGTGTGCATAATAGTGGCGGCTTCTTGTTGTTCTAAGTTTTTAATGTATCTTAGGCGATAAGCTTCAATTTCTTCTAATTCTAAATGCACTACCTCCAGATCTTTTAAGGGGATCCCTTGAGGTTTAAAATATGTTACTGAGGGATCAAAATTAATTTTTCTAAGAAGTCTTGGTCGTGACATAATTTTATTTTAACTGATCTTCTAGAGCGGCTTTTTCTTCTTTAATAATTGCTAGCTCTTTTTCTAGGGCTTGTTCTTCTTCCTCTAAGAAAGCTAATTCATTTTTAGGTGAAGAGAATCGTCGTCGACCGCAGAATCTCATTCTATGACCACAGGATCCCATTCCTCGACCGCTTCGAGGACCTTGATCACTAGGGCCAGTTCCATCAAATTTAGGCATATTAACACCCCCTTTCTAGTTATTAATTATTATCTATTTTGAATATACACCCATAATTAAAGATTGTCAAGTCTAAAAAAGTTTGATAGAATAGGTCTATGCTTATTAATCCAGATAAAATTGGTCGAAGTTTTTTAAAGATATTTTTAGTCTTATTTTTATTATTGGCGGTGGTTGGTTTTTTATTATATATCCTTTAATCTATGCCTGAATTACCAGAAGTTGAAACAATTAGACGTGGTCTAGAAGGTTTTATACTAGGAAAGAAAATTGCGACTATAAAGATATTGGACTCTAAATTAAAACCAGCTTTAAAGTCTTATCAATCTTTAAAAGGAGATCGAATAAAAAAAATTGATCGTCGAGCTAAGCTTTTAATTTTTAGTTTTAAGAATAGCTCTCTTTTTTTATTGATTCATCTTAAGATGACCGGTCAATTAATTTATTGGCCGTCCGGTTCTAATAAATTTATTATCGGGGGTCATTTAGACTCAGGACCAGAACAAGTTTTTAAACATCAACGTTTTCAAATTATTTTTTCTTCTGGAGATTTATTAGCCTTAAATGATAGTCGTCGTTTCGCTTATTTAAAATTAGTTTCAACTTCGGAGTTAGAGAAGATTAAAAAGAAATTTGGCTTAGAACCCTTAGAGACTATGAAATTTCAAGATTTTTTAAATTTAAGTGAAAAACATAAAAGAAAAAATGTTAAAGCTTTTCTTTTAGATCAATCTTTAATCAGCGGTATTGGCAATATTTATGCGGATGAGATACTTTTTGCTAGTGCTGTTTTACCGCAACGCAAGATTGAGTCTCTATCTTTAATAGAAAAGAAAATGATATTTTCTAATATTAGTAAGATTTTAAAGAAGGCGGTGATGGCCAAGGGTACTACTTTTAGTAATTATTTAGATAGTCAAGGTGAGAAGGGAAATTATCAAAAATACTTAAAGGTTTATGGTCGAGATGGTCAGACTTGTAAAAAATGTTCTAATTTAATACAGAAGGATCGAGTAGTAGGTCGTGGGACACATTATTGTTCTTTTTGTCAAAAATAGTATTTGACTTTTGATGTTTCTTTGTTATAATACCCAGTATTGTTATTATTTATTAAGATAAAAATATGTCTCAAGATAATTTGATTAAATTGGAGTGTAGTGAATGTAAAAAAGTTAATCATCATTCTCGTAAAAATAAAAAGACTTTGAAGGCGGTTCGATTAGAGTTAAGTAAGTATTGTAAGTTTTGTCGTAAAAATACTCTTCATAAAGAAACTAAATAATATTTAAATGAAAGATAAAGCTTTCGCCAAATATTTTTTAATATTTTTAGTTATTGTAGCTTCAGTGGCCGTTATCCTTTTATTTCGGCCTTTTTTGGTGGAAATAATTATTGCTGCTGTTTTAACCTCAGTTTTTTATAGTCCCTTTTTAAAATTGAGTCGTTTTTTAGGTGGGCGAAAAAAAATTGCAGCTTTTTTAATGTGTTTATCGTTATTAATAGTGGTGATATTACCAGTTTCAGGAATAATTGTTTTTTTTAGTAAAAAGGCTCCAGTGGCTTATTCAGAAACACTTAATTTTTTAGATGCGATTGATAAGAATCAAGGTGATTTAATGGATCGGATTGGATTTTTTAATTCCGATAATTTTGATTTTAAAACCTTTATTCTTAAAACCACTAAAGGTTTAAGTGAATATTTAACTAAGGGAGCAGCGGTTATTATTAAGAAGACTACGGCTTTTCTTTTTTCTCTAGCTTTGATTTTTTTAGCTATGTTCTTCTTCTTTATTGATGGTGAGAGAATGTTAGAAAAATTAAAACTATGGTCACCTTTACCAAATAAATATGATTTAGAGATTTTTAAAAAGTTTCGCGAAACTAGTTATGCTTCTATGATTTCAACTTTTTTAGTGGCTGGAGTTCAAGGTTTAGTTGGAGCTTTAGGTTTTGTTATTGTGGGGGTTCCAGCTTTTTATCCAGGACTTTTTATTGCGATGTTTTCTTTAATTCCATATATTGGTTCTATGATTATTTATATTCCGATTGGATTGTTTTTAATAGCTTCAGGGCAAGTTTTTACCGGCGCTTTTATTATTGCTTGGGGAGCTATAGTTATTGGTAATATTGATAATTTATTACGAGCTTGGATTTTACATGGTCATAATAAAATTAATCCGATCTTTATAATCTTTGCTCTATCAGGTGGTGTAGTATTATTTGGTTTTTGGGGTTTAGTTTTGGGTCCTTTAATTTTATCTTTAGTGATGACTGTTTTTCATATTTATGAATTAGAGTATGAAAAAGTTTTAGAAAAATAATAATTAATTTTAATATTATGTTAGGTGAAAAAACAAAGAAGAATTTAGAAGAAGCTTTTGCTGGTGAATGCATGGCTCGTAGTCGTTATGATTATTATGCCAGTGCTTTTCGTAAGGCTGGCTATGTCCAAATTGCTAATATTTTTGAAGAAACAGCTCGTAATGAAAAAGAGCATGCTAAATTATGGGCCAAAAGATTAGGTTATATTCATGAGGATATTAAAGATGATTTAAGGGCTGCTATTGAAGGGGAAAATTATGAGCATAGTTCGATGTATCCTCGAATGGAAAAAGAAGCCTTAGAGGAGGGGCATGAAGATATCGCTTATCAATTCCGTGAAGTAGCGGAGGTTGAAGAAGCTCATGAAGCTCGATTTAAAAAGCTTTTAGAAAATATTGAAAAAGATATGGTATTTAAGAGAGATGAAGTAAAAAGATGGAAGTGTAATAATTGTGGTTATATTCACGAGGGAACAGAGGCTCCAGAAGAATGTCCAGCTTGTGCTCATCCTCAAGCTCATTTTGAGATCTTTGTTGAAACTTATTAAGAAACTAAGGGTTGTTGATAAAAAGATATTTTTTAGATATAATGAAAACCCGAGCGGGATTGGTGTAGTGGTAACATGTTTCTCTCCAAAAGAAAAGACGTGGGTTCGATTCCTGCATCCCGTGCGTTGATTAAATCGTGTAAAGTAACTCAGAAACCGAGCATTTTAGGGTTCGATTCCTAGATAGGTGCTAACACCTTTATGGGAATAGAAAATTAGCCAAATTAGCAGGTTTTTAGCTAGAGTGCCCTTGTTTTGATTTACAAATGGCTAAATTATTGGTAAAATAAAGATAAGATTTTACTGGATAAAATATGAAATTTGAACAAATTAAAAAAGAAAATAAAATTGAATATTGGCAAAACATTGATAAAGAGCTTGGCTTATCAGCGGAGATTTTTAGTCATTATTTTAAAAAAATCGGTCAAGAGAAAAAAGCGGAGGATATTATCCAGGAATGGTTGCAGGAATTAATGGATTGGCGATCAAATAATGGAATTAGTCCAATTCAATCTATTGAAAAAGATATAATTGATTTAAAAAATATTTTAACCGCTAAGGCAGAAGCTGATTTATTAAGTGAAGATGCCACAGCAGATAGTTGTTATTATAATCATTTATTATTATTAAGTTTTAAAACCTCAGAACTTCATAAAAATCCAGAACTTCAATATAAGAAAGAGCAGGACGTAGATCACGAGGACATACTTGATGTTGCGGTGAATAATAGTAAGAAAGAAGCTTTTTATAAGGCGGCTAAAAATTATTTATCCAATAAAAATGAATATAATAGAAATAAAGGTTCTAATAAATACAATCTTGAAAAAAGAGATCTTGATTCTGATGCTTTGTTGGTTCTAAATGAACTTGGGGTTTTAGACAGTTTTTATAGAGATCGTGATTATTATAGTTTTAAAACTTTGCCGTCTTTTGTCGCTGATAGGATGATTGAAAATAAACAGCAGTCTGATCTATATTATTCCCAAATTTTCCCTAAATTTGAATCGTTCAGTAATTTAGTGGCTAAAGATATTTTTAATAATGGAGCCGATGAAGTGATAGATAAATTTTTACATAATTTTGATCGTTTTCCTGAAACTAATCCTCTTTGGGCTTTAGATAAAATTTTAAAGTGCTTTAATTTAGATACAAGAGAAGACCTAGTATTAGATTTTATTGATAAACATATTAAGAGTTCATCAGAATTAAAAAAGGCCTATGCGTTAATTATTTATTATGGAATAACAGTTGCAGATGATGAAATTAATAATAGTTTGTCAGAAGAAGATAAGCAAGAATATCGAGATACTAGAGATAAGTTTATTGCTGATATAACTTTGGTATTGGGTGATAATTACAACAATCGCAACCACGCAAACGTTAAAGATTTAGAAAAATTTTATGAAATGGCTGAAAATGGTTATGCCCCAGTCCTTTTAGAAAGAACTGCGTATTGTGACGCTGGTTTTGATAAAAAAATATTAATTGAAAAATTAAAGAAAAATAGGCAAAGTTCTTATATTTTAAGAAGATATGACCTTAAAGAAGGGATTGCCACGGATAGTTTAATTGCAAATATTATAAATGAAGGTGATATGGATGTTTTGGCGGCAAAAATAAACAGGATAGATAATATTGGAGAAGAAAATATTATTAAATTATGGGAAAATGGTTATGCGGGGGCTATCAAAAAAAATATAAAAAACTTCTCTCATTTATCTGATAAAGTTTTGCAATTATTTATTGATGCCGGCGAAGAATATATTATCTTCTCAAATTTTAACAGTTTTAAACCAAGCTCGGAGACTCTAAAGGGCTTAATTGATAATTTTGGAGATAGATTTGCGGATAGCAGTATTGATTTAAAATATTTTGAAGATTGCGGTCTTTTCGATTATTTTTTAGAGAAAGTTAATAGTGCTGATTCTTTAAAGAAGTTGTTGGATAAAGGTTTTATCAGCCTAACAGCTGATAATAAAAACAAGTTTGTTGAAAAAATAGGCAGAACTGAAGCTTTTGAAGATTTTTTGATTTATGCTATTAAAAATAATTCTTTGTCGGATTTAGATTTCCAGATTTCGGGCGATTATCTTGATAAGTTTATTGAAAAAAATATTGGTGAAAAGGTTGTTTCATTCTTTTCAATTATAAAGAGTATTAAAAATAAACCAGAAGATTCTTTTTATATAAAAAATATAGATTTATTTACGAACGACGATAACCAGACTTTAACTTATTTTTTTATTAAATTATCAAATAAAAATATTTTATCTCGTTCTCAGGAAGACTTAGATTTATGTTTCGCGGCTGATAAAGATTTGGCCAATAGATTGATTGAGGCAGGTAATATTAATTTATTAATTGATAATTTGGAAAAATTTAAAAAATTAGATCAGGAAATAGCCTTGAAGTTAGTTGAGACAAAAGCCGTTGACTCTTTAGTTAATAATATAGAAAAATTTGAGAATCTTAATCGGGATTTTGGCAATGAATTAATAAATTCGCTTCAGGAATTTCCTAAAATTGTAAAAATTAATGAATATTTTAATCCCCCTTTAGATAAGTTGGTCGCTAAAACCTCGGAAATATTTGGAGCTTTTGCTAGTGCTGATAATTATAATATGATTAAGGGTATTAGTGGTGATGACAAAGAAATTATAAAAAAATTAAAATTGAAAAAGGGCGGTAATGACGGCTTGAGAGAATTACAGGAGAGATTTACTGAATTTAAAAAAGAAATTATTTCGGAAGATTTTAACCCCGAAGTTTTATTGCAGGGAGATAATAGTTCTTCGTATTTGCCATATTTTCAATCATATATCAGACTGCAAGAGGCTAGGTGGGGGACAAAGGATGACGAGAGTTTTAAAAATATTATTATTAATTATGTTAATCATAAGAATGCTGGTGAAATAAAAGGGCTTAATCGTAATTTTAGACCTAGCTCAGAATTGTTAATCGCCAAATCCGATACTAGCGGCAGAGAGAATCATCAATTTAATGAGCATTTTTTAAATAGATTTTCCGTGTTAGTTGACTCCATTAAAGCCGCTAAAAACTTGTATCAAGAAAAATTTCCTCTTAGTAAATTAGTGGAAGAAATAGAGAAAAAGAGATTAGAATTGATTAAAGAATTAAAAGAAAAAGTTAATAATATGCCCAATCCTATGGCCAGGGAGGGGATTAATCAAAAAATAAACTTACTCGAATCTATTAATATAAGAGATTTGAAAGATTTTCAAAATAATTTTTCAATTTTAGCTAGAAATAATAAATTTAATGAATTATTAAGGCGGTCAGTTTTTTTAATGAGTTTTGCTAGAAACAAACAAAGCTTAAATTTCGATTTGGATAATATTGATTTAGATAGGCCAAATATTAGTGATATGTCTTGGGTTCTTGATTTTATTGATCATATTACTAATCAAGAGACTATGTCCAAATATTTTACTGATAAGAAAGCGAAAAGAATGTTCAATGAAATAATTTCAGCCCAAGCTATTAGTGAAGAGATGGCTTTATTACAAGGTGTCGGTGGCCAATCTAAAGATGTTTCTAAAATTCAATTAATTCCGACCAGGGGGGTATTAACTGAATTTTCTGGACATATAGCTGATGCTTGCTGGGCTTCAAAGTATAGTAGTATTTTGAAAGAATTCCCTAATTTTACCTCGGTTATTATTAGACAAAATCCAGAAACAAAATATGAGAGATTAGCCGGAGCTTTTATGTTGATTGAAACAGAATCAAAAAATGGAGAGCCGTTGTTAGTTATTAGAGGTTTTAATCCTATAGAAAATTTAATTAATTCATTATCGGTTAAAGACTTTTATGATAAGGTTATAGGTTATGTAAAAAGTTTGGCCGAAAAAGAAAATCGCAAAACGGCTATTGTAATTGATGATCATTCAGGCGGTTCGGCGAGTAATAGGCCGGTGCTCTTTAAATATCTAAGTGAATTATCAAAAACCTTAGAGGCTGTTGATTTAAAGTCGGAGGATGACACTAAGTTTAATGGATATAATATTGTTAGACAGACTTATTTGGTGGATTAATTTACTAAATAAGTTGATTTAATAATAATTTCAGTTCTAACACGGTCCACGACCCCGTGCGATTAAATAGACTAATATTGTCTATTTTTTTGTATATAAAATTTTACAAATCAATAAATAGTTGGTAAAATAAGAGCGAAATTAATAAATATAAAGAAACTCATTCTCATTGCGATTATTGTTATTATTACTGGATTATTATATTTTAGGTGGGGGAATAATAATGAGAAATTATATGATTTGGCTGTTCAATATTTAATTGATCATGATAATAATCCAGAAAGATTTAATGAAGCCTATAAGTTATTTATAGATTATCATGATTTTGGTATTAGAGAAGATGATAAATATCGTTATGCTTATATGTGGATTTTAGCTGAGTCTTATTATTTGGAAAATAATGAAATAATAAGTGGTTCTGGTAGTTCGATGGCTTATAAGTTTGTATTTGATAAAGATGAAGATCGGGTTATTAAATATGAATTACCTATGGATGGCTCTTATTACGTTTCATCTATTAAAAAAATGTTTCCGCGTGATATAGCTAAAAAGGTTTTATCATTTTCGTTTAGTGATGATAATTTAAGAAATCAAGTTAAACAGTATTATTCTAATTATTAATATTTAAAATTTATGTCTAACAGGAAAAAAATTTATCGATCTAGAAGTGATCGTTTTCTCTTTGGTGTTTGTGGAGGTATAGCGCAATATTTTGAAATTGATACTATAATAGTGCGTTTAATATTTCTAGCTTTATTCATTGGCGGCGGGTCAGGATTAATAGTTTATTTAATTTGTGCTATCTTAATTCCCGCTGAGGAACAGAAATCGGAGAATAAAATTATTGATGGTGAAGAAATATCTGAAAAAAAGAAAATTGATTGGAGCGTTCTTCTTGGTTTAATATTTATTCTTTTAGGTTTTATTCTGTTAACTGATATTATTTTTGGTTTTAGGATTTTTAGATTTTTTTGGATTACTTTTTGGCCATTACTTTTAATCTTTATCGGTTTACTTATTCTCTTTAGAAAAAAGTAGAGTTTTAATTATTCGTTTTTCTTTGTTATAATAATTAATATGAAAAAGAGATTAGATAAAATTGAATATTATTTAAATATTGCTCGAGAGGTAGCTCGTCGTTCTGCTTGTTTTCGAGCTCAGCATGGGGCTATTATTGTTCGGGATGATCAAATCATTTCTACTGGCTATATCGGAGCCCCTCGAAAAACTAGGGATTGTTTAGAGCGAGGTAATTGTTTGCGTAATGAGTTAGCTATTCCTTCGGGTCAAAGATATGAAATGTGTCGCAGTGTTCATGCGGAACAAAATGCTATTATTAATGCAGCTCGCGCTGGTGTTAGTCTGTTAGGTGGAACTATGTATGTGTATTCGGAAAGGGTAAATTCTAATAATGAATTAGAAATTATTAAAGCCTATCCGTGTTTTATATGTAAAAAAATGATTATTAATGCTGGCTTGAAAGAGTTTGTATCTCAAGAGCCTGATAATTCTTTTAAGGTTTATCAAGTGTCTGATTGGGTATCTGATTGGCAAGAAAACGATCTTTTAGATGATGTTAATGTTTACGGAGAAAAATTTAGGAAAAATAAATAAATTATGAAGATATCGTTTCATGGAGCTAGTCGAGAAGTAACCGGATCTTGTATTTTGGTTGAGACTAGAAAAAGTAAATTTTTATTAGATTGTGGTATGTTTCAAGGGGAGGATTATGTTAATAATCGCAACCTGGATGATTTTTCTTTTGCTCCTGAAGAAATTAATTTTGTTCTATTAACTCATGCTCATATTGATCATTGTGGTCGATTACCAAAATTATACAAACATGGTTTTTCGGGGAAAATATATAGCACTGCCGCTACTCGAGATTTAGCCGCCCTAATGTTAGAAGATTCAGCTAAGATAATTTATTCCGAAGCTCGGGATATGGGACGTGAACCATTTTATTCGGAAGATGATGCTCGAGAAGTGATGAAGCTTTTTCATGAATTACCCTATGGTGAGGAGATAATAATATCTAATGATGTTCGAGTTAGATTGCGCAATGCTGGACATATTTTAGGATCTTGCTTTTTTGAAATTTGGGTTAAAGAAGGGTCCGAAGAAAAGAAGATTATTTATTCCGGTGATTTAGGTAATTCACCCGCTCGGATTATAAAGGATATTGAATATGCTGATGGGGCTGATATTGTTATTATAGAATCAACTTATGCTGGAGTTTTACATGAATCTCGTGATAAGGGCTTGGAGACAATTCGTCGAACCATTATTGATTGTGTTAAAAGAAAGGGGACTTTAATGATTCCAATTTTTGCTTTAGAAAAAGTTCAAGAGATATTATATGAATTAAATGACTTGGTTGAGAATAGGAAGATTCCCTATGTTCCAATCTATTTAGATAGCCCTCTAGCTATTAAAGCTACTGAGATATATAAAGATTATGAAGATCTTTATGATAAAACTTCTTTAGATTTAATTGCTTCTGGTGATGAATTGTTTGAATTTCCGGGATTAGAATTTACTCTTTTGTCTGAAGATTCAAAAAAGATTAATCATGTAGCTCCACCTAAAGTGGTTTTAGCTGGAGGTGGAATGTGTAACGGTGGACGAATTACTTATCATTTAAAGTTTAATCTAGAGGATAAAAATAGTCAGGTGATGTTAGTAGCTTATCAGGTTCCCGGATCTTTAGGTCGTAAACTTCTAACTGGTCATAAATCAGTTTTAATTGATAATATGAAATACGATGTGAAAGCTAAGGTTTCAGTTATTAACTCTTATTCAGCTCATGCTGATCATGATGCTTTGGTAAAGTGGTTGAATAAAATGAGAGCCCCTAAACCTAAATATGTTTTTTTAGTACATGGGGAAGAGAAGTCTTGTTATTTAATAGCGGAAGAGGTTCGTAAGAAAATAAAAACCAAAGCTTTAATTCCTGATTTTGGACAGGTGTATGAATTTTAATTTATGGCTAAAAAATTTCATCGACCATTTTTAATTTTTCTACTCATCCTAAGTTTAGGTGGTATTTTTCTATTATTTCGTCCTTTTTGGGCGGAAATTATCATTGCTACTGTCTTAGTATCAATTTTTTATCCTTGGCATGAAAAATTAACTAAATTTTTGGGGAACAAGAAGTATTTTTCTTCTTTTGTTTTATGTTTATTCTTAATTTTAATTGTGGTGGCTCCCTTAAGTCATTTTTTAGTTTTTGTAGGTAAGAGAGCTGTTAGTTCTTATGGTCAGGTAAATGATATAGTTAATCAGGCTAAATTTTTTCAATTTGATTTTTTAGAAAAATTAGAATTAGGAGATTCGGTTGAAAAGGTTTTAAAAAAAGCGATAATTGAGAATACTAATAGTATCAAAAATTGGTTATTAAGCGGTACTAGTGTAATTGTTAGAGGGGCCGGAAAATCTTTATTGTCAATTGGTATTATAATTTTAACAATGTTCTTTTTCTTCATTGAGGGAAAACCCTTAGCTCGAAGATTAATACTTCTTTCTCCTTTACCTAATAATTACGATCGAGATATAATAAAAAAGTTTCGTCAGATTAGTCGTAGTACTTTTATCTCCATTTTTTTTAGCGCTACTGTTCAGGGATTATTAGGAGCTTTCGGATTTTTCTTTGTTGGTTGGCCTTTTATTTTTGTTTTTATTATCATGACGTTCTTGTCTTTAATTCCTTATATTGGTTCAGTAATTTTTTACTTACCCGCTACTTTATATATAATGGCCTTTGGTAATTTTTGGCAGGGATTACTTATTCTTATTTGGTGTATACTAAGCATTGGATTAGCTAAACATTCTATTAAAAAATATTTGATCAAGAGTCCGCCGGCTCTTAATCCTATATTTGTTATTCTATCTATTTTGGGGGGTGTGAAATTATTTGCTTTTTGGGGGATAATTATTGGTCCTCTAGTTATGTCTTTAGTAGCTTCTATTTTCCATATTTATGAGACTGAGTTCTCTGATAAGTTAGAGAAATAAAAAAACCTTCTATTGAAGGTTTATTTTTTATTACTCATATATTAGCAAGGGTCTCAGATGGTAATGATCTGAGATTATATCCCTACAGATTGCTGTTATTTTTCTAGGAGAGGATTTCAATAAATTAAATTTTTTTTCGCCCCATTTGTTTGTTTGGCCATAGCACGCATGCCATGAGTCCAGATATATGCCTCTTTTTTGGAGAAAAAAGGCGATTTCTAGGGCTTCTCGGATATTAGCTCGACGCCATTCCGATGGCATTATGATTTCTCTCTGATTTGGGACCACGTTTTCTAGAGGTCCCAGTTTAATGAGATGGTATCCCGATTGAGAATACCGGTCCCATTCTCTAACATCCAACTCTTGGATGTTAAGAGCTATGTCTTTTTTTATTTTTTTCATTTTTTTTATCGGGGTTCCCGATAAGTAAATGATAAAGAAATCACTTTCTTCATCAATTTCCGATAGGAAATTTTTGGGAAAATGAATTGGGTGATTCTTTAACGGGAGTAGATTCCACGAAGCTTCGACTTCGTGATGATCGACAATTTCTATTTTGTCGATCAGTGATTTTTCTTTTATTGTTATTGTTTCCATTTCTCATTTTTAAAGATCTACTTAAGTTATATAATAAGGTGGATATAAAGTCAAATATTTGGTATAATAAAGATATAATTAATTTAACTTAAATTTATGATTAAAAGAGAGAAAAATAAAAAAGCTGGTTTTTCTTTAGTTGAATTATTAGTTGTCATTGCTATTATCGGTGTTTTGGCGACTTTGGCTGTTATTTCTTTACAACAGGCTCGTAAGAGTGCTCGAGATGCTAAAAGAATAGCTGATATTAAACAAATTCAAACCGCTTTAGAATTATACTTTAATGATTGGCAGAAATATCCTAGTGATTTAGTAGCTGGGGCTAGTATTGCTTATGATTCTAGTAGTGTTTATATGGCTATTGTTCCTAGTGGACCTAGTCCAGCTGATGGATCCTGTCTTAGCTCTAGTTATAATTATCATCAAATTAATTCTGGTGCTAGTTATGTAATTGAGTTTTGTTTAGGGGGAAGCACTGGAAATCTTGATGCTGGTATTAAATGTGCTACTCCAACTGGAATTACATCTACTAGCACGGCTTGTAATTAGAATAAAATATGAAGATTATACGACCTTTTTTAATTGTTTTAATTATTTTTTTGGCTGTTATAGTGGTGGGACAGAATTTTTCTGTTTGGCAAGAACGACAGAGTTTAAAGTTTGATCGAAAAATAATTGAAGAAAATCCCAGTTTAGAAATTTGGTCTAGTAGTAATAATGAAGTGGAAGAAATAAAGGAAGATGATTCTTTGGAGCTCCGATTTTTATTCTTCGGTGATTTAATGTTAGATAGACATGTTGGGGAAATTATTAATCGACAAGGATTAGATTCTCTTTTTAGTTTAGCTGAAGCGGAGTCTTTTTTTGAAAATTATGACTTAATCTCAGCTAATTTAGAAGGAGCAGTAACTAATGAGGGACAGCATTATCCACCTCATAATCTTTATGATTTTGCTTTTAAGCCCGAAATAATTAAAGAATTAAAGAAATATAATATTAATTTTTTTAATTTAGCTAATAATCATTTATCTGATCAGGGGCGAATTGGTATTGAGGAAACCTATAGAAATCTTAGTCAATTAGGTTTCTATTATTCTGGTTGTCAGGATGCTCATTTAGCTTTTACTACTAGTTCTGAGTCAGTAATTTTGGGGGAGGAGATGCCTATCTTAGATTTTAATAATTGTTCTGATGTGGTTTTAGAGATAAAGGGAGAAAGAATAGTTTTTCTTGGTTTTAGTTCAGTGTATCGAGATATTGATGAGCAAGAAGTTTTAAATCGAATTAAGGATTTAAAAGATAATAATGATTTAGTAATTGTTAATGTTCATTTTGGTCAAGAATATCAAGAGAGAGCTAATGATAAGCAACGATCTTTAGCTCGAGCAATGGTTGAAGCTGGAGCGGATTTAATTATTGGTCATCATCCTCATGTGGTTCAGGATTATGAAGTTTATCAAGACAAACCTATTTTCTATTCTCTCGGTAACTTTATTTTCGATCAATATTTTTCCGATAAGACTCAAGAAGGTTTAGCAATTGAAGTAAATTTTAAAAAAGATTCGGAGATTTATAAAATTGACTTTAAACCTTATTTAATAAAAACTAAGCAGAGTAGTATTAGTCAAATATTGGAAATATTGCCATAATCTGAAAAAGTGCTATAATATATATACAATTAATTCTTTTTCAATTAGTTATTAAAAATTAATCAAAATTAATTTTAAAGTACTTATTAAAAGTTTTTTAAAATTAATTTAAAAATTATGACAAAAGCACAGTTAATTTCTACTTTAGCTGAAAAAAATGGCTTAAGTAAGAAGGAGGTTGTTGATTTTATGGACAGCCTAACCAATATCGCTTATAGCGAAACAAAAAAGAACGGAGAATTTACTTTACCTGGATTTGGTAAATTAGTTCTTCAAAATCGAAAAGCTCGAATGGGAAGAAACCCTGCTACTGGAGAGGAGATTCACATTCCAGCTAAAAAAGTTGTTAAATTCCGAGTTGCAAAAGCAGCTAAGGATGCAATTCTTTAGTAACAATTGATAAAAAGAATTACATAATAAAAAGAAAGCAACCGCCATAGAGTGGTTGCTTTCTTTTTTTGTTTAAGGTTTAGTAATCTTTTTTAAATTTAGCGATGTATTGTCCCAAGCCTTGGGTGTAAAATTTATTCCGTAGTTTAGTGTTATGATGCGCGAAATCGATTACTGATTGAAGACGAATAGCATAACGATTACCCAAAACTTTATACTTAATATTTTTGGCTTTAATAGCTCGTCTAATAGTTTTACTATCTACCCCAGCTAGTTTAGCTGATTCAGAAACTGAGAGCCATATTTGACGTTCAATTTTTTTAGGTTTAGTAATCATAAAAGTAATTTTAAGTTTAACTTAGAATGATTTTTAAGTCAATTTTATTGACATTTATGCAATAATTGATCATATAGTTAATTATAATTAAGTAAATGTCTATGTCTATGAAGAAAAAAATTGTTTTTCTAAGCCTCGGACTATTATTCCTAGCTTCCATTACTTTCTCTCTAGCTAATATTTCTTTCTCTCCTGGTCGAGTATTAAATCCTGCTGAAAGAAAGTCTCTGTCTAGTCCTAGAGAAGCCTTCGATATCATGCAGAAACTAGGTCTAGGTATATCTAAAGCTGATCTCGATAGATTTCTAGCTACTAAGTTCCCAGAAAGATTAGCTGGAGTCATATTAATATCAGTCGAAGAAGATGGCCGAGCCTATTACATCCATCCTGATACTTTAGAAGCTATCTATTTAGGTCGTCCTCATGAAGCTCTAGATATATTAAGAGAATTAGGTTTAGAAGATACATTATTAGATAATAATAATGATGATATTAATAATATTATCTTAGAAACTCAGAAGATTGAAGAATTAAAAGATTTCTCTCATATTATCCCTATTACTACTAATATTATCAATCCTGATAATATTAGTATTAAAGAACGAGGTATTATCTATGATTATTCTGTATTACCTGATATTAAACTAGTTCCTAGTTTAGATGATTATGAAGATAAAGTAATAGATGATACTGTTAATACTAATAATAGTTATACTCTTAATATTCAAAATCTAGTTCCTGGTACTTATCCCTTCTTCCGAGCCTATCTCATTACCTCTGATAATCAAATCATCTATGGTAATACTATCACTATTACTAGTACAAGAAACGATCAAACTGAAGAAAGTGTTTTACCTTTACCATTATTACCAATTAGTTCTTCTGGATCATCAGTTAAAGAATGGATCTGTGGTGATGACTTCATTGATGAGAGAGATGGTCAAGTGTACAAGACGGTTTTAATTAAGGGATTAAAAAAACCTACATTAGGTGGAGTTTTGCCATTAATAGGTGATGACAATCAACCTATTACTGGACCAGATGACAATAATAATATAGATGACAATAATAATATTAAAATTATTGATCAATGTTGGTTTAGAGAAAATTTAAATTTTGGCGAAATGATGGATAGTTCAGAAAATAATCAGGAGGGGGATATTGATATGTTACCAGAAAATGGTGATGAGTTACCAAGTGGCGGGAGAATTGAAAATATAGCTACATCTGAGAGGGTTGTAGAAAAATATTGTTATGATAATGACATAGAGAATTGTAAAAAATATGGCGGCTTATATACCCGGCTATTATATATTGTGGAACAGTCTGCATCACCTCAAGCTGGTCAGCATTTTTTACCTCAAGGTAATCAGTTATCTCAAGATGATGGAATGTTAATAATAGATAATAATGAAAATTTAAATTTAGGAGTAAGAAGAAGTATTTGCCCTGATGGCTGGAGAGTGGCTACTTATAGTGATTGGGTGGCGTTAATGGGATTAGTTGGTGAAGAGGTCCCTGTTTCAATAGGTGATGATAATAATGTTACTAGATTTGAATTGGCTGGTTATGCTTTAAAATCCAAGAGTCCGTTTTGGGATGGAGGTAATACAATTGGTTTTACCGCTTTACCCGGTGGTTATTATAACGGACCGGAAGATGGATTTTTTGAAAAAGGAGAGAAAGCTTATTTTTGGCTTGATAATATGAGATTGAGTGATAGTGATATGACCGCTAGTCGTCCTGGTTCCGGTCTTACTATTGGTGATCGAGTAGTCTTTTTAGAGTCTTTAAATGATGAGTCTCAAATTAAGGATGTGATTAGTTCTCGTACTAATCCTAATGCTTTTTCTGTTCGTTGTGTAAAAATATCTGATGATGAATTAGCGATGGAAAATTTGGCTGAGGAGCGACCGAGGGGGCGATAGTTAAAATCTATTAATATTTAAAAAACAAGGCAGGTGATAATGCCTTGTTTTTTCTTTTTTATTGTGTTACTATTTAAATAGAAGTTTTAAGCTTCTTTTTTATGTTGAAGTCTTGGTTTTTTGCTGAATAGAGAAAATAAAAAAATGTCTTTAAATATAATTGAAAAATTAAAAGAAAGAAATCTCAAAGATCGTCTACGAGCTAAAGATCAGCAAGCCTTTGAAGATTTATATAATAAAAATATTGATGATATTTATCGTTTCATCTTTTTTAAGATTGGGAAAAAAGATGAGGCTAGTGATTTATCTTCTTTAGTTTTTTTAAAAACTTGGGAATATTTACAGAAGAATAAAGTTGGGGCTAAAGAAACCTTGCGAGCTTTAGTATATCGGATTGCTAGAAATGTAATAGTAGATTATTACCGAGAACGTCGTCCTGATACTTTATCTTTGGATGATGAAAATAATCCTATTGATGTAGTGGATGAAGATTATAATATTGAGTTAAGTTTGGAGATTAAAGGGGACTACCAAATATTATTACAGAAGATTATGGAGTTAAAGAATGAGTATCGAGAGATAATCATAATGCGTTTTGTTAATGAGTTATCTTTAGATGAGATTTCTAGTCTTAGTGGTAAGAAAAAAATTAATGTAAGGGTTCTTTTGCATCGGGCCTTAAAGGCCTTAAAGGAGTTATTAATGGAGGATAAAATATCTACTTAAGTCCACAAAAATGTGGACTTAAGTCTTTTTTAACCAATGTTTATAGGTTTAAAGTTAGCATTTAGGTGTAACATTTTTCTAACTTTTACGTATACTATAGTAGAGAGATAAAAATATGACAGATAAAGAATTATTAAAACAATTAAAGACTTTAAAGAGTATTAGATTATCCGAAGAAACTAAATGTTCTAATCGAGATCTTTTATTATCTCAAATTTCTAATACTAAATCAGCCGAGAATTCTAAATCTTATTCAGCTTTTAATTTTAAGAATTTTATAGCCGTTTTTTCTCAACCACTATTAGTCGTAGCGGGAGTTTTTGTTTTAGTAGTTACTTCTTTGGTTTTAGGTAATGGATTTTTAAGAAACTCTAAGCCTAATAATTCTTTATACATTGCTCGAATTATTAGTGAAAAAGCTAAATTGAATACTACCTTTTCTCAAAATCAAAGAGATAAGCTTTCTATTCAGTTTGCTAGTGATCATGCTCATGATATTTTAAATGTTTTAATGGATCCTGAATTTAATAATGAAGAGAATCAAGCTCAAGTTGAAAAGTTAAGCTCTAGTTTTATGAGTGAAATTTCTAAGGTTAAAACTAAAATGGAAAAGAATACTTTAAAGGATGAAGAGAAAAAAGAAGAGGAAGTGGAAAATGATATTATCCTAGCTAGTTCTCTAAGTGAGGAAAATGGAATTGAAGTAGAAGAGCTTAGTATAGATATTGTTGAGGAGGTAAAAATAGAGGATGAGGTTGAAGATTTAGTTACTAGTAGTGAAGAAGAAATTATTGAACCGGAACTTAAAAAAGAAGAAGATTTAGTTAGTGAGACTGATATTATTTTAGAAATTGAAAAACTTTTTTCTGATGGGGCTTATCCGGAAGCTTTAGAAAAATTAGATGAGGTAAAAAAATCTTTAAAAATCTTTAAAAAATAATTAAATCTTAGTGGGGTTTGTTAGTTTTCTTTTTACTAAAAGGAAAACTAACAATCTCCATTTAGGAGATTCGTTGTGACCAGAAAGGTCGACTTCCGAGGGGAAGGGTGCAACGTTTAAAACCAAAATTGTTTCTTTACAAGTTTTTTAAAATTCTAGAAAAGATTAATCGAAAAAATTTTTCACTATAGATCGATTAAGCTTTTCTCCGCACTCTTTGATTAAAAAGAGTCGGAGTGGTGAAAAATTATCCCATGCTAATTTTTTCCGAAACATGCTTTTTGATTAAAGTGTGCGGGGAAGCGGGATCCTGATCGATTTATTCAGGAATATTTGACCGATTTAATTAATTTAGAATTAAGACTAGTGGAGAAACCTAAATTTCATTGTCTTTAAATAATTATTTAATAATAATATTTAGAGATAGCTTTAAACAAAATTATGACAAAATTACGCAAGATTTTTGCTTCTTCTGTCATGGTAATGACTGTAGTTGTCATGAGTGGTTTAACTGCTCCTATGGCTACTAAAGCTGCAGCTCAAACTGGAGACTTAATCAAAAGAGATGGTCATTCAGCTGTATATTACCTAAAAGACGGAAAAAGATATGTGTTCCCAAATGAAGCTACCTATAAATCATGGTATAGTGACTTCTCAGGTGTTGTTACTATTTCTGATGATGAATTAGCTAGTTATCCTCTAGCAGCTAACGTAGTTGTTAGACCGGGAACCAAATTAGTGAAGATTACTACCGATCCTAAAGTATACGCTGTTGAAGCTAACGGTGTTTTAAGATGGGTACAAACTGCGGCAGATGCTAAAGCTCTTTACGGTGACAATTGGGAACAAAGAGTAATTGACGTAGCTGACTCTTTCTTCATTAACTATACTATCGGATCTCCTTTGGCTTCTGGTGAAGTTCCAATGGGTTCTTTAGTAAAGAAAGCTGGTGAGAGCAATATCTATTATTACGATGGTTCTGACTATCGATTAATTGAAGATGAAGTTGCTTTCAAAGCTAATAGATTTCAATTTGATAACGTTTTAACTATCAATAATTTCACTCCTAGTGGTAGTGATATCACTGGATCTGAAACTGATATTATTAACGTTGCTCAAAATATTAGTGGAGATACTGTTAGACCTGACCAAGGTTCAGGAGTTACTGTTGCTTTAAGTTCAGCAACCCCTGCTTCTATGGCTGTTCCAAATGTAGCTTCTCGAATTCCTTTTACTACTCTTAACCTCACTGCTTCTAACGATGGAACTGCTTATGTAGATTCTATTACTGTTAAGAGAATTGGTTTAAGTGATGATGATTTTAAAGTTTTTGCTGAAAAAAATGGTGTAAAACTTAACACCAGTGCTAAAAAATTAAATTCTAGCGATGAAGCTACTTTAGTTTTTAGTCCAATACTAACTATTCCAGCTGGGCAAACTGTTTCAGTTGATATTTTAGTTGAGGCTCTTTCTACTACTCCTAAAGTAGCTGGAAATTCTGCTTTAGGAATTGCTTCTGCTTCAGCTGTTTCAGCTAGCGGAGCTACTGTTTCTGGATCTTTCCCAATCATGGGTAATTTAATGAGCTTTACTGATTACACAGTAGCAGAATTAAAAATGGAATTAAAAGACTCTTCTCTTGATGTTAAGGTTGGGGATGAGAATATCTTATTAGGTGAGTTAAAAGTTTCTAACATTAATAGAGATGTTATCTTAACTAATGTTGAGCTTAAGAATAATGGAAGCGAGGATTTAATTGAAACCATTTCTAACATTAGATTAGAAAGAGATGGTAACATCGTTTCTAATGCTGCTACTTATAATGGTAAATACATCAACTTCACTTTCCCTGGTAATGGATTAGAATTATTAAAGGAAAATGGAGATGCAACCTTAAAAATTAAAGGTGATGTTATTGCTAAATATGAAGCTACTACACCAAGTGTAATTTTCCAACTTGATAAAAATACTAAAGTTTTTAGTGGTAATATTGGAAAAGAAAAATCCACCGGATTTGGTGTTTCTTTTGCAGACACTAATGCAACCTCTGAGGTAAATATTGAGTCTGGTGAAATTACTATCGCTAGAACACAAAACTCACCTTTAGGAGAGTATTCATATATCTATGGTACTAAGAATATTTTAGCTTTAGAAGCTAAAATTAAGACTGAAAAAGATATTGAAGTTGAAGAGCTAACCATTGATCTTAATGGTTCTTTATCCGCTACATCTACTGCTATTAGAAAGGTAACAGTTAAGATGGATAATACTACTATTGGAGATTTTGAAGATGATGATCTTGATAGTCCTACCTTAAAATTAGAAAATTTTGATGTTAACAAGGGGGAACATGTTATTTCTATTTATGTAGATATAATAGATGATAGCGATATATCAACAGGAGATATTAAATTTGATATTAAAGGTGATTCTGTTAAGATAATTTTCAAAGATAGTGATATAGTTAAGACCGGAATTGATGGAAATGTTTCTGGTGCTAAAATTAAGATAGTAAAAACCGCTAAAATTAGTGTAAGTAAAGCTGGTACTACTGCTGAAGGAATAATTTTAGCTGATAATACTGAGCGAGAAATTGCTAAGTTTAAAATTCATTCAGCTGGTGACGAGTCAAATATTACTGAACTTGTTTTCCTTGCAACCGCAACATCAACAATTACTAATGAGAGATTACAAGACATTAAAGTGTACAGCGGAACAACCTTATTAGGTAGTGATGCTAAATTTAATAATGATGGCAAGTTTGAAACTTCAACTATTAAAATTAATAACGATAAACTAAAAATTGCTGCTGGTCAAACTAAGGAAATCGTAGTAAAGGGTCTATTTAACTCTAACTATGGTGAGGATGCTGTCGCATCTAATACTATTCAATTACAATTAAATAGTATTAATGCTTCTACAACAATCGCAGCAGCTCTTCCTGTTGATTTCAATATAATGAAAGTTCATAAGATTTATCCAAAATTTACCTTTAAGAAAGGTCTTATTGATGGAGAAGGAGAAGGACCTGATCAGCAATATTTAGAGTTTGATGTTTCTGCTGAGGGTACTGGAGTTTTATCTATTACTAGTTTAGATTTTAGAGTAAATGGAACTACTACTCCTGTTAATTCAGATATCTATATTAATGATAGTAATACTACTTCAAGTGAATCATATGCTAATGGAATGAAATTTAGTTTAGTAGATGGTAATGAGAATCTTGCTCAAATTGAAGCTGGTCAAACTAAAACCTTTAAACTTAAAGCTAATACTGATGCTTTTGCTGGTGTTAACTTCAAAATCAGTGTAAACTTAAATGCAAATGGTGTTACCTGGGATGAAGGAACAAGCAACTTTGAGGAATTTGCAGGAGGATTTGATGGATTCGGATTAAATAAATTCCCAATTGGAAGTGGATATTACCAGAACTACTAGTCCTTAGGATTTAGTTTTTCTTTTAAGTTTTTATCAATTTTTCTTTAATACAAATTGAAAGAGAGAGCAATCTTCGGATTGCTCTCTTTATTTTATAGCCCTTGACTTATTATTTGAAATATGTTTAAATGGTTAGAGTTATAATTTAAGTTTTAATATATATGAACAGCATTTTAAAAGATCTATTGCAGGATCAAAAGAATAAAGAATTGATTAAATTGAATGCCGTCGAAATAGTCGAGGTTCTTTTTTCTGAATTACAAGAACGAGAGAGAGATATTTTAACTCGTCGTTTTTCTTTGGAGAGTGAACGAGCTCAAACTTTAGAGGAGATTGGTAAGCTTCACAATTTAACTCGAGAACGAGTACGACAAATCGAGCAATCTAGTTTAAAGAAATTAAAAAAGATTGAAGATTTAGATGCTCATTTAGAATCTCTTAAAGTAATGGTGAATAAATTATTGGAAGAACATGGCGGGGCAATGGAGAAGGATTTTCTTTTAGATATCTTAACAGTTTTAACTTATCAAACCGAAAAGGGTATTAAGCATGATCGGAAGGCTTATAAAAAATACTTAGAATTTGTTTTATCTGAATTACTAGATGATGAAATTGATCAGGTTAATAAATCTGATAAGTTTTTCCCTTTCTTTAAATTAAAAAATCAAGCCATTGATTATTTAGAAAGTTTAGCTGAAGAGGTTAAAATACAATTAGATCGCATTAAGAAAACTTTATATTTTGAAGAATTAGTTGATGTTATTAAAGACATTAAATGGTTCTCTTTTAATAGAAAAAGAGTGACTAATAATGATGACTTAGATTTGAAAAAAGTTTTTAAAGATGAGACTTTTCCGGAATGGGCTGAAATCATTAATCGTAATAAACCACTTTATTCTTTAGTGCAAACTATTAAAGGGGTTGGGGCTAATAAATTTGGTAAATGGGGTAAAGAAGAGTGGGTAGAAGTTCGACCTAAAAAAATTACTGATAAAATTTATTTAGTTTTAAAGAATGAAAAGAAACCACTTCATTTTACTGAAATAACTAATAAAATAAATGAAATTGGTTTTAATCATAAAAAAGTAAGTCCGGGATCAGTTCATAATGAATTAATTTTAGATGATCGTTATGTGTTGGTTGATCGAGGAGTCTATGCTTTAAAAAAATAATATAATATTTAAAATAGAGAACCAATATCACCATAAAATGTGGTGATATTTTTTTTGATTTTGCTGAAAAAGTGTGTTAAAATATAATAGATTTAATTTATATATTTTTATGGATATTGTAGTTGATTTTAGCTCGATTCAAGATTTCTTTAATTTACCAGTTGATGTGATGTTGTGGCGTTTTATAACCCGTTTTGCTTGGGTTATTTTTGGTATTATATTTTTATTAGGTGCTCGAACTTTATGGCTTTTTTATATTAGAAATAAATGGGGATCTAAGCATAAATTTGTTATATTGGCCATTGATATTCCCAAAGGTAATATTCAGTCGCCCTTAGCGGTGGAAAACCTCTTTTCTTATTTAGGTGGGGCTCATAGTACTCAGAACTTCTTTGATAAGTGGTTTATCGGTGAGTATCAATTATCTTTTAGTTTTGAAATTGTTAGCTTAGAAGGTTATACTCAGTTTATTATTAGAACTCCAGCTAAGTTTAGAAATTTAGTTGAATCAGCGGTTTATTCGCAGTATCCTGATGCTGAGATTATTGAGATTGATGATTATTGTGAAGATTTTCCTCGTAAATTCCCTGATGATGAATATGATATTTGGGGTGCTGAATTTCTCCAAACTAATCATTATATGTATCCGATTAAGACCTATAAAGAGTTTGAGCATCGTTTAGGACCTGATGAAACTGTTTTTCGTGATCCGATGGCTGAATTAATGGAGCTTTCTAGTAGTTTACGTCGAGGAGAAAAATTGATGTATCAAATTATAGTTATCCCAACTGGCTTTGATTGGATAGATGATGGTCAGGCTGAAATTGATAAGATTTTGGGTAAGAAACCTAAGACTAGTTTTTTGAATAGAGTTATTGATGGTTTAGTGGAAATAATCTCGGATCTTAGCGAGTTTGTTTATTCTTTATGGGGAGATGTTGATTCTAAAAAAGAAGAAAAGTTTGAAAAATTATCTATGGTGGAATTGACTCCACGACAAAAAAAGAGAATTGAGGCTATTGAGGAAAAATCTTCTAAATTAGCTTTTTTGTGTAAAATTCGAGTAGTATATTTAGCTAAAAAAGAAGTAATGAATAGATCAAAAGTAGTCAATGGTTTCATTGGTTATATTAAACAATTTTCGGCCTTAGATTTAAATAGCTTTAAACCTGATATGAGTACTACGGCCACTAAAACTACTTATTTTAATCGGGGAGCTCGTTTGATTAGAAGAAAGAATAATATAATGAATAATTATATTAATCGAGATGATTGGGCTGGTTGTACTCCTTATCTATTAAATATTGAAGAATTAGCTACTATTTGGCATTTTCCAACTGAAGCTACTGCTAATGCTCCTTTGATTCAAAAAACAGCCTCTAAGCGACAAAAACCACCATCTAATTTGGCTTTGGAGGACTCGTTTAAACTCGATTCTCAGGCTATTGAAGAGGATCTTTTATCAGATGATTTTTCTTCTCCTTCTCCTTCTATTTTTGAGGAAACTGAATCTACTGGATCGACTAAAAAAGCTCCTCCAAGTAATTTGCCTTTTGGATAAAAAAATGGAAAAAAAAGTAAAAAAAAGAATAGGTATTGATGCTCGTTTTTATGGACCAATTGGAAAGGGTTTAGGGCGTTATACTCAAGAAATAGTCGATAATATTTTAAAAATTGATCAGTATAATGATTATATTATTTTTTTACGCCGAGATAATTTTGATGAATTAGTTATTGATAATTATCCTAATGCTAAAAAGGTTTTAATGGAGCTTCGGTGGTACAGTTTAAAGGAACAATTGTTAATGCCTTTTTACTTAAAGCGAGAAAAATTAGATTTGGTTCATTTTTGTCATTTTAATGTGCCATTTTTTGTTCCGAGTGAATTTGTAGTTACTATTCATGATTTAATATTAACCAAGTTTAAAACTATTAGAGCTACTACTTTGAGTCCTTGGTTGTATCATTTAAAAAACTTTTTTTATCGGATTATTATTAAGCGAGCTTTAAAAAAATCTAAAAAAATTATTACCGTTTCTAATTTTACTAAAAATGATATTATTGAACAGTTTAAGATTCCGGCTGATAAAATTGAGGTTACTTATGAGGGGGTGGCTAATTTAGCTAAAGGTTCTGACTCTTTGTTTATAACTAAGTTGGATCAATCTAAAGTTTTAAATAGTTATAGTATTGAAAATTCTTTTTTATTGTATGTTGGTAATGCTTATCCGCATAAGAATTTGGATTTTCTATTACGAGCTTTTAAAGTGTTATATCAGGAGGATCAGAGTTTGCGCTTGGTTTTAGTCGGACAAGAGGATTATTTTTACCGTCAAATAAAGGATTTGGACTTTGAGCTTTTTCCTAATAATAGTCCGGTAATTTTTACTGGTTATGTGCCAGATAATGAATTAGAAATTTTATACCAACAAGCCTTACTCTATGCGTTTCCGTCTTTATATGAAGGTTTTGGTTTACCACCTTTAGAGGCGATGGCTAAATCTTGTCCAGTTTTAAGTTCTCAAGCTGCTAGTATGCCCGAAATTTTAGGTTCAGCGGCAATGTATTTTGATCCTCGTGATCAAGCTGATTTTTTAAAAAAATCTAGAGAATTAATTTCAAATGAAGTTTTAAGGTTAGAATTAATTGAACGAGGACGGGAACAGGTTAAGAAATATAGTTGGTGGGATTGCGCTTTAGCGACTAGAGAAATATATTTAGAATAATAATTATGGGAGTTATAAAAAAGCATAAAATTGGAGTTTCTCGAGATGATCAACGATCTAGTTTTGTGGTTGATTTACGTCCACCTAAGGCTAAGGAAAAAGATAAGGTAGAGGAGCTTAAGAAGCCGAAAGTTAAAAGCAGAAAAACTAGGATTAATTTTTCTCGTCTTAAGAAGATTACTTTTTATCCTATTTTTTGGCTAATATTTAAGTTATTGGAATTACTTGCTTGGCCTTTTAGAAAGATAAAGTTTAAAAAATCTAAACCTAAAAATCAAAAACTTCCTTTAAAGTTTAAGACTTTACCTAATATTAATCTTAAAATTAAGCAAGCTTATCAGTCTTCTAAGTCTCGGTCAGTTTTTTATTTTATTTTATTACTTTTTTTAATAGTTATTCCTTTTAAATTATTTAGTTATTATAAATTAATATCAGAACATAAAACTCAGAAAAATATTTTAAATTATTCTTATCAAGCTTTATCTAAGTTAGGAGAAGCTTCCTTAGATTTTTCTCAATTAGACCTTAGTTCGGCTCAACAAAATTTCTTAGCCGCTGGAGAAAGCTTTCTTTTGATTCAAGAGGAGCTGAATAAGATTGATGAGTTTTTGATTTTTCTAGCTTCTTTTTCTAAGGATAATAAATTAAAGTTAGCTTCTGAGTCTAAAAAAATTAGTCAAATTGGTCTTGATTTATCAATTGCTGGTGATAATTTTACTCTAGCCGTGGAAGCTTTATTTAGATCTTTTTCTGAGCCCGCTGCTTTTTCTGAATTTCAGAATTATAGTCAAAAATTAGAATCTGATATTAAAAGGATAAATAAGAATTTATCTCAAATTAAGGTTAAATCTATTCCATCAGAATATCAGGAGCAGTTTTTAAACATCAAGAATCAAGCTCTAGTTTTAGAAAGAAATTTTTCGTCTTTTTTGAAGCTAATTCCAGGTCTTAAGGATTTTATTGGTTTAGAGTCTGATCGTCGTTATTTAATTATTTTCCAAAATAATGCTGAGATTAGAGCCACTGGAGGATTTATTGGTAGTTATGCTTTGATTGATATAAAGAAGGGGCAAATAGAGCGGGTGGAGGTACCGGCTGGAGGATCTTATGATACTGCCGGATCATTAAAGGTATTAATGGAGTCACCGAAGCCATTACATTTAATTAGACCTCAATGGTATTTTTGGGATGCTAATTGGTGGCCTGATTGGCGAATGTCGGCGCAAAATCTAAAATGGTTTTATGAAAAAAGTGGTGGTTCTAGTGTGGATGGAGTTATTGCTATTACGCCTGATATTTTAGGTGATCTTTTAGAGATAACTGGCCCGATTGATATTAGTTCTGACTACGGCATTATTGTTGATAGTAATAATTATTGGGATTTGATTCAAGAAATAGTAGAGGTGACGGGTAAACCTGAACTTTATCAAGAAATGGAGCTTCAGACTGATGTTTTAGAGCGTTTAGAATCAGAACCTGATAAGTGGTTAAGGAATGAGCCTAAACGAATTATTGGTGATTTAATGGTTAAGGTTTTAGATCAGTTTTTTAAGAATTTTAATCAGGAAACTTTATTAAAATCTTTAGAAATGTTGGAAAGAAATTTGAATCAAAAAAATATTTTATTATACTTTGATAATCCAGAATTACAGAAAGAAGTTGAATATCGATCTTGGGCAGGGGAAGTGAAAGAAGCTCCTTTGGATTATTTAATGGTGGTTAATTCTAATATTGCTGGTGCTAAAACTGATAAGGTGGTGGAGAGTAATTATAGTTTGAGTAGTGAGCTTCGAGCTGATGGTACTATTTGGAATAAATTAGTGATTGAACGACAGCATCCCGCCAATGAATCTAATTTATTTTATGGTGTCCGTAATGTTAATTGGATGCGCATTTATGTTCCTTTAGGCTCAACTTTAGTTAGAGCTCAAGGATTTGTAGCTCCCGATAAGGAATATTTTAAAAAGTCGGAAGATTTTTTAGAAAAGAATGAAATTTTGGAAAGTAGTGAGAATCGAGCTGAACTTGATTTAGAAAGTGGTACTAAAATTTATCAAGAATCCGGTAAAACCGTTTTTGCCAATTGGACAATGTTAGATCCAGGTCAGAGTCAGGTCATTGAAATCGAATATCAATTACCTTTTAGATTGAGTTTTAGTTCTTCTTTAAATTATTCTCTATTATGGCAGAAACAAGCTGGTGCTAGTAAGACTAAATTTAAATATGATTTTTCTAATTCTAGTCCTTTGCGAGTTATTTGGTCTTATCCAGAAAAAACCGATCTTAAATTTAATGGACCCTTGGAATATGATCGTTACTTTGTTATTAAATTGGAATAAATATTTAATTTAAATATATGAGTCAAGAAATTTTTACTAAACACAAAATTAAAGCGGATATTGGTCGAAAAAAAACTAAAAAAAATATAGTTGAAGAAGAGTTATTAGAAATGTATAGTCAAAATGGTGAGTTACCAGATTTTAAGACGATAAAAATAAAGAAACGTCGTCATCCTATTTTGTCTTGGTTATTGCGATTATTTTTTTTAGCGGTATTAATAGCTTTAATTTATTGGGCTATTAGTTTTTTTAAAACTGAACCTGATAGTAATTCAGTTTTAGATATTAGTATTAATGCTCCGGCTAAAATTTCTTTAGGGGAAGAATTTTTCTATGAAATTGATTATTTTAATTCCAGTAATTATAAATTAGAGATGGTGGAGTTGAATATTGAGTATCCAGAAAACTTTGTTTTGTTAGAAGTTTATTCTATTGATAAAACCGAGGATAATAAATCTTGGGTGATAGAAAATCTAGGAGCTAAATTAGGTGGTAAAATCAAGATTCGTGGTAAAATAATTAATCAAGAGAGGATTAATAATTTATTATCTTTAAAGACTAGTTATAAAATCAGTGGTTTATCATCTAGTTTTGGTCGAGAATATTTTAATTCAATTATGATTCAGTCGCTTCCTTTTCAGGTTCAAGAAGATTATTTTTCCACCGTTTTAGTAGGAGAAGAATATCCTTTAAGTTTAAGTTTAAGAAATTTTCCGGCGAATAATTTAAATCCTTTAGTTTTATCTTTTCAAGGACCGGAAAATATTTTTTCCATTAAGTTAGTAGAGAAGGAAGAAGAAAATAATGTTTTTACTATTGAAAAAATTGGTGATTATGATTTTAAAATCGAATTTAAAGAAGAGGGGTTAAGTGTGTTGGACAAAGTAGAGTTTGATTTTAAATATCGTATTAGCCAGAAAGAAGAGGGTTCCGATGACTTTAAGTGGTCTTTAAAATATTTAGATTCGGAGGATCATTCTCTTACTTTTTTAGAGAGAGAGGTGGATTTAGAAGTGATAAAAAGTGATTTGCATTTAAGTTTAATTATTAATGATAAGTCTAATGATTTTCCGGTTAGTTTTGGGCAAGATTTAGATTATACCATCAAGTATTCTAATAAGGGGGATCGTGATATGAAAGATTTAGTCATTATGGCTGTTATTGATAATGATTTTATTGATTGGAGTAAATTAAGTGATAGTAATAAAGGGCGTTTGAGTCGAAAAACTATTACCTGGACCTCTCAAGAAATATCTCAATTAAAAGAATTAGCTCCTGGGGAAGGAGGGGAAATTAAATTTTCTTTAGCTTTAGGAGATTTTAAAAAGTTAAGATCGGAGCAAAGCTTGGAGGTAAAAAGTTATGCTCAGTTTAGTATCGGTAATATTGAGGAGTTAAAAGATGGGACTGAAAATTTAAGTGATAATAAGAGTAATATTCTAGTTAATAAAATTAATAGTGATCTAGAAATTGAGGAAAAAGTTTTCTATTTTGATGAAGATAATATTCCAGTTGGCTCTGGCCCTTTACCACCAGTGGTGGGGGAGCAAAGCTCTTTTCGCTATTATTGGAAATTAAAAAATACTTTACATGAATTACAGGATTTAAATTTAACTTTAGATTTACCCTCTTATGTTATTTGGGATGATAATTATAATCTAAGTGCCGGTAATTTAAATTTTGATCCTTTAAATAATCGAGTATCTTGGAATCTTAGTCGCTGGCCTTTAGGGGTTAATGAAGTTAACGTTGATTTTTCAGTTTCTGTTATTCCTAATGAGGGTGATTATAATAAGATTATGATATTATCTTCCGGTTCTAATTTAGAGGCTTTAGATGTTGAAACTCGGGATATTATTAAAAAAAGAACTGAAGCTAAAACTACTCGTTTAGAAGATGATGCCATTGCTAATCTTAGTAGTGATGGTCGAGTTAATTAATTTATGAAATTTAAAGAAACTCTACACGGTAATATTCGACTACCTCTTTTTATGCCTGATGCTACTCGGGGTTTTATAAAAACTTGTAGTCAAGCTGAATTAAAAAAAGCTGGGATCTCGGCTTTGGTAGTTAATACTTTTCATCTTTTTTTACAGCCAGGGCTTAGAGTTATAAAAAAGGCAGGTGGTATTCATCAATTTATGAATTGGTCAGGACCTCTCCTTTCGGATAGTGGTGGATTTCAAATATTTTCCCTTATTCATCAAAATAAATCCTTAGGTAGAATTACAGAAGAGGGCGCTATTTTTAAATCACCTTTGGATGGGTCACGGCAAGAAATTAGTCCTGAGAAATCAATTCAAATTCAATTTGATTTAGGAACTGATTTTATTGTTTGCTTAGATGATTGTCCGCCACATGAGTTATCATTATCTGATATGGAGCAGTCAGTGGAGAGAACTATTCGTTGGGCTCGACGGAGTCGTCAAGAATATATTAGACAAATTAAGAAAAGAAAAATGATTGAAGGTCACCGACCTCATTTGGTGGCGGTAGTTCAAGGAGGATTAAGTATTGATTTGCGAAAAAAATGCCTAGAGGCTTTAATGGAAATAGAGAATGAAAAATTTTTAGGAGAAAAAGTTATTTTTACTGTTTATGGTTTTGGGGGACGTCCAGTTGATGAGGCTGGTAAGTTTTTAGATAAAATACTTTCTTTTACTGCTCAGATTATTCCCGATGATCGGATTAAATTTGCTTTAGGTATTGGTAGTCCGGCTGATATTTATCGTTGTTATCAAATGGGCTGGAATGCTTTTGATTGTGTTATTCCTAGTCGAGAAGGGCGTCATGGGCGATTATATCAATTTAAAGATAAGACTGAAATTAAATCAATTAATTTTTATAATACTTTAAATATTAAACAAGCTAAGTATCGAGAGAGTTTTAAACCCATTAATTCTCAGTCTCAATTTAAGGAATTACAAGAACATTCCTTAGCTTATTTACATCATCTTTTTAAGCTTAATGAAGGCCTAGCTTTTAAGTGGGCTAGCTTGAATAACTTAGAGTTTTATGCTAGTTTAATGAGAAAAATATGAAAATTTTAATTTATAATACTTTAGGTCGAAGGAAAGAAGAATTTAAGCCTATTAAAGCTGGTCATCTTTCTTTTTATTACTGTGGTCCGACAGTGTATTGGTCACAGCATATTGGAAATTTACGAGGAAGTTATTGTGCTGATATTGTTCATCGTACTTTTAAATATCTTAATTATGAGGTGTCAATGACTAGAAATTATACTGATGTGGGGCATTTAGTTTCTGATCAAGATGAGGGAATGGATAAGATGACTAAAACTTCTCAGGCGGAAAATATTAGTCCGGAAGAAGTAGCTAATAAGTTTATTAAGATTTTTGAAGAAGATGTCGCTAAAATTAATATCTTAGAGCCTAGCTTTAAGCTTCGGGCTACAGAAAATATTCCCGAGATGATTGAAATGGTTCAACTTTTAATTGCTAAAGGTTATGCTTACGTTACTGATTTAGCTATATATTTTG
The DNA here is from genome assembly GCA_050949525.1 of Patescibacteria group bacterium. GTDB lineage: Bacteria > Patescibacteriota > Patescibacteriia > Patescibacteriales > UBA12465. Next base: position 533,571 of record JBMNFW010000001.1, on the reverse strand, counting down.
AAGTTAAAAAATTTGAAAGATATAATGAATTATCGGGTCGTAAAATTGAAAAAAATTTAGCTGGAGCTGGGCGGGGACTGGTTAGTGATGAGCAAAAACGAGATCCTCAGGACTTTGCTATTTGGTTTTTTAAAGCGGGGGTTCATCGTCACGCTTTACAAACTTGGCCTTCACCCTTTAATTCTCCTCTAGTATCTAATGGAGAGGGTTTTCCTGGTTGGCATTTAGAATGCTCTGCTATGATTAAGAAGAGTCTTGGGGATACTATTGATATTCATATGGGGGGAATAGAACATGTTAGTGTTCATCATAGTAATGAAATTGCTCAGAGTGAGGCCGCTAATGGAGTTAAATTAGCTAATTATTGGATTCATAATGAACATTTATTGATTAATAATGGTAAGATGTCTAAATCTAGCGGCACAGCTTATACTCTTAAAGATTTAGAAGATAAGGGATTCTCTCCTCGGGCTTTACGATATTTTTATCTTCAAGCTCATTATCGTTCTCAGCAGAACTTTACCTTTGAGGCTCTTAAAGCATCTCAGAAGGCCTTGAGTGGTTTAGAATCTAAACTTAAAAAATTAGGTTCAAATTTAGGGCAACTTAATGAAGAGTTTAAAAATCAATTTTTAGAATATTTATTAGATGATTTTAATGTTAGTCGAACCTTAGCTTTAATTTCTGAGATTCTAAAATCAGATATTTCTTCCGAAGATAAATTAGCTACTATTTTAGATTTTGATCAAGTATGGGGTTTGAATTTAGCTTCAATTTTAACCACTCAAGACTCTTATCCAGATGAGGTAAAAAAAATAGTTGAGGAGAGAAGGGTGGCTCGAGAAAAAAAAGACTTTTTAGAGGCTGATCGTTTGCGACAAGAATTATTAGCTTTAGGTTATGAAATTAATGATGGTCCAGATGGAGTAATAGATTTAATTAAGAAATAATGGCTTTAAATTTTTGGCAGCAATTAAAACAGGAGAAAGGAGATACAGCTATTTTAGCTTTAGCTCCTTTAGCTGGGTTTACGGACTCAGTTTTTCGTTCTGTGTGTAAAGATTTTGGAGCTGATTTAGTCTATAGTGAAATGGCGTCGGTTTCAGGCTTACATTATGATTCTCAAAAAACTTTAAAACTATTAGAGTTTCAAGAAAAAGAGCGCCCCTATATTGTACAACTTTTTGGTTCAAATCCAGAGCATTTTGTTTCAGCCGTTAAATTTATTGAGAAAGAGTTAAGGCCTGATGGAATTGATATTAATTTTGGTTGTCCAGTTAAAAAAGTTTTAAAACAAGGAGCTGGATCTAAATTAATGTCTAATTTAAAATTAAGTCGAGAGATTATTCAGCGGGTTTTAGATAATACTTCTTTACCCTTGTCTATTAAAGTGAGAACCGAAGCTTTTTCAGTAACATTAATTGATTTTTTAAAAAATATTATTGATTTACCAGTTTCAGCTTTAATGATACATGGTCGGACTTTGAATCAATTGTTTTCTGGACCGATTGATGTTGAGGTAATCAAGCAAAGTCGTAAATATTTTTCTGGAATTATTCTTGCTAATGGTGGGGTAAAGAGCTTAGATGAGGCTCAGGATTTAAAAAAAGAAACAGGAGTGGATGGGGTTGGTATTGGGCGAGGGGCTTTGGGAAGACCTTGGGTTTTTTCCGATCAATATATTAATCTTTCTCCTTTAGAAGAGAAAGAGTTATCATTTAAAGTGGCTTTAAAGCATTTAAAAGAGCGACAGGGGAAATATGGTGATATTAGTGTTAATGAATTTAAAGGGCATTTAGTTTGGTATTTTAAAGATTTTCCTGGAGCCGCTGAATTGAGATCTAAATTAATGTTAGCCTCTACTTATGATGAAATGGAAGATATTTTACTTTATCTTTTCCCACAAAAGTAGTATAATATACATATAATACAATTAATCATAAACCATATGAAAAAACGAATTCTAATACTAAGCCTCGGACTATTATTCCTGGCTTCCATTACTTTCTCTCTAGCTAATATTTCTTTCTCTCCTGGTCGAGTATTAAGTCCTGCTGAAAGAAAGTCTCTGTCTAGTCCTAGAGAAGCCTTCGATATTATGCAAAAACTAGGTCTAGGTATATCTAAAGCTGATCTCGATAGATTTCTAGCTACTAAGTTCCCAGAAAGATTAGCTGGAGTCATATTAATATCAGTCGAAGAAGATGGCCGAGCCTATTACATCCATCCTGATACTTTAGAAGCTATCTATTTAGGTCGTCCTCATGAAGCTCTAGATATATTAAGAGAATTAGGTTTAGAAGATACATTATTAGATAATAATAATGATGATATTAATAATATTATCTTAGAAACTCAGAAGATTGAAGAATTAAAAGATTTCTCTCATATTATCCCTATTACTACTAATATTATCAATCCTGATAATATTAGTATTAAAGAACGAGGTATTATCTATGATTATTCTGTATTACCTGATATTAAACTAGTTCCTAGTTTAGATGATTATGAAGATAAAGTAATAGATGATACTGTTAATACTAATAATAGTTATACTCTTAATATTCAAAATCTAGTTCCTGGTACTTATCCCTTCTTCCGAGCCTATCTCATTACCTCTGATAATCAAATCATCTATGGTAATACTATCACTATTACTAGTACAAGAAACGATCAAACTGAAGAAAGTGCTTTACCTTTACCATTATTACCAATTAGTTCTTCTGGATCATCAGTTAAAGAATGGATCTGTGGTGATGACTTCATTGATGAGAGAGATGGTGAAATCTATCGTACAGTTAAAATTGATGATGAATGTTGGTTTCAAGATAATTTGAGAACTACCTTATACAATGATGGTTCACCTATTCCTATTACACCAGTTGATTATGATGTATATGATGTTCTTAGTACATTTGATCCTAATAGTGATTATGGTTTATACAGTTGGTATAATAATGACGAGGCTAATAGTCGGAATAATAATTATGGTGCTTTATATAATTGGGGAGCAGCAGTAAATGCTTGTCCTGATGGCTGGCATTTACCGTCTAAGCAGGATTTTTTAAATTTAATGGATGGTCGGATTTCTCAAGATTTCAGAGATACCTCTTGGAGTGATGGTAATAATTCTACTGGTTTTTCAGCCCTTCCGACTGGCATTAGAATGGATATTTTTGATTCTCAGGGATTTATGACAAGTTTCTGGACAAGAACTACTTTAAATAATTTTTCAGATAGAAATTATGGTATGCTTTTAACTAAAGATTTGGTTAGTGCAGAAATACCTGATGATGAACTTTTTATAGAGGCGATTCATAAACTAGTTCAAATACCAGTTAGATGTTTACAGGATAGTCCTAAAACCATCACCTACAAAAGTAGTGATGGTGGAAAGATTCATTTAGGTGATGAGATTTTAAAAGATGAAATAGTAGTTACAGCTCCATTTGGAGAAATATCTCCTTATGAAATTACTGCTATCCCTAATGATAACTATCATTTTGTTAAATGGTCTGATTTTAATACTAGTAGTAATAGATTGGATAATATTGATGATAATATAACTATCACAGCTGAATTTGTAAAAAAATATGAAGTATGTGGTGATATTTTCTTTGATGCTCGAGATCGAGAATTATATCGAACAGTAGAAATAGATAATGAATGTTGGTTTCAGGATAATCTGAGAACTACCTTATACAATGATGGTTCACCTATCTCTACCTCTAATGATTTAAATGAAATAATGAGCACTAGCTCTGGTCTCTATAGTTGGTATGATAATGATGAAGAAAATAGTCGAAGTCATAATTATGGAGCTTTGTACAATTTTGCGGCAGTAGTGGATAGTCGCGGTCTTTGTCCTGATGGTTGGCATCTTCCTTCTATCCTAGAATTTGAAGAATTAATAAAAGGTAAAAATCACCAAGATTTGAAAGATACTTCTTGGGATGCTAGTAGTAATAGTTCGGGATTTTCGGCTCTTCCGGCTGGTTTTAGAGCTGGAATGACCGGTACTTCAGAAGCTTTTGATTTACAAGGACATGCAATTGGCTTCTATACCAAGACTATTGACAGTGAATCATCAAGTAATGCTTGGACTCTGGCCTTATTTAATCCAGGGGTAGCTGCCTGTATGGGTATCAATGAAATGTCCTTTCATAAAATGCCTAAAATGTTACAGGGTTCAGTTCGCTGTATAGAAGATAATGTTAAAACTATCACCTATAAAAGTAGTGATGGTGGAAAGATTAGTTTAGATGATGGAGCTCTAAAAGATGAGATAGTAATAACAGTTCCTTTTGGGGGATCACATAATCAAGAAATCATTGCTACTCCTAATTCTGATTATACTTTTACTAAGTGGTCTGATTATAATACTAGTAGTACTAGATTGGGTGAAAATAATGTTACTGATAATATAGTTCTAACTACTGAATTTTTTAAAGATGATCCAATTTTTGATTGTGGTGATAAAGTTCTAGATACTAGAGATATGGAAATTTACAAAACAGTTCAAATTGGAGAACAATGTTGGTTTCAAGATAATTTAAGATATCTACCAGTTGTTCACGATAATGCTACCTATACAAATTTAACAAATGATAATAAACCTAGTTACGGAGTTCTTGGATATGACGGAAATGATTTATTAGCCGCTAAGAATTATAAAATAGGATATAATAATTTTACATTTCAGGCTTATCCAATTTTAGGTGTTCTATATAATGTTTCAGCAGTGGATCAAGTTACTCTTTGTCCTAATGGTTGGAAAATACCTAATGATAATGATTGGATTAAATTAGCTAAGACAATATCCGGGGAAACATCTTGTGATTTTTGGAATCACACAACTCCTTGTTGGAAAATTGCAGAAAAATTAAAATCTTCTTCAAATGATATAATCCCTTGGACTGGAACTAATGATTTTGGATTTACTGCTTTGCCAGTTGGAGTTAGACAATCTGATGGAAGATTTACTGATCTTGGAACACGGACTATTTTTTCTGCTGATACCTCTAGTGATTTAGGATATGTTCTAGCTAATGAAAACAATTGGACCGGAGCTGGTGAATATATGGCTCTTGCTGGTAAACAATATAGCCCTAATGGATATTCGATTCGATGTATTAAAGAGTAGATGTTTAGTATTGACTTTCATTTTTAAATTCGGTATCATTAAAACAGCTTAAATAGGGATTTTAAGCTGTTTTATTAATAAAAAAACATGTTTGTTCAAATTTTCTTGTTTATATTACATAAATATAAATTTTACAAACAGGTGTTAAAAGAAAGAATTTATGCAAATTCCAAAATTAGAAGAGATGATGAAGGCTGGGATGCACTTTGGTCATCGTACTAATCGTTGGCATCCTAAAATGGAACCTTTTATTTTCACTAAGAAAAATGGTATCTATATTATTAACCTAGAAAAAACTCAAGAGCAACTTAAGTTAGCTTTAGAGTTTATGGTTAAATTAAGAAAAGAGGATAAAACCATTCTTTTTGTCGGGACTAAGAAGCAGGTTAGGGAGCCTCTAAAGAAGATGGCTGAAGAACTTAAAGCTCCTTATATTGTTGGTAAATGGATTGGTGGATTATTAACTAACTTTGCGGTGGTTAAGAAATCAATTAAAAAATATGAAGATCTATTAAGTGATCGTGATACTGGTCGCTTAAATAAATATACTAAAAAAGAGCAATTAGGTTTTAGTCGTGATATTCAACGATTAGAGGAGCGAGTTGGTGGTTTAGTGGGATTAACTAAACTTCCCGACGCTATTTTTATTTGGGACTTAAAAGAAGAAAGTACGGCTGTAGAAGAGGCTCATAACAAAAATATTCCGGTTATTGCGGTTTGTGATACTAATGTTAATCCAGAATTAGCTCAGTATCCAATTCCAGCTAATGATGATGCGACTAAAACAGTTGAATTAATTCTTCAAAGTATTTTAGAGACTTTAAAGAATGCTAAGAATATTAAATTAGATTAATTAATAATTAAATAATAATTATATGATGGAAAAAATAAAAGAATTGCGCGAGCGAACTGGAGCTGGTATGGTTGATTGTAAAAAAGCTTTAGATGAAGTAGCTGGAGATATTGAAAAAGCTATTGAAATTTTAAGAAAAAAAGGAATTGCTAAGGCGGCTAAGAGAAGTGAACGTGAGGCAGGAGAGGGGATTATTAAAGTTGAATTAAATAGTGATAAAACCCAAGCTTATTTAGTAGAATTAAATTCTGAAACTGATTTTGTAGCTCGAAATGAGAAATTTCAAGCTCTATTAGATGATATAATGAAGGTAGCTCAAGCAAATGAAATTTCTCAAACCGAGGATTTATTAGCTTCAGATTTGAATGGATCTAAGGTTGAGGATCAAATTAATGCTTTAAGCGGAGTTATTGGTGAAAAAATTATTTTAGGACGAGTAGCTATGGTTTCTGGGGCTAGTGTAGCAGCTTATTCTCATTTAGGTGGTAAGATTGGTGTTTTAGTAGCTTTAGATCAACCAGGGAAAGAGGATTTAGCTGCTGATATTGCTATGCATATCGCTGCCTCTAACCCCTCTTATTTAGATGAGTCTGAGGTTCCTAGTGAAGAAATAGAAAAGGAAAAAGATATATATCGAGAACAATTATTAAAGGAAGGTAAGCCGGAAAATATGATTGAAAATATTATGACCGGTAAAATTAAAAAATACTTTTCTGAGATTTGTTTAATTGATCAAGAATATATTAAAGATGATAAGAAAAAAATTCGAGATATTTTAGGTGAAACTAAGGTCCTTAAGTTTGTTCGATATTCATTATAATTCCTAGGTCATGAAAATAGCGCAAATACAATTCGCTCCCTGGGATAAGAAATATAATTTTAGTTTTGAAAATTTACCTGATTTAAAAATCGGTGATGAGGTTTTAGTAGAAACCGAGTTTGGTTTAGAGCTGGGCAAGGTTTTTTCTTTTAAGGAAAAAACTGAATTAGAGGTTGAGGAATTAGAAATCAAACCGATATTACGTTTAGCTGAAAGCCGGGATTTAGAGCAAAAAGTTTCAGAGCGAGAAAAAGATGAAGCTTTAAATTATTGTCAGCAATTAATTGAGAAATATGAATTACCCATGAAATTAATTGATGTTCATTTTTCTTTAGATAAAAATAGGATTAATTTTGCTTTTTATTCTGATAATCGAGTTGATTTTCGTAGCCTAGTTAAGGATCTTTCAGCTCGTTTTAAAGGTGTTATTCGTTTAACTCAAATTGGAGGACGGGATGAGGCTCGAGTTCAGGGGGATTATTCTCACTGCGGCCGAAGATTATGTTGTCAATCTCATATTAAAGATTTTTCTTCTATTACTTCAGAAATGGCGGAAGCTCAGCAGGTGGTTCATCGGGGTAGTGATAGAGTTTCAGGCATGTGTGGAAAATTAATGTGCTGTTTGTCTTATGAATACGAAGGATATTTAGATTTAAGTAAAAATCTTCCTCCTATTGGTACTCGAGTTAATGTTGATGGTCGGCGTGGTGAAGTAGTTGGTCATCATATTTTAAAACAAGCAGTCGATGTTTTGTTTAAAGGTGATAAAGATGGTGAAAATGATATTGTTTTAGAGGTAGATATTAATCGACACAAGAAAAAGAAATAATATTTAATAATTAAAATTAGAATTATGTCTAAGCAAATAAACATTGCTATTAATGGCTTTGGTCGTATTGGCCGAGCAGTTTTTAAAATCATTTTAGAAAAATATCCTCATTACAAAATCGTGGCTATTAATGATTTAACTGATACTAAAACTTTGGCTCATCTTTTAAAATATGATACTGTCTACGGTACTTATTCAGCCTCAGTATCTAGTGATGAAAAAAATATTATTGTTAATCGTAAGAAAACTCCAGTTTTATCAGAAAAAGATCCTAGTCTTTTACCATGGGCTAAAATGAAAGTGGATTTAGTTTTAGAGTGTACTGGTCGTTTTACTAAGAAAGAAGATTTAGAATTACATTTAAAGGCTGGGGCTAAGAAAGTGATATTATCAGCTCCGGCTAAGGGAGATAAAAAGGTTAAGACTATAGTTTTAGGAGTTAATGAGAAGAAGATTGATAAAAAGAAGGATCAAATTTTGTCTTGTGCTTCTTGTACTACTAATTGCTTAGCTCCAGTAACTAATATTGTTAAGGAAAAATTTGGTATTAAAAAAGCTCTTTTAAGTACTGTTCATGCTTATACGGCTGATCAAAATTTAGTTGATGGACCTCATCGAGATTTGCGACGAGCCAGATCAGCAGCTTTGAATATTGTTCCAACTTCAACTGGGGCCGCCAGTGCTATTAATGATACCATTCCTTCTTTAAAAGGTACTTTTGATGGTTTGGCGATTCGCGTTCCAGTGGTGACTGGATCAATGTGTGATATTGTTTTTCATTTAAAAAAGAAAACTACTATTGAAGAGATTAGTAATACTTTCATTAAAGCTAGTGTTAATAAAAGGTATAAAGGTTTAGTTGAGGTTTCTAATGGAGCTTTGGTTTCTTCTGATATTATTGGAAATAATCATAGTTCAATAGTTGACTTACCGATGACTAGATTAATTGGTGGAGACCTTCTTAAACTTATAGTTTGGTATGATAATGAATGGGGTTACGCTAGTCGTTTAGCAGATTTAATTAAATATCTAGTTTAAATATATTAATTACAATTTAAAAACCACTACTTTATCAGTAGTGGTTTTTAGTTTTTGGTTGTGATCCCTAGGGGAGTCGAACCCCTGTTGCCAGGATGAGAACCTGGTGTCCTAACCACTAGACGAAGGGACCCTTTGAAACGTTTATATTTTAAGCTATATATTTTTTTTTGGCAAGACTTTTAATTTAAAATCCAGGCATTTCCTTTTAGAAACTCAGATGAATTTAAAGGTTTTTTACCAGCTACCTGAATTTTTTTAATAATTAAAGCTCGATCTTGGCATTTTAAAGCTAATTCATGGTTGTGAATAAAGAATTTACCAGCTGGCTGATCTTGAGCTTCAATTTCTAGCTTAGCCACTTCTAATATTTTAATTATTCCATATTTTTCATTGATTAAAAAGCTCCCAGGCCAGGGAGTATAGGCTCTAATTTTTCTTTCTATTTGACTAGCATTTTCTTTTTGGGGGTCTATATTCCCATCTTCTTTTTTAATAATGGGAGCATAAGAAGCTTGACTATCATCTTGTTTTTTTATTTTAAACTCACCGTTGATATATTTTTTTAAATCAGGTACTAGATTTTCTTGGAGAGTTTTTTTCATTTTATTCATTAAGGTTAAGGTTGTTTCTTGTTCATCTAAAATTATTTCTCTTGATATAATAATGGGTCCAGTATCTAATCCTTCATCCATCTGCATTAAAGTGATGCCGGTTTTTTTATCTCCAGCTAAAATACTAGCTTGAAGACAGGAAGCGCCACGATATTTAGGTAAGAGAGAACCATGAACATTTACACATTTAAATTTAGGCAAATTTAATATGTTTTCTTTTAATATTTGACCATAGGCAATTACAATAATTAGATCTGGTTTTAAAGCTTCTATTTCTGGAAAAATGTCATTTAATTTCTTAGCTTGAAGTATTTTTAGGCCATATTCCTCAGCCTTTATTTTAACAGCTGATTTCTGGAGCTGGAGATTTCGTCCGGAGCTTTTATCAATTTGAGTTACTACCGCTAGAATATCAAAAAAATCACTCTGTAAGAGTAATTCTAGTCCAGTAGCTGCTAGGCTAGGGGTACCAAAAAAGATTGTTTTAATTTTTTGTTTCATTTTTCAAGGCTTTATCAATGAAAAGGACACCGTCCAGATGATCAATTTCATGTTGAATGGCTCGAGCTAAAAAATTAGTTGCTTTAATATTTTTCTTTTCACCGGAAATATTGGTATAGTTTACTGATATTTTTTGATGTCTAGCGACTGGAAGATAATAGGGGAGACCGTTTGATCCTAAAACTGATAAACAACCTTCGTCCTCTATTTTTTTAGCCCAAGATTTTTTAGTAATTTTGGGATTAATCATAATTAGAATTTGTTCTTGGTTTTTTACTATAATTAATCTAATATTTTTACCAATTTGAGGGGCTGCTAAACCAATTCCATCTTTTTCTATCATAGTTTCAGTCATTTCAGAAATTAGAGTTTTAAATTCCGGATTCGACAAGTCTTCTAGAGTAATAGGTGCTGATACTTGACGTAATATTTTATTAGGATGCAATACTATATCTAACATATTATTTTTTACTATTTAAAATTTTAAAAAAGTAAGCCCACTTTTGCCCACTTTGACATAACTCCTTAGTATCTGTCAAGGCTTGAATAATACGAGTTGAACTATGTTCTTTACAGACTTTAAAAACTGCGGAACGTTTGAAGTTCGGAATATTTAATTCTTTTATAACTCGCAAAGCTAAATCTTGCCACTGATAAACTGGTGGTTTTTTTCTTTGGCTTTCTTGTTGTTTTAAAATATCTTTAATGTCGTTCATAATTTAGCAATAGTTCCATAGTTAAATAACCGATCCCTAGATCTTTTTGATAGGCTAAAGTTTCCGCTTGATAATTAAATTTGTTTATAATTCCGAGAAGAACTAAAAGGGGGCGAAGTCCACATTCTTGAGCTTCTTGAATTAATTGTGGACTAGTTTTTAGTATTTCTTCTACTCCCTCAGCTCCTTTTTTTATATTCTCAATAGTTTTCTCATCAAAGAGAGCTGCTCTTTGATAGAAGCCTCCTGGAGAATTATGTTTGTGTCGATGAGAGAGTTCGGCTGACGCTATAATAGCAATACGACGGTTATAGTTTTTTAATTCCTGACTTATTTTCTGTCCCCATTGAAAGTGATATTCTAAACTTTCTTCGGTTGAGGTGTTAATAATTACTATTTGACCGAGAAATTTTTTAATTTCTTGTTTAGGTTCAGTGCTTAGAAGGAATAGGGGAATATTAGCACCATAATCAGCTTCTTCCTGAGCTTGGAGAGTGATATTAAAATCATTTTCACTCACTTCTTTAAGGCGATAGGCAAGATTTAAATCCCCCGGAAGCGTTAATTGTTTAGAGTAATCACCGAATTCTTCAAAATTAATTTTAAATTCAAAGTGATTATTAATACTAATATTGGAATTATTTTTTTTGTGAGGCGAGATGATAATAATAGTTTCAATTTTTTCACTTAAAATCTTGTCCTTGATTTGTTCTAAGGCCTGACTAGTTCTTTCTAGTAGATTAATATTTTTTTTAGCAATACTAGGAATTAATAAGGGGGAGTGGGGGGTAATAAAGGCTAGATTGATCATAATTGTTCTTGAATTAAAGCTCCATTTGGATATAGATCCACTATTTTTTGCCCAGTAGTAATGATGCTATCCCAATGAAAACCTAGAGATTCAAAGATTTCTCCGTTCAAGAAAGCTCTTTTTTCTCCATCAACAATTAAATATACCGCTGGAGACTTATCTGATTTTATTAACTCGCCATTATCAAACTTAGCGGGTCCAACAGTTTGATAAAGATCTAATTCTTCTACTGAGACTGGTATAATTTTATGAGATTTAAATTTGGTTTTTAAAAGACTTCTATCTAAAAGAGGAGCTTTAGTTTCTTCTTCTACCCAATAGACGCCACCGGTTGTTTTGTTTTGTAGTAGAGCACCCGTTGGATAAGCTGAAGCTAAGGTAATATCTTTACCATTTTGATAGGAGTTAATATCTTGCCAAGAGGCATTTTGAATTTCGTCAACATTAAATCCTAGTTTTTTAAAAGTTTCAGTACTAGAGAAAAGTCTTTTTTTATCACCTACTAAGAGATACAGCTTACCTTCGGGGGACATGATAATAGCGTAATTATGAAATCTTACTGGAGCTCCTTCCTCATAAGCACTAAGAGCGGAAGAGCTCACCTCTAAAGCTCGTTTAGGATCATAGCGAGAAGAGAGAACGCTCAAGCTACTGAATTTTCTTTTTTTACCATATTGAATTAGCCAATATTCATTATTAACTTTTAGGATGGTACCATCGGGATAACTTTCATTAGGGAAGTATTTATTCCATAAAGTCCAGAAGTTATAATTACCGTTATAGACATGGGGAGTATAATTATATAGAGCAGCTGTGGCTTGATTTTCGATATTCACTGTTACTTCTTCTCCTGAGATAGTACCAAATTGATTTTTAAAGGTATAAGTATTTCCAGCTTGGTATTTATAATTTTGCGGTTTAATTAAATACCAACGAAATTGGAGAGCTGCACTATTTATTTGTTTACCAAAACCTTTAAATCGATAACAAGGATCATAAGGACTACAAGTTTGCATACCATCGAAGATCATGTAACCAGTAGCAAAATCGAGACGGAAAGAACTAGGACTTGGATTTTCGATTAATCCCATTTCTTTTTGTAATAGGACTAGTAATAGTTTAGGATTAACAGTAGTAATACTTTGACATTTTTTAATTAATTCGGACTCAATTAGTTTTTCACCTAGAACTATGCCATCATCACAAGTATAGATTCCGGTTTTAGAATTAAAAGACACATCATAAGCTTTAGTACTAGCTTCATAAATAATTTCAGCGGCTGATTTGGTAAGCCCATAAGCATTTTCGGTTCGATAATTAGATAAATAACTGCCTTGTTCTTGGAGGAAGTTTTGAATTTGATTTAAAGTCATGGAATTATACTGAAGATATTCTTGATCACTAATTAGAAAGCCGGGATTAAACTCAGTCTCGGCTCGTCCCAATAAGGGTAAAGTTAAAAAAATACTAGTAATTAAAATAGAAAACTTAATTTTTGTGGTCATATAAATATTAAATTATGAATTATGAGATTATTATAATATATTTATTGCTTTTTTGAAAGTAATTTGTTACACTATTATCTCGTAGTTCTTTAAGATATGAAAAATAATAATAAAATTTATACTCGGGGCAGTCCTGAGTATAATAAAAAAAATAGAAAAATAATAATAAAAAAACATAGACGAAAAGTCTTAAAAAGGGGACTTTTATGCCTATTAAAACTGTTATTGGTTACAGTTTTAGTATGTTGGATCTATGTAATGTTAAAACACCGTCTCTAGTGACGGTTTTTTTATTATTCTAAATGACTTTGCTCTAAACTAGTTTGAACTTTTTTTCTAAGTTGAGGATGTTTTTTGAGTTTGGGATCATTATGGCTTAATAATTTAATTTCTTTTTCAACTTTATTAATAATATCTTGATCTAAAAAGGAAGCATATCTAAAATTAAATTCACCTGATTGTTCGAGACCGTAGAAGTTTCCAGCTCCACGATTTTCTAAATCAACTTTAGCTATACTTAGGCCGTCCTGATATTTTTCTAGGCTTTCTAGGCGTTGTATAGTTTTGGGATTATTTTGTTCGGGGCTTAAACTGAGAAAACAGTAGCTAGATAGAGAACTCCGACCTACTCGACCTCTAAATTGATGAAGTTGAGATAGACCAAATCGTTCCGCTCCTTCAATTAACATAATGGTAGCTGATTTAATATCAATTCCTACTTCAATAACTGAGGTGCTAACAATAATTTTTATTTTATTCTGGCTAAATTTTTTCATAATTTCCTCTTTATCTTCTGTTTTAAGTTTAGCGTGTAGCATAGCCATTTCAATTTGGGGAAACTCATCTTGCTTTAATCTTTCATATTCATTTTTTACGGAACGAGCTCCAAATTTGTCCGAAGGATCAATTAGGGGGCAGATAATGAAAGCTTGACGTCCTTTTTTTATTTCCTCTTCAATGAAGCGATAAGTTTTTTGGCGTTCTGATTCTGATTTAATAATTTTAGTTTTGATCGGGAGTCGACCCGGTGGTTTTTGATTGATAATAGAAAAATCTAGATTAGAAAAAGATTTTAAGGCCATGGTTCGAGGAATAGGGGTAGCGGTCATGGATAAAAAATGAGGCGTAGTTTTAAGCTTATTATCATCAATATTTTTTTTCAGTATTTCTTGTCGTTGGTTGACGCCAAAGCGATGTTGTTCATCTACTACTACTAGAGCTAATTTCTTAAAATGAACTCCATCTTGAATTAGGGATTGAGTTCCAATAATTAGATCGGCTGTTTGACTAATTTCTTCAGTTTTCTTTTTTTTAGTTTTTGGAAGTTCAAAATTAGCTTCCTGTCTTTTAGAACTTAATAGAGCGATTTTAAAGTTTAATCCCTTGAAAAGCTCTAAAGCGCTTTGATAATGTTGTTTAGCTAATATTTCACTGGGGACCATTAAAGCGCTTTGATAGTTGTTTTTTATAGTATTTAAAATACTAATCAGGGCGACAATAGTTTTTCCACTTCCCACATCTCCTTGCAGGACTCGAGACATCGGCTTTTCTTTTTCTAAATCCTGTAATATTTCCCAAGCACATTTTTTTTGATCTGAACTTAATTGGTAGGGAAGAGAGTTGATGAAGTTTTTAATATCATTTAATTTGAGATTTATAATGGGCGCGATCTTTGTCTTTAGGTCTTCTTTTATAAAATAATATTTTAATTGGAAGTTAAATAATTCAGAAAACTTAAGGCGATTAATTGCTTGCTTTAATTCGTTTTGATTAGCTGGAAAATGTATAGCCGCTACTGTTTCGTGAAGTGAAAGAAGTTTCTGTCTTTGTCGAGTGATTTCGGGTAAATAATCTGGTATTTTTTTAGTTTTTTTTAAAGCTTGATATATTAGATGTCGTAATTGTTTTTGACTTAAACCTTTGGTGAGACTATAAATCGGGACTAATCCTTGAGTATGAATATTCTCTTTAGTAGAGAATATTTTTTCATAAGTTGGAGCCACCATCATTAATCGCCCTTGTCTAAGATTGATTTTTCCGGCTAGGGAAACCTGATCACCAGCTTTTAATATTTTAGTAATGAAGGGTTGGTTAAACCATATTACTCCGATTGATCCAGAAGAAGTGGAGATGATAGCTTCAGTTATGCTCATTTTTCTTTTCCAGCTTCTTCGATTAGATATTATTTGTATCTCTCCCTTGAGATTAATGTTTTGACCGATTTTTAATTGATTAAGATTGTTACTTTCTTGGTACTCTTCATAACGGTTAGGGAAATAAAAAAGGAGGTCGGGAAGAGTTTCCAGACCTATCTTTTTAAGTAATTTTTCTGTTTTGGGGCCAACTCCATTTAATTGGCTTAAAAATGTTGACATAAACTAGTGTCCCTGCTAGGAATCGAACCTAGATTACAAGATCCGCAATCTTGCGTTTTATCCATTAAACTACAGGGACTTATATTATTCTAAAGACGAAATATTTTAGCCAATCCCTCACTTAATGGTTCATGTTCTTTATCTAAATCTTCGTCGATGTATTGTCGGAGATAATTTCTTACTTTAACTGGGTCTTGCTTATCTAGATCAATTGATAATCGTTGTCGAATTGCACTTTTAAATTCAAAGTATAATCTTCTAATATTTTCTTTAGGTCGATAGATGATATAGAAGTTTTGTATAGAATAGAATTCATAAAATCTACTACCTAATTCAATTCCATCATATTTTAAAGTTACCGTTATTTTTTTAGGTGGTTCATTGTTAAAGAAAATTATTAATCCTGAAGAAAGAATGATAATTAAAGCAAAAAAATAGTTTTTATCAATAATGGCATAGATTATTAAGCCAATAGCGATAATTGAGGCAATAATATACCATTTTTTATCTCGTGGATATTTTGTATATTCACCTATTTTCCAGCTGATTTCTTCAGGGCCGGAACTCTTTTTTTCTTGAGCCATATTTAGTTGACATTATTTTTTATATTTTATAAGATAACTGTATTGTAGCACATTTTTTTATTTCTCACAACATATTTTTGGAGAGGTGGCTGAGTGGTTGAAAGCGGCACACTGCTAATGTGTTATACGAGCTTTTACTCGTATCGGGGGTTCGAATCCCCCCCTCTCCGCATCATCGTGCTAGCACGAGGTAGTTAGAAATAGAGCTTATTTAGGCTCTATTTTTTATTTTATATTAGGTAAAACATAAATGAATAAGTTCAGATACATTTTGGAAAATAAAAAGCCCAAAATGTATGCAGATAAAGTTTAAGTACTATAATTGTCCCGGATTTGGTACATTATATAATGATGCAATTAAGCAAAAATATATGATTACCAAAGAAGCTAGACAAAGACTCAAAATATTAGAATTTTGGAAGCAATATGGCCTTCAAGCCACTACTGATGCCTTTGGGGTTAAAAAATCTACCCTATACAATTGGCAAAAAATATTTAGAGAAGGGGGTGGCAAGATAGAAGCTCTCAATCCTAAATCCCAAGCTAGGATTAACAAGAATAAAAGAGAAATACATCCTCTGATATTAAAAGAGATTAGACGTTTAAGACTAGAGATTTGTCCTAATATGGGTAAAACTAAAGTTAAAAAATTTTTAGATAAATTTTGTGAAATTAATAATTTACCAATATACTCAGAATCAAAGATAGGTAGAATTATTAAAGATAAAGATATATATCATCATAGACAGAAAATATCTCATTTTGGTAAGATTAAAAAAATTAAAAAAACTAAAAAGAAAAGAAAACCTAAGGAATTACAAGTAAATAATCCTGGGGATTTAATAGAGATAGATACTGTTGTTAGATTTCACAATGGATTAAAGAGATATATTATTACCGCTGTTGATACTTTTAGCCGAACAGCTTTCGCTTATGCCTATAACAGAATTAGTAGCTCTAATGCTAAAGATTTTTTTAAAAAATTAGAAGAAGTCATGCCCTTTAATATTAAGGCTGTTCAGACTGATAATGGTTTAGAATTCCATCTCTATTTTAAAAAATACTTAGAAGAGAGAAAAATTGAGCATTATTTCAATTATCCAGGTAGACCATACAAACAGGGTCATATTGAGAAGTTTAATAGGACTATTCAAGAAGAATTCATTGATTGGAGTGGTGAAAAATACTTTGATAATTTAGATGATTTTAATAATTTGTTAATTGATTGGCTTCTTTGGTATAATACCGATAGACCACATTGGAGCCTTGAATTAGTATCTCCGATGAATTATTTGGTTAATAATAATTTTTTTTCCAAAATGACGTGGACTAATACATGTTATTGACTTTTTTCTTTTTTTTGTTAATATTAACTATTAATTATTGTTCTTTAAAATTATATATTATTATGAAACCAGAAATGTTTAAAAAATTTCTTGAGCAAGAATATTTTTTTTATAAAAATATTCTTCCCATCAGAGAGATGGGGCTAGAATTAAATTTTGATGACCTCTATGAGGTCTCTAATCAAATCTCCAGTAGATTTTTAAACAGTGATTATATAATCACTGTTATCCCGAAAGGGATGGATCCATATTTGCTGTTCTTTTTTCTACAAGAAAGAATGAATATGGACATAAACTATAAAAGTTTAGCCGACCTTCAAAGTGAAAGGGTGGCTAGGAAAAATTATATTATAGTTTTTCCCAAAAGCTTTTATAAAAAAACTGGAGGGAGGAATTATAAGCCTCTAACTTTCTTGGAGGGGCTTATTCTCAATGCTCGGGTGTTTCTAGAGACTAATCACTATCTGGATGAATCTCTGGATAGGATCCCAGTATTTACTGGGTCTGTTATTGGGAAGAAGCATCCCTATGTAGTCTCAAATCCTAAAACGTTTCGAGCTTATCTAGAGATAACTAATACTCCCAGCGGGATTTTTACATCTCCCGGGAGAATTAGGATATATGGGTTATAATTAATTAAATTTTTAGAGTGGACAATTGTCCGCTTTTTTTTTATAATTAAGTTATGAATATTTTGGAAAAAATTAATCAAGCTTCTTTAGTGGGTCGAGGTGGAGCTTCTTTTTCAGTAGCTGATAAATGGTCATCGTTTGAATCTAGTTTTAATAATCAACTCATTATTAATGCTTCGGAAGGGGAACCTGGTGTTTTAAAGGATGGGTATATTTTAGAGCATCATTTAGAGCAGTTAGTTTTAGGAGCTAAATTGGCTTCTGACTTTATTTCCGCTAAATCCATAGTTTTATATTTAAATCCAAAATTTAAGGATCAGGAAGATCGATTTTTAACAGCTTTTAAGTCTTTTGGCCAAGTTTTTTCTATCTTTTATCGTCCTAACCGCTTACCCTATTTAGCTGGTGAAGAAACAGTTATTTTAAATCTTTTAGCCGGTCGCCGTTTAGAACCCCGTCTTAAACCTCCTTTTCCTAGTCAAGAGGGTATATTGATCCATAATGTTGAAACTCTTTATGATATCGCTTTATTATCTGAGAATAAATATCAAGGTAATCGTTTTTATACTATTAATGGACAAGTATATAGTCTGGATAAATCTTTAACTATTGGAGAGATTTTGAAGAAAAGCAATCAATATCCATTGTATCCTTTTTTTGTTCAATCAGGTGGTGGAGTTAGTGGAGAAGTATTGAATTCTAAGCAATTAGATGTTCCGGTATCTGGCGCTGGCGCTATTATTATTCATAACTTAAAAGAACATTCCCCATTAGATTTAGTGCGGTCTTGGATCGAATTTGTTTTTAAAAATTCTTGTGGTCAATGTACCCCAGGACGAGAAGGTCTTTATCGTTTGAGAGAGCTTCTTCAATCAGAATCAGATTTTTCTAACTCTTTTTTCCTTGATATTTTAGAAACTCTTCAAAAATCTTCTCGATGTACTTTAGCTTCTTCGCTTAGTATTACTATTTTAAGTTATTTAAAGAATGTTTATGAAAAAAATATTACGGGTAAAAATTGATGGACAAGAGTTTTTGGCTATGGAAGGTCAGAGTATTCTAGAATTAGCTAATCAGAATAATATTTTTATTCCTAATCTTTGTCATCATCCTAATTTAACAACTAAAGCTAATTGTCGAGTTTGTGTAGTGGAAATTAAGGGGCGTTCAGATTTATATACCGCTTGTTCAACTTTAGTAGAAGAGGGAATGGAGATTTTAACTAATTCTCCTTTAGTAAAAAGAGTTAGAGATACTAATTTAAAGTTAATTTTCTCCGAACATTTAGAGAAGTGCGGTAATTGTATTCTTAATTTTAATTGTGATTTATTAGATCTAGCTAGAAGGTATCAAATCAAGATTACTACTTTTAATGATAGAAAAATTGATCGAATTACTCATTTAATGTCTTCAGCTTTAGAAATTGATGGAGCTCAGTGCATTGATTGTCAAAATTGTTTAGAAGCTTGTTCTGAGATTCAGGGTATAGATTTTTTAGAATTAAAAGGTAGTGGAGTTGAACAAGAAATTGTTCCAAGTTCTGATCCAGCTAAAGATTGTATTTATTGTGGTCAATGTACTCTCTATTGTCCTTCAGCTTCAGTTCAGGAACAAGCTCAATGGCCCGAAGTGGAGGCTCTCTTAAAGGATAAGCAGAATAAGATTTTGGTGGCTCAAATTGCTCCCGCTAGTCGTTTTAGTATTGGAGAGGAGTTTGGTTTAAAATTAGGGGGAAATTATGGGGCACAATTAGTAGAAGCGTTAAAGATATTAGGTTTTGATTATGTTTTAGATGTTAATTTTGGCGCTGATATGACTACTATAGTAGAAGCAGAAGAGTTTAAGGATAAATTAATTAATAATCCCAGTTCTTTACCTCTTTTTAGTTCTTGTTGTCCAGCTTGGGTTAAGTATTTAGAATTTTATCATCCTGAATTAGTTTCCCATTTAAGTTTAGCTCGTTCACCTCATCTTCATTTAGGGGCAGCAGTTAAAGAATTGGGGTTTAAGGATAAGGAGGTGATAGTAGTTTCCATAATGCCTTGTACTGCTAAAAAATTTGAAATTAGTCGTGATGAGTTTCAGGTTGTTGATTATGTTTTAACAGTTAGAGAGATAGCTTATCTTTTAAAACGAGCTCAATTAGATTTAAAAGATATAGCTGGAAGTGATTTTGATGATCTTTTTGGTTCTAAGGACGGAGCTGGTTTGATTTATGGGTCTAGCGGGGGTTTAAGTCAATCTATTTTACGTCTTTTAGGTTTATCACTTAATTTATTTGGTAATGATGGTATTAAGGAAGGAGAAGTTCAATATGATGATAAAAAGTTGAGAATCGCTGTAGTTAATGGTATTAAAAACTTTAAACCTCTTTTGACAAAGCTATCTGATTATGATTATATAGAAGTGATGGCTTGTCCGGGGGGGTGCTTAGGGGGAGGTGGACAACCTTTATCTCATTTGAGTAATATTATTGAGCTTCGTCAAGCCGGATTATGGCAAGAGGATCAGAATAATTCACTCCGAGTTGCTAGTGATAATTTAGCTGTTCAGAAAGTTTTAAAAAAGATTGATCCTAAATTTTTAAATAATAAAATTAAATAATAATTATATGAATTTAAAAGGACCAAATATTTTAGGTAAAATTGATTTATCAAAAATCGAAAGAAAGCCTCGAGTTAATCTGGAAAAAGTATCTTTAATTTTAAATGATAAAATTGAGGCTATGAGCCAAGAATTAAATGATTCTTTTGGCCCTATTTTTAATTCTGATGCTAGTATTAAAATGAGGGGTAAGGATGCTTCTTGGCACCAAGATATTGTGTCGCAAAAAGAGGAGATTTGGGCTAAAGATAGTCGCATGTCAGTTGAGGATTGGAAAAAGAAACGTGAATTTAATCCAGCTACGATGGCCGAAAAATTAGTTACCTGTCTTTTACAGGATAAATTAAAGGATAGTTTTGTGGTAGCTCGATCTTCAGTTTATGATGATTATGAGAATGGCGTTGATTATGTCTTGATGGATAAAAAAAGTGGAGCTGTTGTTTGTGGTTTTGATCAGGTTTTAGGTATGGGAGCTGATGATGGTTCGGATAAGAAAAAAGCTAAAATGGAAAGAGTTTTGCGTCGTGGAGGAGCTCGTTTGGAGTATGGTTTAGCTTTGGATGATGATAAAAAAGTGGTTTTGAAAAAATTAAGAAATGTTCCTGCCTTTTTCTTAGGTATCTCTAAAAAAGATTTAGATCAAGCTTTGTCTGATTTAAGTTCTGGAACAGAAAATAATCTAGCCTCCGATTTACTTCGAAAGATGGTTCAATCTTTAGAAGAACAAAAAGAAAAAGCTCAAGCTCTTTTGAGCCAGATGAGTGATGAAAGAAAATACCAAGAATTAATGAATAATATTAATAATTTTAAAAATTCTCTTGATTTGATTAAAGCTCAGATATGATTGAAACAGTCTTAGTAGTATTAAAGAAAATTGAAAAAGCTGGTTTTGAAGCTTATATAGTCGGGGGGACAGTACGAGATCTTTTAATGGGAAAAATTCCATCTGATATTGATTTAACTAGTTCAGCTAAGCCGGAGGAAATTTTAGCCCTTTTTCCAGAAGCTAAATATGAAAATGATTTTGGCACAGTGATTTTAGCTCATAAAGATGAAACCGGAAAAGTTTTAGCTGTTTTTGAAATTACTACCTATCGCAGTGAGGGGC
Organism: Patescibacteria group bacterium; assembly: GCA_050949525.1. Taxonomy (GTDB): domain Bacteria; phylum Patescibacteriota; class Patescibacteriia; order Patescibacteriales; family UBA12465. The sequence goes on along the minus strand of JBMNFW010000001.1, from coordinate 512,092 downwards.
AGTATCGAGATCATCGTCGTCCTGATGAACTTAAGTTTGAGGAAGATTTAGATTTGGATTTAAGACGTCGTGATTTTACTGTGAATGCTATGGCTCTAGGTTTGACTAAGAGATCTAAATATTCTAGTCAAGAATTAAAATTTGATTGGGGGACTATGGAGTTGGTTGATTTATTTGGTGGCCTGAAAGATATTAAGTTAAAGGTGATTCGGGCTGTTGGTGAACCTTTAGATCGTTTTAAAGAGGATGCCTTACGTATGATGCGGGCTATTCGTTTTTCTTCTCAATTAGCTTTTAGTTTAGAACCTAAAACTGAGCGAGCGATATTGAGAATGGCGGGTAGTTTAAAGTTTATTTCAGCTGAAAGAGTAAGGGATGAGTTAATAAAAATATTAGCTTCTGATCGAGCTTATGAAGGAATAGTTTATTTAATAAAGACTAAATTATTACAATATATTATTCCTGAATTATTAGCTGGGGATAAGGTTAAACAAAATCACCATCATGTTTATACAGTTTTGAAACATAATCTTTTATCTTTAAAGCATTGTCCTAGTTCTAAGTGGCAAGTTCGTTTAGCAGCCCTTTTACATGATATTGGCAAGCCGTCTTCTTTAAAGATTATTAATAATCAACGTACTTTTTATAATCATGAGTATGTTGGTGCTAAATTAACTAAGAAGATTATGACTCGATTAAAATTTTCTAATAATGATATTGAGATGGTGGTTAATTTGGTTAGAAATCATATGTTTTATTATAATGTTGGTGAAGTAAGTGCCGCTTCAGTTAGGCGTTTAATTGCTAAAACGGGTCGAGAAAATTTGAAAGATTTGATTGATTTACGAGTCGCTGATAGATTAGGTTCTGGAACTCCTAAAGCTATGCCATATAAATTACGACATTTACAGTATATGATGGAAAAAGTACAGAATGATCCGGTTTCAGTTAAAATGCTTAAGATTAATGGTGATATAATGATTGAGGAATTAGGTATGAAACCGGGACCTAAAATGGGTGCTATTTTAGATGTATTGTTAGCTGAGGTTTTGGAGGACCCTAACTTGAATCAATTAGAAATATTAAAATCACGAGCCTTAGAATTGGATAAATTAGATTTAGAGGAATTGAGAGAATCAGCTCAAGAAATAATTACTGAAAAGAGGCAGGCCGATGATCAAGATATGAAAAGAAAATTTAAAGTTTAATAATTAAAATAAAAATATGAAAAAAAGATTTTTTATTTCCAGTGCTTTATTATTAACTCTTTTCTTGTTGACTGCTTGTAGTTCCAATAGTCAACCAAGTCGAATAGAGTTTCCTAATAATATTAATAATTTACCAGAAAAAAATATGAAGAAAGAAGAAATGATTAATCGAGATATTTTATCTAAATATTCTCAAGCTGAGTTTAAAACTAATTTAGGTAGTTTTACCATTGAATTTTTTAATGATAAGATGCCGGAAACAGTAGCTAATTTTTTAAATTTAGCTGATCAAGGTTATTTTAATGGTATTAAATTTCATCGCGTTATTGCTGGTTTTATGATCCAAGCCGGAGATCCTTTAACTAAAGATGATAGTCAGGAGGGTCGTTGGGGGACTGGAGGTCCAGGCTATGTTATTGCGGATGAACATGTAGCCGGATTAAGTAATCTTCGCGGTACTATTTCGATGGCTAATGCTGGTCCTAATAGTGGTGGTTCACAGTTTTTTATTAACTTAGTTGATAATACTTTTTTAGATTTTGATAAAGAGCCTTCTAGTTCTAAGCATCCCGTTTTTGGTCAAGTAATATCTGGAATGGAGGTCGTTGATAATATTTCTCAAGTTGAAACTAATTTTCCTGGAATTTTAGATCGACCAGTAGAAGCAGTAGTTATTGAAGAAATAATTTTAAAATAATAATATGAAAGATATTTATCTCGATAATGCGGCGACAACTAAAATTGATCCTCGAGTTCTAAAGAAGATGATGCCTTATTATACTGAGAGTTATGCTAATGCTTCATCAATTCATTTTCCGGGACAGAAAAATGATTTAAAAATTAAAGAGTGTAAGAAAAACATTGCTAAAATTATTGGTGCTTCGGCTGATAATATAGTTTTTACGGCTACGGCGACGGAGGCTAATAATTTTATTATTAAAGGAGTGATGCGAGCTAATCGAGATAAAGGTAAACATTTTTTGATTTCTAGTATTGAGCATCCTTCAGTATTAGAAACAGCTCGAGTTTTAAGTCAGGAGGGTTTTAATTTTGATTATATTAAGGTTGATAGTGAGGGTATTGTTGATTTAAATGATTTAGAGAGAAAAATAAAACCCGATACAGTTTTAATTTCAGTTTTAATGATTAATAATGAAATCGGGACTATTCAGCCAATATCAGAGATTGCTAAAATTGCTAAGAAAAATGGTGTTTTTTTTCACAGTGATGCTGTTCAGGCAGTGCCATATTTAAAAATAAATGTAGAAAAATCAGGTATTGATTTTCTTACATTATCAGCTCATAAATTTTATGGGCCTCAAGGAGTAGCAGTAGCTTGTATTAATAAGAAAATTAAGATTGAACCTTTTATTTTAGGAGGTGGACAAGAGGATTCTTATCGTTCCGGAACTTATAATATGGCCGGAATAGTTGGTTTAACTGAAGCTTTGAAATTAGCCTATAAAGAGCGTGATAAATATATTAAGAAGGTTAAAGATTTGCGTGATTTAACGTGGCGAGAATTAAAAAAAGAAATACCCGGTCTACATTTAAATGGTAGTTGGAAAAAAAGAAGTCCAAATAATTTAAATATTATGATTGAGGGAGTTGAGGGAGAAGCGGTGTTGATTGATTTATCTTTAGCTGGTATTGCTATTTCTACTGGATCAGCCTGTTCAGCGACTAATTTAAAAACTTCCTCAGTTATTACGGCTATGGGTATTAATCCTAAGTATATAAATAGTAATATTCGCCTTACTTGGGGAAGGTATAATAATATGAATGAGGTTTCTCGATTGGTTAAAACTTTAAAAAAGACCGTAGCACGTTTACGGGATTTTAGTAGTGTTTATGAAAAATAGAAAACAAATATTTTATATCCATGGTGGTACAACTTTTAAAAGTCGAAAAGATTTTAGAGATTCTCTTTTAAATTGGGAAGCTCGGGTAGATTCAGTACCTAATTGGAATGGGGAGTATTTTGATAAGAAGCTTTCTAAAGATTTTGATATTATTCGTCCTCGTATGCCATTATCTCATGATGCTCGTTATGAGGAATGGAAAATATATTTTGAAAAGTTTTTTCCTTATTTACGAAATAATATTATTTTAGTCGGTTGTTCTTTAGGAGGTATTTTTTTAGCCAAATATTTATCAGAGAATAAGTTTCCTAAGAAAATATTAGCCACCTATTTAATTGCCCCGCCTTTTGATAATACTTTACCGGGTGAAGATTTAGTGGGCGGTTTTCGGTTAGGAGCTGATTTATCATTATTAGAAAAAAATTCTTCTAAGTTATATTTATTTTTTTCTGCTAATGATGAAATTGTTCCTTTATCTCAAATGGAGAAGTATAAGAAAAAGTTAAAACAAGCTAGTTTTATTGTTTATCCTGATAAGGGAGGGCATTTTAGAGTGCCGGAGTTTCCAGAGCTAATCAAAATGATTAAGAGTGCTTGATAATGCTTAGTTTTTGTTATAATATGAAACTGTTATTAAATTTTTAAATAAATATGTCATTGAATTATAGTGAAGAAACCTTAAAACATTTCCGCAATCCACAAAATATAGGTAAGATAGAAAATCCTGATGCTCAGGCTGAAGTAGGTAATATGATTTGTGGTGATCAATTATCTTTTACTATTAAAGTTAAGGACAATATTATTGAAGATATTAAATTTTTGTCTTTTGGATGTGCTTCTAATATTGCCACAGCTTCCGTGATGACCGAAATGGTTAAGGGGATGAGTATTAATGAAGCTAAAAACTTTGATTGGAATAAAATTATTGCCGAACTAAATGGTTTACCAAAACAAAAAATTCATTGTTCTGTTTTGTCAGTTGAAGGTTTACGTAAGGTGATTGAAGCTTACGAAGAACAGCAAAAACAAAAAGATAAAAAATAATTTTTTAAATAAAATGGTCTGGTTTCAAGCTTTATTAGCATCTTTTATTACATCCTTAGTTTCCTTAGTGGGTATTTTTTTTCTTAGTTTTTCAATTGAGAAGCTAAAGAAGATTATCATGTTTTTAGTTAGTTTATCAGCTGGAGCTTTATTAGGTGGAGCTTTTTTTCATTTATTGCCAGAAGCTTTAGAGATAAGTGGATCTAAAACCTGGTCCTATGTCTTAGTTGGTATTCTAATATTTTTTATTTTAGAGAAAATAATTCATTGGCGTCATTGTCATGAACCTAGTTGTGACGAACATCCTCATTCTTTAGGGGTGATGAATATTATCGGCGATGGTTTACATAATTTAATTGATGGAGCGGTTATAGCGGGAGCTTTTTTGATTGATACTAATTTAGGTATTTTAACTACTATTGCTGTTATTAGTCATGAGGTACCACAAGAAATTGGTGATTTTGGTGTTTTAATTTACGCTGGTTATAGTGTTAAAAGGGCCTTATTTTTTAATTTTTTATCAGCTTTAGGTTCAGTTTTAGGAGCTTTAATAGTTTTAATTTTAAATCAAAAAGTTGATGGTTTAATGACAGTTCTTTTACCATTAACGGCTGGTGGTTTTATTTATATTGCTTCATCGGATTTAATTCCAGAATTAAGGAAGGAAATTAAAATTTCAGAGTCCTTAAAACAATTATTAGGTATTATTATTGGTCTATCTCTGATTTTAGTTTTAGATTTCTTTTTTCATCACTAATGTTTAATCGAATTAAAAATCATTTTCTTAAATTAGACTGGGTTATTTTCTCAGCTATTCTTTTATTATCATTATTTGGCTTAATTGAGATTTATAGTATTGCTTTAGGTCAGGAAACTTTAAGTTTAATTAATTTTAAAAAACAAATCATATCATTATCCTTATCACTTATTGTTTTTTTCTTGGTCTCTTTTGTGGATTATAATTTTTTAAAGACTTATAATCGATTGATTTATGTTTTTGGTATTATTCTTTTAATTGCGGTTTTAATTTTTGGTAAAGAAGTTCGAGGGACTACTGGTTGGTTTAATATTTTTGGTTTTAGTTTTCAACCGGTAGAATTTGCTAAAATTATTTTGATTGTTTTTTTAGCTCGTTTTTTTTCTAACTCAGCTCATAAGATGAGACCTTTTAAGTCTTTAGTTTTATCCTTTTTAGGTTCTTTTGCTTTAGTTTTTTTTGTTTTATTACAACCTGATTTTGGGCCTTCGGTTATTATGATGGCTTTATGGTTTATTATTTTAGTTTTAGCTGGTTTAAAACGACGATATTTTTTAATGATTATCATTCCAGTTATATTAATATTTTTTTTACTTTGGAATTTTTATTTTAAAGATTATCAAAAACATAGAATTCTAAGCTTTCTTAATCCGGGAGAGAATAGTTTAAGCGAAACTTGGAATGTTTCTCAAGCTTTAATTGCTGTTGGTTCCGGTGGTTTAACGGGTAGGGGATTAGGTTTTGGTTCTCAATCACAATTAAAATTTTTACCGGAAGCTCAAAATGACTTTATTTTTTCAGTTATTGCTGAGGAGTTAGGTCTTTTGGGAACTTCTTTAGTTTTGTTAATTTATTTAGTACTTTTTTGGCGATTATTACATTGGGTTAAGAAATTAGATGATGATTTTGCGATCTTTTTTGTTTTGGGAGCCTTGGTCTTGATTTTTATTCAAATGTTTATTAATATTGGTATGAACCTGGGAATAGTTCCCGTAGTTGGTATTTCTTTACCGTTTATTAGCTATGGTGGTAGTGCTACCCTAGCTAACTTTGTTTTAATGGGGATTGTTCAGAATATTATAATTAAGTCTAAATCTTAGAAATTTATCTCAGTATATTTTTAAGTTTTAAAAAATATGTCTATGATACTAGAAGTTCAAAATCGCTCTAAAAAAGAAAAAGTCGATCATAATTTTTTACCTGGTGTTGTTTATGCTCCTGATATTGAAACTATGATGATTAAATTTAAGACTAATGATTTTATCAAAGCTTATACTGAAGTTGGAGAATCAAGTTTATTAACCTTAAAATTAGCTGATCAAGAGTTTAAGGTTTTAGTAAAAGATGTTCAACGAGATGTGATTAAGGATCATTTTATTCATGTTGATTTTTATAAAGTTGATATGAATAAAGAGGTTAGCACTGAAATTCCATTGGAGTTTGTGGGTGAATCTAAAGCAGTTAGAGAACTTAATGCTCAGTTAAATAAAAATATTGACTTTGTTTCAGTTGAATGTTTACCTCAAGATTTAGTTAGTGTGATTGAAGTTGATATCTCTGCTTTAAGTGAGTTTGGTGATAGTATTCATATTAAAGATTTGGTTCTACCTTCTGGAATTAAGGTTTTAAATCATCCTGATGATGCTGTAGTATCAGTTACCGAGCCTCAGATTGAAAAGGAGCCGGAGGTGGTAGAGGAAGAAAAGACTGAAGAAGCTGATGATAAGGTTAAGGAAGAAGAAAAGAAGGACGAAGAGAAGAAAGATTAATAAAAGAATGATATATTTAAACCCTAGTTATGTTTAGAACTAGGGTTTTTGTTTTTTATCAAAATATGTTAAAATTATTGACATGAAGAATAGAATAATTGGAATAATATTTCTCCTTTTTTTGAGTTTAGGGGGATTAAAAATGGTTCAAGCGGCTCCTAATGATCCTCATTTTAAAAAGCAATGGTATTTAAATCGTATTGGCTTTGATTATGTTTGGAATCGAGAGTTTCGTGGTTCTGAAGTGGTGGTAGCAGTCGTTGATTCAGGGGTCGATGTTTATCACCCTGATTTAAAAGGAAGTATTTGGTTTAATCATTTTGAAATTGAGGCTAATGGAATAGATGATGATCATAATGGTTTTATTGATGATGTTTATGGCTGGAATTTTGTTGATAATAATGCTGATCCTCGACCTAGGGTACTTCCAAGTAGTAACGATGATGGATTAAATCATGGTACTATGGTAGCTGGTATTATTGGAGCTCAAATTAATAATGATTTAGGTATATCAGGTATTGCCCCGCGAGTTAAAATTATGGCTCTAAGAGCGGTTAATGAACGAGGTGAGGGTAAAATTAATGATGTTATTCGGGCTATTGATTATGCTATTAATAATGGGGCCGATATTATTAATCTTAGTTTTACTGGTTCAAATTATAATAAAGGGTTTAGAGAAGCGATCGAAAGAGCTAATCGGGCTGGAATTATTGTGGTAACAGCTGCTGGGAATAATTCGGCTAACCTTGATTTAGATCCTCTTTATCCAGCTTGTTTTCAAGGAAATGAGGGGGAGAGGATATTAGTTTCAGTTAGTGCTACTGACGCCTTAGATCAAAAGACTAATTTTTCTTCTTATGGAAGAAACTGTGTTGATATTTCAGCTCCTGGTATTAGTTTTTTTTCTACATCCTTTTTTGATTCGGAAAAAAATGAGCCTTTAGATTATAATGGTTATTGGTCTGGAACTTCAATGTCCACTGCTGTTATTAGTGGTTCTTTAGCTTTGATTAAGAATATTAATCCTAAGTTAAATCGATCTGAGCTCCTAGAAGTTTTATTTAAGAGTTCTGATCAACTTAATCTTTTAAATCCTGATTATCAAAATAGTTTAGGAGCCGGTCGAGTTAATTTATATAATGCTGTTAATTGGGCTGAAGAAAAATGGGATAATTTATCTAATCGGTTTATAGTTTTTCCTCAATCCAAGATTGCTGAGTTCAAAACTGAAGATAATAATTTTAATTATTTAAGAATTTTAAAGAATAGAGGAGTTGAGGAAAAAAGGTTTTTAGCTTTTGGTCCGGATTTTAATGCTAGTGTTAGTATAGCTAGTAATGAGTCTAAAATAGTAGTGGGAGCTGGTTTGGGTGGTGGTCCTCAGGTTAGAATTTTTGATAAAACTAGTAAACTGGAAAATCAATTCTTTGCTTATAATGAAAAATTTCGTGGTGGTGTTAATGTAGCTGTTGGAGATTTAGATGGTGATGGTCGAGCTGAGATTGTCACCGGAGCTGGTCCGGGCGGTGGTCCGCATGTCCGCATCTTTGATTTAGCTGGTAATTTAAAAGGACAATTCTTTGCTTATAATGAAAAATTTCGTGGTGGTGTTAATGTAGCTGTTGGAGATTTAGATGGTGATGGTCGAGCTGAGATTGTCACCGGAGCTGGTCCGGGCGGTGGTCCGCATGTCCGCATCTTTGATTTAGCTGGTAATTTAAAAGGACAATTCTTTGCCTATGAGGATAGTTTTTTAGGTGGCGTTAAGGTTAAGGTGGCTAATGTTTTAGGTTTAAAGACTAAAGATCAGCAAGAAATTATTGTTTCTCCAGGGCTTGGTCGTTTAGCTGAAGTTAAGATTTTTAGTCGTTATGGTCAGGAGTTTAAAAAGTTTTTAGCTTATGATAATAATTTTTCTAATGGAGTTAATTTAGCAGTCGGAGATTTGAATAAAGATGGTTTGAGTGAAATTATTACCGGAGCTGGTCCGGGAGGCGCACCTCATGTTCGAGCTTTTGATGGGCAGGGAAATTTGAAAGCTTCTTTTTATGCCCTAGAATCGGATTTTGAAGGTGGTGTAATAGTTGATTTTATGGAGCTAGAATAGTATAATATTAATATTAATTATATGTCAGTTATTTTTGATAAAAAAAATGTTTTAGTTTTAGGTGGAGCTGGGTTTATCGGTTCTAATCTTTGTCAGGAATTACTAAAAGATAGTAAGGTTATTTGTATTGATGATTTTTCCAGTAGTCAGGCTAGTAATATTCAACATTTATTATCTCATCCTGATTTTGTTTTTATTAACCACGATTTTAATAATCCAATTGATTTAGAGTCTTTAGTTGAGTTATCTAAATTTAAAGTTGCTTTTCAAGGTATTCAAGAGATTTATAATCTAGCTTGTCCGATGTCGGTTAAAAATTTTTCTCAAAATTGTAAAAAAACATTATTAGCTAATTCGGTGTTAATTTATAACGCTTTAGAAACAGCCCTTAAATATCAGGCCCGCTTTTTACAATTTTCCTCTTCAGTAGTTTATGGATCTAAGAGTAATTATGCTGATAAAGAGAAAATAAAGGAAAGTCAAGTTGGTAAAATTGATCAATTAAGTGAGCGAGCTTGTTATGATGAGGGAAAGCGTTTTGCTGAGGCTTTTGTAAATACTTATCGTCAGAAATATAATTTAGATACTAAGATTATTAGAGTTTTTAGAACTTATGGTCCTCGTATGGCTTTAAGGGATGAACAAATGTTACCTGATTTTGTGAATAATGCTTTAAATAATGAAGATATTGTTATTTTTGGTGATGAAAATTTCGTTTCATCCTTGTGTTATGTGGATGATGTTATTGATGCGGCTATTAAGGTTATGAAATCAGAGTTTTCTGGACCTTTTAATGTTGGCTCGGAAGAGGAGTTACGATTGGTTGATGTGGCTAGAAAAGTGATTGAATTAACTAATTCTAAATCTAAGATTGTTTTTGCTGAAAGTCGTGTTTTTATGTCTCAATTAAATTTACCCGATACTCATTATATTAGAAATGAATTAGGTTGGATGCCAGTGGTTACTTTAGAAAATGGTTTAAAGAAAACTATTCAAGACTTAAAGTCTGGTTATCAGACTAGAACCTTTGTTTAAGTTTTCTTGACTTTGTTTTTTTGAAATGATAATATCTCATTATCTTTTTTAGGTGATTGCTAGATCTACCAAATCTAGTTACTTAGCGAGTAATCTTTTATTCAAAGGACTAAGCTTAGGAAGATAAAAATAAGTGCCCGTTTAGGGAAACTAGATGGAACCGCGGGAAAGCCCGTTCTAGTAATTTAATTAACTTTAAATTATTGGAACGGGTTTTTTATTAAATATTAATTAATAATTTTATGAATGAAGAAAATTTAAAAATTAAACGCCATTCTTTGGCTCATATTTTAGCTTTAGCTATATTACGAACTTATCCAGAGGTTAAGTTTGCTATTGGTCCTGATGTTGATAATGGTTTTTATTACGACATCGATTTGGGAGATAAAAAACTAAGTGAAGATGATTTAGTGGATTTAGAGAAAAAGATGAAACATATTGTGAAGCAAAATTTAAAATTTGAACGAAGTGAAAAAGATATTGATTTAGCTATTAATGAAGCTCGTGAAGCTGATGATATCTATAAGTTAGAAATTTTAGAAGATTTAAAAGCGACTGGGGAAACTAAAGTTAGTTATTATCAATTAGCTGAGTTTTCTGATCTTTGTCGAGGACCTCATTTGGAGTCATCAGGTCAAGTTGATTTAAATTCTTTTAAATTGAATAAACTAGCCGGAGCCTATTGGCGAGGAGATGAGAAGAATAAAATGTTAACTCGTGTTTATGGTTTAGCTTTTAATAAAGCGGAGGAGTTAAATAGTTATCTGGAGCTTTTAAAGGAGGCTGAAAAAAGAGATCATCGTCGTTTAGCTAAGGATTTAGATTTATTTTCTATTAGTGAAAAAGTTGGTCCGGGATTAGTGTTATGGCATCCTAAATTATCTAAGGTGCGAGAAGTAGTAGAATCTTTTTGGCGTCGCTTTCATCGTCAAAGAGGTTATGATACTGTTTATACTCCTCATGTTGGTCGTTCTTTGCTTTGGGAAACTAGTGGGCACTTAAGTTTTTTTAAGGATTCAATGTATGCGCCAATGAAGGTAGAGGGAGATGATTATTATGTTAAGCCTATGAATTGTCCTTTTCATGTGGAAATATATAATTCCCAACCTCGTTCTTGGCGAGATTTACCTTTTCGTTGGAATGAATTGGGAGCTGTTTATCGTTATGAGAAGAGTGGGGAATTAAATGGTATGTTACGAGTTCGAGGTTTTACTCAAGATGATGCTCATATTTTTTGTCGCCCTGATCAATTTGCTGATGAGTACCAAGAAGTTTTACAATTTAGTTTAGATGTTTTTAAGGTGTTTGGTTTTACTGACTTAAAAGGATATATTGCTATACGGGATAGTAAGAATTTATCGGATTATATGGGTGATCCAAAGATTTGGGATTTAGCGGAAAATACCATTAAAGAAGTAGTTTCTAATTTCAATATGCCTTATGAGATTGAGGAGGGTGGGGCTAAGTTTTATGGACCATCATTAGATATTAAGGCTAAAGATTCTATTGGGCGAGAATGGCAATTAACCACTATTCAATTAGATTTTCAAAATCCTAAGAAGTTTAATATGACTTATCAGGGACCGGAAAAAGAGGAAGAGCCTATTATGATTCATCGAGCTTTACTAGGATCTTTAGAGAGATTTTTTGGTGTTTTAATTGAACATTATGGAGGAGCTTTTCCGGTTTGGATGGCTCCTGTTCAATTACAAATTATTTCAGTTGGAGAAAAGCATGTGGATTATTGTCAAAAATTAAAACAAGAGTTATTGGATCTTGATTTAAGACCAGAAATAGATATTGATAATGAAACAGTGGCTAAGAAAATTAGAAAAGCAGTATCACAAAAAGTTCCTTATATAGTAGTGATTGGGGATCGGGAATTAGAGAGTGATCAATTAAGCTTAAGAATTAGGGGGCAAGAAGAAATGGAAAGTATCAGTCGTGAAGATTTGATCAAAAGAATTATTCAAGAAACTAAAGATATGAAATAAAAAGAAAAAAAGAGCTATTAGCTCTTTTTTAGATTAATCCCAGCCATTTTTGAAGGGGATGTAACCATTATTTGCGGACTCATAATTTAAGTCCTTGAGAGGAACAAAAGATATTCCTCCCTTAGGAAAACTTACCTCTACCAATTGTAGGGGGTTTTCCTTTTTAAAAAATTCAAATTCTTCCTTGGTTGGAAAAATTGGTAAAAATATAGTTCCAATTTTTCCATTCAGAGTTACATTAATATTTTTCATTTTCTTTTAAATTACTAATGACCATTATATCATTTTTTGATGATTTAGTCAAGAGCAATTTTAAGTTTCCTGGCAAAGCTGATAGCTGCTTTTAAGTCTTTTTGGTGTAGATTACGCCCAATTGCTATACCTTTAGTTTCAGCTAGCTTAATTTGGTTTTTGGTCATCTGTAGAAAGCTTTTTTCATCTATTTTCTTTCCTCCGGCGCAGATGATACCGGTATTTCCTCCGGCTATTGTTACTTCTTTAAATTTTTTAGCTGAATTAGTACTTGCATCAAAGGGGTAGTTAAGTTTAGCAAAATCAGCCCCTAGGCAATTAGCTAGTCCTGCAGCGCCAGCTAATAAATCAATTGATTTTTCATTTTTAATATTTTTTCCGCGAGGATAAACCCATAAAACTGTTAATAGACCATTTTGATGAGCTTCTTTTATAATTTGAGCCGCTTCTTTCATCATTTGATTCTCGTATTCACTTCCTAAATAAATAGTATAACCAATACCTAATATTTTTAAACCTGAATCTTTCTTAAATTTTATTACATCATCAACACTCCAAAGAGCTAAGCTTAATGGATCTTGACTAGTAACTAAATTACTTTTTCCATTTAATTTTACTAAGTAGGGAATTTTATTATATTGTTTTCCGTAGCGAGAAATTAGTCCTAAGTGAGCTGCAAAAACTCCAATTGGAGATTGGCTGGCGATTTTAAATAGATGTTCTACTTCACTATTACCAAAGCCTAGTTTTAAGGCAAAATCATCATTAAGATGTTCAATTTTTTGATCACCAGCAAAAAGAAATAGGCGTCCAGTATTATGAGTAGCCTTTTTAAAATTGTCTTGATAATTTTTGATTTGATTTTTAGGAACCCCTAAAGGAATATTGATTTTCATATTTTAAAAACTTAAAAATTATGTTATAGTATTAAAAGCTTACAAAAATTATAACATGTTTAATTTATATGAGCAATAATAATAAAGATTTAAACTTTGGTTTTAATGTTAATAAACCTCAAGAAGAAGAAAAAGTTGAGAGCCCGAATAGTAATATTAACCTTGGAAAGAAACAAGAAGTGAAAAGTGAAGCTTTAAAAAAATTAGGTTTCAGTTTGTGGTTTTTTAATAATCGTAAGAAGTTGTTTATTGGTCTGATCGTTTTTCTTTTTGTTTTATCGGCCGTATTATATTCAGTATTTTTTTATAATCTCTATGATTATATTAGATATAGTCCCGAAGAAAGACGAGCTTTACAAGAGCTGAGCAATGTTAATGTTAATTTGAGCCCTGGTCGCTTAGCCTTAGCTTTAACAGTTGATACTCCACAATCTTTTTTTCAGAATGGTAAATATGATTTAGTGGCAAAAGTTAAAAATCCTAATAATAATTTTTTCTCTCATTTAGAATATTGTTTTTCAGATCGGGGGGAAGATCTAATTTGTTCTAATATTCTTTTATTTCCGAATGAGGAGCGTTATATTATGGCTTTAGCTTTAGATTTAGAAAAAAGTCCTAGTGCTTTAAGTTTTGATATTAAAAAAGAAAATTGGGAGAGACTGAGTGTTAGAACTTATCCTGATTGGGATGCTTATTATACTGAACGTCTTAATTTTACTTTTTCTGATATAAAAATGGATATTGATAAAGTTAAAGGATTTAATAATCTATCTTTTCAACTTAAAAATAATAGTCCTTATAATTATTGGGAGCTTTCTTTAGATATTATATTATTTCAAGGCGGTCGGGTAGTTGGCGTTAACTCTTATACTGTTAATGAAATAATGTCTTTAGAGTCTCGTTCTATAACTTTGTCTTGGCCTGGAGCCCTTAATGCTGTTAGTAAAGCTGAAATTGTACCTCGTTTAAATATTCTAGATGAAAAAAACTATATTAGTTATAAATAATAATATGATAAAATTACCTTACAGTTTAAAATCTTTAGAACCTTATTTATCTGAGAGAACCTTATCTTTTCATTATGAAAAACATCATCAAACTTATTTTGATAATTTGAATAAATTAATTAACGGAACTGATTTAGCTGATTTAACTTTAGAGGAAATTATTAAAAAATCATATCAAGTAGAGGAATTGAAATCAGTTTTTAATAATGCGGCTCAGACTTATAATCATAATTTTTATTGGCAAAGTTTAAGTCCGGAGAAAAAAGAAATTTCTAATTTTCTTTTAAAAAAAATTGAAGAAAATTTTTCTTCTTTAGATTCTTTTAAGCAAGAGTTAAAAGATCGGGGAGTGGCTCATTTTGCTAGTGGTTGGGTGTGGTTAGTTTTAGATGGAGCAGATTTAAAAATTATATCTAGCTCTAATGCCGATACTCCGATTACTTCTAATCTTATTCCATTATTAGTTTTAGATCTTTGGGAGCATGCTTATTATTTAGATTATCAAAATCTTCGTGCTAAGTATTTAGAAACTTTAATTGATAATTTAATTAATTGGGATTTTTGTGAAGATAATTTAAAAAAAGTTTTATAAAAAAGTGGGGGATTAACTGTTGATAGAATGTTAATAAAAAAATAGTAATTTTTTAAGATAAAGAGTCAAACTGTTGATAAGTTTGACTCTTTTTTTATTTTTATTTTTTATACTTGATTTTATTAGTCAAAATCATTTTTTTTCTTTCTTGACCATCGGGGAAAAGTGGTGTATAATTAAACTTGTAAGGTGAAAAGTGGTGAGAAGTGGTGAGGATTAAAAATAATAAAAAAATTTTTATGTTCATTGGCGAGTATCAACACAATTTAGATGACAAGGGACGAATAGCTATTCCGGCTAAGTTTAGATTGTTATTAAAAAAGGGTGGAGTAGTAACCAAGGGTTTAGATAATTGTTTGTTTTTATACACTAAAGATCAGTGGCGAATTATTGCTGAGAAATTATCCAATCTTCCAGTTAGTCAATCCAAGGCTCGAGCCTTAGCTCGTCATTTTTTAGCGGGAGCGATGGATTTAGAGTTTGATAATCAGGGACGAGTAACTTTACCAGAATATTTACGTCATTTTGCGGGATTAAAGAAAAATGTCATTATAGCTGGTTTGTATAATCACTTAGAAATTTGGAATAAGGATGATTGGGATAAGTATAAAGAGGAGTCGGAGAAGAATACTAATATGATAGCTGAAGATTTAGGTGATTTAGGTATTTAAAAATATGAAGGAGTATTTTCATATTCCAGTTATGTTAGAAGAGGTTCTAGATTTTTTACAAGTAAAAAAGGGTGGTCAATATTTGGATGGAACTCTTGGCGGTGGATCATATACCCGAGCTATTAGCTCCTTAGCCGGAGATCAGGGTTTAGTTCTGTCATTTGATTTAGATCCTTTAGCTATTGATAATTTTCTTTCCCAAGCTTTGAATAATGTTGTAGTTATTAATAATAATTTTTCTCAGATTAGGGAAGTAGTTTTAAAAAATAAAAATGAACTTTTAAAATCTCGCTTTGATGGTATGGTCTTAGATCTAGGCTTATCATCAGCTCAACTTGATGATATGACTAGGGGATTCTCTTTTCAGGGGGAAGCTCCTTTAGATATGAGTTTTGGTCCTCAGATTGATAATAGTGCTTATTATATTGTTAATACCTATAGTCAATCAGATTTAGAAAGGATAATTAAGGATTACGGAGAAGAGCCTTGGGCTAAAAAGATTAGTGAAAATATTATTAAGAGTCGTCGTCAGAATAAGATTAGTAGCACCAAAGAGTTAGCCGAAATTATTGCTACCACTATTCCACAAAAGTTTTGGTCTCGGAAAATCCATCCGGCTACTAAAACTTTTCAAGCCCTTCGTATTGAAACTAATCAAGAATTAGAGAATTTAAAAGAGTTTCTTAATCAATCTTTAGATCTTTTAGAATCTCAGGGTCGATTAGTAATAGTTTCTTTTCATAGCTTAGAGGATCGGATAGTTAAAAATTATTTTCGTGATTGGAAAAAGGCTAATTTAGTTAAAGTTTTAACTCCTAAACCTTTAAGTCCCAGTGATTCAGAGATTGAAAAAAATTATCGTTCTCGAAGTGCTAAGCTTCGAGCCATTGAAAAAATTTAATAATTAATTATAAATATATGACTACTAGTAAAAGTAAAAAATATAGCAATAAATTTCTTCGTTCTATTAATTTATGTTTAGTTGTTTTACTGGTGGTAGGTGGATTCTATTTTCTAAAAAGTATTGATGATGTAATGACGAGGAATTTAGAATTAGAGCAATTAAAAAGTGATTTACAAAATCTTCAAGATGAAAAGCAGGATTTAGATTATAAGAAAAATGTTTTAGGGTCTTATGAAAGTATAAAAACTAGAATTGATGATTTGAAGATGGTTAAGGTTTCTGAAATTGATTATATTAATTGGGGAGAAGAATCTTTAGCTAAAAAATAATTTAATTTTTCATGGCTTCAGATTTTTTAAAAAAACGAACTAGGTCTTCTCAGGAGAAAAAGACCGAATTTAATAACAGTCGCCTCTATGTTTTTATGGCGATTATTTTTTTTATGTTCGTTTCTCTTATTTTACGTTTAGTTCGTTTACAGATAATTGATCATGAGGAATATTTAGCTCGGGCTGAGCAACAACAACATGATTATCGAGAACTTCAAGCGGAGCGAGGTTTAATTTTTTTACGAGAAAAGGGTGAGCTTTATCCAATAGCCTTAAATCAAGATTATGCTAGCTTGTATCTCAATCCTCGACTTTTAAGTGAGGCAGAGATGGTAGATATTATTCAAGTTCTTTATACGTTGTTTCATCAAGCTGAGGTTGAGGCTGAGGTTGATAAACTTTTAGAGAACGAGTTTCAGGCTGATTTAAAAAAGGAATTAGATTTTTTAAATAGCTTAACTTTACCCGAAGAAGAAAAGATTAGACGTCGAGAGGAAACTATTAAATGGAAAAATAATTTAAAATTTGATCCCGAATGGATAGAGCTTCAAGCTTTAAGAAGGGAATTAGAGATAAAAGAGAGACAGGAAAATATTATTCATGATTATTTAATAAGGGTTAATGTTCCAGATAAATATTCTCGATTATTAAAAAGAAAATTGAGTCGAGAAGAATTACTAGATTTTTTCTTTTTTAGTCTTAAAGATGATTTTTCTTTAGATTCCGTAGAAAGATTAAGTTTAAAGAATGGAAAAATATATTTAGATGATGAACGTAATTTAAGCTCTGAAATTAAAGGTCTTCATTTTTCTTGGGAAACTTTTCGTTATTATCCAGAAAAAGAAATTTTTTCTAATGTTCTTGGTTTTACTAATCTAGATAATCAAGGTAACTATGGCTTAGAGGGTTTTTTTGATTATGAATTGCGGGGACAAGATGGTTTTCTGTTAGCTGATAAAGGTTCTTATCAAGGTAAAAAGTTGATTATTGATAAGAGGGAATATCAGGCTCCAGTTCATGGACAGAATTTAGTTTTAACTATTGATTATGCTGTTCAATTAAACGTTTGTCAAAAATTGAAAGAAGCTCAATTAAAACATAATTTTGAAAGTGGCAGTGTTATAGTTTTAGAACCGCAAACTGGTCGGATTATTGCTATGTGTTTATGGCCGGGCTTTGATCCTAATAATTTTCAAGCAGTTGAGGATTCTAAATTTTTTGATAATCAAGCCATTTCTTATCAATATGAACCTGGCTCAGTTTTTAAGCCGATTACTATGGCGATGGCTATTAATGAAGGTAAGGTGGGTCCTAATACTTATTATGAAGATAAGGGGCAAATTAATATTAAAGGTTGGCCTAAACCTCTAAGTAATTCTGATTACAGTGTTCGAGGAGCTCATGGTTGGGTTAATATGAATTATGTTTTAGAAAATTCTTTAAATACCGGAACTGTTTTTGCGGCTAATCAAATTGGTGCTGAAGTTTTTCGTGATTATTTAAGGAAGTTTGGCTTTGGTGAACGAAGTGGTTTAGAATTAAGTTCGGAAAGCCCTGGAAATATTGATAATCTTTTAGCTCGAAGAGTTAAGGATATTGATTTAGCTACGGCCTCTTTTGGTCAGGGAATTGCGGTTACGCCATTACAAATGATCTCTGCTTTTGCCGTTTTAGCTAATCAGGGAGTTTTAATGAAGCCATATTTAGTTGAAGAAATTTTAGATGATAATTATAATTTAGTGAAGAAGATTGAGCCTCAAGCTGTTCGTTCAGTAGTATCAAAAGAGACTGCGGAAACGGTTTCAGCGATGTTGGTTAATGTAGTAGAAAAAGGGCATGCTAAGAGATCACAAATTGAGGGTTATTATATTGGTGGAAAAACTGGTACGGCTCAAATTCCAGCTCCTAATGGCGGTTATTTAAAAAATCGTTACATTCATAATTTTATTGGTTATGCTCCGATTAATAATCCCCGTTTTGTATTATTAGTTAAATTTGATCAGCCTCAAACTTCAGTTTTTGCTGAGGGAACGGTAGTACCGGTTTTTGGCGAGATTGTTGATTTTTTGTTAAAATATTATCAGATTCCTAAAGAAAGAAAATAATATATTTAAATATGAAAAAAAGAATTATAAAAATATTAGCTTTTCTAGCTCGGCGGGTTATTAAAAGGTATCAACCCAAAATTGTGGCTATTAGTGGTAGTGTTGGAAAAACTGGTACTAAAGAAGTGGTGGCTTTGGTTTTATCTAAAAAGTTTAGAGTCGGTTCTAGTTTAAAAAACTATAATAATGAATTCGGTTTACCTTTAAGTATTCTTGGTCAAGAATCTCCCGGTAAGAGTGTGGGGGGTTGGTTAAGGATTTTGTTTTTAGCTGGGAAATTATTAATAATTAAGGATAAAAAATATCCGGAGCTTTTAGTTTTAGAGTTAGGTGTTGATCGTCCTGGAGATATGGATTATTTACTTTCCATTGTTGAACCTGATATTGGAGTGTTAACTAATATATCGCAATCACATATTGAATATTTTGGTAGTGTTGATGAAATTTTAAAAGAAAAATCTAAATTATTAAAAGCGGTTAAAAAAGATGGTCTAGCAGTTTTAAACTATGATAATAAATATTTACGAGATTTATCGGAAGAGATTAAGATTCGTCAAAGTTCTTATGGCTTAAGATTGGGGGCGGATATTTTAGCTAAAGATCTTAATTTTATTTTTCCTGAGAATCTAAATCAAGATATTTTTTGTGGTCTTAATTTTAAAATTGAATATCAGGGTTCAGTTTTACCTTTAAAATTAAATCATTTAATATCTTTATCTCAACTTTATGCTACCCTAGCTTCTATAGCAGTAGCTTTAGATTTAGGTTTAAATCTATTAGATATATCTCAAGCTTTGGAAAGTTTTTTACCTCTTCCTGGGCGAATGAGAGTGTTGCCGGGAATTAAAAATTCACTTTTAATTGATGATACCTACAATTCTTCACCTGAATCTAGTCTTAATGCTTTAAAAACCTTGGAAAAAATAAATCGTTCTCAAGGTAGAAAAATTGTGATCTTTGGTGATATTTTAGAATTAGGATCATATAGTGAAGAGGGGCATCGTTTAGTGGGAGAAGAGATGGCTAAAATCGGTTTAGACTTAATATGTTTAATTGGGGAAAAAGCTCGAGATATTGGTCGTGGAGCTATCAAGGCTGGTTTTGATAAAGATCGTATTTTTAATTTTGCTTCTAAAGAAGAGGCTCGTTCTTTTTTAAAAAATAGGATAGAAGAATTCGATTTAATATTATTTAAAGCTTCTCAAGGGGTGCGATTAGAAAAATTAGTTAAAGAGTTTTTAGTTGAACCACAAAAAGCCAGTGAATTGCTAGTTCGGCAGGAAAAGTTTTGGCAAGATTAGTTCTATGCAGGATTTATTAAAACAAATTAAAGATTTAAAGTTAAAGATTAAGGAGACTAAAGAGGCTTTGAATATTGAATCAAAGAAAAAGAATTTAAAAAATCTTAGTGATTTAATGATTCAAACTGATTTTTGGAGTGATAGAAAACGAGCTATTAATATTAGTCAAGAGGCGGAAAATTTAAAAGAAGAAATTGAGTCTTTTGAAAATTTAGCGAAAGCCTTGAAAGATATGGAGGATTTAATATCTTTAGCTCAGGAATATGACGATGATAGTTTAAAAAAAGATTTAGATTTTCGGTTTAGAAAAATACTTCAAGACTTTTCTCGTCTTGAATTTTTATTACTTTTTTCTGATGATTTGGATAATAATAATGCTATCATTTCTATTCATGCTGGTACCGGTGGAGTTGATGCTCAGGATTTTGCTGAAAAATTGGAGCGCTTATATTTACGTTGGGCAGAAAAAAAGAAGTTTTCTGTTGAAATTATTGATCGAAGTGTTGCCAGTGAAGCTGGAATAAAGAGCACTGTTTTTAAAATTAGTGGACCCTATGTTTATGGTCGCTTAAAAGGGGAGAATGGGGTACATCGTTTGGTTCGTATTTCTCCTTTTGATGCTGAAAAAATGAGACATACTTCTTTTGCTGGGGTTGAAGTTATTCCTGAATTAAAAGATTCAGAACAAGTTGAGATTAAGGATTCTGATTTAAAAATAGATGTTTTTAAGTCATCTGGTCCAGGGGGGCAGAGTGTTAATACTACTGATTCAGCAGTTAGAATAAGTCATTTACCGACTAAAATAGTGGTTACGTGTCAAAGTGAAAGATCGCAACAACAAAATAAAGAGAGAGCTTTAGATATTTTACGGGTTAAGCTTTTTCAATTAAAGAAAATGGAAAAAGAGGAGAGGGATAAGGAAATTAAAGCCGGGGCTGGTCAGGGGACTTGGGGAAAGCAAATTCGATCTTATGTTTTTCAACCCTATCAAATGGTTAAGGATCATCGTAATAATTTTTCTTTAACTGATGTTGCGGCGGTTATGGATGGCGATATTGATCCTTTTATTGAAGCTTATTTAAGATCGCAGTTATAGTTGATAAAAAATTTAAGTAAAAAATATTATTATGCCAATAATTATTATTGGCTTTTATGTTTAGAAAGTATTTTTTGTTAAGTTCTTTTTTATCGCTCTCTCTAGGTATTTTTTTGGGCCAATATTTTTTTAGTTTTTCTATTTTTCCTTTATTATTTTTTATTGTCGCTTTAATTTTAATTTTATTTTCTTTTAAATATCGGAGAATACTTTATTTGATTCTTGGTTTTTTAATTTTAGGATTATGGCGATATCAATTAACTTTAGTTGATAAAATTGATTGGCCATCAGCAGTCGTTTTAGATTTAAAGGTTCAGGTAATATCTAATCCAGAAAATCGGGAGTTTAGTCAAAGATTTAAAGTTCAGGATTTGGAGTCAGGGCGAAAGTTTTTAGTTTTTAGTTCGCCTTATCCTAGTTATAGTCGGAATGAATATTTAAGATTAAAAGGTCTTTATCAAAGAGCTGAAACTATCGATCGTTTTGATTATGAGTTTTATTTAAGAAAAGATGGCATCGAGGGTCTTTTTTATTATCCAGAAATTGAAAGTTTAAATCAAAAAGTAAGAAAAACTTATTTAAATAGATTGGATAAGTTTAAGGAATACGGGCAAAATATTTTTGATCAAAATCTTTCTCTAGATAGTGCGGCGCTTATTAAGGCTATGCTTTTAGGGGATAAGTTTTTTCTTTCTGAGGAGATTAAAGATAATTTTTCTCATTTAGGTTTAAGTCATATTATAGCTATTTCAGGTTTACATATTAGCCTTTTATCTTCGCTACTTTTTAGCTTTTTATCGTTTGTGGGTTTGTCCCGTCGTTATAGTTTTTTCTTTTTTGTTGCTTTTTTATTTCTTTATTTAAATTTGATTGCTTTTCCGGCTTCGGCTTGTCGAGCGGCTTTAATGGGTTTTTTATCTTTCTTAGCTTTATATTGGGGGCGTCAGGTTGATATGAGTCGAGCTCTTTTTTGTACTGGTATAGTTTTATTGCTTATTAATCCATTATTATTACTAATCGATATTGCTTTCCAATTATCTTTTTTAGCGGTTTTAGGGATTATTTATATTCATCCTATAATCAAATCAGCTTTCAGAAGGGAGAATGGGTTTATAGATATTATTAGTATTAGTTTATCAGTACAAATTATTTCAGCTCCAGTTTTATTATATAATTTCAAACAAATCTCTTTAATTGCACCGATAGCCAATCTTTTAATTTTATGGACTCTAGCTCCTATTATGAGTTTATCATTAATAGCCTTAGCAGTTTATTTTTTAATTCCTTTTTTATCTCAAGCTTTGTTTTTGGTGGTAGAGTTATTATTTAATTATATTTTTTTTATTAATAATATTTTGGTAAAAATTCCGCTTCACTTTGTTTCTAGTGATTATTGGTTTCGAGGCTTAGCTTTAATTTATTATTTAGTTTTAAGTTTTTGGGTAATAAAAAAGCAGTTATTGAGAAAAAATAACTGCTTTTTATGAAGCTCTTAGTCCTGATTTTTATTCATAGTTCTTAAGCATTTAGTACAAACTTTAGCCTTAATTCCCATGACATTTCTATTTTGTAAATTTATGTTTTGTCGCTTTAAAGTCTTAACATTAGAGTGTGATCGACTAGCACCTTTCGTGGAGCTTCTTCCACAAACATCACATTTCTTACCCATAACTTTTTGTTTATTTTTAAATATTTATTATTGTAGCATAGTTTTTTAAATAATCAAGGGTTTGGGAATTTTTATATTTTTTGTCAAAGTGGTTCTTTTTTGTTATACTAAGTAATTATTAATAATATACTTATGGCACTGACAGCGTTGATTATTATTGTTTTAATATTTTCTATTATCATTCATGAATATGGTCATGCGTGGATGGCGAATCGTTTAGGAGATAGCACTGCTAAGGATTTAGGCCGTTTAACCTTAAATCCAATTCCTCATATTGATTTATTTGGCTCTATTATTTTACCATTCTTTTTTATTCTATCTCAAAGTGGCTTTATTTTAGCTTGGGCTAAACCAGTTCCGTATAATCCTAATCGAATTAAGGATAAAAAATATGGTGATTTAAAAGTAGCTATAGCTGGCCCTTTATCTAATATTATAATCGCGACATTTTTTGGTTTAGTGGTTCGTCTTTTACCAGTAGCAGCTAATATTAAGCAAGGTTTATTTTTATCTTTTTTAAGTAGGGATAATGATGTTTTAAATTCCTTAATTGCCGGAAATATTTGGCATAGCATTATTTTATTATCCATTATCTTTATTTTTATTAACTTACTCTTAGCTTTTTTTAATCTTATTCCTATTCCACCCCTAGATGGATCTAAGATTGTTCTAAATTTTCTTCCTGAAAAGTTGAAATATAAAGCTTTATCAATCGAACGTTATGGTTTATTTATAGTTTTAATATTATTAATGACTGGATTATTTCGTTTAATTATTATTCCAATAATATATTCTTTTTCTTTTTTGAGCGGTATTAATCTTTTTTAAATATGTATGGCACAACTCATTTAGCTTTAGGTTTGATTATTGGTAAACTTAGTGGTGACTATACAGCCTCTTTATGTGGCTCATTATTAATCGATGTTGATCATTTGATTCCTAATTGGCCTTTTAAGAAAGATCTTTCATGGTCAGAGTTTTGGCGTCGAACTCGAACTAGTGGTGATAGTTCCCGAGTTTACTTACATAGTTTTTTTGCTTGGATATTTTTATCCTTTTTACTTTATTTATTTAATCCTGGTTTTGCTTTAATTTTTTCGATAGCGTATTTAGGTCATTTCATATTAGATATGTTAGATGATTCTTCCTTTTACCCTTTTTACCCAATTAAGAAGTTTAATATTAAAGGTCCCATTCCTTATTTCTCTTCAACTGAATTTATTTTTAGTCTAGTTTTGTTTTTCATTTTTTTAATTATTTAAATAAAGATATTTTACTTTATCTTTTCCCACAAAAGTAGTATAATATACATATAATACAACTAATCATAAACCATATGAAAAAACGAATTCTAATACTAAGCCTCGGACTATTATTCCTGGCTTCCATTACTTTCTCTCTAGCTAATATTTCTTTCTCTCCTGGTCGAGTATTAAGTCCTGCTGAAAGAAAGTCTCTGTCTAGTCCTAGAGAAGCCTTCGATATTATGCAAAAACTAGGTCTAGGTATATCTAAAGCTGATCTCGATAGATTTCTAGCTACTAAGTTCCCAGAAAGATTAGCTGGAGTCATATTAATATCAGTCGAAGAAGATGGCCGAGCCTATTACATCCATCCTGATACTTTAGAAGCTATCTATTTAGGTCGTCCTCATGAAGCTCTAGATATATTAAGAGAATTAGGTTTAGAAGATACATTATTAGATAATAATAATGATGATATTAATAATATTATCTTAGAAACTCAGAAGATTGAAGAATTAAAAGATTTCTCTCATATTATCCCTATTACTACTAATATTATCAATCCTGATAATATTAGTATTAAAGAACGAGGTATTATCTATGATTATTCTGTATTACCTGATATTAAACTAGTTCCTAGTTTAGATGATTATGAAGATAAAGTAATAGATGATACTGTTAATACTAATAATAGTTATACTCTTAATATTCAAAATCTAGTTCCTGGTACTTATCCCTTCTTCCGAGCCTATCTCATTACCTCTGATAATCAAATCATCTATGGTAATACTATTACTATTACTAGTACAAGAAACGATCAAACTGAAGAAAGTGTTTTACCTTTACCATTATTACCAATTAGTTCTTCTGGATCATCAGTTAAAGAATGGATCTGTGGTGATGACTTCATTGATGAGAGAGATGGTAATGTTTATGAAACTTTAAGCATTAATGGTAAGTGTTGGTTTAAACAGAATTTAAGATATTTACCAGCTGTTTATACGCCAAGTGAATTCAATAATCGTACTGAAAATGGGCAATCAGCTTATGCTGTTTTTGCTTATGATGGAAATATTCCAGCTAAAAATATAGTAGTTGGAGATATAGAGATAGGGGAAACTGGATTAATTAATTTTGACAATTTTTCTGATGATTTTAATATTTATAGTAACTTTGGAGTATTATATAATCAAATAGCTGTTCAAACCGAAAATGTTTGTCCTAATGGTTGGCATATCTCTAGTAATGATGATTGGACTGATTTAGAAAATTTTCTGGGAGAAAAACCAGTTAAGAAATTAAGTTCTATTGAGTGGGGAACCAATGAATCAGGACTTAGTTTCCTGCCTAGTGGTATGATTAGTTTTATTAATTATCCAAGCATTCCTTATTATACAAACTCTTGGGGACCTGATAATCATTTTTCTCTTTCTTGGCGAGGTGATGACGATTTTTCTTTCTTTTGTAAAATTAATGAAGATCTTATTGGCTCTTCTAGTTATGGAGAATTAGTTAGTGAATTAGCTAGTATTGCTAATATATTAGATACTTTAGGTTTAACTGTTAGATGTGTTAAGGATTAATTTGATAATACTTAATTTTGAAAATATGTGGTTAGTTATTATTTTTCTTTGTGCTTTGGTTGTTTTTTTAATTGGACGAAAATCAAGAGGGTTAAGGATTTTATCCTTAGTTATGTTTATTCTAGCTTTAATCTGTTTGGTATTTTTTCTTAAATTTAAAGAGCAGGTTCCTTTTGATAAAATTAAATCTAAAACAGAATTTTATAACATTGAGGCGCGATATCCATTAGAAGATTTAGATAAAGAGGGGATTATGAAGAGTTTTGTTGAAAATTTAGTACAGCAAGCCGAGGAAGAAAGGGTTGAGAATCAGGTTTATAATCTTGATATTAATTTTAGTAGTTTAGAATCAAAATCAAAACAAAGTGTTTCTTATTTATTCATAATTAAAACATATACTAACGAAGATGATATTAATGAACGGGTTAAAACCTTTACTTTCAATCAAAAGGGATTAATAGAGCTTGATGATTTTATTCAAGAATTAGGATTTAATAATAATCAAGATGATGAGCTACTTCTTTCTAGATTGTTATTAAAAAACTCTCTATTATATCCTGAAGTTTTTTCTGATTTTAATTTAACCGCTAAAGGCTTAGGTTTTACTTGTCTTAAAGATGATGCTGTTAGTATGGATTATGAAAAATGTGATACTTGGCCCTTTGCAGCTAATTTAGAAAATTTTGTTATTAGTGATGATGGTGTGATATTCTTTTTTGATAAATGTAGTGTTAGTGATTGTTCTTTAGGTCCAGTCGGAATCTTTATTGATAATGGAGAATTAAATCCTTTATTATGGAAAGAGGTGGATAATTTTGATCTCTTGCAATCTAAGGAATGGTTTTGGGTAGAGACTAGGTATAGTAATGATGAGATAGTGAAGTCAAAAAAAGAGAACGCTTTTTCTATAGTTTTAAATTCTGATGGAACAGTTTCTTTTAAGACCGATTGTAATAATGCTGCTGGATTTTATGAGATTGATAATTATGAAATTAAGTTTAGTCAAATAGCTTATCATCAGTTATTTTGTGAAGGATCGCAAGAAGAAGAGTTTATTTCTATGATTTCGGAGGTTGATAGCTTCAATTTTGATGATTCAGGAGGTTTAGTTTTAGGTATTAAAGATAATTTAGGTTCAATGATTTTTAAATAATTAATAATTAATAATATAATAATATGGCATTAAAACCGCATCGGGTTGGTCGAAGAAAGGCTAGTAAATCCCATAAAACCGCTAAGAGATTAGAGGCTAAGCGTATTATGTTAGAAGAAAAAGCGGCTAAGAAAAATAATAAAAAGTAAAAAGAAAAGACCCCATTAATTTAAGGGGTTTTTTCTTTTGACAAATTATAAATAATATGATTTAATAAAACCGGATCTTTAAAAATATAAATATGAATATAGAGGAAATACTTCCTGGGATTATTTTCCAAATGTCTCAGGAGGAAGTAAAAATTTTATCAGATATAATTAGAAAATTACATCTGAGAAGAGGGCATTCTCGAATTAGGGAAGCCTGGGAAAAGAGATGTAGACAGCTAGAAATTTCTTCAGGTGATATACCTGAAGTGTTAGAGAGAAAAAGATTAGAGGAAATTCGTCAGAGACGAATTTCACAACAAAGAAATAATATATTCTTTGATATGGATTATTAATAAAAATAAGAGCTCAGTTTGAGCTTTTTTTATTTTCTAAAATAATGTTATAATAAAGATATGAAAAAGAAATTAAAAATAGCCATAGTTTCAAAGTTATGGGAAGAAACCTCAGCTCATTCACGGGGTGGTACCGGATCTTCAATTGGTTTTTTAGTTGATGCTTTAGTTGATCGGGGGCATCAGGTAACTTTATTGGCTTCTGGTAATTCTAAAACTAAGGCCCAGAAGTTAATATCGGTTCGTCCGCAACATTATCAGGGGGATTATTCAGAGATTCATGAATATAATAATATTGCTCGAGCTTTTCAACGATCTAATGATTTTGATATTATTCATTGTGCCGTGGAGCATAAAAGTGTTATTTTTGCGGATTTAGTTCAAACTCCATCTATTCATTCTATTCGTTATGGAGAGTTTTTTGAACAAGAAAAGCAATTATTAAAGGAATATCGTCATTTAAATTATGTTGGTATTTCTAAATCGTTAAAGAAAATTCTGCCGTTTTTAAATTGGCAAGATTTTATTTACAATGGATTAGATTATCGAGAGTTTTATCAGTCAGATCAGATGGGGGATTATTTACTTTTCTTAGCTCGAGTTTCACCTCAGAAGGGGGTAGATACAGCTATTAAGGTAGCTAAAAAGTTAAAGATGAGGTTAATTATTGCTGGTAAAATTTCTGATACTGATACTGATTTTTTAAAAAAACATTTTTATCCTAATATTGATGGTCAACAAATTGTTTATTTAGGTGAGGTTTTAGGGGATAAAAAGAAAGAGTTATTAAGTCGAGCTTATTGTCTGATTCAACCTAATAGAGTAAAAGAGGCTTTTGGTAATAGTATTTTAGAATCTTTAGCTTCAGCTGTGCCAGCAGTGGTTTATGATCAGGGAGCTTTTAAAGAGTTAATTGAATCTGGTAAGAGTGGTTATGTAGTAGATAATAATTTTAATGATTTAGTGCGAGCTGTAAAGATGGTTAAAGATTTAAATAAAGAGGACTGTCTAGAGAGAGTGAAGAGTAAGTTTTCCTTGGAACAAATGGTAGATTCTTATTTAAATCTTTATTATCGTTTAATTAAAAAGTAATTTTAATATATGTCGCAATATTATAATCCAATGCGGGCTTCATCTTGGAATTATGGTGGTTCTAATTGGAAACTTAGTCGTTCTAAAATTGATTTGTTTTTAGAGTGCCCTCGTTGTTTTTATTTAGATAATAAATTAGGTTTAAAGCGAGTTCCTGGTTTCCCTTTTTCTCTTAATAGTGCCGTTGATCATTTATTAAAAAAAGAGTTTGATTTTTATCGACAAAAAGGAGAGCCTCATCCTATGCAACAAGAAGCTGGGCTTGATATTCGACCAGTTTTTCATGAAGAATTAGAAGAGTGGCGAAAGAATTTTGGTGGTATTGTACATCTTCATCGAGATACTAATTTATTAGTTAGTGGGGCTATTGATGATTTATGGATTAATAATCAGGGTGAATATTTAGTGGTTGATTATAAATCTACAGCTAAAGAGGAGGCTGTTAAAGAATTAGATCAGGATTGGCAAGATACTTATAAACGTCAAATGGAGGTTTATCAATGGTTATTAAGGCAAAAAGGCTTGAAGGTGTCTAATTCCGCTTATTTTGTCTATTGTACTGGAGATATGAGTAAGGATTCTTTTAATCAAAGCCTAGATTTTGAAATTAATTTAATTGAATATTTAGGTAATGATAATTGGGTAGAAGAAACTTTATTTAAAATTAAAGATTGCTTAGAGAATGATGAGATTCCGTCAGCTTCTTCTGATTGTGATCATTGTGCCTATTGGACAGCTCGAAGAAAATTTGAAAAATAATATGAATAAATTAAAAAAAATTATTTTAATTCTTTTTCCTTTATTATTCTTATCATCTTGTTCATTCAGTGATTTTTCTAGTATTAATTGGCCTTCTTTTTTAGAACCAAAAAGCTCTGATGGATATTTAGTTGAAAAAGTAGTTGATGGCGATACTATTAAAGTTAGGGAAGGGAAGGATTTAGTTACCGTTAGATTAATTGGGTTAGATACGCCGGAAATACGTGATCCACGTCAGGCAGTTCAATGTTTTGCTCAAGAAGCTTCTGATAAAGCTAAGGAGATTCTTAGTGGTCAAAGGGTTTATCTAGAAGATGATATTTCTCAAGGGGATAAAGATAAATATCAACGACTTTTACGTTATGTTTATTTGGAAGATGGAACTTTATTCAATCAATGGATGATCGAAAATGGTTATGGTCATGAATATACTTATAATATTCCATATAAATTTCAAGCTGAATTTCAGGAGGCTGAAAGACAAGCTCAAGCCAAATCATTAGGTTTATGGGCTGAAGATGCTTGTAATGATTTTGATAATAAGGGAAATAATAATGAAGATTTAGATACTTTAATTGAAACAATAGATGGTGTTTGGAAAGACCTAAAAGATATTTTTCAAAATTCCTTTTAAAAAAAATCAATTATTTCATAATCTTTTTTTCCTTTGTTTAAATTTAGGGAGAACTTGTCTCCTTTTTTCTTTCCTAATAAAGCACTACCAAGGGGAGAGTGATGTGATATTAGGCCTTTCTCTGGTTTAGCTTCTAGAGGACCTAAAATTTGGTAAATTCTTTCTTGATTTCCGCTTTTTAATCTAACTTGATGCCCAATCTCAATTTGATCTCCTTGTTGTTCGATTTCAATTATCTCTGCTCGACTTAGAAGGTCTTTGATACGATCAATGCGATTATTAGTTCTTCGTAATTGATATTTAGCACTTTGATAACCGGCATTTTCAGAATAATCTCCAGTGGTGGACAAATCTTTGACAATTAAAACTTCTTCTTTTTGTTGTTTTTCTAGGGTCTCTAATTGTCTTTTTAGATTTTGATATTTTACTAAGCTCATTTGAGCTTCTAGTTTTTGGCGAGGTATTTTATCGCTTCTTCTTTTTGGTGTTCGCATTCTTAAATTATATACTTTTATTTTTAAAGTGACAAATAAAAAAATGACTTGAGTTTAAGTCATTTTTTGTATTTAATTATTAAGCTAAGGACCAGGCTTGTCTAATAAAGTTTTTAACTTGAAGACGGTTTTGATAATTTTCCTCTGGATAAAACCAAAGATATTTTCCTTGTCTTTTTTTATTAGCCATCCTTTCTTTTAAGTTTTCGGTTTCATCAATATCAGTAATTTTGTTTTTTCGATCCGCAATGATATAAACTCCGGCTTCGTTTTTGAATTTTGTTTTTAAAGGGAATTGACCTTTAAAAGGTATTCCGCGAAAAATTACTTCTTTGTTCATAGTTTTAAAATTAATTAATTAACTATCTTTATTTTAATCTATTTTTTAAAAGCTGTCAAGAGATAAAACCTGTCAAGAAATATTGACAAAAAGCTTGACAATAATATTTTTTCTCAGTATAATATGAAGTATCAATAATTAATTTTTTCTTATGCATAAAATTCAACAGAATATAATGAAATTATCTCGAACCAAAGAATTGCATCAATTAAGTTTACGTGATATTGGTGAGTTATTAGGTTTAGGTCGAGAAAAACCTCAGTTGGTTAAACATCATTTACAACAATTAGTTAAGAGGGGTTTGTTAGTTAATAAGTCTGGTAAATATTTTCCAGTTTCGATAGAAAAAGAGAATAGAAGATCATCTTTAGTTTCTTTACCAATTTATGGCTTAGCTAATTGTGGCCAGGCCTTATCCATAACTGATGATCAAGTTCAGGGATATTTAAAAGTTTCTCCTAGTATTTTAAAAAATAGAAAAAATGTTTTTGTGGTTAGAGCTAAGGGGGATTCTATGAATCGAGCTAAAATTGGAGTTGATAATATTTCCGATGGCGATTATGTGCTAATTGATTCTGAGCAAAAAAATCCGGAAGACGGGGATTATGTTTTATCTATTATTGATGGGGCGGCTAATATTAAACGTTTTAAAAAGGATTTATCACGACAGATGATAATGTTACTTTCTGAATCTAGTTCTAATTATGATCCAATATATATTCATTTTGATGATTTGTCTTCTTATTCGGTAGCTGGGCAGGTTATTGGTGTTTTAAAATCTTAAAATCCTGAATAAGTTCAGATACATTTTGGAAAATAAAAAGCCCAAAATGTATGCAGATAAAGTTTAAGTACTATAATTGTCCCGGATTTGGTACATTATATAATGATGCAATTAAGCAAAAATATATGATTACCAAAGAAGCTAGACAAAGACTCAAAATATTAGAATTTTGGAAGCAATATGGCCTTCAAGCCACTACTGATGCCTTTGGGGTTAAAAAATCTACCCTATATAATTGGCAAAAAATATTTAGAGAAGGGGGTGGCAAGATAGAAGCTCTCAATCCTAAATCCCAAGCTAGGATTAACAAGAATAAAAGAGAAATACATCCTCTGATATTAAAAGAGATTAGACGTTTAAGACTAGAGATTTGTCCTAATATGGATAAAACTAAAGTTAAAAAATTTTTAGATAAATTTTGTGAAATTAATAATTTACCAATATACTCAGAATCAAAGATAGGTAGAATTATTAAAGATAAAGATATATATCATCATAGACAGAAAATATCTCATTTTGGTAAGATTAAAAAAATTAAAAAAACTAAAAAGAAAAGAAAACCTAAGGAATTACAAGTAAATAATCCTGGGGATTTAATAGAGATAGATACTGTTGTTAGATTTCACAATGGATTAAAGAGATATATTATTACCGCTGTTGATACTTTTAGCCGAACAGCTTTCGCTTATGCCTATAACAGAATTAGTAGCTCTAATGCTAAAGATTTTTTTAAAAAATTAGAAGAAGTCATGCCCTTTAATATTAAGGCTGTTCAGACTGATAATGGTTTAGAATTCCATCTCTATTTTAAAAAATACTTAGAAGAGAGAAAAATTGAGCATTATTTCAATTATCCAGGTAGACCATACAAACAGGGTCATATTGAGAAGTTTAATAGGACTATTCAAGAAGAATTCATTGATTGGAGTGGTGAAAAATACTTTGATAATTTAGATGATTTTAATAATTTGTTAATTGATTGGCTTCTTTGGTATAATACCGATAGACCACATTGGAGCCTTGAATTAGTATCTCCGATGAATTATTTGGTTAATAATAATTTTTTTTCCAAAATGACGTGGACTAATACAATTTCTTGTCAAAAAAATATTTATTAGATATAATAAGCTTATTAAACCTTAATTTTTTAGTATTATGTCCTATATTGAAATCAAAAAAATACATCAAGATCCTAAAAGTTTTCTTGGAAAAGAAATTAGATTGGGGGCTTGGTTAAGAACGGCTCGGATTTCTAAGGATTTGGGATTTTTAGAACTTAATGACGGTTCATTTTTTAAGGGAATGCAGGTGGTTTTTGATAATAAGATAAATAATTTTTCAGAATTAGAAAAGATTAGTATTGGCTCTTCTTTGGAGGTTTTAGGTACCTTAATTGAATCTCCGGCAGCTGGACAGGCTTTTGAATTACAGGCTCGTGAGATAAAGATCTTAAATTTAGCCTCACCTGATTTTCCTTTACAGAAAAAACGTCATAGTTTTGAGTTTTTACGAGAAATAGCCCATCTTCGAAGTCGAACCAATACTTTTTCAGCTGTTTTCCGTCTTCGATCAGTTTTAAGTTATGCCATTCATCAGTTTTTTCAAGGTGAGGGTTTTTCTTATGTTCACACCCCTATAATTTCTAGCAGTGATTGTGAAGGAGCTGGTGAAATGTTTAATGTTACTACTTTTGATTTAGAAAAAGATATTCCTAAAAATGAAAAAGGGGAGGTTGATTATACTAAGGATTTTTTTGCTCAAAAGGTGGGTTTAAGTGTTTCAGGACAATTAGAAGCTGAAAGCTTAATTATGGGATTGAATAAGGTATATACTTTTGGTCCAACTTTTAGAGCTGAAAACTCCAATACTACTCGACATGCTTCTGAGTTTTGGATGATAGAACCAGAAATGGCTTTTGCTGATTTAAGCGATGATATGGATTTAGCTGAGAAAATGTTAAAATATTTAATTTCTTATGTTTTAAAAGAAATCCCTGAGGAAATGGAATTTTTTAATCGATTTATTGATCAGGGATTATTAGAGCGATTAGATTTAGTACTTAAGTCTGATTTTAAACGAATGACTTATACTGAGGCAATTGATATTTTGACAAAATCTAAACAAGATTTTAAATATCCAGTTAAATGGGGTATTGATTTACAAACTGAACATGAGCGATATTTATCGGAAGAAATAGTTAAGGGGCCAGTCTTTGTTACCGATTATCCTAAAGAAATTAAAGCTTTTTATATGCGTCTTAGTGATGATGAGAGGACAGTAGCGGCAATGGATCTTTTAGTTCCTGGTATTGGAGAGATTATTGGTGGTTCACAACGGGAAGAACGTTTTAATGTTTTAGAAAAAAGAATGAAAGATTTAGGCCTAGATCCAAAAGAGTATTGGTGGTATTTAGATTTGAGAAGATATGGATCAGTTAAACATGCTGGTTTTGGCCTTGGTTTTGAAAGAGCTATTATGTATTTATCCGGTATGCTTAATATTAGGGATGTTATTCCTTTTCCTCGAACTCCCAAAAATGCTAGTTTTTAATAATTAATATAATAATATGGAGAATTTTATTTTAGATAATATTGAGATTTTTTTAATATTATTTCCCATTATTTTAATTTGGTCTCTTGTTTGGAAGGGCTTAGCTTTATGGCGATCGGCTCGATTAAATCATAAGACTTGGTTTGTCTTTATGCTTATTATTAATAGTCTTGGTATTTTAGAAATATTATATTTAGCTTTTTTTGGTAAAATAAAAAAAATTAAGAATAAATAATTTTATGCCTAGAATATTAATAGCTGATGCTAAAAAAAATAATTCCGGACGTGCTTATTTAGCTGGTTTTGTTCGTAATTTACGTTTACACAAAGGACTAGCTTTTATTGATTTAGCTGATATTTCTGGAACTATACAGGTAGTAGTGGTGGAAGCTGAGCAGCCTGATCTATTTAAAATAGTGGAAAAGATAAATTTAGAGAGCGTTATTGAGGTTAGTGGAGATTTAAAAGAAAGGCCATTAAAAAAGGATGCGCCTGAATCAGAGCCGGATTTTGAATTATTATTGGATGGACTAAAGGTGGTTTCTTTGGCTGAGGAAAATTTACCTATTCCGGTTTTGGTTAAAAGTAGTAACGAAGCTCATGTTGATAAACGTTTTGATTATCGCTGGCTAGATTTAAGAGCTGAAAATCGATCTTTAATTTTTAAGACTTGGACTAGTTTAGAGGCTGGTTTTAGGGAATATTTCTTGAATAATAATTTTATTCAGATTTATACTCCTAGTTTAATGAATACTACTAGTGAGACTGGTGCTGATGTTTTTACGGTAAATTATTTTGATCGTAAAGCTTATTTATCACAATCACCGCAGTTTTTTAAACAAATGGCTATGGCTGCTGGTTTAGAAAAGGTGTTTATAGTAGGATCAGTGTTCCGAGCTGAGAAATCTTTTACTTCTCGTCATACTACTGAATTTACCGGTTGGGATTTGGAGGTTTCCTATATTTCTTATCAAGATTTAATGAAAATTGAAGAAAATCTTTTAGTTTCAGGTTTGCAAAAAGTAAAACAAGATTTATCTTTAGACATAGAAATTCCTAGTCAACCATTTCCTGTATTTACTTTTAAAGAGGCTAAAGAGAGATTAAAGAAAATTAATATTATTGGTGAAAAGGAATATGATTTTTCAACCGAAGAAGAAAAGGCTCTAGGTGAAATTGTTAAAAAAGAATTTAAACATGACTTTCTTTTTATTACTGATTATCCAGTGGAGGCTCGACCTTTTTATCATCGTCGTTTAGAGGAGAATAATACTTTAACTCGAAGTTTTGATCTTTTGTATAAGGGCTTAGAGATAAGTACTGGATCGGAGCGAGAACATCGTTACGAGATTTTGAGACAACAAGCCTTGGAGAAAGATATGAATTTAGAGGAATTAGAGGATTATCTTAATTTTTTCCGTTATGGTTGTCCTAATCATGGTGGTATCGGTATAGGTCCAGCTCGAATAATATTTAAATTACTTAATTTATCTAGTGTTAAAGAGGCTAACTTTTTACCTCGAGATGTTAATCGTTTAAATCCTTAAAATGTCTTCTTTAAATAAAGCGCTACAGTTAAGATTTAAAAATCGTTGTCAGGAAATTGATTATTTTAAAAAAGAACCTCAGCTTAGTCAAGCTCGGGTCTTTTTTGATTTAATTTCTCAAGCTCAAAATACAGTTTGGGGAAGAAAGTATAGTTATCAAGATATGCTTGGTTTAGATTTTAAAGAAGCTTTATCCCTTTTCCAGTCTCGTGTACCTTTATCTCCCTATGAAAATCTTTTTCCTTATATCAATCAAGTTTATCAAGGAGAGAAAAATATTTTATGGCCAGGGCGAGTTAGGTATTTTGCCAAATCTTCTGGCACTACTAATGATAAGAGTAAAATAATTCCAGTAACTAAAGATTCTTTAAAAAGGGGGCATTATCAAAGTGGTAAAGATGTTTTAGCAATCTATCTTCAACAAAGACCTAATACTAATATTTTTTCTGGTAAAACTTTAAGTATTAGTGGATCTTTTTCTTCTCGTAAAAATATTTTTGATATTTTTTGTGGTGATTTATCAGCTATTTTAGTTAAAAAACTTCCTATTTGGGCTCGATTATTCCGAGCGCCTAAGCTTTCTACGGCTCTTTTAGGGGATTGGGAAAAGAAAGCTGAGGTTATTGCTCGAGAGACTCTGAATCAAAATATTGTCGCTTTAGCTGGAGTTCCGTCTTGGAATTTAGTGCTCATGCAGAAAGTTTTAGAGCTTAGTCGAGCTAATAATATTTTAGAGGTTTGGCCTAATATGGAATTGTTTTTACATGGTGGGGTGAGTTTTGCTCCTTATCGAGCTCAATTTGAGAAACTTATACCTAGGTCTGATATGAATTATTTGGAGATTTATAATGCGTCAGAAGGATTTTTAGC
Organism: Patescibacteria group bacterium; assembly: GCA_050949525.1. Classification (GTDB taxonomy): domain Bacteria; phylum Patescibacteriota; class Patescibacteriia; order Patescibacteriales; family UBA12465. The sequence goes on along the minus strand of JBMNFW010000001.1, from coordinate 475,942 downwards.
TTTTAATGATGATTTAAAACGAGATGACATGCTTCTAACTTTAGATACTGGTATTTTTTATGAATTTATTCCTTGGTCGCAATTTGGTGCGAAAGAAGCTCCGGCTTGGTCAGTTGATCACCTAGAATTAGGTAAAACTTACGCCTTAGCCATTTCCACTAATAGTGGTCTGTGGCGTTATTTAATTGGTGATACAGTCGAGATTACTTCTTTAAATCCATTAAGAGTAAAAGTAGCGGGTCGAACTAAGCATTTTATTAATGTTTTTGGGGAAGAGTTAATGGTTTCTAATACTGATGAAGCTTTAAAATTAGCTAGTCAAAAAACCGGAGCTTTAGTTTCTGAATATACGGTGGCGCCAATTTTTATGGCTACTGGGTCTAGTGGAGCTCATGAATGGTTAATTGAGTTTTTTAAAAAACCGAATGATATGGATCTTTTTAGTCAAGAATTAGATCAAGCTCTAAAAAGTTTAAATTCAGATTATGAGGCTAAAAGATTTAATGATTTAGTTTTAGGGGTACCTAAAATTAATATCGCTCGATCCAAATTGTTTTATGATTGGTTAAAGCAGAAGAATAAATTAGGAGGACAGAATAAGGTGCCGCGGTTATCAAATTCTCGTGAATATTTAGAAGAGATGTTAAAATTAAATTAACTATTGTTTTTTTATTATTAATATTGTATGGTATTGATGTTAAACAAGACACTTTCTATATCTTTCGCAAAATTAAAAAAGTTTGTAAAGACTTAGATTAAAGGTCGACTTGTTTTTTATAAATTTGCGTTAAGATATTGGTATGAAAAAATTATTTGTTGGTAGTCTTCCTTTCGCTATTAAAAATGAACAATTGAAGGAGTTGTTTTCTCAGGCTGGAACTGTAGAGTCAGCGGTTGTGATTATGGATAAAGAAACTCATCGATCCAAAGGTTTTGCTTTCGTTGAAATGTCTTCTGAGGAAGAGGCTAAGAAGGCTATTGAAATGTTTAATGGTTCAGAATTAGAAGGTCGAACTATCGTTGTTAATGAGGCCCGACCTCGAGAAAATTTTAATCGATCTTAGAGGATTAAAATATATAAAAGAGGCAGTTATGATACTGCCTCTTTTATTTTCTTGATAAAAAAAGGAGAAGGGGTTAAAATATAATTATGGATTTAAAGGCAATAGAAAAATTTTTTTCTACTCAAGCTAAGTTTCGATTTAAGCAGATGCAAAAACTGCTTTTTCAGGATTTGATTGATAATTGGTCTCAAGCCAGTGTTTTACCTTTAGTTTTGAGGGATGAGTTAAATAAAAAATATCCTTTAATAATTCCAGGTGATTTATTTCTTTCTCGGGATCAAAAATCAGCTAAAGCTTTAGTGGCGCTAGAAGATGGAAATAGTGTTGAAACCGCTCTAATGGTTCATTCTGGTAAAAGAAACACTGTTTGTTTATCATCACAATTAGGTTGTCCTTTAGCTTGTCAGTTTTGTTCTTCAGGTCAATCTTTTAAACGAAATTTGACTTGGGAAGAAATTTTGAAACAGGTTTTCTTTTGGCAACGATATTTAAAATCTAAAAAATTAGGACCTTTGACCAATGTTGTTTTTATGGGGAGTGGTGAAGCTTTTTTAAATTATGATCAAGTGTTTAAAGCTATTAGATATTTAAATCAAGCCGAATATTTTAATATTTCTTCACGAAAAATATCAATTTCAACTATTGGCCTAGTTCCAGGTATTAGACGAATGGCTCAAGAAAAAATTAAAGTTAATTTATCTTTATCCTTACATTTTTTAGATGATAAGTTGAGGTCAGAAATTATGCCCGGGACTAAGAAATATCCCTTAGCACAAGTTTTTCAAGCGCTAGATTTCTATATTGAGAAAACTAATCGCAAAGTTATGTTAGAGTATTTAATAATTAAGGACTTAAATGATAGTGTGGCGGAGGCTAAAAAATTAGCTGATTTTATTGGAAGAAAATCATTGTACATAATTAATATTATTAGGTATAATGAAACTGGGCGTTTTAAGGCTCCAGATCGAAAAACTATATTAAATTTTAAGAAAGTATTAGAGAAACGAGGTTTGGAAGTAATAGAAAGGTTTCGGTTTAATCAAGATGTTCAGGGGGCCTGTGGTCAATTAGCGAATAAATATAATAATTAATATAATTTTATGCTTAAACTTCAACCTAATACTGAAATCTACTATCCGAAGAGATATTTGTGGTATAAGTTAATTGGGGTTATTTTATTTTTAATTGCCGTTTTATCAGTGGCGATATATTATGATGAATATGATTTTCTTTGGCGAGTTTTTTTTATGTTTTTAGCTCTTAGTGTTTTTTATGCTTTGTTTCTTTACTGGTTTTACATCAATACCACCTTTAGTTTTGATGATAAGAGAATAACCAAAAGAAGTGGAATATTGAATAAACAATCAACTGTTATTCAATTTGATAGGATTCAAAACATAAAACTTCGCAGTGATATTATAATGCGTCTTTTTAATATTTCTATAATAGAAATTTGGACTGCTTCTCAATCTCAGCTTAGTTTAGATAAAGGTGGTGATAATGATACTTCAGCCGATATTAGTTTGTTTCTTGATAGTCCTCAGGCTGAAAAATTGAGATTATTTATGTTAGAAAAAGAGAAGATTAATTAATTCTTATTTATTAATTGAGAGCCATAATTTCTCTTGACATTTTTTATCTTGTTATATATAATACCAATACAATTAAAAATCGCAGACAGCTAGCTTTTGATTTTATCAATATAAGTCTCGCCGAGATTAAAACTATTTGTTTTTTTATTTTTGGTCTGCGGTTAGCAGATTTTTTATTTATAATATTTAATATAAAACAATATGGCTAAGAATAAGATTCAAAAACAAGAAATAGTACGTGATTTAGAAGAAAAAATTAAAAAGTCTAAGTCCATTATCCTAACTTCTTTTGATGGATTAGGGGTTAAGGATAATGAAGAATTAAGAAATAGTCTTAGACAGGAAAATGGGGAGTATTATGTTAGTAAAAAAACATTACTTGATTTAGCTTTAAAAAGTAATAAAATTAATGATTTAGATGTAAAGGGATTGGATGGTAAGGTAGCAGTTGTTTTTGCTTATGAAGATCAAGTTTCACCTGCTAAAGTTATTTTTAATTTTAGAAAAAATAATGAAGGTAAGATTGATTTTTTAGGTGGTGTTTTAGATGGAAAGGTAATTTCAAAAGAAGAGGTAGAAAATTTAGCTACTCTTCCTAGTCGTTCTGAATTATTAGCTAAGATGGTTGGATCTTTAAATGCTCCTGTTTCTGGTTTGGTTAATGTTTTAGCGGGAAATTTAAGAGCTTTAGTTACAGCCTTAAAAGCTATTGCTGATAATAAATAATAAATTAAAATAAAATTAATTAAAATTTTCCCTTAACTTAAATGATTTAAGGGGAAATAGAAAAAACTATGTCTGAAGAAAAAAAAGAAATTGAAATCCCAGCTAAATTTAAATCATTAGTTGAGGAAATCGAAAAAATGAGTGTTCTAGATTTAGCTGAATTAGTTAAAATCTTAGAAGAAAAATTTGGTGTTTCAGCGGCGGCTCCGGCTATGATGGTGGGCGCTATGCCAGGTGGAGCTGGTGCTGATGCTCCAGCAGCTGAAGAAAAGTCTAGCTTTGATATTGAATTAACTGATGCTGGTTCTAACAAGATTGCAGTTATTAAAGTAGTTAGAGCAGTAACTGAGATGGGTCTTAAGGAGGCTAAGGATTTAGTTGATGGTGCTCCTAAGATTATTAAAGAGGGAGTTAAGAAAGAAGAGGCTGAAGATATTGTTAAACAAGTAGAAGAGGCTGGTGGAAAAGCAGTTTTAAAGTAATAAGGTAAAATAAAAAAGAAGAGCTTGTAAAACTCTTCTTTTTTTTATTTATTTTATTTTATATCGCTAAATCTAGTTCATAAACTGAAGTATTATTTAAGAGATAGACCTTCTTTTCTGATTCATTGATAATAAAGTCTTTTAGGTCATTAAATTTATCAGAGTAGTATTGATTAATGAACTTACCATCTTCTCGGCTATAAAGTATTACTCTTTGATTTTTTTGATCTAGGGTGAGAATATAGTTTTGACTCAAAGCAATTTTATTAGCCTCACTTTTAGGACTAATAATATCAAGAGAGAAGTTTTCTTTTCGTCCTTCTAAGAATTTAAAAACTTGCCCATTGTCATCTAAAATATAAATACTAAAATCAATTGCAATATCTTTTAATTTAAATCCCGGATCTTCTTTTAACCAGCTTAGAGGGGAGGTAAAAGTGTTACCACTTTTGCTGTATCTAATAATATTATTACTTTCTTTATTAATTAAGTAAGGACGATTATTGTATATACCTAAAGATTCAATAGCGAAAGGATTATCTACATTAATAGTATTAAAAGATATTTTTTCTTCTGAATTAATAGTAATTAATTGATTATTAACTAGGAAATAAGAATTATCTTGAGAGTCAGAACTAGAGAAAGCTTTTTCTCCTTTTAATAGTTCATTGTCGTTAACAGTAGATAATACTTTATTATTCAAATCTAGACTATAAATCGTATTATTTTGTGGATCTAGTGAATAGATTTTATTATTCTTAATAGATCTAACTAGGGCTACTGGATTAGCTTCATTTTTTAAAGTTGAGAAATTACCTAATTCTAATGGGTCTGATATTAGGATCATTTTTTGAATTTGTCTGATTTGTTCATTTAAACTTTCTTCTAACTCTTCATAATTTTTTATTTTATTTTTTTCTTTAGGACTTAAAGATTTCATTAATTGATCTAATTCTTCAATTATTTCTCGAGCTCGTTCTTCATTGTTATAGAGTAGGGAAGAATCAATTTGGTTTTGTTTTTGTTTAATTTGTTCTTCAATATCAGAGCTATTTTTTTCTTGAATTATATTTTCATTTTTATTTCTTTGAAAATATAGTTTCAGTAGTAAAACTAAAAGTAAAGCAACAATTAATATTAATAATATTTTCTTAGTTTTAGATTTCTTTGGCTTAATAGATAAATCTAATTTTTCTGGTTTTTCTTTTTTTCTTTTTAGTTTTTTAATTAAAGCTTGATAAGGTTTTTTTAATATTTTAAAAATATTAAAAATTTTAAATACTTTTTTTATACTATCTTTACTAATAGTTCCAGTATTATTTAAAAGTTCCTCGGTTTTTTTCTCAGTTTCGGTTAATAAGGGGCTATAATATGGTTCTGGTTGTTTTTCAAATTCTGGTTTAGTATTTTTTAGGAAGACTCCGGTGAAATTAGAATAATTATTTATCTTGTTTAAAAGATTTTTAATTTGTTCTGTAGCTCCTTCTAGCTTTAAATCTTCTAAGATTTTAATAAAATCGTCATTTAGTAGGTATTCTGATAGGGAGGCATTACTGAAAATAATATAGGAATCTTGTGGTATTTCTCCACTAATAATAGAGGAAAAAATTTTACCAGCTGAAATATCTTCAAGGTTTTGCTCGTCATCATCAGGATTAATATCACTTACTTGAAGATTTTCTTGATTTTTCTTAATTAAGAAAGCTTTATTTTGACCTAGATTAGAAAAATGAATTTGATTTTTAAAAATTAAGCCAACGGTAATATTTAAGTTTTTAAATTTAAAGTTTATTTTTTCTTGATCAATAAATTCTAATAATTCTTGATTAGTTTTTACTAAACTAGCTTCAAAAATTGACTCTATTTTTAGACTATTAATTTGATTACTTAGAAAGATATTTTCATTTAAGAAGTAGTTTTTTTCTAACAATTGAGTGATAACATAGATTATTTTCTCATCGAGACGTTCAGCTTGATTAACTTCACTTAAAACAAAAATACTTCCGAGCTGATTATCTTGTTCGGGTCGAGCTTCAATAAAAGTTCCTTGAACAAAACTTTTCTTCGGATTGTTTCTAATATTTAAAAGGGTCTTTTTGAGATTCATAAATTGACTAAAATTTATAAATATTATATATTAATAGTAGTAAAAAGGGTTTAAAACTATAATATTATGCTAGAAAAATTATTTGGTTCTAAGGCTCGAGCTCGACTTTTAAAACATTTTTTATTGAATTCTGATCAAGAATTTTATATTCGGCAATTAGCTCGAGATTTAGATCTTCAGGTTAATTCGGTGCGACGGGAATTAAATAACCTAGAGGATTTTGGTTTACTATCATCTACTGGTAATGATAGCACAAAAAATGATGATTTGTCCAATGATTCTAAGGTTAGTGGCTTACAGGAAAGAAAGTATTATCGAGTTAGAACTGATTTTATATTATATTCCGAGATAAAGTCTTTAATTATTAAGTCTCAAATTTTAGCTGGTGAAAGCTTTATTGAGAAGCTTAAAACAGTTGGCGAACCCCAATTTATTCTTTTGAGTGGTTTATTTGTCAATAATCCCAGTTCTCCGACTGATGTCTTAATTGTGGCTAAGATTAAAAAAGAACATTTATTAAAAATTATTAATGATTTAGAGTTTGATTTAGGGCGAGAAATTAATTTTACTGTTATGGATGAGGAGGAGTTTAAATATCGTCAGGAAGTAGCTGATGTTTTTTTACATAGTGTTTTAAATTCTAGAAAAATTATTTTATTAGATAAAATTTTAGATCCAAAAAAATAAAAATATGAAAAAAGAAAATTTTAAAAAACTTCCAGCTTTTTCTCGTCCTTTAGTTTTGGCTGTGGTTTTATTCATTTTAGCCGTTGTTTTTTTAATTGGCTTAATATTTTTTAAAATTAAATCAGTTTATTTAAATGCTATGTCTGGTCGACAGGACTTAGAGTATGCTTTAGATTTTGTTCGTGAGGGGGATTTTTCTCGAGCTAGTTTGGTCGCCGAACGAGCTGTTGGTAGTTTTGTGTTAGCTGAGGAAACTTTAAGAGATTTGCAGGGTAATTTCTTTATTAGAAAAATTCCTTTTTTAAATAATAATCTTAATGATTTTAAATACCTAGCTCAAACGGCTAGGATTTTAGCTTCATCAGGGGAGAAAGCTTTAGCTATATTCCAAGATTTTGAAGAATTGATTTCTGGTCAGAGTGCCAGAAATTTTTTAGAATTTAGCCCAGAGGATCGAGCTCAACTTTTAAAGCGACTTTATGAATCTTATCCTGAAATGCAAGGAATCAGAGCTAATATTGATTTATCTTTAGTGTATTTAAGCCGATTAGAGTCTAATCGTTTTTTGAATCGTTATTCTTCTCAGATCAAGTCTTTAGAATCTAGTTTAGATAAGGTTTCTAAATCTCTCGATAGTTTTATTTCTTTAGCCACTTTAGTTCCAATTCTCAGTGGTTATCCGCAAAGTAGTTCTTACCTCATTCTTTTACAAAATAATCATGAACTTCGTCCTACGGGTGGATTTTTAGGTACTTATGGCTTAATGGAGCTTAATTTAGGTGATATTGTCCGTTTAGAAACTCATGATATTTATCATTTAGATATGCCGGCTAGTTTAAATCCAGTTTTTAAAGTGGAGCCACCGGAAGCTTTAAAAAAATATTTAGGAGTTTCACAATGGTTTATGCGTGATGCTAATTGGTCTCCTGATTGGACTTTTAGTGCTAAAAAAATCTTATGGTTTTATGAACAAGAGTTAATGGCAGCTAATCGTCATAATGAATTAGAAAATTTCTCTGGGGTTATAGCCCTTAATCCTCGTTTTATTACCGATCTTTTATATTTAAGTGGTCCGATTCATATTGGGGATCAGGTATATGATAAAGATAATTTTATTGATGTTTTGCAGTATGAAACCGAGGTTGGCTTTCGTCAAGATGGAATATCAGAATGGGATCGTAAGTTAGTTATTGGTGATATCCTTCAAGAGCTAAAGTTGAAATTATTTAATTTACCCTCAGATCGTTGGGGGGAATTATTATCTTTATTTGAAAAAAATATTGCTCGGAAAAATATTTTAGTTTATTTAAATAATGAATATAGTCAAGATGTTGCTCGATCTTTAAAATGGCAAGGAGAGATTCAGGATAGTCCATCTGATTATTTGATGGTGGTTGATGCTAATATGGCGGCTTTTAAAACTGATCGAGTTATGGTCAAGAAGATTAAATATAGTTTAATTGAAGAATTAGATGGAAAGCTTAAGGCTATTGTTAGAATTACTTATGATAATAAAGGGTGGTTTGATTGGCAAACTACTCGTTATCGTAGCTTTACTCGAGTTTATACGCCACAAGATTCTGTTTTCGTACGAGCTTCAGGTTTAAGTGCGGGGGATCCCTTAAATTATATAGATCAGGAAATTAGTTATCCTAAAAATACTATGGCTGGATTTATATCTATTGAGCCAGGGCAATCACGAGATTTGGTTTTTGAGTATTATTTACCCGATAGAATATTAGAGGCTATTAAAAAGGAAGGGAAGTATTCACTTCTAGTTCAAAAACAAGCCGGAAATAATGTTGAAAAATTTGAAGCTAATTTTAGTTTTTTAAAAGCGGTTCAACAAGCTCAAGCAGATGGAGAAGTTAGTATTGAGGGTAATAAATTATATTGGACTAATGATTTAGAGCGGGATTATTACTTAGAGTTAAGTTTTTAAATTTTTATGATAAAACAGAGATATTCTCATTATCGTTGGGAGATTTTAATAATTTTGTCATTTCTTTTTTTAGCCAGTGTTTTTTTAGCTTTAAATAATTATTTAGTAACGGCTTTAATTTTTGGATCTTTATTTTTTATTTTTTTATTTTTTCTTCGACCTTTATGGGGTCTTTATTTGATCGCTTTTTTTCTTCCCGTTAATGGTTGGGCTTTTAATTTTAAATTTTTAGAAATACCTTTTATTGATTTATTAGCTTTAATACTTCTGATTTCTTTTATTTTGCGACAAATTTATTCTTTCTTTTTTCTGGATAAGTCTGATAAATTGGTTTTTCCGGTGGCTTCAGTTTTTGCTTTATTTTTTCTTAGTACTTTAATTTCAGCCTGCTTTAGTAATTATGTTTTATCTTCTTTATGGGCTTCTTTTCGTTGGATCTTATTCTTTTATTTAGCTTATGTAGTGGTTCCTTTTAATTTAATAAAAGATCGAAAGACTTTAAGAAGAGTTTTAGTGTTATTAGTTAGTGGTGGTTTTTTGGTGGCTATTATGGGAGTTTCTTCTTTATTTTTTCAGGATTGGTCTGATTCATTTTTTCGAGTTCGTCCACTTTATATATTAGGGGATTGGATTTTTGGTGATAATTATAATTTATTAGCTGAATTTTTAATTATTTCTTCTTGGGTAATGTTATCTTTAATATATTGGGCTAAAAGTCCTCGTCAGGCTCGATTTTTTAAAGTTTTAGCCTTAATTTTGATTTTAGTTAACCTTCTAACTTTTGGTCGAACCGCCTGGATTACTAGTGTTCTTCAGATTCTTGGTTATTTAGTTTTTAATTTTTATTTTAAAGCTCGTAAAAAGATTCCGTGGGCTGAGATTTTTCTATCCTTGGCTGTGGTATTAATAATAGCCTCTCCATTTATCTTTAAGATGTTATCTTTACAAGAAGCTAATGTTAGTTCGACTAAAAATCGAGTTCTTTTGACTCAGATTTCCTTAGAGGCCTTATCTAAAAAACCATTATTTGGTCATGGTACGGGATCTTTTGTTCCTTTAGTGGCTGATAATACCAGATTTATCGCTAAATATGGAGCTCCTTTAGATTCACATGGTTTTGGTCAAAAACTATTAGCTGAAAATGGTTTAGTGGGAACTGTCTTCTTTTTAATTTTTATATTTTTAATTTTTAGAAAACTTTATCGAGGAATTTTTCAATATATTGAGCATGATAAATTATTGTTACCCTTAAGTTTAGCGGCGGCTGGTGGATTCTTTTATCAGGTTTTCAATACTTCGTATTACAAGGGAAGAATTTGGCTTCCGATCGCTTTAGCTTTAGTGGCTTTAGAAATAATTTCTAATTTAAATTATGAAAGAAGAGAAGAAAATTAAGCTTTTATATATTTTACCTTCATTAGCTTCAGGTGGAGCTGAGAGATTTACTTTAGATTTAATATATCATTTAGATTTAAATCGTTTTGATCCTTATCTTTTATTATTCTCTTCTTCTGGTTTTTTCTATAACGAAGCTTTGGAAAAGGGAGTGAAAATTAAGATTTTAAAAAAAAGATTTAAAATTGATTTATTTAATTTTCTTGGTATTTTTAATTATATTAGAAGAATAAAGCCCGATATTGTGCATACTCAATTAGGCGGAGATTATTATGGGAAAATAGCTGCTAAATTAGCGGGAGTAAAGAATATTATTTCTACGGAACAGAATGTTTCTTCTAATGATAATAATCTACTTCGATGTCTTAAAAAGAAAACAGCTCGCTTTTCTAAAAAAATAGTAGCTATTTCTTCGGCTGTTAAAGAAGATTTGATAAATAAATATCAAGTACCGGAATCTAAGATTCCTCTAATATTTAATGGAGTTAATATAGAGAAATTTCAACAAGATAGAAAAGCCGGCTTTGATGATCGGGAGATAGTTTTGGGTTCAGTCGGACGTTTACATGAACAAAAAAATTTTTCATTATTAATTAAAGCTTTAAGTAAGTTAAAAAGTACTAATTTTAAATGTTTGATTTTAGGTTCTGGGCCTTTAGAGGAGGACTTGAAACAGGAAATTAAGGATTTGAAATTAGATTCACGGGTTTTTCTTTTAGGTTCTAGTTCGGATGTTAAGGGATTTTTAGCTCAATTAGATTTTTTTGTTTTGCCGTCAAAATGGGAAGGTTTAGGGATAGTATTGTTAGAGGCGGGACTTAGTTCTTTACCAGTTTTGGCTTCAGCTACAGGTGGAATTTTAGATCTGATTAAGGATCAGGAAACTGGAGTTTTATTTGAGAATGGTAATTTAGATGATTTAGTTAATAAATTAGAATATTTTTTAAATCCAAAGAATAAAGAAATTTTAGATACTTGGGGGGTTAATCTTTTTAATTTTGTTAAGAATAATTTTTCTATGGAGAAAATAGCTCAAGATTATCAAAAATTATATTTAGAAATAATCAGAGAATAATATGCGAATATTACAGGTTAATAAATTTAATTATATCCGAGGTGGGGCTGAGAAGTATTTTATTGAGATTAGTAAAAATTTAGAAGAGCTAGGTCATCAAGTGGCTATTTTTTCTATGCATCATCCTAAGAATAATCCTAGTCCTTGGGAGAAGTATTTTGTTTCTCGTCTTAGTTTTAATGAAGCTAAATTACGTGATCGTTTAATTACCCCCGGTCGTATTCTTTATAGTTTAGAGGCTAAGAGAAAGTTTAAAAGTTTAGTCAAAGATTTTAAGCCTGATATTATTCATATTCATAATATTTATCATCAAATTTCTCCTTCTATTCTAGATGTGGCTAAGAAGTATCAGATTCCGGTAGTCATGCATTTACATGATTACAAATTGATTTGTCCTAATTATCAGCTATTTGTTGATGATCAAATTTGTTACCGATGTCGTGGAAAAAAATATTTAAATTGTATTAAGCATCGTTGTTTTAAAAAGTCATTGTTAAAAAGTCTTTTAGCGACATTGGAAATGTATCTACATCATAAGGTTTTGAGGATTTATAAAAAAAATATTGATTATTTTATTGCCCCTAGTCAATTTATGAAAGATACAGTGGTTAGTTTTTCTTGGGATGAGAATAAAATTGAAGTTATTTATAATTTTTCAGAAAAAATGATAGAACATTCCAGTGAGAAGATTGAGGATTACGGTCTTTTTTTTGGTCGTTTATCCAGGGAGAAAGGTGTTGATATTTTGCTTCGAGCTTTAAGTTTAAGCAAAAAACATAATACTTTAAAGATAGTAGGGCAGGGACCTGAAGAAGATAATTTAAGACAGTTAGTATCTGATTTAAAATTAGATCAACGAGTTGAGTTTTTAGGTTATCGGAGTGGAGAAGAGCTTCATAATATTATTCGAAAAGCTCGTTTAATTTATTTACCTTCAGTTTGGAATGAAAATATGCCCCTAACTCTTTTAGAATCTTTAGAATTAGGTAAAGTGGTTGTAGCATCAAAAACTGGTGGATTACCAGAATTAATTGAGTCGGGTCAAAATGGTTTTCTTTTTGAAAAGGCTAATTTTAAAGAATTAGCCCAGATTATTGATGATAGTTTTAATTATGATTTAGTGGAGATGGGGAAAAAAGCTAAAGAGAGAGTTAAAGATTTGAAAGTAGAAAATCATATGGTGAAGTTATTAGATCTTTATAATCGGGTTTTGAAGCGTTATTGACATTTTTTATCTTTTATGATATAATTGGGTCTGAGTGCCAAAAAATTAGGGGTTGAAGCAACCCCTTTTTTTATTTGTTAAAACATAGTATAATTAAGGGGCTATGAAATCAAAATGGTCTCTAATTGGGAATAATAAAGTAATAGAGTTTTTAGATTTAGCTATAAAAAATAATAATTTAGCTAATTTTTATATATTCTCAGGTCCAAGTAATTTGGGTAAGTTTTTAACAGCTAAAGATTTAGCTTTAAATATTTTTAATCAAGAAAGGTTAGATTTTGAAACTTTAATAAATCAGGGTGATATTTTAATTATAGAGAGAGAGGCGGGTAAGAAAGATATTTCTATTAACCAAATTAGGTCCTTGATTAGTTTTTTTCAATTAAGTAGCTCTCCCGTAGTTATTATTAAAGATGCTGAAAACTTAAATCAAAACTCAGCTAATGCTCTTTTAAAGCTTTTAGAAGAGCCTAAGTCACAAAGTTTAATTATTTTAACCGTTAATAATTTAAATTTAATTCCCGGAACTATTATTTCTCGAGCTCAGGTTTTATCATTTTTTCCAGTAAAAGATGATTTAATTTATCAATATCTCATTAAAGAAAAAAAAGTTTCGCCAGTTTTGGCTAAAAATTTAAGTCGAATTTCAGGGGGTCATCCAGAATTAGCCCGATATTTACTGGATAATCGAAGCGTTTATCAAAATTATCAAGATGTAGCAGTAGCTTTTATTGATTTTTTGGGTCTTAATTTTTCTGAGCGGTGTAAAATTATTGAGGAGGGTCTTAAAAAAGAACTTCCGCCTAGTTTTAATCTTTTAGATATATGGGAATTAGTTTGGCGAGATTTAGTTTTATTAAGTTTTTCTCAATCTGATTATATTCGTCATCCTTTTTTATTAGAAAGATTAGAAAAGTTAATTAGAGAGTCATTTTTAGAGAATAAAATTGAGGAACAATCTCAGGTTTTTAGTTCAGCGCGATCATTATTAGAGACAAATTTAAACCTTGAATCAGTTTTAGAGTACCTTGCGATAAACCTTTAAATATTATATAATAATTAACTAGTTAAGATTTTAAAATTAATTTAATTATATGAGTAAAAATAAATTAATTTCGGCCCTTTTTCTTATTTTTTCTTTTGTTTTTTTAAGTGCTTGTTCTATTAATGTTAAAACTAAAGGTGGTACTACTTTAGATGGTGGGGTTTATGTGTCTAATAATAAAGGGGATCTTTGGCGTCAAATGCCTTATATTCCTAATATTTCTGGGACTCCTAATACCATTGCTTCTGTTGATGTTAATCGATTAGTCATTGATCCTAGTGATAGTGGAGCAGTTTATTTAGCAACTATTAATGATGGTCTTTATTATACTTATAATGTTGCTCGGGGTTGGAATAAAGTGTTGGCTTTACCATCTAGCACCACTATTAATGATGTGGCCGTGGATTATAATAATAAATGTATTTATTTTGTGGCTCTAGAGAATAAGCTACATAAAACGGAAGATTGTGGTCGCACTTTTGTTCAGACTTATTTTGACAATAATGATAATGTTTTTGTTTCAGCGGTGGCTATTGATCATTATAATTCCAAAGTTGTATATCTTGGCACTTCTCGAGGTGATGTTTTACGTAGTTTAGATGGAGGAGTTAGTTGGAAAGCTATTCAGCGATTAAAAAATGGAGTTAGAAAAATTGTTATTAATCCTAGGGATAGTCGAACTGTTTTTGTAGCTACTTCTAATAATGGGGTGTATAAGTTTAATGCTGCTGGGGGTGCTAGTTTAGAGCAATTAGAGCAGTATCGTAATCAATTTGATAATACTAATTGGACCGATTATAACAAGGAATTAAAAGAATTTAGTTTAGGAATTAATTTTAGAGATTTACATTTTTCTCATCAAGATAATTCTTTAATTTTAGCTACTGATAAAGCTATACTTAGATCTTTTGATGAGGGGAGCTCTTGGATTAAATTATCTCTTTTAACTCCAGAGAAAGATTCTTTTATTAATGCGGTGGCTGTTAATCCACAAAATAGTCAAGAAATATTATATGTAACCGATACTTCTTTTTATCGTTCAGCCGATGGTGGTACTACTTGGACTGTTAAAAAATTACCGACTAGTCGATCGGGCTCTGTTCTTTTGATTGACTTTAATAATCCTAATATAGTTTATCTAGGGGTTAAGAAGATTAAGAAATAATAATAATAATAATTAATATATAATTTTATGAATAATTACATTAAAGCTCGTGAAGAAGATTTTGGAAAAATAATTGATTTTTTCCGCAAAGATATTGCTACTTTAAGAGTAGGTCGAGCTAATCCTTTAATTTTAGAAGGAATTATGGTGGAGGCTTATGGAGTACGTAATCCTTTAAATACAGTGGTTAATATTGCTGTTAGTGATGCTCAAAGCTTAATTTTAACTCCTTGGGATAAAACTATCTCTAAGGATATTGAAAAAGCTATTGTGGAGGCTAATTTAGGTTTAGGAGTTAATAATGAAGGGGACAAGATTCGTTTAACAGTTCCAGCTATGACTGAAGAAAATCGTTTAGATACCGTTAAAAAACTAAATGAAAGACAGGAAAAAGCTAGAGTTTCAGCTCGGCAATTACGAGAAGAAATAAAGACTAGCATTGAGACTGCTTTTGATGATAAAGAAATTGGGGAAGATGATAAGTTTCGTTTTATTAAAGATTTAGATGAAGCTATTGCTAATTTAAATGATGAAATTAAATCTTGGCGTGATAAGAAGGAAACTGAAATTATGGAGATCTAGTTTAATTAAATTTTATGATTCTAACTATAATTATATTTTTAGTAGTTCTATCTCTTTTGGTTTTTGTTCATGAATTTGGTCATTTTTATTCAGCTCGAAAATTAGGTGTTCGAGCTGAAGAGTTTGGTTTTGGTTTTCCGCCACGTATTTTTGGTGTGTATAAAAATAAAGAAGGGAAGTGGAAACGAATTTGGGGAAGAAAAGATCCAGATGATAGTCAGGATACTATTTACTCTATTAATGCTGTGCCCTTAGGTGGTTTTGTTAAAATTAAGGGGCAGGATGGTGATAATAAAGATCCAGATAGTTTTGCTAATAAAAAACCTTGGCGTCGGGCCATCATTCTTTCTTCGGGAGTTATTATGAATATCTTATTAGCTTCAGTTTTAATCTCCATTGGATTAATGATTGGTTTTCCTCAAGCGATTGATGATTCTTTACCTAAATCAGCGATAGTGGTAGATGAAAAAGTTCAAGTTATGGAGGTTATGGAAAATAGTCCAGCGGCGGAAGCTGGTTTGCGGGCGGCTGATATTATTCTTAGTATTAATGATGAAACAGTAAAAAATGAAGCTGATCTTAGTCGTCTAATTGGTCAAAGTCAAGAAGAAAATTTAGCTTTATCAGTTCAAAGAGATAATAATGTTTTAGATTTAGAGTTAAACACAATGATTAATCCAGAAAATGGTCAAAAAATCATTGGAATTGCTTTTTATGAAACAGCTTTAGTTAGATATCCTTGGTATCAAGCTTTATGGCAAGGTTTTAAATTAAGTTTTGAATTATTAGGTGCCATATTTTATGCTCTATATGATATAGTTCGAGGATTAATTGTGGGTTCTCCAACTCAAGTTGAAGTAGCGGGCCCAGTTGGTATTGCTAATTTAACTGGACAGATGGCTCGTATGGGTTTTGTATATTTATTACAATTTACAGCTTTATTATCTTTAAACTTAGCCGTGATTAATATTTTACCTTTCCCAGCTTTAGATGGCGGACGATTACTTTTTCTTTTATTTGAGAAAATTAAAGGGCGAGCCTTAAAACCTCAATTTGAAATTATTTTTCATAATATTGGTTTTCTACTCTTAATAGCTTTAGTTATTTGGATAACCTTTAAAGATGTTTTAAGAATTTTTCAATAATTATAATTAAAATAAAAATATGAACATTCGAATCAAAGTTACAAAAATGGAATTAAGTGAAGATTTAAAAAAGTATGTTGAACTTAAAATGAATAGTTTAAAGAAATATTTAGGGGATATTTCAGTTAATAATTGTGATGTCGAATTGGAGCGTTCTTCAACTACTCAAAATAAAGGGAAGCTTTATCGAGCCGAGGTTAATTTAAATTTACCGGGAGAGATGCTTCGAGTGGAAAAAACTGAAAAAACTATTATTAAGGCTATTGATAAAGTAAAGGATCATTTAATTTTAATGATTAAAAAAAGTAAAGAAAAGAAACTTGATCAAGCTCGAGGTAAGTAGTTTATAATTTAATTAAAAATATATTTATGGGGATTTGGTCTAAAATATTTGGTGATCCGAATTTAAAAATTATTAAATCACTTCAACCAATTATTGATAAAATTAATGCTTTAGAGCCAGAATATCAGGCTAAAAGTTTAGAGGATTTAAAAACTCAAACTAATTTATTTAAGGAGCGTTTAAAAGATTTAAAAAGTCCAGAAGAGGAGCAGGCGGCTTTAAATGATATTTTACCGGAAGCTTTTGCTAATATTAGAGAAGTTTCTTATCGAATTTTAGGTTTACGTCATTATGATGTTCAGTTATTAGGTGGAATAGTTTTACATCGTGGACAAATTGCTGAAATGAAAACTGGAGAGGGTAAAACTTTAGTGGCTACTTTACCTTTGTACTTAAATGCTTTGTTATCTAAAGGAGTTCATTTAGTAACCGTTAATGATTATCTGTCTCGAGTAGGAGCTGGTTGGATGGCTCCAGTCTATCATGCTTTAGGTCTTAGTACGGGGGTGGTAGTTCATGGTACTGCTTATGTTTATGATCCTGAAATTAATAATGAAAATGAATTTGATCCTCGGCTTAAACCTTTTCGAGAAACATCTCGAGCTGAAGCTTATGCTTGTGATATTACATATGGGACTAATAATGAATTTGGTTTTGATTATCTTAGGGATAATATGGTTTCGGATTTAAAGCAAATGGTACAACGTGATTTTTATTATGCTATTGTGGATGAGGTTGACTCTATTTTAATTGATGAAGCCCGAACTCCTTTAATTATTAGTGCTCCGGCTGAAGAATCTAGTGATCGTTATGCACAATTTGCTCAATATGTTCGGCAATTAAAAGAAAATGAGGATTATAATGTGGATGAGAAAATGAGAGCGGCTACTCTAAGTGAGGCGGGAATGGCTAAAATGGAAAAACTTTTAGGCGTTAGTAATATTTATGTAGCGGGAGGTGTGAAGGATGTTCATAATATTGAACAAGCTTTAAAAGCTCATGTTCTTTTCAGGCGGGATAAGGATTATGTAGTTAAGGAGGGTGAAATAGTTATAGTGGATGAATTTACTGGACGTTTAATGCCGGGACGACGATATAGTGAAGGTTTGCATCAAGCTATTGAAGCTAAGGAGGGAGTAATGGTGCAACGAGAATCTCAGACTTTAGCTACTGTTACTTTTCAAAACTATTTTCGGATGTATCCTAAATTAGCAGGTATGACTGGAACAGCGCTCACTGAGGCTGAAGAGTTTCATAAGATTTATAATTTAGAAACGGTAGTAATTCCAACTAATAAACCTAATATTAGGCAGGATCATAGTGATTTAATATATAAAACTAAAGAGGGTAAATTTATCGCGGTTATAAAAGAGGTTAAGGAGCGTCATTCTAAGGGTCAACCCATATTAATCGGAACTGTCTCAATTGAGGATAATGAGCTTTTAGGTGAGATGATGGAACGTGAGGGTTTACAACCTAATATTTTGAATGCTAAAAATCATTTTAGAGAAGCAGAAATTATTGCTCAAGCGGGACGAATTGGGGCTATTACCGTGGCTACTAATATGGCTGGTCGAGGAGTTGATATTATTTTAGGAGGTAATCCAGCTGATCCAGAGGAGCAAAAGAAAGTTAGAGAATTAGGTGGACTTCATGTGATTGGAACCGAACGTCATGAATCACGTCGAATTGATAATCAATTACGAGGTCGAGCTGGTCGTCAAGGAGATCCTGGTTCTTCGCAGTTTTATATTTCAGCTGAAGATGATTTAATGCGTATTTTTGGTGGTGATCGCTTAAAGAATGTTATGAATATGTTAAAATTACCGGAAGATATGCCGGTACAGAATAAGATAGTTTCCAATTCAATTGAGAAAGCTCAACAGAGGGTGGAGGGCAATAATTTTGATTTACGAAAACATGTAGTTGAATATGATGATGTGATTAATAAGCATCGGGAGGCTATTTATCGAAAACGTCGCGAAATATTAGATGTCTATACAGCTCAAAAAGAAGGCCAAGATGATGCGGGGCGATATTTATCAACTATAGTTTTAGAATATATCGAAAGTGAAATTTCGCACTTAGTTAATTTTCATACCGGGGCTGATAATATAGCTGATTGGAATTTACAAGAGATTTATGAAACTGTTAAAACTATTTTTGTTTTAAATGATGAAGAGAAGGATCAAATTTTAAATTTACGAGAAGAAAAGGATGCTAAAGAAAATTTAAGAGCTAAATTACTTACTTATTTATACAGTTTAGCTCATAGTAAATATCAAGAAATGAGAGATCGACTAACTGAGATGGAAATAGATTTTTTAGAAATTGAAAAGGGTATATTAATTCGCTCAATTGATAATTTATGGGTGGAGCATTTAGAAACAGTTGATTATCTTCGACGGGGAATTGGTTTAAGGGGTTATGGTCAACGTGATCCTTTAGTAGAGTATAAAAAAGAAGCTTATCATATGTATCAAGATCTTTTAGCTTTGATTCAAAAACAGGTAAGTTATTCGATCTTTAAAACTGGAGATACGGCTAATTTTATTAGTCCTAGTATTATTGAACGTGCTAAAAAGTACTCTGCTCCTTTAAAGGAAATGAGTAAGAAGGTTGACATGTCTTCTAGTCCTAGCGGAACTATTGATTTAGCTCGGAATAAGCTTAAGGATGAGGAAGGTAAGAAAGTAGGACGTAATGATCCTTGTCCTTGTGGTAGTGGAAAAAAGTATAAAAAATGTTGTGGAGTATAAAATAATAAAATCATAATAATATGGAAGAAAAAAAGAAAGCTGAAAAAGTAAAAATTGTTTCTAATTGTTCTTATCAATTAGGCGGAGCTAATAAAAAGTGTTTAGGGATAATAATCTTATCTCTAGGTGTTTTAATGCTAGGAAATGGTTTATCTTGGTGGCAAGTTAATTTTAATTGGTCAATATTTTTTGCTTTTCTAATTATTGTTTTCGGTTTAAAATTAATTTTTAAAGGGAAGTGCTAGATAAATTTTTTAATTTAATTGAAAAACTTATTCCCAAGAAATGGCGTTGGATTTTAAATCATGGTGGTTTTAGACGTTATTTAACTAATACTGGTTGGATGGTTTTTGGTAATATTTTTTCTTTAATTTTGTCTTTTTTAGTTGGAGCTTGGGTTATTCGCTATTTAGGTCCCGAGGAATATGGTATTCTTTCTTATGTTTTAGCTTTTGTTGGTATCTTTGCTTTTATTGCTTCTTTAGGAATTACTAGTATTTTACAACGAGAATTAGTTAATCATCCAGAAAAAAGAGATAGTATTTTAGGAACTGCTTTTATTCTTAGACTCGGAGGTGGAGCTTTAGCTTTTTTAATTAGTGTTTTTATTATTTTTCTTTTAGAATCTTCAACTTTAATTAAGTTGTTGGTTTTAATTCAGGCTTTTTCTCTTATATTCTATTCTTCGGAAGTTATTACCCTTTTCTTTGCTTCTCGGGTTGAATCTAAGAAAAGCGTTCAGGCTAGTATTTTATCAGGAACTATCTCTTCTTTATTAAAAGTGATTTTAATTTTAAGTGGGGCGGGTATTATTTGGATGATGGTAGTTTTTGTTTTAGATGGTTTTTGGCTTAGTGTTTTTTTATTTTTAGCTTATAAAAGATCGGGTTTAAAAATTAGAGATTGGAGATTTAATAAGCCTTTAGCTAAGAGTATTTTAAGTAGTTCGTGGTTATTGGCTTTAACTAGTGCTTCTGTTTTAATTTATATGAGGATTGATCAGGTGATGATAAAAAGAATGATAGATGCGGAGGCGGTGGGGTTATATGCATCATCAGTTAAAATTTTTGAGTTTACTTATATAATTCCATCTCTTATTACTTTTTCTCTTTTTCCTGCTATTTTAAACGCTTTAAAGGTTAGTTATACGGCTTATCGTCGTCGTTTGAGGCATATGGTAGCATTATTATCAATTTTATCAATTCTAGTAGCTGGAACTATTACTATATTATCTAAACCAATTATTTTAATTCTTTTTGGGCCAGATTATTTAGAGTCTTTAAATGTTTTAAGAATTGGTGTTTGGTCATTATTAGCTGTCTCGCTTAGTTATTTAGTGGATAAATCTTTAGTGGCTGAAAATCGTATTAAATTTTATTTTATTATTACTCTGCTAGGTGCTATAGTTAACGTAGTTTTAAATTATTTATTAATTCCAATTTATGGTATTAATGGAGCGGCTGTTTCAACCATTATTTCTTATTCGTTAGTAGCTGTTTTAGGATTAGGGGTAAAGAAGAGAAAATTAGCTAATTAATTTTTATGAAAGTATTATTACTTATAACTAAAGGTGAAGTGGGTGGGGCGCAAAATTTTGTTGCTAATTTAGCTCGAGGATTAAAAAAAGAGAAGGGTCAGGATTTAGATTTAGTTATAGCGTGTGGTCAGGGAGATTTTTTAGCTAATTTTGCTCAACAGGAAGGAATTAAATTTTTTAGATTTAAAAGTCTTCAGAGAAGTGGGGGGTTTTTTTCTAATCTTAGATTTTTATTTGATTTTTTTAAATATTTAAAACAGTATAATTTTGATATTATTCATTTAAATAGCTCTAATGCTTTGATAGGGGCGATGATAGCTAAAATAGTTAATCGAAAAACTAAGATAGTTTTTACAGTTCATGGTTTATCAATTTTAGATCCTAATTATCAGAGTAGTTATTTTAAAAAGATATTATTTAAATCTTTTTTTAAATGGAATTTTCTTTTTATTGATAAAATTGTTTTTGTAAGTCAAAAAAACTTAGATTTATTAACTCAGAATAGTAGATTTATAGCTAGAAAAAGTTTTTTGATTTATAATGGTATTCAGGCTGATTTTTTGGATCGGGAAGAGGCTCGTAGCTTTCTTTTAGATAAAATAGGGGAATCAGATGATAATCTTTTTCTTTTCGGGTCAATTGGTCGCTTAGCTTATCCTAAAAATTATGAATTTCTATTAAATAATTTTTCTGAAGTTTTGAAAATAAAAAACAATGCTCGATTAATATTGATCGGTGATGGTCCTAAGAGAGAAGAATACGAAAGAATAATATTAAAACAAGGCTTAGAGAAACATGTTTTTCTTTTAGGGGAAATAGTTGATGCTAGTAAATATTTAAAAGCTTTAGATTTATTTATTTTACCATCAATTTATGAGGGTTTATCTATTTCTTTAATTGAAGCTTATTTAGCTAATATCAAATCTATAGCTAGTTTGGTAGGGGGTAATGAGGAAATTATTGGTCAGAAGTATTGTTTTGAGTTAAATAATTTAGAAGATTTTTTAAGAGTTCTAGAAATGACCTTAAATTCAAAAATTGATTATCAGGATCAGGAGAAATTTTCTTTAGATACCATGGTTAAAAAATATCTTAATATTTATGAAGAGCGATAATAAGAAAATACCAAAAGTTATTCATTATTGTTGGTTTGGTGGAAAACCTAAACCTTCTTTAGTTTTAAAATGTATTGAAAGCTGGAAAAGAGTTTTACCGGGCTATGAGATTAAAGAGTGGAACGAAAGTAATTTTGATATTAACTTTAATACTTATACTAAGAGTACTTATGATAATAAAAAATGGGCTTTTGTGTCGGATGTGGCTAGATTAAAAGCTTTATTAGATGAAGGGGGAATATATCTTGATACTGATATTTATGTTGTAAAAAGCTTTGATGATCTTTTGGATTATGAAGTCTTTTTAGGAAAAGAAGATGAGGAGATAATGAATGGCGCGGTGTTAGGGGCTCGAAAAAGAAATGTATTTATAGAAGATCTTTTAACTACCTATAATTCTAAAGGAGTTGAGATGGAGGTTATTCCTAAAATTATTACGGATGTTTATGAAAAAAATCAATTGAAATATAGTGGAGTAAAGATTTTTGATAAAATTTATTTTTATCCTTTTAATTCTTATGAAATTAAGCAATTTAATTATAAAAATGCTCCAGAAGAAAGCTATGCTGTTCATCTTTGGAATTATTCTTGGGGACATCCTTTAAATAAACTGATTAAAAGAATCGGTCTTCATAGATTTATTAAAAAATCTACTGAAAAACTGGGTATCAAAGAAAAAATTAAAAAGATATTTAATATAACATAATATGAAATTTTCTATTATTACGCCAACACATCAAAGACCAAAAGAATTAGAGCGAGCTATTAATAGTATTTTAGGTCAGGATTATAATAATTTTGAATTTATAATAGTAAACGATTCTCCTGATTTTGATTATTCAGAACTAGAAAATATGGAAATATTAAAAGATAGGCGGATAAAATATTTTAAGAATGAGAAAAATATGGGAGTAAACTTTTCTAGAAATTTTGCTTTAGATAATGTTAGTGAAGATTCAGATTATATAATTTTTTTAGATGATGATGATTGGCTTAATGAAAAATGCTTAAGTGAAGCTGTAAAAGCTATAAAAGAAAATCCGAATTATAATTGGTATGTTTCTAATCGGGCTGATTTTAGAAGTAATAAATCTATTACTAAAAATAATACTAAAAAAGTAGAGATTAATTATTTAGTAGATTATCTTATTAAAAAAAGATTTTATGGTGATGCTACTCATTGTATAGATTTTAAAAAAAATAAAAAAACGAGATTTCCGGTTAATATTGGAAAACATTTAGATGAGGCTTGGTATTATTATATACAAATTGATAATAAATTTTATTATTATGATTTTAATTCAACTTTCAGTTATGGATCTGGGGATATGACCATATATTCTAAACGAAATAAAAAAGAAAGATTAAGTAATTCAAAGATATTGTTTAAAGACTCGATTATTAATAAGCGTTTAAATTTTAAATTATTACTTTATTTTGTATTAAGATACTTCGCTATTGTATTAAAGTAAATTTTTTATTTAGCTAAAACCAGTAAAGAAGAGCCACCTAAAATTTTAACACAAAAATCTGGGAAAATTGGCATTAAAATATTTCGTATTATATTAACTATTTTTGTGGAAATTGATTTTGCTTTGTAATGTTTATACCATTTACCATATTCTATTCCAATGATTTCAAAACCAGTATCTTTTAAGGTTTCTAATGCTAAAGATTTTGTATAATAATTAATATGCCCAACTCTTTTTCTTTGAGATAAAATAATTTGCTCTCTTAATAGAGATTGAAGTGAGAGATCTAGAGGGATGTTAAAGAGAAAATATTTAGATTTTGTTTTAATGGTTCTTAGAAAATTAAATTCATCTTCAATGTGTTCAAAAACATCTACACAGAGAAGTAAGTCTGATTCTATAGTCGGAATACTGCTTAGTTCATATGTGAAGTTATCTGAATTTCGTTCTTTTTTAAAATTATTAGCTATATCTATGGCTTGTGGGGAAATATCAAAGCCAAAATATTTATTATTATCGTTTTGGAGGTGCTTAGAGAAATTATACAAAACTTCACCAGATCCACAACCGACTTCACTAATTATTTGTATTTCACTAATATCATATTTTTTATATAAATCAAAAAGTTGTTTAGCTTTCCAAGGAGAATCTTCTTGATCAAAAGTAGGATTTTTGACAAAATATTCACCGGAAGTATATAAATTTAAATAATTTTTCATATATTTATTTATGATAATAATTTTAAAATTGTGAAAAATCAGATCTAACACCTGCTTTTATAGCTCTTATTATGAGCTTATTTCTTTTCCATAAAGCATTGCTAAATCCATGTTTAAATATATAAATTATATTAATTATTGTTAAATATAAGAAACTATTAACTAACATAATAAAAATATTAGCCTTATAAGTGTGCAATGTTATGTAGGTATTATTCCTAAAGATGTAAAAAGCTCTAAAATCACTTACTTTATTTGAGAGTACCGAAAGATAGCCTTCTTCTCTATTACTATTATCTATATCGTTAATAAGTGGAGTATAAATCTGATATATATTAAATCCAGATTTTATCATTCTAGCTCCATATTCTGCATCATCAGCATATGTAAAAAAATATTCAGAAGGAAATCCTACTTTTTTGATTATATTTTTTGGAATAAAGGCTCCACCATAAGCTAAACCGTGTTCTGCGTATATTGGAACAAAATTAGATGGTTTTAGGTTTGCTTTTCTTTTAATAAAATGTTTTTTAAAGAGCATGAAAAAGGTTTTGGGATTAAAAAGATTATAACCAAATAAATATTTAGGTGAGTGTGGAATTTTTTTTCTTTTATAAAAAGATTTTATTTCAACATAATTTCTTCTACCCAATAATACTATATTGTTTCTTTGTTCTGTGGGGAAGAGATTTAGTGTGGATAGATAGGCGGTTGTAAAATTTTTACTTGGAACGTTATCGTCATCTAATAATAGGATATATTTAGATGGGCTATTTAAAAAATATTTTAGACCAGCAGAAAATCCTCCGGCTGATCCTGTGTTAGTTTCTAAAACTATATGTTTTATTTTTATGTTTGGATGGGATAAAATAAATGATTTTATTTTATCGGTTGAATTTGAAGCATTATCTATTATTATTATTTCATAGAGTTTATCTTGATTGTTTTTAAATTCAGAAATACAAGCTTGTAATACTTGTTCTAAATATACAAATCTGTTTCCATATGTGACAGTTAGTATAGAAATCATATTTTTATAACCCCTCTCGTCCCAAAGCTGTTCTAATAGTTTTTAGAATGATGCTAATGTCTAGATAGGTTGATCTATTTTTAATATAATAAAGGTCATATTGTAATTTTTTGTAGGTGTCTTCAATGGATGGTGAATGATATTCTCCTGAAATTTGATCCCAACCAGTAATACCAGGTTTGATTAAGTTTCTGATATTATAGAAGGGGATGTTTTGAGATAGATTTTTAATTAATTCTGGTCTTTCAGGTCGAGGACCAACGAAACTCATTTCTCCTTTTAAAACATTAATTAATTGTGGGAGTTCATCAATTCTAGTTTGGCGCATAAATTTACCAAAACGAGTAATTCTTTTATCATTAGTGGTGGTAGGTTTAAAAGTATTATCCTCAACTCGCATAGTTCTAAATTTGAGAAATTTAAAATTCTTGCCATTTTTTCCCACTCTAATTTGTTTAAATATTATTGGTCCTGGACTATCTATTTTTATTGCTAACATAATAATAGGCCAAAAGGGAAGAGATAAAATTAACATTAAACCCGAAATACCAAGATCGTAAAGACGTTTAATTCGTTCAAAATTTCTTTTATCAGCTAGGTTGAGATTTTCTAAGAACCAACCCTTATTTAAAATTTCAATAGGGATTTGGCCTGATATTTCCTCGTAAAATTTACTGAGGGTGCAGTAATTAATTCCACTTGGTAAAAGATTAAAGAGAGTTTTCTGTAGCCCCTTCATTTCACTAATATCTTTTTCTAATATTAGGACATTTATTTTATGCATTTTAATAGCTCGTGACAACTGATTAACATCTTCTATTAAAATGAGACCATAGTGATCTACAATATCTTCTAAAACATTATTAGTTTCACTGAGAATAAATTTAATTTCATAACCAAGATTTTTATTTCTTTTTATAGTTTTGATAGTTTTTCTAATAACTTCGTTATAGCCGATAATAGCAACATTGACAGTAGGTAAGTAGTTTTTATTCAAAAGAGAGAAGCCTAAACGCCATAAAAGCAGAAAAGCATAAGATATTAAAGAAAAAATAACTAAAATTGTTTTGGGGCTTAAATCTCTATTGGGGATTAAATAAAAGATTATAATAGTCAAAAGAAAGGAGAAAAAAACACTTTTGCTAACTTGTTCAATAATACGACTTTGGTTGATAAATTTTCTTAAATCGTATAAACTATTGATGTATAATATTAAAATACAAACGAAGAAAACTGGAATAAAGAAAAAAAGATGTTCATTCCATAGCTCCTTACTGGGCCAATTTAAGTATCTTAAACCTAGAGATAGGTAAAGAGATAGTAAGAGTATTAAAATATCTACTAAGAGAAGAAAGATTTGTCTAATTTTGCTTCGAGTCATATTTTTTGAATTTTAACCTATTTATATTATATCAATTATTATCTATAAATCAAATAAATTAATCTTTTATAATTATGTCAGATAAAACATATCTTCGAGTATTGCGATCAGGTATTTATGCCTCTTTTATTATTTTATTTTTTGTTTTTAGTGATCTCCTTTTTCCTTTTATTTCTTCTAAACAATTAACTTTTAATATTTTAATTGAAGTTTTATTAATAGTATCTATTTTCTTTTTAATTAATTATCCGCATTATTTCCCTAAACGTTCTTTAATTAGCGGAGGTTTAATCGCTTATTTTATTAGTATTTTGTTTTCCTTATTTGTTAGTTGTGATTTTAATCTTAGTTTTTGGGGAGATATTGAAAGGATGTTGGGATTTTTTCATTTATTACATTTCTTTTTCTTTTATTTTATAATCTTAGTTGCTTTTCGTTCTAAAGAGGATTATAAAGTTTTACTCCATTTTATTATTGTTAGTGCTATTTTAGTAGCTCTTTATGCTATTATTAAAAATAATCCTGATTCTACTATTGGTAATCGAGCTTATGTAGCGGCGATGATGCTTTTTGCTTTTTTCTTGCAGGTTCTATATCTTTTTCAAAGTCGTTCTTGGTGGTTAAGAGTTTTGTATATTATAGGTATTTTCTTTTCTTTATGGGGTTTTGTTAAAGCTGATATTTCCGGAGCTCAAGCTGGACTAGTTGTTGGTGTTTTAGTTACTTTATTTTTCTTTACAATTTTATCTAAGAAGAAAAATTTTAAAATTATTGGTTTTTCCAGCCTTGGTATTTTTCTTTTATTAATAATATTACTTTTTTCTTTCCGTTCTCATTCTTATTTTGATAATAGTTTTGTCGGGAAAGCTTTGCGAGATTTTTCTACTGAGAACATTACTTTAAATACTCGTTTAATATCTTATCAGTCAGCGGCTCAGTATTTAATTGATCATCCTCAAACTTTATTTTTTGGTGTAGGGCATGGTAATTATGCTTTAATTTTTAATAAATATTTTAATCCTAAGTTTTATAATTATGATCGAGTCGGAACCTATTTTGATCGAGCTCATAATAATTTAATTGATATTGTAACCACTACTGGAATCTTAGGTCTTTTAACCTACTTAAGCATTTTTGTTTTTATATTTATTTATTTAAAAAGAGCTTATCAGGAAAAAAAGATTAATAGCCTGGACTTAAGTGTGTTATTAGGGTTGTTAGCGGCCTATTTTGTGCAAAATTTGGCCGTTTTTGACTCTTTTGCTACGTATCTTTATTTTCTAGCCCTTTTAGCTTATATCAACTTTCTCGGCTCAAAATTAGGTGAGGATAAGGTTAAAAGTTTAAAACGACCCGGACTAGTTTTGTATTTTATTTTACCCCTATCTTTAATTTTAATTATTTTTTCTCTTAATCGTAATATTAATAGTTTTTCTATGATTAAGAAAACTATTAAAGCTTATGCCTATTCCAGTTCAACTGATATTATTCAGGGTACTGATCATTTTACCGAAGCTCTTGATGCTCGAACGGGCTTAGAGCGAGATGCTCGCAAAGCTTTCTTGGATTTAGTTTTTTCTAGTGCTAATGTTATTATTAATAGTAAACACAATTCTAAAGCTGAGGATACAGTAAAGTTAGCGATTGATATGGCTGAAAAGAATTTAGCTTATAATGTTTTAGATAATTTAAGTTTAAGTCGTTTATCTCGGGTCTATGATTTAGCTTCTCGATTTTATTTTACTCGAGGTGATAGTGATTTAGCTTCATATTATTCCGGACAAGCTTTAGAGACTTTAAATTTAAGTATTGAAAGTAGTCCGGGAAGGATTCCACCGTATTTAAATCGAGCTAATATCTATTTATCTCAAGGTGAAAGAGATTTAGCTTTAGCTGATATTGAGTTGGCGCGAAATCTTAATCCGGAGCTACCTGAAGCTTATTGTCAATTAGCTCACATTTTTTTATCAGAGAATAATGAAGAAAATTTTAAGGAAAATATTAAACCTTGTTTAGAATTAGGAGGACAAGGGGTTATTAATTGGAATGATTTTTTAGCTATGATTGAGTCATATTATTTAAGTCATGATAATATTGAGGGTTTAATTTGGATTTATAATTTAGTCTTGAGTCTTGATCCAATAGATGTTAATATTATTTCAAAATTATCTTTAAGTTATTCAAAGTTATTAGATTGGGAGCAAGCCAAAAATACTGCTAAAAAGTTATTAGAAATTGATCCGGTAAAATATCGGGTTGATGTGGAAAATTTTTTAGCTGAAATTGATTTAAAAATGAATAATTAATTTTTATATATGATAAAAAGAAAGAATTTTTCCAAAGGATCAACATTATTATTAATTATCGCTTTAGCTTTAGTGTTAATAATAGCTTTTTTAGCTATGAAGAGGTTTTCTCGAGCTGATTCTTTATCTTCAGATTTAGCTGGAAGAATATTACTTTAGGTTGAAGATCAGGGGCAGGCTTATTATCTTAATCCGGTTAATTTAAAGAAGTATTATTTGGGAAGTCCTGATGAAGCTTGGGCTATTTTTCGAGAATTTAGCTTTTCTTTAGATTCAGAAATTTTAAATAATTATCTTAAAGATGGGTTTCCGAGTGAAATTTCAGGTCGAATAGTTTTCAATGCTCAAGAAAATTATGAGATTTATTATATTAACCCCTCAGATCTTAAGGCTTATAGTTTAAATACTCCTCGTGATACTTTTGATGTTATGAGTAATTTATCTATTGGTATTTCTAATGATAACTTAAGAACTATTGAAACTGATAATCAGGTAGTGGGCGGGGTAATATTAAATGATTTGAGTGGTTCTTATGATAATGATGATTTAAATTTTACTGTTACGAAGGTGGAGCCCATGTTAAAATTTACGCATGTTCTTGATTTAAAGGCTAAAATTAATCAGGCTGATAATTTAGAAATATTAGAACGGGGTTTAGTTTGGGATTATGTTACTATACCTGATGTTAATTTAGAGCCTAATATTAAGAATTATTATCGGAAAATTGTAGCGGAGAATAATTCGGATGAAATTTTTGTTCAAGTTAGAGATTTAGTTCCAGGGACTTATGTTTTTTATCGTTTCTATTTTATTACTGCTGATAATGAAGTTGTATATAGTTCAGTTCATAATTTATTAGGACCTCAGGGTAAAAAAGCTTTACCCTTAATTCCACCTCCATCTTGTTCTTCTAAGGGGGGAAGTAGTGGAGGCTTTGATTTTGATGCTGGACTTGATAAATTGGTTATTAGTAAAATTTATGCTACTGGGATGGATGATTTTATCGAGATTTATAATCCTAATACTTTTGATATTGATTTAAAGGCTAAAGATATTCGTATTTATAAAGAAATTAATCGAAAAAAACCTGGTTTAGTGATGCGTATCGGTAATAGTGCTGATGGTAATTATCCGGGTGGAACTGTGATTCAAGCCGGTGGACGTTATATAATTGCTCGAAAAGAAGCTTCTAATGAAGTTAAAGATCGAGCTTCGGCTATTGTGACTGATAAGGATTTTAGTTTAACTAATGATAATTATGTAGTTTATATAAGTGCTGGCTCAATCTCTAGTTATAATGATTCTCGTATTATTGATAAAGTTTGTTATGGTGATAATGATAATTGTACTGAAGCTTTTATTCCTAGCATACCAGACGGACAAGTTTTAGTTCGTGATGAAAATCATAACACTCATTTTGAAGTAGTTGATTTAAAACCTCGTCTTTTAATTAGTAAAATTTATACTACCGGAAATAATGATTATGTAGAGATATATAATCCAACTAATTTTCCAGTTGATTTAGCTGATAAGTTAATTAAGTTGTATAAAGCTACTGACAATGGTAATTTTTATTTAATGATGGATTTTAGTAGTAAGGTGGCTACTATTAATCCCGGTCAAAGATATTTAATTACTCGAGATGATGCTTCTAATGTAATTAAAACTCAAGCTTCAATGATTACTGACCGGTCTAATTTTAATTTAACCGGTGGGGCTTATACAGTTTATTTAAGTTCCGGAGTAGTTTCTGATGATAATAGTTTCAATATTATTGATAAAGTTGGTTATGGTGGTGCAATGTATTATAAAGATGAAGCCGCTCCAGCGATACCAGATCGACATTTATTAATTCGTAAAGCTTATGCTAGTTCAACCGCCGAATCAATGATTTCTGGATCCAGTGATTATCTAGATGGTTCATCTTATAATAGTAATAATAATAAAGAGGATTTTGTGTTGCTAGATTTAAGACCTCGTCTTTTGATTAGTAAGATTTACACTACCGGAAATGATGATTATGTAGAGATATATAATCCAACTAATTTTCCAGTTGATTTAGCCGAGGAGAATGTTCGTTTTCATAAAACTATTACTGGGCTTAATCCTAATTTAATGATACGAATCGGTAATGATTTAGATGGTTATTATCCAGGAGGGACTATTGTTGAAACTCAGGGACGATACTTAATTGCTCGGGTTGATGCTTCTGATGAGATTAAAGATCAGGCTTCGGCTATTGCTACTCGATCCGATTTTAGTCTAACCGTGGCGGTGCTTATACGGTTTATTTAGCTTCCGGGCCAGTTTCTGGTGATGATGATGTAGATATTATTGATAAAGTTGGTTATGGTACTGCTACTTATAAAGAAGGGGAACCAGCTCCAGCGATACCAGATAATAAAATATTAATTCGAAAAGCTCAAAGTGATTCAACATCGGAATTAATGTCTATCGGAGCTGAGCATTATTTACTCGGTTCTGGATATGATAGTGATAATAATTCTCAAGACTTTGTTTTAATTGATCAATAAAGGTTAAGTATTTTTTAATAATAATTTAAAGAGCCGTTAAGGCTCTTTTTTTATTATCTTAAAGCATGACTTTTGAAGTCGTAAAAAGAGAGTTGTGTGGGGCGTAATTATTTCATCTTCATTAAGAAAATTCGTCTTCGGTTTTCTCGATTAAGGTAAAAATAATAATTACGCCCTAGTTTTAAAATTAAGAAAAAAATATGAAAACTATTAAAGAAAAATGGCTAGCTTTTATTAGTCAGAAAAAAACTAAGAAAATTATTAAAACTTCTTTAATTAGTCTTAGTGTTCTTTTAGGGTTGTTTTTAGTTTTGATTTTTTTAGTTTTAAGTATTTATGGTCCTTGGTGGAAAATCTGGCCAGCTGGGATTCGTTCTCAAATTGCTTTAAATCGTTTAGCTGTTTCTATTTATAATGAACCTTATTGTCGAACCGATTGTCATTTAGAACGTCAATCTTATTTCGTAGTTTTAGAAAAAAGATTAGAGCGATCAAAAAAGTTTCGTGACAAAATATTAAACATCACTTTAAAAGAGGAGGAAAATTTAGCTTGGCGTTTAGAGCTTTTAGCTTTATTAGCTAAGAATAAAGCAGGGCTTGATTTTGGTCTTTTACAGAAAGCCCTGGATTCAGATCAGGTTAATTTAAATTTTCAATCAGCTTTAATGCATCATTTTTCTTCTAATTTAGATTCCTCTATTTATCAAGCTCGATTAAAAATGATAGCTTCTGATACTTCCAGCTCTGAATCGGAGCGAAGATTAGCTTTAAATAGTTTAG
Organism: Patescibacteria group bacterium; assembly: GCA_050949525.1. Taxonomy (GTDB): domain Bacteria; phylum Patescibacteriota; class Patescibacteriia; order Patescibacteriales; family UBA12465. The sequence continues at coordinate 443,734 of JBMNFW010000001.1, read as the reverse complement.
AGATTAATCCTGAAGATTATTTAAACTCTTTAAGTCAAAGCTCCAATGATGATTTAATTTTAAGTCTTCTCAAATCTTTAGCCGCTGATCCAGTTCGTTTTAAGATAGACCCTAATCTTTTAATTCCAATATTGGAGAATATTATTTATTCCTCTTCTTATTATCAATCTAAGCGCATCGCTTTATTTATTATATCTGATTTGTTGGATTATAGTTTTTCTGACTCTCTTTTAAAGTGTTTAGATGAAGTGATAAGCTCTAGTTCTACTGATAAGTTTACTCGATATTTAGCGATTGATATTGCTAATAATTATCAGGAGAAAAAATATGAAACACCTTTAATTAGAGCCTCTGATTGGAATAAATATTATCAAAGCAAATAGGATTGAAGACTTTTAGTTTTGGGGAATTATCTAAAAGTCTTCATGATTAATATATTTTAGTTCTTATAATTAATTTTTTAGTTTATGCTTTTTAGAAGAAAATTGGCGCTTGGTATTAGCGCCTTCATTTTATCATTCTTTTTTCTTCTCCCAGCTAAAGCTATGCCTCTCGGAACCCTTCTGTATCGCACTTCTGGAGACGGAAATCTTTATGGTTATAATACCACCGAATTGGTTAGGGTGAAGAATGGTATTATTAGGAATGTCTATACAGGACATGTAGCTATTTATGTGGGAGAAGAGGATGGAGTGGATTATATTGTCGAGGCTACGGCTAATGGTATTGTTAAGACTCCTGCTAAATATTTTTTAAACTCGAATAATAATGAGTATATTATTGGGGCTAAAATCCCAAAAAATTTAAGTGAAGCTCAAAGATTAAAAGTTGTAGAGCTAGCTAAAAATTTAGCTGAAGCCAATTTGGCTTATGATTTTGATTTTAAAAAACAAAAAGGACCTAATGATGGTGAGTGGATTTGTGTGGGCTTAACGGAAAAGCTTTATGAGAGTGCTAATATCTCAAATCCTTTTGATTTAAGTCAATTAGAATATGATCCTAGTCGTTATGGGGTAGATATTACTCCAGATGGCTTTGATAATTTTAGTGTTATTAATAATGAAAGTGGCGATTGTCTTTCTAAGCAAGTAGAATTTTCTAAAATTGAAGCTGAGCATCGCTCTTTATTACCTTTGCCAGAAATATTTGGCTTTAATTCTGGTTTGGAATATGGTGGGGAACGATATTTTTTCTTTCCCATTACTCAGTATTGGCAGAATAGTTTAGAAAATGTAGCTGTGGATATTCAAATTGAGAGTGCTTTTGTAGATGATGAGATTAGAGGGAGTGTCCCTGAAATTTCTATGATTTTTAAGTGGAGTTTAGTTAATAATCCTAATTCCTCAATTAACCGGATTATTAACAATATTATTGCTTTATTTTCTAAGAGTAATAGTGGTAATAGTAATAATAGTTCTGATATTAATGATGATTATAATGAAGAGGAGGATGACGAAATAGAAGTTGGGGAAGAGGAAAGTAATATTTCTGAGGATGATTTAGATATTTTTGATAAAGATGATGAGGATGAAAAAGAGGAGGATGATGACATTAATATTGATGATTTAGAAGAATCTTCTTCAGCTAGCCTTTTAATTAGTAAAATATACACCACTGCAAAAGATGACTATATCGAGTTGTATAATTTTAGTGAACAAGCTATTGACTTAGCCGCATTAAACATTCGATTGTATAAAACTAAGACTAGCGCTAGTCCAACTTTGATGATGCGGATTGGTAATGATTTAGATGGTACATATCCTGGAGGCACCATTATTGAACCGCAAGGACGATATCTAATTGCTCGAGCTGATGCTTCTGATGAAATTAAAAATCAAGCTTCAGCTATTGCTAGTCGGAGTAGCTTTCACTCTTAGCGGTAATGGTTATACTATTTATCTTGGGCCAGGGAGTAGTTTCTAGTGATGATGATGAAGATATTATTGATAAAGTTGGTTATGGTGACGCTACTTATTTTAAGTTATCTCCGGCCTTAGAGATTCTTGATAATCATCTTTTAATTAGAAAAGCTAAAGCTAACTCTACTCCTAATTCTATGGATTTAAATGGAGTTGATTATTTATTAGGTTCTGGATTTAATAGTAATAATAATGCTTTTGATTTTGTTTTGGTTAGCTTAATATCAAATGAGGTCTCAGGGGATGATAATGATTCGGAAGAGGGATCGGAAGAGCCAGAGAACCCTATTGATCAAGATGATAATAACTCAATACCAGAAAAAGCTAAATTATTAATTAGTAAAGTTTATACCACACTCAAAGATGATTATATCGAGTTGTATAATTTTAGTGAACAAGCTATTGACTTAGCCGCATTAAACATTCGATTGTATAAAACTAAGACTAGCGCTAGTCCAACTTTGATGATGCGGATTGGTAATGATTTAGATGGTACATATCCTGGAGGCACCATTATTGAACCGCAAGGACGATATCTAATTGCTCGAGCTGATGCTTCTGATGAAATTAAAAATCAAGCTTCAGCTATTGCTAGTCGGAGTAGCTTTACTCTTAGTGGTAATGGTTATACTATTTATCTTAGTCAAGGAGTAGTTTCTAGTGATGATGATGAAGATATTATTGATAAAGTTGGTTATGGTGACGCTACTTATTTCAAAACATCTCCAGCTCCAGCCATTCTCGATAATCATCTTTTAATTAGAAAAGCTAAGGCGAGTTCTGATTCTAATTCTATGAGTTTAGGAGGTTCTGATTATTTATTAGGTTCTGGATTTAATAGTGGTAATAATGCTTTTGATTTTCTTCTTTTAAATTTAGGAGAGGGGGCGGAAAATAATGACAATGAAGAGGGGGATATTGATACACCTAATGATGATGAGGCTAATGATAATACTGAAGAGAATGAAGTTTCTGAAATACCTCAATTATTAATTAGTAAGATTTATACTACTAATAAAGATGACTATTTAGAGATATATAATCCTAATGATTTTGATATTGATTTAGCGGAGTATAATATTCGTTTTCATAAAACTATTACTGGGCTTAATCCTAATTTAATGATACGAATCGGTAATGATTTAGATGGTTATTATCCAGGAGGGACTATTGTTGAAGCTCAGGGACGATACTTAATTGCTCGGGTTGATGCTTCTGATGAGATTAAAGATCAGGCTTCGGCTATTGCTACTCGATCCGATTTTAGTTTAAGTGGCGGAGCTTATACGGTTTATTTAGCTTCCGGGCCAGTTTCTAGTGATGATGATGAAGATATTATTGATAAAGTTGGTTATGGTGACGCTACTTATTTCAAAACATCTCCAGCTCCAGCCATTCTCGATAATCATCTTTTAATTAGAAAGGCTAAAGCTGATTCAAGTGCTGATTCAATGGTTTTAGGTGGTGTTGATTATTTATTAGGTTCTGGATTTAATAGTAATAATAATGCTTTAGATTTTGTTTTAATAAATTTAGAGGTTAGTGACAATGAAGATCAGGAAGAACCTTTTATCCCTGGTCAAGATAATGATGGTGAATTTTTTAATTATTGTATCGATCCGGGTTTATATTTAGGTAATATTATTCATCTTTGGCATTTTGATGAATGTTTGGCTAGTTCCACCTTTGATTTTGCTGATAATAAAATATTGCCTGTGGATTCTATTTGGCGAGCTGGTAAGTTTGGTTGTGCTTTAGAACAAAATCATCAGCAGGGATCTGTTAGTACTGAATTGGATTCATCTTTTGATTCTAATAATTTTTCTTTGTCTTTTTATTATCAAAATTTAGCTGATAATTCTCGTCCTACTATTACTTTTTCTAATTCTGTTAGTGGTAACTTTTTCCGTATTCAACTTTATCCTAGTTATACTGATTTTTATAATTTTCCACAACAAATAGAACGTCGAGATCGAGATTTAATTTGGATTGATGATGCTTCTTGGCACTTATTTACTTTAGTGGTTAATAAACCAGAAAATTATTGGGCGATTTATCGTGATGGGGAAGAGATAAAGCGAGTGGAAATGAAAACTAAAAAATTTATTGAAGTTGATCGATTTAGCTTAAAAGGAGATAATTATAATAATTTGGCTGATGAGTTAGTAATTTTTAATCGAGCTCTTAGCCCTAATGAAGTAAGACAAATTAATGAAGCTGATATTCCTTTAAATACTAAAACCTGTCGAACTATTAGCCCACAAACTCCAGAAATTATTCATTATTGGAGCTTTGATGAAAATTTAGGTAATATTGCTTATGATGTTGTGGGGCAGAGTCATATGAGTATTTTACCCGAGGCTCGAATTATTGGCGATTCAGTTAATAATTATCTCAAGGTTTCATCCGCCTTTCCGGAGATTTTAGTTGATTTAGTTAATCCTAGCCCTCGAACTGACTTAGCTTTAGCTTTTTGGTGGAAAAGTAATGATCTTAGTCAGAATAATTCTCTTTTGAAATTAATGACTAATAATGAGAATCTTTTTGGCTTAAATATTAATCATGGTTCTTGGTATTATTATTTTAATAATATGAATATTCGAGCATCTAATGAAAGTTTAGTGCCTAATGATGGTTTTTGGCATAATATTGTTTTATCTTATAGTTCTTATTGGATGAAGCTTAATATTTTTGTGGATGGAGAGCTTAAAGCATCGATACGACGTAATTGGTTGTATAATAAAAGTTTAAGAAAGATGTTAATTAAATCTTTAGAGGGTAGTCATTATTTAGATGAAATTAGTATTTGGAATTGGTCTCTAAATTTAGCTGATGTTAAAACAATTTATAACTTACAAAAAGAATATTTTACTAATTAGTTAAATTGACTAAAAGACCTCTATTTGTTAATATTTGTTTATCGGGATGCTATTAATAATTTGATAGCATCCCGATTAAACCAAATAGATGGTTACTGTACTTTTAGTATAGAGGAAAGTCCGGACTCTCAGTAGTTGATAGTGGATAACATCCACCGCCTCTTTTTGGGGTAGGGAAAGTGCCACAGAGACTATACTAACTCTTTTAGAGTCAAAGGTGAAAAGTTGCTTGGTGTTAAAGCTACAAGCAATGCCTCTTGGTGACAAGAGTGTCATGGTAAACCCTATCAGAGAGCAAGAGCAAACCAGGTCTTAGGCCTGATGACAAGTAGCTCGCTAGAGCTGACCAGCAATGTTCAGCCCAGATAAATGACCATCCTAGACAGAATCCGGCTTATTTTTGGTTTAGTCTTTTATATTTAAGACTTTGAATATATATTTTATGAAAAAAAGTGATTTATTCTTTTCTTTCATTTTATTACCCCTGGATTATGCTTTGTTAGTATTAGCTGGAGTTTCAGCATATTTTCTACGTTTTTCTTCTTTTAGCACTGGAATTCGACCTATAATGTTTAATCTTCCTTTTCCGGAATATTTTAAGGCGGTTTTATTGATATCTTTTCTGTGGATTATTATTTTCGCCATCTCTTCACTTTACTCCTTTAAGAACCGACGTTTAAGTCAAGAAATTTATCGTATTTTTTCGGCTTGTTCGGCCGGTTTTGTTTTAATTGTTATTCTAATTTTCTTTCGTCGTGAATTATTTGATTCTCGATTTATTGTTTTAACAGCCTGGATTTTAGCTATAATCTATATTAGTATTGGTCGAATTTTAATTTATTGGTTAAAGAAAGCTTTATTTGCTCACGGTATTGGGGTTAGAAATGTCATTTTAGTTGGCGCAGGAAAAACTGGAGATAATTTAGTTAAAGAATTTTTTACTAAAAAATATTCAGGTTTTAGAGTGATAAAAAGAGTTCGAGATTTTTCTTTAGATACTTCTAAAGAGCTTAGTGAATTTATTAAAACTTTTAATCAGAGTAGTGGCTCTAAGAGAGAGCGAGTTGATGAGATTATTCAAAGTGATCCTAATTTAAGTAAAGCTGAGTCTTTGCGATTATATGATTTTGCTAATGAGAATCATTTGGTTTTTAGATATGTAGCTGATCTTTTGGAATTAAAAGCTTTTCGGACTGAAATTTTAGAAATGGCTGGTATTCCAGTAGTGGAAATAAAGAAGACTACTTTGGAGGGCTGGGGAAGAATTGCTAAGAGAATCTTTGATATTATTGTTTCAGCCATTATTATTATTTTTCTTTCTCCAGTTATTATTATTACAGCTATTTTAATAAAGCTAGACTCTAGTGGTCCGGTCTTTTTTTCTCGGCGAGATGATGGTTCGCCAGTTTTTCGAGTTGGTCAGGGAGGACAAGCTTTTCGTTATTTTAAGTTTCGTTCTATGATACCTGGTACTGATAATATGAGGTATCATGAATTATCAGATCAGAATCTTAGAAAAGATGGGCCAATGGTTAAAATTAAGGATGATCCTCGAGTTACTCGAGTTGGAAAATTTATACGTCGTTGGAGTATTGATGAATTACCCGAATTATTTTTAGTTTTTATTGGGAAAATGAGTATAGTAGGTCCTCGACCTCATTTACCAGAAGAGGTAGCTAAGTATGAACAGCATCATAAAAAAACTTTGACTATTAAACCGGGAATCACTGGCTTAGCTCAAGTTTCAGGTCGTAGTGATTTATTATTTGAAGAAGAGGTTAAATTAGATGTTTATTATATTGAAAATTGGTCTTTGCTTTTAGATTTATCAATTTTACTTCGAACCCCCTTGGCTATTTTAAAAAATCGTCAAGCTGAATAATTTTTATATTATGAAAGTTGCTTTAATTCATGATCATTTAGCACAAGATGGCGGAGCTGAAAAAGTCTTAGAAGTTTTTACTAAAATTTATGATCAGGCTCCCATTTACACTTTATTGTATGATAAAAAAAATACTAGTAAACGTTATCCTAATCGTCGAATTGATGCTTCTATAATTCAAAAATTACCAGGAGGAGTTCGTTTTTATCAATGGTATTTACCTTTAATGCCTTTAGCAGTTGAATTTTTTGATTTGAGGGAATATGATGTGGTGCTTTCTGATACTAGTTCTTTTGCTAAAGGAGTTATTACCCCAGTTGATACTCCACATATTTGTTATTGTCATACACCTACTAGATATTTATGGAGTGATACTCATCAATATATTAATGAATTGAGGTATAATAAATTTCTGAGAAAGATTGCTTCTTTGGTTTTAAGTCGCTTACGTATCTGGGATCGTTTGGCAGCTGATCGGGTTGATTATTTTATTGCCAACTCTAAAACAGTCCAGGCCCGGATTAAAAAGTATTATGGACGAGATTCTGAATTAATTTATCCCCCCGTTGAAACTAAACGTTTTTTTATTAGTTCTAAAATTGAAAATTATTTTTTAATTGGTTGTCGTTTAGCTCCGTATAAAAGAGTGGATTTGGTGATTAAAGCTTTTAAAGTTTTAGGATCGGATTTTAAATTAAAAATATTTGGTGATGGTGTTGATTTAAAGCGCTTAAAGAAGATAGCTAAGGGAGCTGATAATATTGAGTTTTTAGGTCGAGTTGATGATGAAACTAAAGCTCAGCTTTTTAGTCGATGTCAGGCCTTTATTAATCCTCAAGAAGAAGATTTTGGTATTTCTAAGGTTGAGGCGATGGCCTCTGGTCGTCCCGTAATAGCTTATCGTAAAGGAGGAGCTTTGGAAACTGTAATTGAGGGAAAGACTGGAATATTTTTTGATAAACAAGAAGTTAATGATTTGGTGGAGGCTATTAAAGACTTTAGTTCCGGAAAATATTCTTGGAATAGTCAGGATATTAGAGCTTGGTCGGAAAATTTTTCTTTAGAAGTTTTTGCTGATAAGATTAAGAATTTTGTTAGAAAGGTTTATGAAAATCGGAATAGACATTAGAGTTTTATTAGATCAAAAATATAGTGGTGTAGCTAGTTTTAGTTTTCATTTAATAAAGAATTTAATTAAATTAGATAAGCATAATGCTTATTATTTTTTTTATAATTCTTTTAAGAAAGCTGAGCTTCCTACTTTTTTAAAAGGTTTGAATATTAAATCTAGTTGTTATCCGAATAAGTTTTTTAATTATATTGCTCAAAAAATATTTAAGCGACCACAGCTTGATCGTGTAGTTGGGGGAACTGATATTTTTTATTTACCTCATTTTAATTTTGCTTCCTTTTCCAGAAATAGTAAAAAGATTATTACTGTTCATGATTTATCTTTTTTACATTATCCAGAGTTTTTTAGTTTTAGAAAAAATTTTTGGCATCGAGCTTTAAATTTGAAAAAGAATTTAAAAAGTTTTGATATTATTGTGGCAGTATCTGAACATACTAAACGAGATTTAATTGATCTTCTTAATATTCCGGCTGAGAAAATAAGGGTGGTGTATCCGGGAGTATCAGATAAATTAATGAGTGAAATTGAAGATTCTAGCTTAGATATGGTTCGAAAAAAATATAATTTAAATTCTGATTTTATACTTTACCTTGGAACCATTGAGCCTCGAAAGAATATTATTGGTCTTATTGAGGCTTATAATTTAGCTCGTCAATCCGGTTTAGAAGCTGATTTAGTTTTAGCTGGTTCTTGGGGTTGGAAAACTAAGAGTATTAAAGAAAAATGGCAATCTTCACCTTATAAAAATAATATTAAGTTTTTATCTTACGTAGAAGAAGCTGAGAAACCAGCCTTGTATAAATTAGCTCGACTTTTTGTTTATCCTTCTTTTTATGAGGGTTTTGGTTTTCCACCATTGGAGGCGCTGTATTTCTCTTTGCCAGTTATTTCTAGTAATGTCTCTAGTTTACCAGAAGTTTTGGGCGACTCAGCTCTTTTAATTAATCCTAATAATAGTTCTGAGATTGCTGAAGCTATTAAAATTTTATGGACTGATGAAACTTATCGACAAAAATTAATAGCCAAGGGCTTAGAAAGAATTAGGAAATTTGATTGGGCTTTGAGTAGCGAACAATATTTAAAGATATTTTATGAAGCAGGGAAAGAATAATAAAGTTTTAGTGGCTATTTCGGGTGGGGTTGATTCAGCGATGGCCGCCAAATTATTAATTGATCAAGGTTATGAAGTTTCTGGTGTTCACTTAAGGTTATGGCGTGAAGATACCCCATCTAATCGTAAAGAAAGTTTAGAAGATTCTTATCGTGATGCTAAGAATCTTTGTCAGGAATTAAATATTCCTTTTGTGAGCTTAGATTTAGCTAATTTATTTAAACAAGAAATAGTTGACGATTTTATAAAATCTTATGCTCAGGGACTTACACCTAATCCTTGTGTTCGTTGTAATAAAAAAATTAAGATTAATTATCTTTGGTCTTATGCTCAAAGTCAGGGTTTTGATTTTTTAGCTACGGGGCATTATTTAAAAATAATGCGAGATGAGACTGGAATTAAAGTGTTTAAAGCTTTAGATAAGGATAAAGATCAGTCATATTTTCTTTATGCTTTGGATAAAAATCTTTTAAAGTATCTTCTTTTTCCTTTGGGGTCTATAAAAAAAATTGAAGTTCGTAATTTAGCCCAGTCTTTAGATTTAGATATAGCTAAGAAAAGTGATAGTCAAGAAATTTGTTTTATTGCTGGTAAAAGACATAATGATTTTCTTAAAAAACATTTGAGTTTAAGACCAGGTGATATTAGATTATGGCCTAGTCAGGAAAAAATTGCTCAACATCAGGGTTTAGCTCTTTATACTATTGGGCAACGGCGGGGAATTGAAATCGGTGGTACTGGACCATATTATGCGGCTAAATTTGATTGGGATAATAATATTTTATATGTTGTGAAGAATTTTTCTGATTCAGTTCTGTATCAAAAAGAAATGATAGTTCGGGATTTTAATTGGTTAGAAGAGGTAAAATTACCCAGCTTATTAGATGTTGTGATTCGTTATCGTCATCCGGCGGTCAAAGCTCAGGTTGATTATTCTTCTTCAGATAAGGTTTTAAAGGTAAATTTTTTTGAGGCTCAACGAGCTATTACACCAGGGCAGAGCGCTGTTTTTTATCAAGGTGAACAACTTTTAGGTGGGGGAATTATCGGGTGATAATAAAAAAGCGGATGTTTCCGCTTGGTTATTTTATTACCAAAAAAATTCTTTTTTAGTAATAATTGTTTGAGGACAATAGGGAAGCAGTTTAAAGAAATCTAATTTTTTAATTTCTTCAATGTCTTTCAAGCTTGATTTATGATCAAAGCTAGAAAGTAACTCCATTTCATTAGTTGTTAGCAAACTTAAAATGAAAGGAATTTTATCTGCCTCTACTTCTAAAATTTTATCAAGAAATTTACTGACTTGATAAAATTTTTTCCATAAAACCCCATATCTCTTTTCTTTCTCGCTTTGAAAGAAAATATTTTCTTTCAACCACTTTTCTATAAGTAGAAAAGCTTGAGCTTGAGAAGAATTTTTGAAAGTAATCTTTTGATTTTGATTACTTTCTTTTATTAAGGCCTTACAAAGAGCTTCTAGTTGCTCTTTTTTTGTTTCTCCTAGATATAGGAGTTCCTTTGGCCTTTTTTCTTTGAATCCATGAACTAGATTCAAGAATCTTTGCAAGAAGAATACTAACATATATTCTTCTTGTCTATCTTTATAGACTATACCTTCCATAGTTTCAAAAGATAGGTTAAGTTTTTCAATCTCCTTTATCACCATTAAACTGGCAATATCGGAGTTAAAGTGACTGTTATGAACTCTTTTGATATAGTCTTTAAGAACTATATCATTTGAGCCCTTTCCTAAATTAGAGGCCAAAGCAATAGCTTGGCTTAATTTAGAGTTAAGTCCTAAAATTTTAGCTAGACTCTCGGAATAGAGAGCTAGCTCTAAGGTTAGCTTTAATTGGTTCTGTTTTTCAGCTAGACGCTGAAAAGAAATAGTTTGTTCAATTTGATAAATATCAAATTGGAACGGGTCTATTTCATTAATTAGACCCTCTAGATTTGTAATATTTTTTTGGAAGTTTTTATACCTTCCTTTGCTTTTAGTCACAGCCCTATTAGTTAGACTGTTTTTTTGCTTGTTATTCATTTGTTAAAGATCTTGGTTAGAGGTGCCGATGGTGGGATTTGAACCCACAAGTCTTGCGACACACGAGTTTGAGTCGTGCGTGTTTACCAATTTCACCACATCGGCTAAGTAGGGGAATTGTATAATATTTAATAATAAAAGTCAAAAGCTTGTATTAGTCCACGTCATTTTGGAAAAAAAATTATTATTAACCAAATAATTCATCGGAGATACTAATTCAAGGCTCCAATGTGGTCTATCGGTATTATACCAAAGAAGCCAATCAATTAACAAATTATTAAAATCATCTAAATTATCAAAGTATTTTTCACCACTCCAATCAATGAATTCTTCTTGAATAGTCCTATTAAACTTCTCAATATGACCCTGTTTGTATGGTCTACCTGGATAATTGAAATAATGCTCAATTTTTCTCTCTTCTAAGTATTTTTTAAAATAGAGATGGAATTCTAAACCATTATCAGTCTGAACAGCCTTAATATTAAAGGGCATGACTTCTTCTAATTTTTTAAAAAAATCTTTAGCATTAGAGCTACTAATTCTGTTATAGGCATAAGCGAAAGCTGTTCGGCTAAAAGTATCAACAGCGGTAATAATATATCTCTTTAATCCATTGTGAAATCTAACAACAGTATCTATCTCTATTAAATCCCCAGGATTATTTACTTGTAATTCCTTAGGTTTTCTTTTCTTTTTAGTTTTTTTAATTTTTTTAATCTTACCAAAATGAGATATTTTCTGTCTATGATGATATATATCTTTATCTTTAATAATTCTACCTATCTTTGATTCTGAGTATATTGGTAAATTATTAATTTCACAAAATTTATCTAAAAATTTTTTAACTTTAGTTTTATCCATATTAGGACAAATCTCTAGTCTTAAACGTCTAATCTCTTTTAATATCAGAGGATGTATTTCTCTTTTATTCTTGTTAATCCTAGCTTGGGATTTAGGATTGAGAGCTTCTATCTTGCCACCCCCTTCTCTAAATATTTTTTGCCAATTGTATAGGGTAGATTTTTTAACCCCAAAGGCATCAGTAGTGGCTTGAAGGCCATATTGCTTCCAAAATTCTAATATTTTGAGTCTTTGTCTAGCTTCTTTGGTAATCATATATTTTTGCTTAATTGCATCATTATATAATGTACCAAATCCGGGACAATTATAGTACTTAAACTTTATCTGCATACATTTTGGGCTTTTTATTTTCCAAAATGTATCTGAACTTATTCAGTTAAGTCCTTTACTCCTTTAGTTCTTTGTTATATAATTATTTTATGATTAATATTTTAGGAGTTGATATTGATAATCAACTCACAAAAGAAGAGATTTTTTTGAAAATCAATAAGTTTTTAGATTCAGATCAAGCTCATTATATTGTTACTCCTAATCCGGAAATTATTTTAAAAGCTCAAAAAGATGAGGAGCTTTTTCATATTTTAAATCAAGCCGATCTTTCTTTGGCCGATGGTTTTGGTTTAAAATTAGCCGCTCTAATGAGTGGGAAAAGCTTGAATCGATTTACGGGGGCCGATTTTGTTTTAGATTTATTGCGGATTGCTCAGAATCGGAATAAGAAGGTTTTAATTATTTGTAATCAGAATGGCTTATCGTCATCTGAAGATATTAGTCAAGCTTTAAAAGAAAAGTATCCTCAACTAAGATTTTTAGTTCAAGCTACAGATTTTTATTATCAAATTGATGAATCGAATAAGAAGGTGGCTATTAGAAAATGTTTTCGATGTAATTTTCTAAATCGTATCGTCGATCGGGTTAACAAAAAATTGGAGTTTTTGTTTTCGGACAAGGTTTTAGATTTTGAAGCTGATATTTTGATTTGTAATTTTGGGGCTCCTTTTCAAGAGAAGTTCATTTGGCATAATTATAAGAAAATGCCAAGCCTGCGTTTAGCTATTGGAATTGGTGGGGCTTTAGATTTTTTAACTGGTAAAATTAAACGAGCTCCGAAATGGATGAGATTTTTAGGTTTGGAATGGTTATGGCGTTTAATTAGACAGCCTAAGCGCTATAATCGTATTTTTCGAGCTGTGTTTGTTTTTCCTTTCAAATTCTTAAAATGGAAATTTATCAGTCCTCATTTTTATCGTAAAAATGTAGCCTGTCTTTTGTATCGAGAATCTAAGCTTTCATATACTGCTTTAGAAAATAAAAAACGTAATCCTTTAAATAACTATCAAATACTTTTAGTGGAAAGAGTAGATGAGCCTGGTCATTGGCAATTACCTCAAGGTGGAGTGGATGCTCAAGCTATAAAAATAGCTGGTAGTCGTGAATTAAAGGAAGAGTTAGGTATTGATAATTTTACGCCTAAAAAAATTTTTAAAAATGTTTTTAAGTATCGATCTAATCGTCAAGGGCGTTATGGTTTTAAAGGACAAAGGCAGAGTCTTTTAATAGCTGAGTTTTTGGGTTCTGATACTGATATTAAACTTAATCCTTGGGATCATAGTAATTGGAGGTGGGTTAGGGCTAGTGACTTAGTGTCCGAAGTTCATCCTTTACGGAAAGCGGGAACTAGTATTTTTTTAAAAAAATTTAATAATTATATAATTAAATAAATAATATGAAAAATAAAGATATTAGATTAAGATTTGCTCCTTCTCCTACTGGTTTTTTACATATTGGTAATATGAGATCAGCTTTGTTTGGTTATTTATTATCTCAAAGTTTAGGTGGTTCATTTATTCTAAGAATTGAGGATACTGACCAAAAAAGAGAAGTAGAGGGGGCAGTTGATAGCTTATTAGATGTTTTAGATTGGGTGGGTATAAAATTTGATGAAGGGCCCCATGTAGGTGGTGATTATGGTCCATATATTCAAAGTCAGAGATTAGATATTTATCAAAAATATACTCAAGAACTTTTAGATAAAGGACAGGCTTATCATTGTTTTTGTAGTTCGGAAAGATTAGAGGAAATGAGACAAAAACAAGCGGCTGAAAAAAAACCACCTAAATATGATGAATATTGTCGACATTTAAGTCGGGAAGCGGTAGAAGAAAAAATTAAACAGGGAGAAAGTTATGTGATTCGACAAAAAATTCCTAGTAATTCCTGTGTGGAGGTTTATGATGAACTTCGAGGAAAAATCGTTTTTAATACTCGTGATTTAGATGATCAGGTTTTAATGAAATCTAATGGTGTTCCAACCTATCAATTAGCGTCAGTGGTTGATGATCATTTAATGAAAATTAGTCATGTTACTCGAGGTGATGAATGGTTAGCTAGTTTTCCAAAAAATATTTTACTTTACCAATCTTTTGGTTGGGCTAGTCCTAAGTTTATTCATTTACCCTTAATTTTGAATAAGGGGGGTGGAAAGTTAAGTAAGCGACAAGGTGATGTTTTTGTCGAGGATTATCGTCGTAAAGGTTATTTACCCGAAGCTATTATTAATTTTTGCGCTCTTTTGGGTTGGCGACCTCAAGATGAACAAGAACTTTTTACTCTTGATGAATTAAAGGAAAAGTTTTCTATTGAAGGTTTAGGTGTTTCACCTGCGGTATTAGATTTAGAGAAATTAGATTATTTAAATGGATATTATATTCGTCAAAAAAGTTTAGAAGGCTTAAGAAAGCTTTGTTATCCTTATTTAAGTCAGGAAGGTTTGGTTAATAATGAAACTGATAAAGATTTTATTGAAAAAGTTCTTTTAATCAGTCGAGAGCGTTTAAAAAGATTAGAGGATATTGCTAGTTTAAGTTTTTATTTGTTTCGTGATGATTTTGTTTATGAAGAAGAATTATTAATCTGGAAAGATTTAAGTTTAGATCAAGTTAAGAATAATTTAAAAGAAATTTATCAAGTGATTGATAGTATTAATGAAAATGCTTGGCAAATTGAGTCTTTAGAAAAGAAAATCCTTTCTTATTTAAAAGATAAGGGTTATAAAAATGGTGATTTTTTATGGCCTTTACGAGTAGCCTTATCAGGACAGAAAAATAGTCCGAGTCCTTTTGAGCTTTTATGGGCTTTAGGAAAAGAAAGAAGTTTGAAGAGAATAGAGCGAGCTATGATTTAAAGGGGGCGAAGCTGAGTCGATGGATAGGGCAAGGGCCAAATTTTTCTATCATAGCTAAATGTTGCTTGGTTCCGTAACCCTTATGTTGATCAAAGCCATATTGAGGATATTCTTGATGAAACTTTTCCATTAAAAAGTCCCGACTAACTTTAGCTATAATTGAGGCTAGGGCAATACTAAAAACTGAATCATCACCTGAAATAATAGTTTCTTGAGGAGTTTTTAATTTTGGTATTTTATAATTTCCATCAATTAGGATAATATCTGGTGTAAGCTTAGTGGCCAGAAGAGCTTTATTCATTGAAAGAAGAGTGGCTTGTAGTATATTAATTCGATCAATGGTATTATTATCACACATACCAATAGCAGCCGCTCTAACTGATTTTTTAATAAGTGGAAAAAGTTCTTGTCGTCGTAGCGCACTTAATTTTTTAGAATCCCGAACAGCTAATAATTCGGGACTAATTTCAAAAGTATTATCTATGATAACACAGGCGCTTAAAACTGGACCGGCTAAAGGACCTCGTCCAGCTTCATCAATAGCCGCAATGAGTTGATAACCTTTAGAAAATAATTGTTTTTCTTTTTCGAGATTCATAAGATCATTTTAACATATTATGAAATTTAATAAAGAACAAGAAGATATTATAAATAGTATTTTTGGAGCTTATTTAATTAATGCTCCTGTTGGTACAGGAAAAACTACCGTTTTAATTGAGAGAATTTTTAAAGCCTTAGAACAGGGGATTCAAGCTAATGAAATTTTAGCTCTAACTTTTACTAATCGAGCGGCAGATGAAATTAAAGATCGTTTGCAAAAAAAAGAAATTGATAATTCGGAAGATGTTTTAGTTAAAACTTTCCATGGTTTCTGTGCTTATTTTCTTAAAGCTGAAGCCAAAACTTTAGGTTTTAATCCTGATTTTTTAATTTTAGATGAAGAGGAGCAAATAGATTTAGCTCGAGATGTTTTAGGGTATACTTCGGATACATATTCAGAATTGAATCGGGTATTAGATAAAGTATATCGTTATCGTTTAAATCAATTACAAATTAATTTGGGTCATAATATAGCTCCGATGAAAATAAATGATAGCTGGCTTGATTTTTCTAATAGGTATTTAAGAGAATTAAAAAAACAAGGAGCTTTTGATTTTAATGAATTAGTTTTAAGAACTTTAGAGGCTTTAGGAACTAATGAGAGTATTAGAGATAAATGGTCGGAGCGTTTTAAATTTATTCAAGTAGATGAATTTCAAGATACGCATTTGTCGGAGTATTTGGTAATTAAAGAGTTAGCTAGAAAACATAAAAATCTTTCTTTTATTGGCGATATCGATCAAACTATTTATACTTTTCGAGATTCTCGTCCTCGCTTTATTGCTTCGTTGTTTAAAAAACATTTTGCTCCAGTTAAGGAGAAATCTTTATTAATAAATTATCGTTCTAATCCTAATTTAATTAAAGCCTTTTTATCTATTCTGGATAAAATGGAGGAGCCGGAAACTAAAGCTTTGGATGATAATGGGCGAGAAGTTTTAGAAGAAAAATGTTTACATCTTTTCTCTGCTTATAATTTAGAGGAAGAAGTTTCTTGGATTATTGATAATATAAAAAAAATTAGAAGTCAGGATTCTAAAGCTAAAATAGCTGTTTTGAATCGAGCTCGTTGGACTATTAAAGAGGTGGCGCAAATTTTTACTAAAAACAATATATCTTTTTTAACGGTGGATCAATATGATTTTTTTAAACGTCAAGAGATTAAAGATCTCTTAGCTTATTTAAAAATATTAATTAATCGATCTGATTTTTTAGCAGCTCGGCGAGTTATAGATCGGCCAGCTAAAAATATTGGTGCGGAAACTTTAAAGAAGATTAAAGAAGAGGGATCCAAAAATGGACTTGGTATATCTGATTTTCTTAGTTTTAGAAATTATGCTTTTTCTGAACCCTATCTTCCTCTATTAGAGGCTTATAAAACTGGGCGGATAGTGGTCCTAGATACTGAAACTACTGGTTTAAATCCAGCTACTGATGAAATTGTTCAGATTTATGCTCGAGAAATAGTACAAGGAAAACTAGGTCAAGAATTTCATTATTATTTAAAAAATACTAAATCAGTCGCCTCTACTTATCAGGTTCATAAAATTAGTGATGAATTTTTAGCTGAAAATGGAGAAGAGCCTCAGAAAGTTTTATCAGAATTAAAAGATTTTTTAGCTGACTCCTGTTTAATTGGTCATAATTTATCTTTTGATTTAAATATGATAAGGGAAAATTCTCGACGTCAGGGAATTGAAATAGATTTTAAGATTCATTATGATACTTTAGCCTTGGCAAGACGATTTTTAAATTTAGAGAGTTATAAATTAAGCTATATTGCCAAACGTTTAAAATTTAAGTCAGCTACTCATAGTGCTGATGATGATGTAGCTGCTACTATTGACCTTCTATTCTATTTAGTAAAGATTTTAGAAAAACAGAGTCAGAGTCGGCAAGAAACTTGGTCTAAATTTAAAGATAAATTTATTAAATTAAGTTCTAATTTAAATAATTGGGAAAAGGAATTAGATCGACGGCGACCTGATGATTTGTTAGAATATATTTGGATTGAATCGGGTTTAAGAGATTACTATCAAAAAGATAAAAATTGGCTACAACGAGAAAAATCATTTTTAACTCTTAAATCTTTTTTTAAATCTCGTGATCAGGAATCATTAGATCAGCGTAGCTCTTTACATAATTTAATTCATATTTCTAGCCTAGTAAAAAATATTGATTTTCTAGGTTTAGATAATGGTAAAATACCAGTAGTCACTATTCATCAGGTTAAAGGTTTAGAGTTTGATTATGTGTTTCTTTTAGCTTTAAACGAAGGTTATTTTCCTAGTTATAAAAGTGATAATATAGAAGAAGAGAAGAGGCTATTTTATGTAGCTTTAACTCGGGCTCAAAAAAAGGTTTTCTTATCTTATAGTAAATTTGGACAAAGGTTTAATCAAGATGCGCCTTTAGCTAAGAGTCGTTTATTAAATTTAATTGATGATAATTTAATATTAAAAATATGATAAAACAAAGTCTTTTTTCTAACAATAAAAAGAAAAAAAAGAAATATTATGCTTGGGCTCTTCAAGAGGGCGCTAGTGGTATTAGCGAAACTTGGGAAGATTGCCAATCTCAAACTCGAGGATTTTCTGGAGCTAAGTATAAATCTTTTGAATCTCGAGAAGAGGCTCAAGCTTGGTTAGATGCCGGAGCTTCTTATGATATTAAGCGTTTAGCTTTAGATGAAGGAATATATTTTGATTCTGGAACTGGTGGGGACGCTAAAGTTAAAATAAAAGTAATTGATGAAAAAAATAATAATTTAATTCCGGGAGTTAAGGTTCCTGAAGGGGTAACAAATAATTTTGGTGAATTATTAGCTTGTAAATATGCTTTAGAGCTTGCTATAGAAAAAGGAGTTAAGAAGGTTTTTGGTGATAGTCGTTTAGTTTTAGATTATTGGTCTAAAAATATTATTAATAAATCAAAGGTTTCACCGGCTACAGTAAGTTTAGCTCAAGAGGTGAGTGAGCTTAGAAAAATTTTTGAATCTCAAGGAGGAGAACTTAAATTTATTTCTGGTGGTAGTAATCCGGCTGATTTAGGTTTTCATCGCTAAGAGTTATAATCATCATCTAATCTTAGATTAGGTTGACGATCAAGATTTAGAATATCTTTTTCTTTTTCTAAATAAAAGTTTTTAAGTTTAAGATTGTAATAAGCGGCGACTCCAATCATGGCCGCATTATCACTACGAAATCTTTTTTCAGCCAAAAGATATTTTTTATTTTCTTCTTTAGCTAAATTAGAAAATTTTCGAGTGATAAAAGTATTATTAGAAACTCCACCACCCATAATAATGGATTTTATTTCAGGATGTTTTTGTAAGGCTTTTTTAAATTTATTTAAAAGAGAGGCACTTAAAGCTTCAATAAATTCGCGAGCAAAATCAAAAGACCAATTACTTTCTTTTTGTCCACTAGCTCGCAGTTCTTTTATTTTATACAAACAAGCTGTTTTGAGACCAGAAAAACTAAAATTAAGATCAGGCGAATATAGCATTGGTATTGGTAAGCCGAAACGACCTAAACCCTTAGAGCCCTTTTCTTTTTTAGACCAATTAGTTGAAGCTTGGCGGGCCAGATTACTTAAAATTTCTCCTCCTGGATAACCTAAATTAAGCATTCGAGCTACTTTATCAAAGGCTTCACCAGCCGCATCATCTAGGGTTTCTCCCAGAATCTCATATTCGCCAATTCTTTTAACATAAACTATTTCACTATGATTACCTGAGATTAATAAAGCTAAAGCTGGAAAGATACTTGATTCTGATTTTATTCCTTTATTATTTCGATTTAAGGCTAGGGAAGCGAGAAGATGACCTTCCATGTGGTTAATCGGAATTAATTTTTTATTTTTTCCCAGAGCTAGATCTTGAGCAAATTTAATACCAACTTCGAGAGCAATAGCTAGTCCAGGACCATAAGTAACCGCAATATAATCGATATTTTTCTCAGTGATTTGAGCTCGTTTTAAAGCTTCTTGATAAACTTTAGGTAGATTTTCCTGATGAGCTCGGCGAGCAATACTAGGAACAACTCCGCCCCATTTTTTATGCAAATCAACTTGAGAGGAAATAATGCTAGATAAAACTTGGCGACCTTTAAGAACAGCTACTGAAGTATCATCACAGCTAGTATCAATGGCTAGGATATAAGGATTAATTTTTTTACTCATATATTTTAATATCTCGAGTATTTTCATCTAAATACTCTAATTTTACCGTAATAATTTTGGCTCCCATTTTTTTACTTAGAGATTTTAATTCCGATAGAAATTTATCAGCCCATTCAATTGACAGAACATTACCAGCTTTAAAATATGATTCCAGGTTTAGAGCTTGAAGATCAAGTAAATTTTCTAATCGCCAAGTATCTAAATGAATGAAATTATTATACTCATTTAAAATAGTGAAGGTGGGGGACTTAATAATACTTTTTATGCCTAAACCTTGAGCTAGGCCCTTAGAAAAATGAGTTTTTCCAGCTCCTAAATCGCCAACTAAAAAGAAAACTAGGCTTTGTTTTTGTCGTTGATCTATATATTTTAATAGAGTCATTTTAGCTAATTGGATAGTTTCTTCTGGAGTTTTAGTTTGAGCTGATAAGGAAGGCGACTTAGCTTTTAGATCCTTTTTTAACTCAATTTGACCAGGGCGCATAATATTTAAATTATTTAAGGTGGTGTCAACAACAGTTGAAGTTTCTCTTTTTTTTAAGGGTCCTGCGTCAATAATGAGATCAATTAGGGCTTGATTCTTTTTAGGACAACCATTGAGTAATTTTTGTATACAGTAAGGTTTGGGTTGATACGAGATATTAGCTGAGCTTGCAGTAATAGGTTTTTTAAATTTTTTAATTATCTCTAAAACTAAAGGATAATCAGGCCATCGAATACCGAGAGTTCCATATTCAGAATCAACTCCTGGGGCCGTTTTTTTTAATGATTTGGAAATAACAGTAATAGGGCCAGGGAGGTAATTTTGGTAAATATTTTCCGCTAATTCATTAATTTCAACATAATTTTTAGCCATTTCCGGATCACTAACTGCAATCGATAGGGGTTTTCCTTCTCGTCGGCTTTTGTATTGAAATAGTTTTTTAATGGCTTGAGGGTTAGTAGCATCGGCTCCCAGACCATAACAGGTTTCGGTTGGAAAAATTATAAGACCACCAGACTCTAAAACCCTGATGGCTTCTTTAATAATATTTTCTTTAGTATTATCCTTAACTTTTAAAATCTTCATATCCTGAGTATAACAAATTTGTTTTAAAAAACAAGAAAAAATGATTTTGCTTTTTAAGATAAAAAATGTTAAAATAACTCTATGACTAAGATAAAAACAGCGCAATTTGTTAAAGGTATTATTGGGCCAGATAATATTTTATCGGGACCAGAACCTCAATTAGCTTTTGTGGGTCGATCCAATGTTGGAAAGTCTAGTTTAATTAATAGTGTTTGTGGTCAAAAGGGATTAGCTAGGAGTAGTTCTAGTCCTGGACGAACCAGAGAAATTAATCTTTTTTTAGTCAATAATTCTTTTTATTTAGTTGATTTACCGGGCTATGGTTATGCTAAATTACCTTTAAGTTTAAAGCGAGAGATAGAGAAGAGGATTAATTGGTATTTATTTCATTCTGATCAACGACCTGATAAAGTTTTTTTAGTTATTGATGCTAAGGTTGGACCGACTAGTGATGATTTAGAAATGTTTCGCGCTTTAGAAAGCCATCGAAAAAACATTGTAATTATAATGAATAAGTTGGATAAAGTTAAGAGTTCGGAAAGATTGAAGCAAAGAAAAAAAATTGAAGAAATATTTTCTGGATTTAAGGTAATAGCCTTTTCTAGTCAAAGTTTAGTTGGGAGAGAGGAATTAATAGGGGAAATTTTAAAAATTTAATATAAATTTATGAAAAATGAAGGTTTTAAGCCCTTTGATATTAAAGAGAGTTTAGAGGAGATTAAAAAAGAATATCATGGGGCTGAAGGTTTAGAAAAAATAAAAGACTTAAAAGAAACTTGGCGATTTCAAAAATTAGGATTAGCTGAGATTCAAAAAAAGGCCCTAGATACTATTGAGGAACAAAGAGATAGTTTTAGGTCCAAAGATTTTCTTAAGGCTAATGAAGAGCTTTTTGATAAATATCTCTTAACTCCAGAAATGCGAACTAAAATTCGGAAGGTTTTAAATATTTGCGAACGACGAGTTAAGAAAATAAAATTATTACAAGATAAGCATAGTAATGAGGCGGGGGAACTAGATAAGGAAGCTTTCTTTGAGGAAATTTTTAAGATGAAACCTCAAGGTGAAATAGATGTTATTATTAGACCTCTTAGTCTTTATTTTAAAATGAGAAGTCCAGAAGATTTTGCTCTTATTTATACTGGCAAAAATCTTACTAAAAAAAGTTTAAAACCCGGAGATTTGGATTCTTGTCAGGGTTATGCTGGAGCTAAAATGGAAAAAGCTTCTTTTCCCGAACTTAAAGGGGGTGTTATTATTGAATCTCCTGAAGGTTTTGATCGAAAAGATTATTCTAAAGAAATTCTAAGACATGAGGAGCATCATGTTATTAATGATTTAATGCTTCGAGTTCATCTTAGTGATTTAGAAAATGCTGTTAAAATAATAAAAAATCTTGGTATTAAAGATCCAGAAAAAGTAGTGGACTTGAGTCGAAACGCTAAAATTGAATCTCAGGTTAAAGATGAAATCTCGGCTCATTTTACCGATAATGAGATAATAAAAAATATTAGTTTATCTCTTTTAGTTCCTGAAACTATTTATACTTATGGCTATGATTATAATGAATCAGAAACTGAGGGTAATTATATGCATCCTGATTATTTTAAAGTTGTTCAGAATGGAATAATTGCTATGGCTAATTTAAAATTAGCTGGTTATGATGATCGGACTAGTCAAGCTCTTTTAATGAGTGAGGCACTTCAATCTTGGCCTAAGGTAGTTGACAGAATAATAGGCGAGAGACGAAGCGCTGAGAGAAAAAAAGAAGATTTGGAGAAAAATATTGATAAAGATATTTTAAGGTTATCCGAAGAGGCGAAAGAATATGTTTAAGGGTTTAATTACTTTGATATATCAAATTTGCTTTTTAGAGGTTTAGAGTATAAAATAGGGTTATTATTAATACATAAAGAATTATGAGTATTGATTTATCATTTGAAAAAAAGTGGGAGCAACGCTGGTTGGATGAAAAAATATATCAAAGTCCTAAAAAAATAGATTCAGATAAGAAATTTTATTGTTTAGATATGTTTCCTTATCCCTCTGGTTCTGGTCTTCATGTTGGTCATATTGAGGGTTACGTGGCTTCTGATATTTTAAGTCGCTTTAAGAGAATGAAGGGTTATGATCTGATTCATCCAATGGGTTGGGATGCTTTTGGTTTACCAGCTGAAAATTATGCTATTAAAACTGGAATTCATCCTGAAGAAACAACTAATGAAGCTATTAAAAATTTTATTTCTCAAATGAAAGCTGTTGGACTTTCTTATGATTGGGATTTAGAAATTAAAACTAGTTCTCCTGAGTATTATAAATGGACTCAATGGTTTTTCTTATTATTATTTAAACATGGGTTGGCTTACAAAAAAAAGGCTAAGGTTAATTGGTGTGATGAATGTCAAACAGTTTTAGCCAATGAGCAAGCCGAAGGTGGACATTGTGAACGTTGTGGTCATCAAGTTTTGCAAAAAGATTTAGAGCAATGGTTTTTTAAAATCACTGATTTTATTGAAGATCAGGATTATGAAGGTCGAAAAATTAAAGGGCTCCTTAATGGTTTAGAGGATCTTGATTGGCCTGAATCAACCAAGGCTTCACAAATTAATTGGATTGGTAAAAGTCAGGGAGCTATAGTTAATTTTGAAATTAAGCATAAATTATCTAGTAAAAAATATTTAGAAATTTTTACTACTCGTCCCGACACTTTATTTGCTTCTACCTATTTAGCTTTAAGTCCAGAACATCCTCTTTTAGTAGAATTGTTAGATAGTATTGAGAATAGATCAGAATTAGAGGATTATTTAGCTGAGGTTAAAACTAAAACTGAATTAGATCGAATGACTTTTGATTTAGAGAAGACCGGTTTAGAAATTAAGGGTCTTAAAGCTATTCATCCTTTAAATAATAAAGAATTAAAGATTTTTGTGGCTGATTATGTTTTACCAAATTATGGTTCCGGAGCCATTATGGCGGTTCCAGCTCATGATGAAAGAGATTTTGCTTTTGCTAAAAAATATGATTTAGAAATCATTCCCTCGATTGATGGTTTTGATATTACTCAAGGGGCTTATTTAGGTGAGGGAACAGTTATTAATTCTGATTTCTTAAATGGCTTAAGTGTTAAAGAGGCTCAGGTTAAGATGATTGATTATCTAGAAGAAAATGGTTTAGGAAAAAGATCAATTAATTATCGTCTTCGTGATTGGTTAGTTTCTCGGCAAAGATATTGGGGCGCTCCCATTCCTATTATTTATTGTGATAAATGTGGTTTAGTTCCGGTTCCTGAAGAAGATTTGCCAGTATTATTACCTCTTGATGTTAATTTTAAACCAAATGGCGAATCACCTTTAGCTGAATCCAAATCTTTTCATCAAGTAAATTGTCCTCAATGTCAAAGTCCAGCTCGAAGAGAAAGCGATACTTTAGATACCTTTGTTTGCTCTTCTTGGTATTATTATCGTTATTTTGATAATAAAAATGATGAGGAGTTTTCTAATTTGGCGAAGATAAAAGAGATGATGCCGGTTGATATTTATATCGGTGGAGCAGAGCATTCAGTTTTACATTTACTTTATGCTCGATTTTTTACTAAAGTTTTGGATAAATATTTAGCTACAGGTATTAATGAGCCTTTTAAAAAATTAAGACATCCCGGAATAATTTTAGCTGAGGATGGGAATAAAATGAGTAAATCTAAGGGAAATGTAATTAATCCTGATGATATTATTGCCGAATATGGTGCGGATACTTTAAGATTATATGAAATGTTTTTAGGTAGCTTTGAAGATTCTAAACCTTGGAATGTTAATAATATAGCTGGGATTAGGCGTTTTTTAGATCGGGTGGAAGCTTTAGTTGAAAGAGTTGAAGATGGTGTTAGTGATTCTCCAGCGATAATTTTAGAATTAAATAAAACTATTAAAAAATTAGAAGAAGATTTTGAAGATTTAAAATTTAATACTGCTATTGCACAATTAATGATCATGGTTAACACTTTTTATCAAGCTGAAAAAATTTCCTTAGAATCTTTCAAAACTTTTTTATTAATTTTAGCTCCAGTCGCTCCTTTTTTAAGTGAAGAATTATGGCATCGTGTGGGTCAGGATTTTTCTATTCATCAGAAATCTTGGCCAGCTTATGATAAAAATATTTTAAATCAAGAATTGATATCTTTAGCCGTACAGTTTAATGGTAAAACTAGGGGAGTGATAGAAGTCGAACGAGATTTAGAGGAGCTGGAAGTTTTAGATTTAATAAAGGAAAGTGAAAATTTGAAAAAGTATTTAAATGGTGAAATTAAAAAGGTTATATATATTAAGAATAAAATAATTAATATTGTAATATAGTAATTATGGCGTCTTTATATCGAAAATATAGACCACAAAACTTTAGTCAAATATTGGGACAGAATCATATTAAGACTACTTTACAAAACGAGATTTTATTAAATAAAGTAGCTCATGCTTATTTATTCTGCGGTCCTCGAGCAGTAGGAAAGACTACTTTAGCTCGAGTTTTAGCTAAAGCAGTTAATTGTGATAATCGCCCTTCGGATAGTTTTGAGCCTTGTAATGAATGCTCTACTTGTCGTAGTATTAATGATTTTAATAATTTGGATATTATTGAAATTGATGCAGCCAGTAATACTGGAGTTGATAATGTTCGAGATAATATTATTGCCTTAAGTCGAGTTCGGGCGATGGCTGATAAATATCGTGTCTTCATTATTGATGAGGTTCATATGTTATCTAATCCCGCTTTTAATGCTTTACTTAAAACCTTAGAAGAGCCACCAGCTAAAGTTATTTTTATTCTTTGTACGACTGAGGTTTATAAAGTGCCGAGCACTATTATTTCTCGTTGTCAAAGATTTGATTTTAGAAAAATATCTACTCCTGATATGTTGGCTAAATTGAAATATATTGCTCAGGGAGAAAAATTAGATATTGATGACGAGGTTTTAAATTTAATAGCTAGAAAATCGGAGGGACATCTTCGTGATGCGGAAAGCTTATTAAGTCAAATTATTGCTGTTTCGGGAAAGAAAATTAACTTAGAAAGTGCTAGCTTAATTTTACCAAAAAACACTGAAGATGAAAGTTTTTCTTTTTTAGAAGCTTTAGCTCAAAAAGATATTGCTCAGGCTATTAGAATATTAAATGAATTATATAGTGGAGGTGTTAATTTAAAAAACTTTTTGAATGATTTGTTAGATTTAATTAGAAAAATGATCTTATCTCATTTTGATGAAAATTTAAGTACTCAATTAGGCTTAGATCAGGGAGAAAAATCGGAATTACATTTAGCTAAAATTGCTAAGTCTTTTTCTTTAGATAATTTAATGACTTTAAGTCAGGAGTTTATAATCGCTCTTAAAGATTTAAAAGTTTCTAGTTTACCAACTTTAGCTATTGAATTAGCGATAATTAGAGTTGGGCAAAATATTGATGTTAAAAATATTAAAAAAATTAAAACCAAACAAAATAGTGATAAATTAATGAATAACATTCAGGAAATTGAATCTCGTTGGCCAGAATTTTTAAAAAAAATTAAACCCTTGAATCACTCTCTTTCTTCTATACTACAAGCTGGTCGTTTAGATAGTTTAGTTAATCAAGAGTTAAGATTGACTTTGAAATATAAATTTCATCAAGAGAAATTAGAAAGTCCTGAAATTAAAAAAATAATTGAAGATCTCTTAGAAGAAGTTTATCAGTGTCAAATTAGTTTGAAAGTTCTAGTAGAAGAGGGTTTAGATGATTTAGAAACAAAAGATAAAAATAATAATGAGGAAGCTATTAATGATCTTTTAAAAACTTTTGGAGGACAAGTTATAAGTTAAAATATAAAAATATGTTAGACATTAAAAAAATTAGAGACGAACAAGATTTAGTTGAAAAATCTTTAAGAAAAAAATTAGGTGATGATTTTCCTTTAAATTTGGATTTAATCATATCCCTTGATGATCAAAGAAAGATTTTAATTCCTAAATTAGAAGAACTTCAGGCGCAAAGAAATAAATCTTCTAAAACTAAGCCGACTCCTGAAGAAATTGAAAACATTAAAAAAATTAATTTAGAAA
Source organism: Patescibacteria group bacterium (assembly GCA_050949525.1). Classification (GTDB taxonomy): domain Bacteria; phylum Patescibacteriota; class Patescibacteriia; order Patescibacteriales; family UBA12465. The sequence goes on along the minus strand of JBMNFW010000001.1, from coordinate 416,789 downwards.
TTAAGGATTTAGAATTGAAGCTAAAAGATGTGGAAAATAATTTAACTGAGGAATTATTATCGTTACCAAATATTGTGGCTGATGATGTGGTAGCGGGGGGTAAGGAGAATAATGAAGTTATCCATACTTTTTTTGAGAAACCATCTTTTGATTTTAAGGCTAAAGATCATATGGAGTTAGCTCAAGATCTAGATATTATTGATTATAAACGAGCTGCTAAAATGTCTGGTAGTGGTTTTTGGATTTATAAAGGAGAGGGAGCTTTATTAGAATGGGCTTTATTGAGTTATTTTATTCATTATCATCATCAGAATAATTATACTTTTTTAATTCCTCCTTTTCTTCTCAATTCCGCTTCAGCCTATGCTTCTGGTCATTTACCTAAATTTGCCGAAGATCTTTTTTGGTTGAAAGATGAGGACTTATGTTTAAATGCTACGGCTGAAATGATGTTAGGTAATTATCATCGGGAAGAAATTTTAATGGAAAATTTGTTGCCAATAAAATATATTGCTTATTCAGCTTGTTTTCGTCGTGAAGCCGGAGCTTATCGTCAGGAAGAGCGAGGAATGATTCGGGGGCACCAGTTTAATAAAATTGAAATGTTTCAATATACTAAGCCCGAGGATTCTTGGAAAGCTTTTGATGAAATGATTGATCAGGCTAGTAAATTATTAGAAAGTCTAGGGCTTCATTTTCAAGTTAGTAAATTAGCAGCTGGAGATTGTTCGGCCGCTATGGCTAAAACCTTAGATCTCGAAGTTTATATCCCTAGTATGAATATTTACAAAGAAGTTAGCTCTATTTCTAATGCGTTAGATTATCAAAGTCGTCGTGGAAATATTCGAGTTAAAGGAGAGGAAGGACGATATTTTCCTCACACTTTAAATGCTTCGGGTTTAGCTACAGCTCGTTTAATTCCAGCTATTTTAGAACAAAATCAATTAGCTGATGGCAGTGTTAAGATTCCGGAAGTCTTACAAAAATTTATTCCGGGTAATTTAAGTATAATTAAGAAAAAATAATGATCATATTTCTGTTATCACTTTTTTATTATTCCTTTTATCTACTTTTTCCTCTTTTATTATTTTTAATTTGGAGATTATATTCTATTAAAAAATTTTCTATTGAAATAGTTATTTTATTTTTAATTGTTTTGGTCTTAATCTGGTCTCGTTTCATTGAACCTAATCGAATAATAATAAAAGACTATGATTTAATTCAAAATGAGACGGGAAATGATTTAAAAATTGCTGTGGCCTCTGATTTACATTTAGGAGTTTATCGAGATAAAGCTTTTTTAAAAAAAGTAATTAAAAAAATAGAATTGACTAATCCTGATATTGTAATTCTTCCGGGAGATTTTCGATATCAAATAAATCCAAAAAAATTAGATTATTTTTTCTCAGAGTTAAAAAGAATTAAAGTTCCAAAATTTGCTGTTTTAGGTAATCATGATTATGGAAAAGGTGATGATAATATTTCTAAAGAAATTAATGCTACCTTAGCTAGTCAAGGGGTTTTAGTTTTAAATAATCAAATCCGAGTTTTAGAGATTAATGATACCCTAATTAGGGTTATAGGTTTAGAGGATATTTGGACTGGCTTACCTGATTTTAGTATTTTAAAAGATAATTCAGATTTAAATTATGATTTAAATTTATTAATTGCTCACAATCCCGATACTATTTATGAGGTACAAGAATATTGTTTAGAGGAGGGACCTTGTTTATCAGTTGATTTAATGGTATCAGGTCATACTCATGCTGGACAGATTAGAATTCCTGGGCTTTATAAATACATCATACCTAGTAAATATAATTTTGATCGAGGTTTTTATCATCTTTTTTCTAGTGATATTTTTGTTAGTCCGGGCTTAGGGAATGTGGTTTTACCCTTAAGATTATTTAATCCACCAGAAATATCAGTAATTAATTTAAAATATTAGCCCTCTTGCCAAAAAGCCTATTTTTATGTTAAACTTAGGTGATTATTTTTAAGAAAAAGAAGCATGTTTAGATTTTTTAGATTTATTAATATTTTTGTTAGTCTTCTAGTTTTTTGCTTTATTATCAATATTTCTGAGCTTAGGGCTGCTAGTAATACTTATCCTAAAAAGGCTAACTATTTTTTAAAATGGACTATTGCTAACCATGAGGTTCCTGAATTAGCCAAATGGGATCTTTTAATTTTAGATATGGAAGTGCAAGAGAATAGTCGAGTTAATCTTAAAAAAATTAGACAATTAAATCCGGATATTATAATTTTGGCGTACATTACTTCTCAAGAGGCTAATGCTAATATTTATCAGAGTGAATGGAGTCGAGAAGCCACATTAAGAAAAAAATTAATTGATAATATTATTGATGGTTGGTGGTTAAAAAATAATAACTCTCATCGAACTAGTTTTTGGCCTGGAACCTATCTTTTAAATCTTAGTAACGGAGCTAAGACTAACTCCGCTGGACAAAGATGGAATGATTTTTTACCGGAGTTTGTTAAACGAGAAATAATATCGACTGGCTTATGGGATGGTATTTTTTATGATAATATTTGGGGTGATATTACTTGGGCTTCAGCTAATATAGATATAAATAATGAAGGACAGGTTCGTCCAGCTAACTATATTGATCGAGCTTGGTCAGATGGGGTTAAAAAGATGTTGCAAAAAACTCGTCAGCTTTTAGGTTCGCAATATTTAATTTTAGGCAATGGAAAAGTTTTTTCTGGTTATCAAAATCTTTTAAATGGAGTAATGTTTGAAGGTTTTCCAGCTCAATGGGAAAGTAGTGGTAATTGGGGAGGAATTATTTCAACCTATTCTCGAATCAAGGATTCAAATAATCATCCTAATGTAACTGTTATCAATTCTTATAACTCTAATCGACATAATTATCAGGCTATGCGTTATGGTTTAGCTAGCACTTTAATGGAGAGTCATGGTTATTTTAGTTTTGATTTTAGTAATGAAAGTCATGGACAATTATGGTGGTATGATGAATATGATAATAATCTTGGTCAAGCTCAATCGGCGGCTTATAATCTATTAGATCGATCTAATAGTAATTATAAAAATGGTTTATGGCGTCGAGATTTTAGTGAGGGTATAGTTTTAGTTAATTCCACTAAACAGGAGCAATTGTATGTTTTTAAACAAGAAGAATTTCAAAAAATCAATGGTAGTCAGGATCGTAGTGTTAATAATGGAACGATAGTTAATTATGTTAAATTGAAGCCGGAGGATGGTTTAATTTTAATTAGAAGAAGCTCTAGTGTTGGAACTATTAGAAACAGTGCTTTTAATAATGGTGATTTTATTCGAGTTTTTGATCGAAATGGTCATCAAAGTCGAGCTGGATTTTTTGCTTATTTAGATGCTTATCCAGCTAATTCTCAAATTATTGTGACTGACATTGATAATGATGGTCAAGATGAAACTTTAGTTAACTATCGTGGTGTTATTTCTATTTATCGAAATAATAGGAAAATTAGAGAATTTAAACCTTATGAAGGTATGTTTAAAGGGGAAATATCTTTAGCGGTGGCTGATCTCAACGGTGATAGAACTAAAGAAATTATTACCGGCGCTGGGCAGGGAGGAGGGCCCCATGTTCGAGTTTTTGATAATACTGGTCGCCCTTTAATTGGAGGTTTCTTTGCTTATGATAAAAATTTTCGAGGTGGGGTTCGGGTTGCGGTTATGGATTTAGATGGTGATGGTACACAAGAAATTATTACTGCTGCTGGTATCGGTGGTGGGCCCCATATTAGAGTTTTTAATAAGGATGGTCGCCCTTTAATTGGAGGTTTCTTTGCTTATGATAAAAATTTTCGAGGTGGAGTTTCTTTGGCAGTTGGAGATATTGATGGAGATGGGCAAAGAGAAATTATTACCGCTCCGGGTCCTGGGGGTCGGCCAGAAGTTAAAATTTTTGATAAAGATGGTCGTTTGATGAAATCATTTTTGGCTTATGAAGATAGTTTTAGATCAGGCCTCAGAGTTATGACTGATGATTTAGATAAAGATAATATTAGTGATATTCTGGTTGGATCGATTAGCTTTTAATTGATAAAAAACTTTAAATAAACTATAATAAAAATATGACAAAAGAAAACAAAAAACAAGAACACTTTGAAGAGGGGGAAGGTTTAGAAATCATTCCACCAGGTGAAAAAGTGGAATTAATTAAAGAGACTAAAGAAGATAGTGCTGTTAGTATTGATAAAGAAGAAATTAAGGTTAAAAAAAGTGGTAATTTAGTAGTTGGTAATTTGAATTTAGTCTTAAATCCTTTTAGAAAAAGAAGGGAAAAATATTATCGTGATAGTTCATGGCATTTAATTGCTGATATTATTTTAGTAATTTTAATTATTATTTTAGCCGTTTCTTTATTTTTTCTTAATCGAAATAAAGAGCGAGATTTAGTTTATTTAGAATTAAAAGCTAATCAAAGTGAGATATATAGTGGAGCGGAGGCTAGTTTTGATTTAAATTACAAAGCTAACATTAAAGCGGATAATAGTTCAGTTCAAATTTTAGTTCCAGATAACTTTATTATCACCTCTGTTTCACCTAATAATTTATTTGATCCAATTAGTAATTCTTTATCATTAGGAAATTTAGAACTAAACTCTAGTGGTCAAATTAAACTTAAGGGATTAGTTCAAGGTGAAGCTAATGATCAACAAACTCTCTCTTTTCTTTTTAATTGTAGTCAATGCGGTCGTAATGGTTTAAAAAATTCTTACTTTTTTAATATTGAGGGACCAGCTATAGAAATGGAATCATCTCTTGATCCAGTTTTATATCTAGAAGCTGAGTCAGATGGAGAAATAAAATTAATCAATCGAACTAATAATGAATATAAAGATTTAAAATTAGGTTTAGGTGAGGATCTTAATTTGCGAGAAGCTGATTTTCCTTTAAAAGATAATCGTATTGTGATTGATGAGCTCCGAGCTCGTGAAGAAAAGACTCTTAATTTTATCGCAAGTGCTAAAAGGGAAGGGGATTTAAATTTAAGTCCCAGTTTAGATTTTAAAGTTTTAGATCATGAATTAAATTTTAAAAAGAAAGCTTTAACTCTATCAGTTCAGGCTCCCGATTTAAATTTAAGTTTAAAAACTGATAAAAATTTAGTTTCATTAGGTGAAAAAATACCTTATACTATTCATTATCAAAACAAAGGATCAGAGACTATTAAGAATATAAAAATAGAATTAATCTCAGCTAACCCTAATTTTTCTATTACTAACCCAACCTTATTATCTCGAGGAAGTTTCTCTCTAAACGGAAAAACTATCATTATTGATGATTTAGTAGCTGATGAAAGTGGTCAGATTAATTTAGAACTATCTTTTGATCAAAGACAGATTCAGGCTAATCAAAATTTATCATTAAGGGCTAATATTGAGTATGAATTAAAAAATCAAACTATAAAACAACAAGCTCAATCTGGAAATACTCAAGTTCGATCTCAAATTTCTGCTTCCGCCCGAGCTTATTATTATAGTCCTCAAGGTGATCAATTAGGTGTTGGTCCTTTACCACCGGCTGTTGATATGGCCACTAATTATTGGGTATTTTTAGAATTTAATAATATTGGTAATGATTTAGAAAATCTATCTTTAACTGCTAATTTACCAGATAATGTTTATTTTTCTGATAATAAAAGAGTTTTAGATGGAAAATTAATTTATAGTGAGATTGCTAAACGATTGGTTTGGGAAGTTAGTGATTTGAAAGGTGGTTCTAGTAATTTTAGGGCTAATTTAGAATTAAGCCTTATTCCTGGCTCATCAGATTTAGGTAAAGTTTTAAATTTAATGGAGAATATAAAGCTAACTGTTTATGATAAATTTACTAAAGAATCTTTAGAACTCAATTTAAAAGATATTAGCACTAAGTTAGAGTATGATCATTTATCTAGTGGCTCTGGCCAAGTGGTTAAAATTAAATAAGCTTTATGATCAATTCTCTAAAAAAAATAGTTAAACCTCGTTATAAAACTTTAAATCGAATTGAAATATTAGCTGATAATATTATTCATAATATTAACTATCTTTATACTTTACAAGAACAAGCGGAACTTTTTCCAGTTTTAAAATCTAATGCTTATGGTCACGGTTTAAAAGAGATGGCTCAAATTTTGAATAAAACTAGGGTTAAAATGTTAGCTGTTGACTCTTTTCCTGAGGCTCAAATTATTTATAAAAATTTTAAGGGTAAGGTTTTAATTTTAAATGAAATGCCATTAAAAGCTTATCGATATTGTCGACCTAAGCGAACTGAGTTTGTGGTTTATAACGCTAAGACTTTAAAATTTTTAGCTAAAAAATTTGCTTCTCGAGCTAAGATCCATTTATTTTTAAATACTGGTATGAATCGAGAGGGAATTGATGATCTTGAATCTTTTATTGAGGAAAATTTTAAATACTTATCTCGAGTCAATGTTTCTGGGTTTTGTTCACATTTAGCTGAATCTAATAATCCTGATAGTGATTTTAATGCTTATCAAGAGGAAAATTTTTGGAATGGCCTAGAAATTTTAAATAAGTATAAAATTTACCCTAAATGGATACATTTAGGTAATTCAGCTACCTTATTTTCCTTTAAAAATCCTCGCTTAAACGCTTTTAGACCCGGATTAGCTATTTATGGCTACGAATCACTGGGTGAATCACTAGAGAGAGATAATTTAAAGCCAGCTTTGAGACTTTTTTCGCAAGTTAGTGCTATTCATAACATCAAGGAAGGTGATAAAGTGTCGTATAATAATAGCTTTATCGCTTCTCAAGATTCAAAAATTGCGCTTATTCCTTTTGGTTATACCGAGGGCCTAGATACCCGTTTTTCTAATTGTGCAAAATTTTTATTCAGTAATGAAAAGGAGGTTTTTTGGGCTGAAATAGCAGGGAAAGTAGCAATGAATTTATCTTGTTTAAATTGTGGCAACAGGGAAGTACAAGTTGGAGATGAGGTTAATTTAATTTCAGAGCTAAAAGATTTAGATAATTCGGTTGAAAATTTAAGTAAAAAGATAGGTATTAGTCCTTATGAACTCTTAGTGAAGCTTAATGCTAATATAAAAAGGGTGATAATTTAGTTAATTATGTCTATAAAACCTAATTTAAGACATTCTTTATCAGAAAGAAACAAAAAATCATATTCTGGATCGTTTAGAAAAGAAAAAAGACTTAGATCTTTTAATTTTTTTTGGATTCTTATAATTCTAGGTGTTATAGGTGTATTTTTGGTGGTTTTTTTAACGTTTTCTAAGACTTTAGACATTAAAAATATAAATATTACTGGCTTATATCGAGTTGAAGTTTCTGAAATTGAATCTTTGGTTTATGAGCAAATGGGAAAAAAGAGATTATTTTTAAGGCAATCTAATCTCTTATTTTTTAATAAAAACGATCTAATTAATAATCTAGATAGCTATAATTTTAAGAATGTTGATATAAAAAAGAAACTTTTTTCTCGAACTTTATCAGTAGATTTAACCGAAAGATTAGAATCTTTTCTTTTTTTAGAAAATGGAGTTTATAGTTTTTTGGATCTAAATGGTTATTTAGTTAGGCAAATAAAGGATTGTCGAGCTCAAGAAGAAGAATCCGAAGATCCTTGTTTATTGGTTGATGATAATTATAAAAAAGAGAATTTTCATCCTCTAATTACTAATATTACTCGAGATAGGTTATCAGATCAGGCTAAAAAACTTAAATTAGATCAAGAATACTTTGATTTTGTTAGTAAGCTGTATAATGATATTGATAGTAATGGTGATTTTGGTTTTAAAACTATTATTCTAGATGAAGAGTTTAATACCGTTAAATTAAGGCTTAATAATGACCTAGAATTGTATTTTAGCCTTAAAGATGAGTATTTAGACCAAGTAGCTCGATTTTTTGTCTTAAAGAAGGATTTAGGTGATAAATTAAGTCAAAGTAAGTATATTGATTTAAGATATGGTGATAAAATTTTTTATTATTAATTAATATAAGAATCATATGATGGGAGAAGGAATGTTTAAATTTGTTTTTGCTCTAGCTATTATTGTATTTTGTTTAGTAGTAGTTGGAATCTTTTTAATTTTAATGAAGATTTTGTTGTTATTTACACCTGAAATTCATATTATGGGTTTAACAATACTATAATAGGTTGATTAAGATACATTATGCGAAGTTAGAATATGAAACAAAAACCGATAATAAAATATCTGAGAGACTATTTAGATTATTTAGAAATAGAAAAAGGGCTCTCCCCTAAGAGTCAAGAGAATTATGCTAGATTTTTAAATCGTTTTTTTAAGTGGTTAAATGATAATAATTTATCAGAACTAGAGCCTCAAGATTTAGACTCGGATCATATTTGGCGTTATCGCTTACACTTATCTCGTCATATAGATCCTCAAACTAAAAAAGTTTTAAAAAAATCAACTCAAAATTATTATCTAATTGCTCTACGAGGACTATTGGATTTCTTTTTAGAAAAAGGTATTGATTCCCTACCTTCTGGTAAAATAAAGTTAGCTAAGGATAAATCAGAGAAAGAAGTTAAATTTTTGAATTTAGAGCAAATAAAGAAGCTTTTAAATGCCCCATCTGGCTCTTCCCTGCCCATTCTGCGTGATAAGGCTATATTAGAGACTTTATTCTCTACAGGGCTTCGAGTGGCCGAATTAGTGGCTTTAAATCGTGATCAGATTAAAATTGGACCTAAAATTGAGTATTTAGAGGTTGTTATTAGTGGAAAAGGAGAAAAAATTAGACCAGTTTATTTCTCTAAAAGAGCTTTAGAGGCTTTAAAAGCCTATTTAGATAAAAGAACTGATTTAGATCCAGCTCTTTTTATTAACTTTAAACCTGGTATAGAAAAAACTAATGAATCTCGTCGTTTAACTACTAAAAGCATTCAAGATATTGTTAAGAAGTATATAAAAATAGCGGGATTACCGGTGATGGCGACTCCACATACCTTGCGACACTCTTTTGCGACTGATCTTTTAAGTCAAGGAGTGGATCTTCGTTTAGTACAAGAATTCTTAGGGCATAAAAATATCACCACCACTCAAGTTTATACTCATGTTACTAAAAAACAATTACGTGATATACATAAAAAAATACATGATCGAGATTTGGATTAGCGTAACCATTCTGAATAAGTTCAGATACATTTTGGAAAATAAAAAGCCCAAAATGTATGCAGATAAAGTTTAAGTACTATATCTCTTACTTATTTTCAGACATAGAAGACTGTCTAAAGGTGGGTTTTTTGAATAAAAGAAATTTACCAAGTTATTACTTTAAACTTGGAGAAAATAAAAAACAAAGAATCTATAATTGTCTCAAAGCTATTCAAAAAGAAAGCTTAGAGTGTGGAATGATAAAATTTCAAGACACACCGGAGGCTATACTTTTTGAAAAAATGAAAAAATGGATGTACGAAAACGTCTATTTTATTATAGATGAACAACTTCAAAGAAAAGAAATGGAAATTGCTATGGAAAAGGCTTGGGGAAAAATAACAAAGTTCTGTGAACAAAAACCAGAACTCAGTCCCGTTTTCATAACAGCCATTATGACTGATATGGAAATTTTCCAACTTGCCTCTAATAAAAAAGAGATTAATGAATTGAATTGTTTTGAAAATATCTCCTACTGTAAAAAACAGCCTTATCAAAAACAATTAGCTAGCATAAAACGCTAGCTTTTTTAATATCGTTCATTATTCTATTATTTTTTATGGTAAATAATTTAAAGGATCAACCGGAAGTCCATTTTTTCTAATTTCAAAATGTAAATGAGGTCCAGTAGAGAAAGGTCCAGCTCCCGGTGTTCGAGGAGCTCCGCCAGTTTTACCAATAACCTGTCCTTGACTAACATATTCATCTTCCTTTACGCTTACTGCTGAAACATGTCCATAAACACTAGAATAAACATCGTCATGAATTATCATGATATAGGCATATCTAGTACTGCCATCAAATTTAACTCGAGCTACATAACCAGAAGCAGTGGCTTTTAAGGTAGTACCCTGAGCGGCTCGAATATCAATTGCTGAATGCTCACCAATTGATTTTCTAAATGGATATGAAGGATCATGAAATTTAGCTGTAATAGTATTTTTAGGAACTGGCCAAGTAAAATCACTAACTGGTATCTGAGTGCTTCCCTGCCCTCTTTGAGCCAACTTCTCTCGAACAGTTCTTTCCAAATTAGCAATATCAGCCATTGCTTGAGCATTTTCTTTTTTAGCTCGTTCCAAGAGTTTTTGATATTCTTTTTCTGATTTTTGAGTTTCTGATAATATGAAAGATTTATTAGTTATTTCACCATCTAAAATATTTTTTTTATTTTCTAATTCTTTTTTTAATTCATTTAAATTTTCTTTCTTTTCTTCTAATATTTTTCCTTGTTGATCCATTTTCTCTTTGGCTATTTTTAAAGAAGCTAAACTATGACTAATTTCTTCTCCAGTATTTTCCAAGTAAGTTAATTGATTAATAAAGTCAGCTAAAGAGTTGTTTAATAATAATATTTCTAAAGGACTAGATTGACTCTGTTTATGTAAGAGTTTTAATAATGTAGCAATATGTTCTTTTTCTTTTTCAATTTGCTCAGTTTTATTTTCCAAATCTATTTCAATTTTCTTTATTTCTAAATTATTTTTACTAATTTCAATATTAGTTTGATCTATCTCTAATTCAGATTGTTTTAATTTGGCATCCAAAATTTCTAATTGATTTTGTAATGTATCCTGCTCCTGTTCTTTAGCTTTGATTAATTTAGCGTACTCCTCTTGTTTCTTTTGTAGAGCTTCCATTTGTTTTCTTTGAACTTGGATCTGATTATTTAAGCTATCAATTTCAGAATCAATATTAGAATATTGTCCAATAGCTCCACCAGATTTACAAAAGAAAAAACCGGTAATTACGGTTAATCCCAAGAATAATTTTAAAATTTTTTGATTTCTATTTTTCATCTAGTAAAAGATTACCATAAAATAGTAAAAAAAGCAAGGAAATAAAATAAGATAGTTTCAGGGTTTTTATCAATAAGTCGAGACCCCTTTTTCCATTAATAAATCAGAATAACCACAGCCAGAGACTATTTGACTTTTTTTAAGACCAAGATAATCAACTAACTCTGGAAGGTACCCATTTCATTAGACACTATTCTTGCAAGATTCCTGATAAAGCCGGCTGTAAATAACAGGCGGCATTTTTAATTTTGAATGTATTCTTAAATTATTATACCTATAAATAGTTCTATAAATATTATATATCAATTCTCCTAAATTACCAAATCTATCAGGATCACCTAAATCTAATTTAAACTGACAGTAGAATGATTCTTGATAGCCATTTTCCCAAGGACATCTTGGCCTACTCATAGATTGTTTTATTCCTAAATTTTTACAAATACCTGAATAATCATAAGAGGTGTATTCACTGCCTCTATCAGAATGAATTATTTTGGCTATCGAATTGTTGTTGGTAGCTGAAAATAAGGCATTAATTATCAATTGATTACTATGATTAGTTAAAATACTAAATCCAACTATTTTTCTAGTGTATAAATCAATAATAGTGGCTAAATATATAAATTCTCCTCTGTATTTAATATGGGTAAAATCACTAGCCCAGATATGATTGGGATACTCGGGTATATTATTTAATAATAGATTAGGAAATTCTATGTCTCTATTTACTTTAACATACTTAAATTTCTTAGTTTTGCGACGATAGGGCTTAATACCAAATAATTTCATTACTCGAAGTATTCTTTTTTTATTAATTTTCAAATGAACAGCCAATCTTTTATGTCCGTAACTAGGAAAATCATGTAAAACTTCTTCTATTTTAACCTTTAAATTCTAATCTTTTATTTCTTGTTTAGATTGATAATATATTAATTGACGAGATATGCCTAGATCTTTAGCTATCTGAGACTTATTATCTCTTTTCATAGCTAAATCTTTTTTTGGGTTTGAGATAATTTAATAGTTAGCTCTCCTACTAGAGCTAATAACTCCTTATTTTGTTTCTGTAAACCAGAATACTCTCTCCAACTAGGCTGAGCTTTAATAGTTCGACTTAACCAGCTATAGATAGTATTAGGACTAATACCATGTTCTTCGGCTATTTTAGGGACAGAAGATGACCCTTCTTTAACTCTTTCTAAAATTTGATCTTTTATCTCCTTAGAGATTTTAAATGTTTTTTTCATATATTCACATTGTAGGAATGCATGGAGAAAGTGTCAAATTTTTGGGGTACCTTCCATACTATAGTAGACAAATTCAAAAATGCATCTATTTCTGAAAAAACAACAATACTAAACTCTATTGGTTCGAACCTCTCTCTTTTAGACGGAAAACTTAGCATTTCTTTAAATAAAGAGTTAAATTGCATCAAAAAGCTTAACTCTATTATAAACCAAGATTCTGATAGGTTAGAACCTCTAAATTTTGGCCAATATAAGCAAAAAACGGAAGCTCTTGACTCCCGTTTTACGATGATGCTCGGGGACTAGGATTCGAACCCAGATAGCCAGGACCAGAACCTGGAGTCCTACCATTAGACGATCCCCGAATTTTTAAATTTATTCAAAAAATTAATCTTCTCTTCTTCTGTAATATTAGCCTTAGGGTGTGATAAATCAATCCCATCATTTTCATATCGTGGAATTAAATGAAGATGAAAATGAAAAACTTCTTGTTGGCCACCCTTACCAGCATTATTAATCAATTGTAGATTATTAATCCCAAAAATTTCTTCATAAGCCTTAGCTATTTTCCGAGCTACTTTAATAATTTCCACTAAATCCCTTTCTTCAATATCATAAATATTACTAAAATGCTGTTTAGGAATAATTAAAGTATGACCTAAGCTAATCGGAAAAGCATCCAAAAAAGCCATAACCTTATCATCCTCATAAATAATATGAGACGGCACTTCCCTATCTCTAATTTTACAAAATATACAATTATTCATTTTTCTTTGGTTTTAATAATGGAAACAAGGTTGCTTCTCGAATTGGTTTATCAACTAAAAAACTAAAAAGTCTTTCACCAAAACCAAAACCACAGGCTGGTGGCATGCCATGTTCTAACATTTCAACAAAATCCCAATCTGGCATCATTGCCTCATCATCACCCCGATCAATTAATTTTTGCTGCTCTTCAAAACGCTTTCTTTGATCTAAGGGATCATTTAATTCACTAAAACCATTACCAACTTCACTTCCAGCGATAATAATTTGAAATCTTTCAGTTAATTCAGGGTTATCATCCTTTGATTTTGATAAAGGTGATACTAATTTAGGGTGATTTATTAAAAAAGCTGGACCAGCAATACTTTTACGGCAATATTTCCATAAAGTATCGGTTAATCTTTCCCGACTATCACCATCATATTTAACCCCTAATTCCTCTATTTTCTTGATCATCTCTTCTTCACTAGCCTTTAAAACATCAATTCCGGTTTGTTTTAAAACTTCCTCTCGATAATCAATTCTGAGCCAATCAGAAGCTAAATCATATTCATAATCCTTAGTTTTAAACTTAGTTGTACCAAAAACTTGTACAGCAATTTCTCGGTACAATTCTTGTGATAATTTCATTCCATCCTCATAATTAGCATAAGCCCAATAGAATTCCATGTTGGTAAATTCTTGTAAATGATCAGGGCTACTACCTTCGTTACGGAAAATTTTACCAATTTCAAAGGTTTTTTCATATCCAGCAGCCATTAATCTTTTTTGCCACAATTCCCCCACTGAAATTCGTAGATAAACATCTAAATCAAAGTCATTATGATAGGTTTTAAAAGGTCGAGCTTCAGCTCCACCAGTAGTAGTTTCTAAAACCGGTGTTTCAACTTCTAAAAAACCATGTTTATTCATAAAATCCCGAACAACTTGCCAAAACTTAGCCTTTTTAATGAAAAGCTGATGTAATTCATCATTTAGTAGTAAATCTAAATATCTTTTCCTTAATTTTTCTTCTTCATCCTTTAATCCATGCCATTTCTCTGGTAAAGGTAATAGAGCTTTACTTAAAATCTTGTAATTAGTCGCTAAAAGACTATTTTGCCCTTTATGAGTAACAAAACAGGTCCCTGAAAGCTCTAAAAAATCAGCTACATCAATTATTTTTAAGAAAGATTTGTATTCTTCAGCTCCTAAATCATTCTTAGTTAAAGCAACCTGAATTTCACCACTAGAATCTTTTAAGTTTAAAAAACTTAGATTTCCATGTGATCTAAAGCTCATAACTCTTCCAGTTAAGCTAACTAGAGTCTTATCGGCTTCTAATTTAGAAAAAGATTCTAAAACCTCAGCAATTTTATGACTTCTCTTAACTCTACTAGGATAAGGATTAGATATTTTTTCTAATTTAGCTAGACGATCATTTCGTTCTTGAATACTTGAATTAGTCATATGTTTTATTTAACATCAATAATTTTGTATTTTACCACCCCTCGTGGAGTCTGTACTAAAGCCTCTTCTCCTTTCTTTTTTCCTAGGAAAGCTAAACCTAGAGGTGATTCATTAGATATTTTTCCATTCAAAGGATCAGCTTCATTAAAGCTCACTAATTCAAAGTTTTTTTCTTTACTATTAACTCGAGCTCTAATCTTAGATCCTAAATCTATCTTCCCTCTTCCCTGTACCAAGCTTTCTACTACCGTAACATTCTTTAAAGTATTGGATAATTCTAAAATTCGCCCCTCATTTAAGGCTTGAGCATCTTTGGCTTCAATATACTCAGCATTCTCACTTAAATCACCTAATTCTTTAGCTCGTTCAATTCGATCAGCTATTTCTTTTCTTTTTTGAACACTTAGAAACTTTAATTCTTCTTGTAGTTTATTATACCCTTCTGGTGTGATAATTTGATCACTCATAAAATAATAATTATTGATTTAATGTTCTCTATCATAGCCTATATTTTCCTTTCTGACAAGGGTTTAAAGCCACTGAGAAAGAAGATAAAGAACTAAGAGATGTCCAGGATAGAAGATATAGAAAAAATAGCGCCCCAGTTTTAATTTTTTTTGAGAAATAGACTGAATCAAAAAGAGAGCGGCAATCGATCCAAGATAAATCAAATGTTGATTCATAATACTATAAACAACGAATATTAAACTACCAATAATAATGAAGAAAAAGGGCTTTTTTCTAAAAATATAGAAAACTAATATTAATAGAACTCCGAGAGCCCCATATTCAAAATTAAAATACCAAGCCGAGACTAAAACTAAAATTATGCTTAAATATTTTAAAAACCAAGACTTAAGACTCTCATAACAATGAATAAGTAAAAGTCCACCAGCCAAAGTAAAAACAACATTTAAATCAGATGATTTAAAAGTTAAAAGAAAGATAGGTTGAGATATGATAGCTAAAATTAAAAGACGAAGGAGATACTTTCTCCAGTCTCTGGTATAAGTATAACCCTCAGCGATACCAAAAGCGAAAATCGGAAAAGCTAATCGACCAATTAAACGCCAAGTTAGATCATAGGGGAAAAAAATAAAGCCCACATGATCGATTAACATCGTAATTAGAGCGATTAATTTTAACATAATAAAATTAAAAAGATTAAATAACCAATTCCTAAAGGATGATTAAGATAGGGAGTAAAAAAATTAACCGTCACTAAAAAAAATAAAGATAAAGCGAAGGCTAGCGCCACGCTAGAACCATTCTTTAATTTATCCTTCAAAAAAATTAAAACTAAGTAAAGATAAGAAATAAATCCTAATAAACCTAATTTTAATAAAACATCTAACCAACCCCACTCAAAAGCATAAGTGGAATAACTCCCCTCTACCCGAGGATCATTAGAATGATACTCTAATCGAGCCCCAAAACCTCGACCACTGAAAAAATGTTGCTTTAAATTATCTCCCATAACCGCTAAAAGATTCCAACGAGAAGAAATGGCCGCTTCCTCACTATCACTAATCTTAGCTCGATCCGATAATTGAGCTAAATTAAATTGAGCTGAGCTAGTATAAATAGGAATTTTAACTACTAACCATACTAAACAAAAACCTAGAACTAAAGATAATATAGTACCGAAAAAAGTTTTTAAAGCTAAATTTATTTTCCTCTTTCTAATCTGAATTACTAATAATATTACAAAAGACAGGGCTCCAGCCAACCAAAAAGAACGAGAAAAACTTAAAATTAAAGCCGAAGAAAGAAAAGATAAGATTCCCAACCATAAACCAGCTTTCATTTTCTCTCTTAAGGATAAAATAATCACCCAAGCTAAAGCAATAAATATTTGAGCTTGAAGAAAAATTCGATAAAAACCACCTTCCATGGCTGTAATCTCCCCTAAACGATAATCTCGAGACCAATAATAAAGACTGGAAATAAAATCTAGATTATGAGAAAAACAAAATAATAATAAAAGAGATTTAAGACTTAAAAACAAAACAGCCGCTAAAAAAATCAAAACAATATCATAATAAAAAGATTTTCGCTCCTCTTCTTTCATTGTTGATATAACTTGCCAAATCGGAATAATACTTAAGAAATATAACCAAGCATTAAAATCAAAAAAAACATCAATAGCATCATTTCTAATCAAACCTTGAATCAAAGCTAAAAAAATAAATAAAGCTAAAAAAGCTAGAGGCTTAAAATAAGGTATATTTTTTAAAGAAAAGTTTTTTAAACCGCCTCTTAGTATTTTTATTAAAGAAATAATAAGTACCACTGACCATAAAGCAATTCGTATTGAAATACGAAAACCCGAAATTTCAAAAAAGAAAATTTGCCCCATGGAATTAATTAATAATTCCCCCCATAATAAGTAGATACCCCATTTTAAACGATAAGATGATAAAACTATCGCGATAATAATGATTAAAAAGAAAATTAAAGTATTAACCTTAAGATTAAAAAAAGAAAAAAAAGATAATAAATCTAAAAACAAAAATAAGGCTATTATTAAAAAAATAGATTTCTTATTAATTAATATTTTCTCTAAATTAATATTCATAATCGATGTTTATCTTTTATTATCTTTAACGCTTTATTATAACGCTTAACAGTTGGTAAAAAAGGAGCTATACGATACATTATTGATGGCAACCAAGAACTAATAGTTCCTCCTGGTTTAACAGTGAAAAGGGCTTCTTTAATAAATCCACCTTGATAACCATTTTTTAACATAGTTAACCATAAATCCCAATCTTGAAACTTTTTTATACTTTCATCCCAACCAGATTCAGGAAAACACTCACGTCGGATTAAAGCCATAGTGTGAATATAGGGACCTTGCTGTAAACGTTGCGGGCTAAAAGGACCTACTTTAAATAATTTTTTTCCCCAATAAAAAGAAGAATAAGCATAAGACACTACTGGATTATTCATTAAGTATTGTCTCATTTTTTCTAAAGCTTGAGGTTTTAAAGTCGCATCAGCATCGCAGAAAAAAAGAAACTTTCCTTGAGCTTTTTTAGCGCCATGGTTACGAGCCGCCGGAGCTCCCTGATTACTTTGATTTAAAAAATAATAACGATTTTTTAAATTTCGCTGCTGAATAAATTTCTCAAAAACATTAATCGTTCGATCAGTTGAACCATCATTAACAATAATAACTTCATAATTAGTGTAGCTCTGTTTTTCAATACTAATTAAAGTTTCTTCTAAAGTTTTAGCTCCGTTATAAACCGGAATAATAATTGATATCATTTAATTATTTAAAAAATTATAGATCTCCTTAACTAATCTAGGCCATTGAAAATCACTTAAAACTCGTTCATAAGCTTTTTGCCCCATTAATTCTCTTCCCTTTTTATCACCACCTAATTTTAAAATAGCTTGAGCAATATCAGAACTGTTTTCAGGATCAACTACAAGACCATTAAGATTATGAACCACCGCATCTCGAACTCCGCCACTATCACCAGCTATTACTGGTTTTTTAGCTAAATTAGCTTCTAGATAAACAATACCAAAACCCTCAAAATCACCCGCAATATTACGAGCTGGCATAATAAATATATCAGATAAAGAAAGATAAGCCCATTTTTCCTCCTCATTAATTGAACCAAGAAATTTAATATAATTCTCCCATTTATCCCCTAAAACTTCCTGAGCCAAATCTTTTAAATAATCAGCTGCCTCTCCTTGACCAGCAATTAAATATAAAATCCGATAAGAAGGGTCTTGTTTTAAAATTTCTCCGATAGCTTTAATACTTTGATCAAAACCTTTACGACGCACCAAACGACCCAAACTAAAAAGTATCAAAGCCGCCTCATTTTCATAACTTTTCCCTATTAACTCCGACGACTTAAATTCAGTTTCTACTCCTGGATTAACCACTTTAATTTTAGAATCAGAACCTAAAAAATCGGATATTAATTGAGCGGTATATGAATTAGCTGAAATAATCTTATCAGCTGATTTTAATATTTTTTTAGTAATAAATCTTTTCCAAGAATTTCTAGTAGCTAAAGAAAAATCGAGACCATGAAAAATAATGGCATAAGGAGTTTTAAAAAATCGATACAGAAAATAAGCCACTGAACCAAAGGGTAAAATTTGACCAATTATTAAATAATCTACCTTTTTTCTCTTAATCATTTTTTTAATAGAAAAAAACGCTCGACGCCATTTTAATGGCCCTCGGGAACTTAATAGTTTTTTTTCCGAACTTAAAACTTCCAGACTAGATTCCGACGGCCAAAACTCTTTCATTTTAGTATAATACTTAGCTACTCCACCGTGAAAAGGAAAATATTCTAATGTAATCAATAAAAACTTCATATCTGTTTTTTGGATTTAATAAAAGAATTTAGAATATAATTTAAATCACTTTTTTTAATACCACCCACTAAAAATAAAACGAGGAAATATAATAATCCTGCAACAATAATTAAAAGGAAAAGATTAATATGATCCTTTAATAAAGATAGAAAAACCCCCATAACTAAAGCTGAAAAAATTATTCGAATAAAAACCTTTAGATTATCTTTCCAACTATATGGTATAATCTTCTTAACCTCTATTAAACCTAAAATTAACATTAAAGCATTACTAATCAAAACTACAACTGAAGCACCCAAAGCTTGCCAACGTGGAATAAAAATTAAATTTAAAATAATAGAAGTGATTAAGGTAATTAACATATTGCGAGTATTGCGAGCTTGATAATTAGCCGCATTAAGTAAAGATCCGACCGGGAAATTTAGAAAAATAAAAATTAAGGCTAAGATCGAGATACGTAATGGAACACTAGCCCCAAAAAAATCATTTTTAAAAATTAACAAAATTTGATCTGATAAAAGAAAAACAGCTAAAGAAATAGGAATAGCAATTAAAGCTAAATAATCAATAGATCGCCTAAAAGCTATTCTTAATTGCTCTCGATTATTTTGCCAATAATAGCTCATAGCTGGATATAGGGAGGCCACAAAAGCCATGGGTAAAAATTGAAGCGCAAATATTATTTTAAAAGCAATTTGATAAATACCGACATAATAATCACCAGAAAAAAATGATAAAAAAACAGAGTCTAAATAAGTATAGAGTCGCTGAAATATACCATAAAGAGCAAAAGGTAAACTTAAAACTAAAATTTTTCTAATCAAGGGAAAGTCAAAAGATATTTTAATAGGAAATTTAAGTTTAAACTTTAAAACTGACAAAGAATAAATAAAATTAAAAATACTAGCAACTACTAGAGATAAAATAACGATTCTTAAATCTAACCCCAAACTTAAAAATATCCAACCTAATACTAAAACTATAACCTGAAAGATAACTGAAGCAATGCTTTCATATTTTAAATTATGAAAACCACGAATAACACCAAAAAAACTTAAAGTAAATGAATCCAAGATCATAGAAATACTAGAAATATACACTAAATGTTTACTAAGAGTATCATAATGTCCTAAAAAATTAATAAAAAGAAATACCGCTATTAAAGATACGGAACTTAAAATAATTTTCAAACCCAGAATATTAGATAATAATTTAGTAGATGACTCTAAGCCTTTAGCAGTTTCTCGAATTAAATAATTAACTAAACCAAGATCAATAAAAATAGCAAAAATAGTAGTTAAAGAAATAGCAAAATAATACTTACCTAAATTCTCCGGGCCAATATTACGAGCCAATAAAACAAAGTAAGAAAAAGAAAATACCTTTTGAATAATTAAAGCGATGGTTAGGTAAGAAGTATTTCGAGCTAAATTGTTTATCCTTTTTGATTTTTCCATAAAAATATTATAGCACAAAAATTAACTAAGCCAATTATCAATTTAAATTAAATTTATCTACAATTTAAGTGGTTGTTAAGATTAATACGATAAAATATTTTTAATTATAATTAACCGATGTTTTATGAAAATACTCATCATCGAAGACGACAAAGAGATTGTCGAACTTTTAAAAACAGCCCTCAAAAGAGAATTTTTCATTATTGATCAAGCCTATAATGGTAAAGATGGGCTCTTTCTTTATCGCACCAATCATTACGATCTCATTATCCTAGATTATTATTTACCGGAAAAAACTGGTCTAGAAATTATTAATGAAATTAGATCAGAAAATAAAAACATTAAAATCATCGCCCTAACGGTTGACTCTTCTCCAGAAACTAAAGATCAGTTTTTTAATTTAGGAGTTGATGATTATATTTCCAAACCTTTTGTCTTTAATGAACTTCTATCTCGAATTAAAGCTGTCTTACGTCGCCCCAACCAAGTGCAAAAAACTAAATACCAAATTGATGACTTAGAAGTAGACATGGATCGTCACACAGTAATTCGAGGTAAAGACAGTATTTATCTAACTTTTAAAGAATTAATGCTCTTAGAGTTCTTTTTAAAAAATCAAGGACAGGTTTTATCCCGAACAGTTTTAATGGAAAATGTTTGGGATTTTAATGCCGATCCTTTCTCTAACACTATCGAATCTCATATCCTAAAACTTCGTCGAAAACTAAATCCTAATAGGAATAAACGAGAATTAATTCATACTATTAAGGGACGAGGTTATAAACTAGATTTAAAAAAGTGGTAAAGAAACTCTCTCCACTTTCTCCATTTTTTGTCCCAAAAACCTTTCCCCTAGATCCTGAAACTTTTCTATACTATCAGTAGTAAAAAATTTTAAAATCTTAGAATCCTTATCTAATACATCATCTATTTCTGGATGACGAGTAAGATAATCTTTTAATTTTTCACTAACTATTTGGGATGGATCTAAAACTAAACAAGTCTTACCCATAATTCTCTGAAATTGTTTTAATAGAAACGGATAATGAGTGCAAGCCAAAACTAAAGCCTGAACTTGTTTATTCTTCAAACTAATTAAATATTTTTTTAAAATCATTTTAGTTTCTGGTTTTTTCATCCAATCTTCTTCAATTAAAGGAACTAATAAAGGAGTAGCTTTAGTAAAAATTTTTAAATCAGGTCTTAAAGATTTTAACTCTATTTCATAAACCTGAGAATTGATTGTAGCTCGGGTTCCAATTAAGCCAATTCGCTCCAAATTAGAACGAGCAGCTATTTCTTCAACTATTGGCCTAATAACCCCTAAAACCTTAATTTGAGGGTGTTTAAGGGGTAAATATTCTTGCTGTAGCCTTCTTAAAGCTTGAGCCGAAGCACTATTACAAGCTATGATGATTAATTTAGCGCCTTGACTAACTAAAAAATCAATAGCCCTTTGACTATATTGATAAATAATTTCAGGTGATTTATTACCATAAGGCACATTAGCGTTATCACCTAAATAAAGATAACTATAATCAGAATTATTTTTCAAAAAACGACGTAAAACACTTAAACCACCAACCCCCGAATCAAAAACTCCAATCATAATTAATCTAATTTAAAATTATTAATAACCAAAACAAAACCATAGCCTAAATATTTAGCGGCTCGGCGACAAGCTATCATTCGATCATTAAAAATTTCAAAATACTCCATAGCTCCCGTAATTTTGGTATCAATTTTTAACTTCAAAACGATCTCCTTCTTTTTATCATTAAGAGAAAAAGAAGAATCGACTACTGAATAATTAACCCGATCATGAATATCTTCTTGAATAGATTTTAAATCCTTGTTTCTAACCCGACTTCGATGCACATCAGATTTATCAGCTAATATGAGAACAGCACCAATCTTGTTAATAATTTCATAATCACTTTCATCATGATTGGCTATGGCTTGCATAACCTCTAAAATCTCCTCTTTTTTTTCAGTAGAGTTCCAAAAAAACTGCCCAAATAACATCGCTCCAGTATAACAATGCCCTTTACGATGTAAAAAATTACCCATATCATGACAATATCCAGCAATGGTAGCTAATTCTTGTCCCCTTTCATTTAAACCAATTTTTTTGGCTAAACTTCTGGCTCGATCAGAAACTACTCCTAAATGACGAGATCCATGATCAGTAAAACCTAAACTGTTTAGATATTGTTCTGATTTTTTAATACAGGCTTTAACGCCTGGATGTTTTTTTACTGTTTCAATATTTAACATATTATTAATTTATTAAATAAATATTATATAAGACGTAAGAGATCCCAACCCCACCTAAGAAATATGGAATTAATAATATTGAGGATAATTTATTATTCTTAGCTAAAAGAATTATTAAAGTTAAGGTAGAAAGATTTAAAAATACTATTCCCCAAATAGACCAAAATACTAAATTCCAAGCAAAAAATAAAGTAAAACAAAAAATATTTAGAATTCCATTAGTTAAGAAAAATATAAGTATAGCTTGATAACGAATCTCCTTATTCTCTTTATTATTTCTAAGAAAAAAGAATATAGATAAAAAAATCAAAATAAAAATAATACTTAAAATTATTCTATTAGACTTAATATTTGGGATATAGGCGGGAAGATTAATAAAATTATACCAATCCTGTCCACTTTGAACTATAATTTTATTTATAAATGAAACCAAAAAAACTCCAATAACAGCCGCCGCATATCTAAAACGATTAATCATAAAGCTTTTTTTCATATCTTTTTTATTTAATTACATGACTCTTTCATTATAACATTTTTCTTTAAATAAAAAAACCCCGAATTAAAAAATTCGAGGTCTACTTATTATTCTTTTTTTTCTTCTTTTGGCTTAATTTCTAATAATAAGAAAAAACCAAAGAAGATAAAATAAATAAAAATCAGCAATCTGGTAAGCCGGAATTCTACTTCTATTCCCCGACTTCGGAGATACAAGTAGAATACAAACATTAAAAAAATAAAGATGCCCAGCATCAACGCCTTTATTATTCCTTTAGGACTGGCCACAGCCAAGCCATAACATCCCAAGAATAATACTGACGCTCCTAGTGATAATATTTCATCACTTTCTCGAAAGAAAATGAAAAATATTATACTCAAAATACATGCTAGTATAAAAAGCATAAAGCCTTTAATACTGTCCCTGGTCTCGAGCATGTATTCTTCGGCATCCTTTTTTTCTAAACTATATCCAATCTTTTTAGCGGTCTGGATAATGCCATCCAGATCCTTCTGTTTCTCCTCTATAGCCTCTTTACTAAAAGGCTTGGAAAACATCAGAAATCTAACTACTACTGCTACAGTAATAGTTAAAATTAATATTATAAAAGTAATATTATCCATAATATATTTTTTAAAGAACTATTGAATAACAAAGAAACATTATCATAAAGATATAAAAAAAGCAAGGAGTTTAAAAAAACCTGTCTCATTTGAAACAGGTTTTATTTTTTAATCAATATCGAGATCAGTGATATGCTCTTCTGAGCCATCACTGCTTAATTTTATTAAAAAATCTGGTTGAGGATGGCGCCCCTTGAAACCAGCACCATGGTTTCCTTCGATCTCTATATAACCATCTTTTTTTAGTGCTACTAACACTTGATGGTTCTCCCCCCACCAAGATGAGATATCATAAATTATTATCCCATCTTTGATATTCCTAATTCTGAAGTGACCATAATCCTCTCGGCGGTCTTGATTCCCACCACAGGAGATAACAAATAATCTATATTTGTCCTCCTTGTTTTTGGGGCTACGGATGACGAAATATTTTCGATCATCCTTACCGGTTTTCTCTCTAACCGTTACGAGGGTTTTTTCTTCCTCGTAAATTTTTTTGACTAATTTTTTCTCAATCATAACCAGACTTCCTCTATCACCTTTAAAAAGATGAGGAATAAAAGAGAAAAAAACTCCCCCTGGAGTATTGATTTCTCGATGATTGTGATAGTCAATTTTTTTTGATATTCTCATTGTATTACCCGCTAGGCCCGGGATTTAAATCAAAACCTAGTTTTTTCTGATTTCTATCAGCAATAGCGTTTTACTCATCCCATCTCCTGACCGACTAAGTCTATATTGGGTGTTGTAATTAGGAGAGTGCTGATGTTTTACATTTTCCTGAGTAAGAGCGTTTTTTATACAAATTTTTATATCAAAAACGCTCCTACCCAAAAACTTTTAAAAGAACTAATTTAAACTTATAACATATTTAAAGGCAATTGTCAACACCTCATTTTTGACACTTATAATTTTTTAATTTAAAATTGGAGCATAAATTAAAAATTAATTACAAATTATATGAAAAAAGAAAAATTATTAATTGGCTTTATTGGACAAGGTTTTATTGGTAAAAATATGGCTGATGATTTTGCTGAACGTGGTTATAATATAGTTCGTTATAGTAAAAATAAATTTGCTCATAATAAAGAAAAAATTGCTGAATGTGATTTCGTTTTTGTCGCTGTTCCCACTCCAACTACTCCTAAAGGTTTTGATGATAGTATTTTATTAGATGTTATAAAATTAGTTGGTGATGGAAAAACCGCTATTATCAAATCAACTATTAAAATTGGTACAACAGAAAAAATTCAAAAATTATATCCTAAAAAATTCATAATACACTCTCCTGAATTTTTAACTGAAAAAAACGCTAAGAATGATACCAAATTTCCAGAAAGAAATATTGTTGGCTATACTAAAAAATCTCAAAAACTGGCTAAGTCAGTTTTAGATATTCTACCACCAGCAGATCACAATTTTATTATACCTAGTAAAGAAGCGGAGTTAGCGAAATATATGGGTAATGCTTTTTTAATGATAAAAGTTGTATTTGCTAACACAATTTTTAATTTAGCCAAAGAAAATGGTATTAATTATGATAAAGTAGCTGAAATGGTGAGTTATGATTCCCGTATTGGTCATAGTCATTTAAAAATAAAGCATCAAGGAGGTTTAGTGGGTAAAGTAGGTCGAGGAGCGGGTGGACATTGCTTTATTAAAGACATGGCTGCTTTAGTAGAAATGTATAAAGATTGTAAGTTTAGAGATAAACAAAATAAACTAGCATTAAATTTTTTAGAATCAATAGTTAGTTTTAATAATAAATTATTATTAGACTCAGAAAAAGATTTAGATCTACTCTTTGGAGTATATGGAAAATTAAAAAAATAATTAAAAATTTAAAATAAAAAAAGCTCTATAATTATCTAGAGCTTTAATTAAAGTTTCTCAAATTCACTACAAGTAAAGAAGAAAAAGGCAGAGTAAACAATCATCGTGATTGCACCCATTACTCCAATACTTGTAAGATGATGATCAAGAATAAACAATGTAGCAATAAAAGTTATTAATAATAGAGCTTTTATTCCTTTCCTTTCAGTTAATATAGCTAAGCTATAAAAAAATAAAAAGGAAATGGAGGCCGCTAGCGAATATGCTAGATCACCGACATTTAAGAATGTAAAAATATTAATTAAAATAAAATTCACTACGGCTAAATAGAAAACCATATAACTCTTAAAAGTCAAGTTGAATTTAAACTATTAACAGAGTATAATCAGGATGATAAAACTAAACTTTATTTATATGAAAACAAGATTTTCTTTTTTATTTTTTTTAAGTCTTTTACTACTCTTTCCTTTATCCTCCCTAAAAGCTCAAGAAAAATTATATATAGAGCTTTTTACTAGTCCTAGCTGTCCCCATTGTTTAGCTGAAAAGCAATATTTAGAAAATTTAAAAAAAGATTATTCACAAATAGAAGTTAAAGAATATAATTTTTCTCAAAATATTGAGTTAATCAGTGATTATTATTCAAAATATAATGTTCCGCAAAACAAGCAAGGATTAATTCCGGCCACTTTTATTGAAGATCAATTTTTTATTGGCTTTGACAATAATACTAAAAAAGAAATATTAAATAAAATAAAAAACCAAGAACTAGATTTAAACACTAAAACCATTAAAATTCCTTTGTGGGGCGAACAAGATATCAGTCAATTTTCTTTACCAGTATTAGCAGTAATTCTAGGTGTAGTAGATGGTTTTAATGTTTGCTCCTTAGGAGCCTTGGTTATTATTCTAGGCTTGGTAATGGTTTTAAAATCAAGAAAGAAAATATTAGTCTTAGGAGGATTATTTATTCTAATTACCGGATTAATTTACGGTCTTCTTATTTTCATGTGGCAACAGCTTTTTTTAATTCTTTCTCCCTATATTAAAAGCATGGAAATATTTATTGGCGTACTATCTATAATTGGTGGAATATATTTAGCTCGAGAATATTTTAAATCTAGAAAGCAAGGAGCTACTTGTAGTTCTAATGGTATTATTTCTAAATTATCACCGAAAGTTGAAAAAATATTCTCTAAAAAGAAAAATATTTTAATATTATCAACCGTAGTAATACTATTTGCCATTATTATTACTATTGTAGAATTTCCCTGTTCAGCTCTCTTACCAGTTCTTTTTGCTGGAATTTTAGTTGAAGCTAATATTTCCTTTCCACTTACCATTCTATATTTATCTATTTTTATCTTCTTTTATCTTCTTGATGAAATTATTATCTTTTTAATTGCTTTCTTTACTATGAGAATAAAAATAGTTTCACCTAAATTTATTAATCTCTTCACCCTAATTGCTTCTCTAATTTTCCTTTTTCTAGGATCCTTCTATTTAATCCGAGCCCTAATTTAATAATGATAAGTTTTTCCTCGTTCTATAGCCCAAGCACGATAAATCTGCTCTATAAGTATTAATCGAGCCATGTCGTGTAAAAATGTCATTTTAGATAATGATAAACGAGGATAAGCCTTAAGAAGTGAAAAATCAAAACCTAAAGATCCAGCAATAATAAAAACTAAGGGCTTAGTATCGCTAAATATCTGACGAGAAAAAGAAACCGAATCTAACTCAACCCCCTCTTCAGAAAGAATAAAAATATCAGCCTCACTTCTCTTCTCTAATAATTTTAAAACTTTCAAAGTTTCTTTTCGTTTAATTTCAGAAATATTAGTTGAAGAAAAACTTAAAGCCGGAATTTCAATTAACTCTAAATCAAGGTGAGGTTTTAATCTTTTTTGATATTCCTTAACTAAATCTTGATAAGCATCTTTTTTAGAAGACGTTAAACTTATAATACTTATTTTTCTCATTTTAATTTCTTAATCTCACTCGGCTTACTAATACCATCTTCAGTAATAATGCCAGTAATAAGATCAGCAGGGGTAACATCAAAAACAGGATTAAAAGCTTTGGAACCTTTAGGAGCAATTTCTAATAAAGGATCAAATTTATCGCTTTGATTTTTAGATAAGTTTCTATTTTCCCAAAAAGAAGTATGTTTCAAAACTTCAGCTCCAGAACGTTCTTCTATTTTTATCGCTGAACCATTTTTGATACTAAAATCAATAGTAGCTTTAACAGCCGCTACATAAAAAGGTATCTTATATCTTTTAGCCATTAATGCTAAAGGAAAAGTCCCAATTTTATTAGCCGTATCACCATTCAAAGCAATACGATCAGCACCCACTATCACCATATCCACTAAATCATTAGCCATTAAAAAGCCAGAGGCACTATCAATATTAATCTGATATGGAATACCAGCCTGTTTCATTTCCCAAGCTGTTAAACGAGAACCTTGTAACCAAGGACGAGTTTCATCAATTAAAACTGAAATATTTTTTCCCTTTAAATAAGCGCTATAAATTGGAGCGGTGGCCGTACCATACCAAATAGCTGATAATGAACCTGCATTACAATGAGTCAAAATTCTATAACCACTCTTAATTAATTTTTGACCATGAGCCCCTATCTTAAAATTATTATTCATCTCACTTTTTAAAAGTTGATCTAAGTTTCGATAAATATCATTCTTAATACCTGAAACAGTTTTAGATTTTATTCTTTCCATTAAATAATTAAGCGTCCAAGAAAGATTATTAGCTGTGGGACGAGCTTGATTAATCTCCTCAGCAACTCGATTTAAATACTTTTTAAAATCTTCAACATCACTTTTTTTGTAAGCCCGAGAAGCTAAGAATAATCCTCCACCCCCAACCGAACCTAAAGCTTGAGCTCCACGCACATTAAACTCTTTAATAGCTTTAATAGCCTCAGAATAGGTTTTTAAATTTAAAAGCCTTAAACGATCAGGTAATTGAACCTGATCAATAATTTTAACACTATTCTTTTTTAGCTCTACACTTAGTGGTAGTTTCTTCTGTAATTGTTTTAAACTTCTCATGATATTTTTTAATTAATTTAAAAGCTGTCTTAATATCTTTACCTAAAGACAAAACGCCATGATCTTTCATAATAATATAGTCCCATTTTTTAGCTGATCTTTTAACAGCTCGAGCTAATTCCATAGTTCCATAGGGATAGTTTTTTATATACCCAATATCTCTCAATCTTGTTGAACTATTTATAACTAAAAAATCATGACTATGTAGAAGACAATTAATATCCGAACGAACTTCATAAGCACCCCAATGAAGACGAGCCTCAGAGCTGGGCTCCTGATTTCCTTTAACAAAAACTTGATTCTTCTTAAAACCACTAACTAAAACAAAATCTTCTCTGGTTAATCTATCTGGCCAAGATCCAGTAGTTTTAATAATCATAGCCTCTTTAGTTCTAACACTAAAATTTCCACCATTCTTATCCTGACAACCTAATTGAGCCAACTCTTTACCCACCTCAATCAATTTATCAATTAAGAAAATTTCTTTTTTAGTGGGTTTAAATTCGCCGCAATAAACGGTTTCAAACTTAGTTCCCTGATATTTTTCACTCATAATTTTAAGAAAGCTTCGAGAGCGGCTTGAGCAGCCTGAGATTCTAATTTAACTAAAGGTCCCCGACCTTTCTTAGCCTCAACTGAATATTGAGCAATTTTTTCTTTAACATCCTTTTCCGCTTCTCGATCCACCACTAAAAGAATAACCCCAGCTCGAACTCCTTTTACTCGAGCTAAAGTTAGCACTGTTCCAGCTTCCATATCTTGAGCTAAGGTACCAAATTTTAACCAAAAATTCTTAGTTTCTTTTATATGAGGAGAGTAAAGTGCATCCACACTAACAGTGGGGCCACAATAATATTTTAATTTCAATTCTGAGCTAGCCATTTTTAAAGCTTGAAAAATATCTGGATCAGTAATAGCTGGATAAGATAAAGGAACATAATCTAAACTAGTATGATCAGCCCGTACCACACTATCAGAAATTATTAAATCCCCAACTTTGATTTTAGCTTGATTAGCTCCACAAGAACCTAGTCGAATAAAATTCTTAGCTCCTAGATTAATTAACTCCTCCATCGCAATAGCAGTTGAAGGTCCACCAATACCACTAGAACAAATAGTAACTGGACAACCTTTATACTTTCCAGTAAAAACACGATACTCACGATTAAAAGATATTTCTTTTCCACTATCGAGAAGTTTAGAAACTCGTAAAACTCGCCCTGGATCTCCCGGTATAATAACATTAGGAGCAATATCTCCAGGACCACATAAAATATGGGGTTCTAATTTTTTTGACATAATTTTATTTTAATTATATTAAAGTAAAAAGATAGGCTGCTAAAGCTGGTAAACACAGATTATCTAAACCAAAAAAAAGTATAAATTCGACTACCGCTAAAAGAAAACTAAAAGGAAGAATAAGCCAGGAAGAGCTTTGACCAAAAAGTGAAAAAAGAATCAAAGTTGATAAAATAAAGGCCAAAGAACCTTCTAAACTTTTAGCTCCTTTCAAAAACTCCACTCGATGTTTACCAAATAGATCGCCAATAATATTAGCTAAAAAATCAGATACACCTAAAACTAAAACACCAAATTGAAAGGCTAAAACATTATCAGGGAGAAAAATAATAGCTGATAAAGCAATACCTAAAGGATAAAACACTTCTCCCCAAGAATAACGTTTAACTTTATTAATAATATAAAGAAAATTATAATATCGAGCTAAAAGAAAAATTAATGAAAAGACTAGACAAATAATAATTATTAAACGAAGATTAAAAAAATAAGGAAATAAACAAATAATAAAAGCGGAAGTTAAATGAATTATCTTTCTTTTTAAATTGTCAATCTGTTTAGTCATTTTTTAAAAACTTTTTTCTTTTACTGTCCGATAATTTTTGAGTAGCAATTCTTAAGCTTAATCGTGACATCTTAGTTTTATTATCCTCTAAAAATTTAATCAAACTAGCCTCATCTCGATTTCCAACTTCCCTTAACATCCAAGCTAGGGCTTTATGATTTAAGAAAAAGTCATCCTTAAAAAGCTTAGAAGCTATTTTAAAAGTAGTCTTAAAATCTCCCCGTTTGATAAAATAATAAGTAGTAATTATAGCGATACGACGAATCCAATGATTATCATTTAAAGCCAAATCTTCTAAAGGACGACGATTAATTTTAAAAAAATGGGGCCCTAAAATTTGATGAGCACTTAGATCTACCAAATCCCAATTATTAATATATTTTAAATTTTTTAGATATAATTTAACAATTTTCTTCTCTCCCGACTGATACTGATTAATCATTATTAAAAGAGCGGTAAAACGAAATTCATGAATCTTGGATTTTAATAAGGATTCTAAATCAATTAAACTTAAATCAAAAAAATTTTTTACAATAGCTCTTTGTTGAGCGACACTTATTCCAAGAAAAACATCGCCCTGACCATATTGACCCGGTCCAGTTTGAAAATATCGAGCTAAAATTTTAGCCTGAGACTCGTCCCTATTTTTCAAAAGAGTTTTTTCTAAATCTTTTAATTTACTACTCATAAAAAGCTAAAAAAGCTCTGAAGATAATTTATCAATTAAACGAGAACGGCTATCTTTGTCTAAAATTTCTTTTTCATCGACCTCGTCAATTAATTTAATTAAATCACTGAAATCAGATACTAAATCTTTAATATCAGGCCGATTCAATATTTCCCCTTCTAATATATCTAAATAGGTATCTTCTAAATTAGAGAAAGATGAAATCTTACCCATCGCCTGATCAATAGCTATCGCCTCAATAGCTCGTTTAAGGATTTGATTAGATATCCTATCTCGATTTTCTTCGGTGTCCTCTAATTTTAGATTATCAAGTGCTTCAGAAATAGATTTTTCTAATTTACTAATAACTCGAGGAGTATTAACGCGATAATTATTACGATCCTCAGTAATAGCATTAATTACTGGTCTTGATTTAGCAGAACAAACTTTTTCTAAATCAGGATGAGTATTTGTTACTATAGTTTCAAAATTTTTCATATTATTCATAAATTATATCAATACGACTAGATAACATTGGAGCTCTTTTAATAAAGCTAGGCCAAAATTCTAGTTCATATGATTTTAAATTATCTATACCATCTAAGTAAGCTTTAATTTGCTTTTCATTTAAACTTACTAAGTGTTTTTTATTAAGCATACCACGCTCTTTAGATCTGGTATAAGCGATAAAATTAACCTGAAACTCAGCTAAAGTTTTTTCACTATTAAAATTTAATAATTCAAACTCTAAGGTCTCAGTATCAACTTCAGATAAATTTTGATCAAAGTCTAGAATAGCTAATCTTTGTTTAATAATTTTTAATAAATCATCAAGATTAATACTAATAATATTAATCCGAGCTTTAATATTACCTTTAAACTCTTCAACTTCATCATCAATATTAGCCCCAATTTTTATACTAGAATTTTCTGAATCTAGATTATAGATATTTTTAATTCCCTTCTGGCTAGGATTATTTTCTTGAGCTATTTTTAAAATTTCTTCTCGTAAAGCAGTTTGAGCTTTAACTATATCCTGACTAGAAACTACACGCTTAACCTCAGTCTTAAACTCAAAAGCTTCCGAGCTAACAGCATAAATTTTATCCTGTAAACCAGCCCATAAACCAGGAATAGTAAAAGTGCTCGGTCCTAAGGCTAATTTAGGATCATCTTCATCAGCATAAATTTCAACTTCCACTGACCCGCCAGCAGGAACATTAACAGTATTTTTTATCCGAAACAATTCATCATTAGGACTAAGTAATCTAGTGGTAGCTACTAAAGGTTGATTTTTAGTATGCTCATTAATAATTTTAACTTTCCCAACAATCTCTCCACCCTGTTTCTCTTCTTCACTACTCTCAAAAGTCATCTCTGTTTCTAATTCAACAGTATTAATATTAGCTTTTATAGCTCGATCTAAATTGAATTGACCATTATCACTATAAGTATAAAAATTCAAGCTATCTTTAATAGTTTCTCGATCACTAGAAACTGTAATTTTAACTTTTCCTAGAGATAAATAAGCTAGAAGGAGAAGAAGAATTAAAACTAAAAAAGAAAATTTACCAACTACCTTTCGATAAAATGATAATCGAGAATCAGATACACTCTTAACTTGCTCTAGATCAGGCTCACTAGGATCTTCTTTTATTTTTTCGGACATTAAGCAAAAAAATTCTTTTTTAGAATCTAGGTCTTCATGGTCAGAAAAATTATCCGGCGCTGATTGAGATTGCATATTTTCTAAACCTTCTTTTATAGCTTCTAGATCTTCTTTATTTTTTGAAGGATTAGGTTTAATAGGAGGGTTGTTTAAAGGCATACGATTATTTTAATTAATATTATTATAACAAAATATTAACATTTTCAAGGATAAAAAACAAGGGATTAATATTTTTAATACTTCTTAAATTCTAATTCAAATCTTAATTTCTCTTAAGAATAGACTTAAAAATTTCCCAAGAGTTTATCATATATTAATTATATCTTTAGCTTAATAATTTTATTCTATAAAAAATAAGTTAATGCTATTATTACGCCATAAATCTATTTAAAATTGACTTAAAAAAACTTAACTTATTAAAAATACTTAATCACCTCTTTTTTATTGAAAAAAAATTCTTCCTTTTTTCTTTATAAATAATCGTAACAACCTTTATTTTCAAAATATATCTAGGTTTATTTAAATGAATAGTTTTATATAAAATTATAACACTTTTATTTACCAGACTTTCGTCTATTACAATTTTTACATAATAACTGACAATTTTCCTTTATTGTCTTCCCTCCTTCATGCCAAGGAGTTATATGATCAGCCTCCATTTCTTCTAGCTCAAATTTCTTCTTACATTTTACACAAATACCTTTTTGCTCCTCATAAACTTCTTGTTTCGTAGCATCAGAAAAGGAGCGAATAGAAAGATATTTTTCATCACGAGTTAAGATATATGGATAAATACCGCTCTTTTTTGTGACATCATCATCAAGTATTAATTTAACCGTTTCCTCCTCAATTTTCTTTGTATCATATTTTTCATCTTTATAAACATTATAGAGAGCACCCCAGTCAACGCTACGCATAAATTTTGTCCTTTTCTTGACAAAAGTAGTTTCTATCCAAGTTATTACATCTTGAAAATATCGCCACAAGGCAGCAGCATTTTGATCATGTTGATGATCGGACATATAGTCTTCTATTTTATTATCAGAAATCCACTTAATAGCTGTCTCTAAATAATCTTGACGAATTGGTGTACCACTTAAATAGTCACTCCCTATTTGATAAGCAACGCACCCAGTTTTACTAAAATATCGCTTTGCATCAGTTACCCAAGAACCAGAATAAACAGCATTGCGTAATTCTTGATCAGTTAACTTTTCACCAGCAATATTTATAGTTCTAAACCAATCTAATTTTTCGCTGTCTGTTCCACTACATTGATAAACGGTAAGTTTATAATTTAAAATTTGCTCTTGTTTATCATTTGTTAAATTATGAAAAGCTAAGCCATTAATTGAAAAATCACCTTTGACATACTGACAAATTGAAATTGTGCGTTGTTGTCCATCAATAATCTCAAAATTTCCATCTTCTCGCACCGCCCAATACATTACATTAAGTGGAAATTTTTTAGTGATAGTATCAATAACAGCATCCCTTTGTTTATCTTTATAAATAAACTCTCTTTGATATGGCGGACGAATATCAAGTCTGCCACCATAGCCAATAACACCATCTTCGGCATTATCTTGAAATCCGTCAGCTAATTCACGAATCATAATTTCTTTTAATTCAATTTTCATATGATTTTTTATTTAAAAATAAAGTTAACATGTTTTTTGTCTTTTTTTCTTATCAACACCCTTACATAAGTTTTTTTACCATTAATAGTACAATCATTCACTAAAGTGTTGGCTAAATTAGTAACATTTGGGAAAAAATAATCTATTGGTTCCTTAATTTTTTGTTTCTTATAGTTATTCGAGCATAAGTAATTCTGCCATTCACTTTTCCTTCTGCGTTTTTTATTAATCCCGGAATTGCCGTCGTACAAGGATACGAAAGTATGGTTGAACTCTCTCTCTCTCTCTCGTAAATACCAAATCTTTTCCATCACTACCCTTTCTAAACGACACTATCTCAAATTGATTGGGATTATATTTATCCATAAATGTTATAGGAACACCCATAACTCCATCATAATCCGAAGGTATATTATTCACCTTATCAACATTAATTGCATCATAATTATCATATTTTGGATACTCTTTTGAATTATATTTTTTATAAAGTATCAATTCCTCGTGTCGTTTTTTAATATCAAGATTGGTATACCACCCAACATTTCCAAATTTTTTTAATACTCCATTAGGTTGTTTAAATTCTTTTACATTATTATAACCTATCCAAACCTTATTATCTTTTAGTAATGGAAAAAACTCTTTATAAGTTATAGCATTTTTATTTCCTATTATTAAAAATTTTTTCTTATATTCCATTAACTGTGCAACATATTCCCTAAACAAACTAAAAGGTGGATTAGTAACAATAATGTCAGCCTCTTTTAATAATTTTATACATTCCTCACTACGAAAATCTCCATCACCCTTAAGAGGAGTGGTTATATTTTTATTATTTCTTAAAAGTAACTCAACATCAATAATACTTGTAGCTCCATCTTTATTAAGATCCTTAACTTCGTTAATTTCAATCTTCATCGGCTCCTTAATTTTAGCTTTTTTAAGGCCTGCCACCTCAAATAAAGGTAATTGCTCACCAACAACTGGGGAGCCAGCATAACTTGTGGTAATAAGTTTTTTTAAACCGAGATTATTAAAGTTAGAGGCAAAATATTTAAAAAAATTACTCTCAAAAGGATCATCGGCATTACAATAAATAATTTTCCCCCTAAAATGATCTTTATAATACTTTAATTCTTTTTCAATGTCTGAAAGCTGAGTATAAAACTCATCATTCTTTCTATCTCTAGCTCTGTGTAAATTTGTATTTTGTGATCTTGTCATACACAAATTTATTTATAAATTCTTCATATTTAATTTATCACAAATTTGTATAAACTCCAAATAAAAAACTGGTTTTAAGCCAGTTCTATCGTTTATCCTTATCACTCTATTTAATATTACCTATCTCTCATAAAATCAATTATCCTCTTTTTTGTCTCATTTTCCTGATCTGATTTAAAATAAATTTCTAAAAATATAATTTTATGGATCATTGGTAAATAAGCATAAATGACACGAATACCGCTTTTTGCTCCGCGCCCCTTTAAACTTTTACATTGAAATTTTTTAACTTTAAAAAACCTTAATTCATCCGTATTGCCAGCTCCCTGAATTTCAAAAATACTTTTACTGTCAATCTTTTTACAATGAAAAAGATTAATTCTATATTTTTTATTTATATTAAAATCATCTACTAAAGTTGGAAATCTTTTTAGCAGTTTCTTAAAATCACGCTTAAATTCTTCTGTTTCGTCATATTTTATCATCATATTGCCTTACAGAAAATTCATCAGTGCGAGAAAAAACCGCTTCATAATCAATTTCCTGTAAATTATCAGCCCCAATCCAAGGAACATCTTTATGGGAATAATCTCGTATTTTACTAGCATTAAAATCCTTAAACCGCTCAATCTCCCAATCAATAAGATCCTTCTCTCGAGCTGAAAAATTAGACAAATCAGCTGATCTCAGTGGTAAATATTTTTTCTGCTCATGTTGAAAATATTTTTTAGTAATCCGAACTAAGTCACCATCTTTTTCCATTTGAGCGACAATTTTAGGAAAAGCAACAGGAGTTGGTCCAAAATGATTTTTGATATATTTAGCACCAACTAATTGTTCTTCAAATTTTTCATAAAAATCAAAATCAATAAAATACATTATTTTACAGATAACCGCTTCACCGATATTAGGCCGAGCGCCAATTCTTTCTAAAATATATAAAAATACCTCTTTAAACTTTTCTACTTTTTCCTGAGGTACAGAAACACGCACTTCTTGCTTTTTTTGTTTCTTCTTTTTTGATTTTTCCAATTCCACCTTTAATACTGGCATATCCTTACCAGAAAGAAAGTCCTCCAAAGATAAACCAAAAAATCGTGCTAATTTCTGAGCCTCTTCTACAAGCATCTTTCGCTCGCCATTTTCAATTTGTGAATAAGTGGGACGAGAAACACCTATTTTTTTAGCTAAAAATTCTTGACTAATTTTTTGCTTATGACGAAGCTTTTTTAAAAATGTAGACATAATTGTTTTTATAAATATTGTACCTCTATTTTATCAAATGTAAATAATTCTGTCAAGTAGTGTGTCAAGTATTTTTACAATTATTACCTTCAACTATTGACTTTTGAACATCTTTAGTTCTTTAAAAATTGTATTATGACAAATTTAATCATTACAATCTTATCAACTACCGCCATAGTGGTGGTATTTGATTTTATTCTTTTTTATTTGAATTCTGATGAAAAAACCATCAGAATTCAAAAAGGAATATTTTTAATCCTATTAGGACTTATGATCACACTAGGTCCTAAAGTTGCTAATATTAACACTGGGATAGACTCCCATGTTGATATATCAGCCATTTTTATATTTTTTTATGGAGCATCACTTTTAATAAAAGTGGGCTTCATGAGATTTATTCCGGTATTTTGCTTTATAGCCGCTATGATAGGCTATCAAACAGGATACATTAAAAACGGAGTAATAGGAACGGGTAATTCCGAAATCCTATTACTACCTTTAATTTATTCTGGAATCTTTGTTCTTTTTATTTCGGCAAAATTAAAATACCGAGAAGTTAGAGAAACAAAAATTGAAGAAAATATGATTTAAAAACATAACCCTAATAATTTAGGGTTTTTTTATTTTCTAAACTACCTCCAAATTTCCAGAAAAATTTTTTCGAAGATCTTCTTTTAAAGTTTCATTAAGTTTAACTTTAAAATCAGATTTGATCATGCTCTCACCTTGATCAAGACTTAATTTAAAATAAACGGAATTGGAGCCAGGATATTTTTCTAAAAATTTCTTTAATTGTTCTAAAATTTCTGGATTAATTTTTTCCTTAAATACTATACCTAAAGATGCCGAACTTTGATTATTTTTTTGATAATTATTACGAGAAGATATTTTAATTTTTTTAAATTCTTCTATATCTGATTCTAAGCCTTCCTCCTTTAAATTAATCGCTTTATTAACCAAGAGTTTAATCTCCCCATCTTTATCAGAAACATTGGCGTTCAATAATACAACTCGTCCTTCTTGCCAAAGATCTGGCTGCTCTTTTAAAATTTTAGGAAAAACTAGAACCTCCAACATAGAAATTCCATCTTCAATCTTTACAAAAAGCATGTTTTCATTTTTCTTGGTAATAATTTTTTTAATACTAGAAATTACTCCAGCTGTAAAAATATCTTGTCCAATATGATCTTTTAAAGTAGTTAATGGAAGACAAAAATCAGATAAATGAGAACGAAAAAAAGAAAAGGGATGCTCGGAAATATATAATCCTAATAAATCTTTCTCCCATTGTAATTTTTCTTTATCATTTAATTCTTTATCTTTTTCTAATGACGGATAAACTGGAGCTAAAACATCCTCGCCAAAAAGATTAAGCTGAGAACTATCTTTATCTTTTTTAATAGCTTTACTAAAATTTAACAGAACTTCAATATTATCCACCAACACAGCTCGATCCTCTAATTGATCCAAAGCTCCAGCTTTAATTAAACTCTCTAAGGACTTTTTATTTAAATCTTTATCACTAACTCGCTCCAAAAGATCAAATATATTAGAAAAAGATCCACCCCTCTTACGTTCATCAATTATTTCTTCCACAATATGAGCCCCCACATTTTTTATAGCCTTCAAACCAAATCTAATAGTTGGTTTAGAACTATCCTTTAAAACGGTAAAAGAAGCGAACGACTCATTAATATCCGGAGCCTTAATTTCAATCCCCATCTGACGACATTCTTCAATTTCAATCGCAATTCTATCTGTATCATTTTGATCAGCGGTTAATAACGCAGCCATAAACTCAACTGGATAATTAGCTTTTAGATAAGCAGTTTGATAACCAATTAAAGCATAACAAACAGCATGAGAGCGATTAAATCCATAACCAGCAAAAGGCTCAATAAAAGAAAAAACCTTTTCAGCTAAAACTTGGTCGATACCATTCGCAACACAACCATTAATAAATTTTTCTTTTTGTTCAGCTAAAAGTTCTGGAATTTTCTTTCCCATCGCCTTCCTTAAAGTATCAGCTTCACCTCGACTAAAACCAGCCAATTCTCGAGAAATTTGCATTACCTGCTCCTGATAAACAGCTACTCCATAGGTTTTTCTCAAAATCGGTTCTAATTTAGGATGTAAATATTTCATATTTCGACCATGTTTACCAGAAATGAAATCAGGAATCCACTCCATCGGACCCGGACGATACAAAGCTACCATAGCCACAATATCCTCAAATTCACTAGGTTTTAATTCTTTTAAATAACGCTTCATACCACTGGATTCAAATTGAAAAACTCCAGTAGTCTCACCTTTTTTAAATAAATTTAAGGTCTTCTCATCATCTAGGGGGACTTTCTCAATATCAATAATTACTCCCTGAGTATTTTTTATAATCTTAATAGCAGCTTCAATAACACTTAAATTTTTTAAACCTAAAAAGTCAACCTTCAAAAGTCCTAAATCATCAACTGGACCTAAAGAGTATTGAGAAATAATACTTTGATCAGAAGAAGAAGCATATTGTAATGGAACATAATTAGTTAAAGGTTCCTTAGTAATTAAAACTCCACAAGCATGAGTAGAAGCATGACGAGAAACTCCTTCTAATTTTTGAGCAAAATCTAAAATTTTTCGAGCCGCTACTTCCCTTTCATAAATTTCTTTAACCTCATTTAAATTCTCAATCGCATCTTTTATTTTATAATTAGACGGAATCATCTTAGCTAGTTTATCACAATAATCATAAGGTTCATCTAAAACTCGTCCTACATCACGAATAGCAGCTCGAGCCGCCATAGTACCGAAAGTAATAATTTGAGAAACATGATCTTCACCATATTTTTGAGCTACATATCTAATAACTTCATCACGACGAGTATCAGCAAAATCTAAATCAATATCAGGCATAGAAATTCGATCAGGGTTTAAAAATCTTTCAAATAATAATTCATATTTCAAAGGATCAACATTAGTGATATTGGTTAAATAACAAACTAAAGACCCAGCTGCACTACCTCGTCCTGGACCAACTACAATACCATTATCTTTAGCCCAATTAACTAAATCAGCTACTATTAAAAAATATGATGGCCAACCCATTTTAGCGATAACCTCCAACTCATAATCTAATCGCTTATCAATCTCTTCATTAGATTTTCCATATCTCCTCTCAATACCTAAGCTACACAAATGTCTTAGGTATGAGTTTTCATCAAAACTTTCCGGAACAGAAAAATATGGTAAATGAGTTGTCTTTAAATCTATCTCAACATTACAAGCTTCAGCAATTTTTACAGTATTAGAAATAGCTGAGGGTGTATCCTTAAAAGCTTCGACAATTTCTTGAGGATCACGACAAGAATAATCGCCATAACCCATCATTCGCATTCGATCAGTATCGCTTCTTTTCTTTTTATTCTGAAGACAAAGTAAAATATCTTGAGCCTCATCATCATCTTTATCTAAATAATGAATATCATTAGTAGCGACTAAAGGAACATTTAATTCTTGAGAAAATTTAATTAATTGCTGATTTACCATATCTTGATTTTCTAATTCAGGATGATCCATTACCTCTAAATAGAAATTACCTTCGCCAAAGAGCTGATTATAATCCAAAATTCTTTGTCGAGCTAAATCTAATCTTCCAGATTGAATTAAAACTGGAATTTCACCCCCTAAACAAGCAGTAGATGCAATTAATCCCTCATAAAACTCCTCTAGAAGCTCCCAATCAATTCGAGGTTTGTAATAAAATCCCTCGAGATGAGATTTAGAGACTAATTTAATTAAATTTTGATAACCAGTATTATTTTTAGCCAATAATAATAAATGATAATAATTTCTAGCATCATCTCTAGTGCCTTTGTCAAAACGAGAACCAGGAGCTAAATAAGCTTCTACTCCAATAATAGGCTTAATACCAGCTTTTAAACATTTTTGATAAAACTCAATCACTCCATACATATTACCGTGATCAGTGATAGCTAAAGCTGGGCAATTTTGAGATTTAGCCTTAGCAATTAAGTCATCAATTTTAGTTAAGCCATCAAGCAATGAATAGTGAGTATGATTATGAAGATGAACAAATGACATAAATAAAAATTAAAATTACATCCCTATCATAATATAAATAAAATAAAAAAGGAAGACTTGTTGTCTCCCCCTATTTTACTTAAAATAAAAAAAATATTACTTTTTTTACAATATACACTATTACCATTATTGCCATAAAGGCAATAAATAGCATCCCTAATCCTATAAATAATAGGATTATTAATAGGGCACTTATATTTAGTCCTCCGGATATTCCTATACCGAATAATAAGAATATCATAAATATAGTCCAAGGTTCAATAGCGAGAAAATAAGAATCTAGGGATCTTATTCCTCCATTTTTTTTCATTGATATTATCAGGCCAGCTATAGCAGCTAGTCCTGTAGCTATAATAATAGCCATTGTAATACCAAAAAAAAGGTATAAAATTATTCCGACTATAGACGGAATAATCATTACTGAACCTAGAGCTATTATTCTCTTTTTTCTGCTAATATTGACAAAGTCATTATTAGCAGCTCCAATGAATATTTTAAAAATAATCATTAGGAGTAATAAGGATGGTATGTCCAGGATGATAAAACATCCTGGCAAGATTACCTTATTTGGTAATCCTACCCAAGATAAATAATCTTGGGATACTAGAGAAATCTCTTCCGGGCCCAAAACATAGATTATTACTAATCTAAAAATGACCCAAATTAGAGAAATTATTCCCCAAGAGATTAAAATTTTTCGATCGATTATTTTCTTCATAGCTATAATTTTAAAAGAACTCCAACCTTTTTAACAAAAACTAAAATCTTTGTCAATAGAAAAAAGACCTTTAAAATCGGTCTCTTTTTATTTATATCAATAAGCTATTTAATAATCTTTCTCATTATCTCTTTTAAATCTTCATCATTATAAAAACTAATCTCTAATTTTCCTCCGGTTCCAGATCGCCTTAAAGCAATCTTAGTGCCAAAATAATTTTCTAAATTCTTTAAATAACGCTGATCCTCTTCTCGAGGTAAAACTTTAGCTTTTTTAGTTCCACCAGATTTTTTAATTAAATCACTAGTCTCTCGAACTGAAAGATTATTATATATAATCTTCCTAAAAATATTTAACTGCTTAACTGAACCTTCTAGTCCTGATAGGTATTTAGCATGAGATTCGGTAATTTGTCTTTTAGCTAAAGCATTTTTAATTTCTTCTGGCAAGGATAAAAAACGTAAAGCATTAGCAATACTAGAACGAGGTTTCCCTAATCGTTCTGATAATTCTTCTTGACTTAAATTAAACTCATTCATTAATTGATTATAAGCAATAGCTGATTCAATAGGATTTAAATTTTCTCGTTGTAAATTTTCAATTAAAGCAATCTCTAACTTTTTCTGATCATCTAAATCTCTAACAATAACTGGAACCTCATCCATCTCTAATTCTAAAGCACTACGTAATCTTCTTTCTCCAGCCACTAATTCATAAGCATCCCCGACCTTACTAACAATCAAGGGCTGAATAATACCATGCTCTTTAATAGAGTTAATTAAATCATTTAAAGCAATTGGATCAAAATCTTTCCGTGGTTGATAAGGATTAGTTTTAATATCTCGAGGATTAACCTTAATAATCTTCTCTGATCTATCATCACTAATCAATGTTTTGTCATCTTTTAAATCAAAGTCTACATACTTTTGATTCTTTATTTTTTTCGGAATCAAGGAGTCTAGTCCTCGACCCAAACCTTTAGTAGCCATATATTTTAAGTTAAATTTATTACTTCTTGAGCTAAGCTTTCATAGGCTTTAGCAGCTTTAGACCCTGGATCATAATCTAAAATACTTAATCCATAACTAGGAGCCTCAGCTAAACGAACTGAACGCGGAATAATTGTTTTAAAAACCTTATTAGGAAAATACTTATACAACTCATCTTTAACTAAAGATGATAAACGATTTCGTTTATCAAACATAGTAATCAATACTCCTAAAATACCCAAATCCTCTTTTAAATTATTCTGAATCAAAGAAATCGTTTCTAATAATTGCCCCAAACCTTCTAAAGCATAATATTCACTTTGAATTGGAATCAAGACTTCATCAGAAGCACATAAACTATTGATAGTTAAAAGACCTAGGGATGGCGGACCATCAATGATAATATAATCAAAATTATCTCTAATTTGATCCAAAGCCATCTTAAGACGATATTCTCGATTATCAACATTAAC
Organism: Patescibacteria group bacterium; assembly: GCA_050949525.1. GTDB lineage: Bacteria > Patescibacteriota > Patescibacteriia > Patescibacteriales > UBA12465. The sequence goes on along the minus strand of JBMNFW010000001.1, from coordinate 373,648 downwards.
TAATTCTACCGAAGCTCCTGATAAAGCAATAGTAGCCGGAAGTATATAATAATTATCTTTAGCAGTCTTAAAAATTAATTCAGAAAGTGAAATAGAGCCAATCAAAGCTTCATAAACACCTTGTTTAGCAGAACGAAAACCTAGACCAGAACTAGCATTAGCTTGAGGATCTAAATCAACTAACAAAACCCTCTTCCCTAAATGAGCTAAATAGGCGCCCAAATTAACTGTAGTAGTTGTTTTCCCAACTCCACCCTTTTGATTAACAATGGAAATTATTTTTCCCATAAATATTAATTTAATATCTTGATTATAACTAATTTTTTTATTTTGAGCAAATAGAAAAAGGAGCCTAAGCTCCTTCTTTTAATATTGTTTTTACCTTTTCGATCACGATTGGTAGAAGATCTTGAGGAATGTCTTTTTCTGTAATATCGTTATATACGATATTTACAAAAAATTTGTAATCATTTTTATCCTCAAAAGTCATATGACGTATTTTTACCATTAGTTTATTTAAAATGAGATTTCTGACATCACTGTCATAAATCTCAACCTGGATCAATTTTTTATATAATTTTTCCAGATTATCATTATAAATATTCTCCTTAATGGCCTGTAGGAGAATGCTTCTTCCTTTACTTCTATTAGAAAAGTTTTTCCAATAGAGATATAGTTGATCAAAGGAAAATATGGAAAAAAAGAATCTATTTTCTTTATTTTCGAAAATAAATTCTAACCTTTCTTCCACCATGCTCTTAATTCTGGAGCTAAATGGTAATAAGGATAATATCCTTAAAAGCTCATTAGAAGAGCTTTCCATTTTAAGTCGACTTGGAAGCTTTTCTAAAATAAGCTCTTCTAAAAGCTTATTTAAGGTTCTCTCCCTAATTCCAGATTTTATTTCAATAAGATCGTAAGGATCTTTCTTAGACCATATATCCCTAATCTTAAGTAAAAGTATTCTGGCTCCTTTTGGAAAATTTAAAAGATTAGAATAGTATTTTATTAAAACACCCTCCTCTTCCACATCTTTCAAAACTTCTCTCAATCTTCTTAAAACCAAAAACTCATTTTTAGAATCTGGACTTATAGAATCTAGCACTATTACTAGTTCTATAAAAAATTCCTCTATACAATAAAAATCCTTTTCCAATATTTTAGAAATAATTGGAAAAAGTTTTTTGTCCACCCTTTTCCTGTAATCAGAGCCAGGAGAGGTCTTTTTCAAAATTTCACTTAATTCCTCAAAATTAAGTGAATTTAAATCTTTTTCCTCAGCCACTAAGCTGAGTAAAAAGCTTTTAAAAATCTTTTTTTCTTCCATTTTTTTATTTTTTTATTAATATATTAAAGAACTACAACAAAGAAGGATAATAAAAAATACTTATTATGTCAATAAGTTTAAAATTTAATAATTATAATAACAAGATTTTGATAACGCGGAAGGTAAGGGATTCGAACCCTTGATACCTTGCGGTATACTCGCTTTCCAAGCGAGCGCACTAGACCACTATGCGAACCTTCCTAATTACTCAAGTGTCTTTCAATAATACTCTTTAAACCTGGTAAATTCTCACCATTACTATTAACACTATCTTCAAAACTTCGAGCTCCTAAAACTATCTCATCTCCAACTATAGTACTCGGAGAACCATAAATACCAGAATCTAAAGCTTCCTTAAAAAGTTTCTCAATCTCATTTAAATATCTTTCTTCTTTTAAACATAGATTCAAACTATCATTATCCAATTCTAGTTCTTGCCCATAAGCTAAAAAATCATTTAAATCTAAAGAATCTGTTTCTAATTTAGAAAAAATTAAATCTCGAGCTGAAAAAAACTTACCTTGTTCACTAGCACAAGCTACAAAAGAGTGAACTGGATAAGACATCTTGAACATTTTATTAGCATAAGGCTTAAAAACAATTCTAAGCTGATCAGAATATTTTTCTCTTATTAACTTTAAGGTTTCATTATACTGAAAAGAATAAAAATCTGATAAATCTTCATAAACGATAATTTCTAAATCTCCTTTTCCTAAAACCTGCTCTTTAAGCCCGGTTATTTCTTCTTTAGAGTTTTCTAAATGAGATTGGTTTTTAATACTTAAAGCCACAGCAATAATAATAGCTAGGGCGATTAGAATACTAATAATTTTAATAATTCTATTCATATATTTAAATTAAATATTAGGAAAATTTTCAGTCCATTTGGTTTTTGCCTGATAAACGGTAGCTAGAGATAGAACTCGACTCTCCTCAAAACTAGGAGCAATAATTTGTAATCCATAAGGTAAATTATCAGCAAAACCAGCTGGGATAGATATGGCTGGTAAGCCAGCTAAAGAAATAGGAGTTAAAAATGAACTAGAAAATGGAGTTTTAAATTTTGGTGCTAACACTCCAGAACTAGGACTCATTATGAGATCAACTCGACTCCAAGCCTGTTTAAATTCATTAGTCATTCTTTTTTTCCACTCTAAAGCTCGTTGATAATAGGTTTGAGGATAACCAAAACTTAAAACATAAGCCCCTAAAAGAATACGACGCTTAACCTCCGCTCCTAAAGATTCACCTCGATTTTTCAAATATAATTCATTAATATTATCAACACTAGGACCTTTGGGGCTATGTTTTAAAGAATAACCATAACGAATTCCATCGAAACGAGCTAAATTAGAACTAATCTCAGCTGAACTAATAATTTGATATAATAAATCAACAACTTTAAAAGAATCTAAAGATATCTCAACTATCTTAGCCCCTAAACCTTTAAAAACCTCCAAAGCTTCTAAAAAACCATTTCTAATATTTAAATCCATGGCTTGATCCATAAACTCCTTAATTACACCAATTTTCATTCCATTAATATCGGTTTTTAAATTTTTAAGATAATCAATTTTTTTAGCTTTAGCTGTATTTAAATCCCTAGTATCGGTACCAGCTAAATGTTTTAAAATTAAAGCACTTTCTTGAGCTGTTTTAGTTATAATTCCAATAGTATCAGTAGAAGAACTTAAAGACATTAAACCCCAACGAGAAATCAAACCATAACTAGGTTTCAATCCACTAAGATTAGTAAAACTAGCCGGTTGACGAACAGAACCTCCGGCATCACTCCCTAAAGCAAAGAGAGCTAAACCAGCTGAAACAGCTGCCGCTGAAGCATCCCCCGGAACTCGATCTAAATCCCATGGATTTTTACTCGGAAAAAACACTGAATTTTCTGTAGATGAACCTTGACCTAATTCATCTAAATTAGTTTTTCCTAATAGAACGGCTCCAGCTTGATCTAAACTTTCAATAACCCCAGCATTATATGGAGCAATATAATTCTCTAACATCTTAGAAGCTCCGGTAGCTTTCTGTCCTTTAACTAAAATATTATCCTTAACTAAATATGGTATACCTAAAAGATCACCGCTCTCTCCTTGAGAACGACGTTTATCCGCTTCAACAGCTTGAGCTCGAGCCCTCGTTTCAAAAACCTCTAAACAAATTTTAAGTTTAGGGTCTAGATCTTTAATTCTCTCCAGAAAAAAATTAGTTAATTCTACTGAACTAATTTTCTTTTTAGATAAAAGATCCTGAACTTGAAAGATTGTCATTCTATTTAAATCCATATTACATAACTCGATTAACTTTAATCTGCCCATCTTCTTGTTCCGGACTTTGACTCAAAGCTAATTCAACTTCGTCACTCGGCCAAGCTTGAACCTCATCTTCTCGAAATTGATTAGAAATATCAGATTCCAGAATCGGATTAGAAAAACCAATATTTTCTAAAGCCTCAATTTCTAAAATTAAAGCACTTAGCTGAGTTTGATAATTACTAGCTTCTAAATCACTGAGATCTAAATTCAACGCTTGAGCTATTTTTTTTAAACCCTCTAAATTCAAAGGCATATTCTTTATTTTATCATTTTTAAAAACTCTTCTTCGGATATGATTTTTAGCCCTAAAGATTTAGCTTTTTCCAGTTTTGAACCAGGATCCTTACCAACTAAAAAATAATCAATTTTAGAACTAATACTGGATAGAGTTTTTCCTCCTAATTCCTTTATTCTAGCTTTTAGCTGCTCCCTTGTCAAACTATTCAAAGAACCACTCACAGCTAAAACCTTACCTTTTAAAGGTAATTTACCCTGAGACTTCTTTTTAATTAAAAGCTTTAATTGAGCTTGATCTAAACTCTTCAAAACCGCTTTATTATCCTTATCACGAAAATAATTAAAAATGTTTTCAGAAATAATTGGACCAAAATCTTCAATAGAGCTAATTTCTTCTAAACTTAAAGATTCTAATATATTACTAAGCTCATGTACTGAAATAATATCAGAGGAAAATCTTGGACGTAAATAATCAACCAAGGCTTGAGCTGATTCTTCCCCCACCTGTTTAATTCCTAAAGCAAAAATGAATCGCTCAATTTCTACTTGTTGACGAGCTTTAATAGCTTCGATTAAATTCTGAGCTGATTTTTCACCAAAACGTTCTAATTTTAAGAGATCCTCCTTTTTTAAAGAAAAAACATCTGCCATATTAGTCAAAAGACCAGCCTGAAACAGCTGTTCCACCACCTTCGGCCCCATATTCTCAATATCCATAGCTGATTTAGAGGCAAAATGAGTTATTTGACGTAAGGTAATTGCATAACAATTGGGATTAGAGCAACGATAAGCTACTTCACCCTCTTTTTGCTCAACTGGTCCATGACAAGACGGACAATTTTTTGGTGTACTAATTTTTTGTTCACTACCAGTTCTTAAATTTTTCAAAACTGCTACCACTTTAGGAATAACATCCCCAGCCCGCTCTACTACTACCGTATCACCTCGCCTTAAATCTAAACGCCTAATTTCATCCATATTATGTAAACTAGCTCGACTAATATTAACCCCTAAAAGCTCTAAAGGCTCTAAAACAGCTCGAGGAGTTAAAACCCCAGTCCGACCTATTTGCCAAATTACATCCTGCAAAATTGTAGTCCCCTGTTCAGCTGAGAATTTATAGGCCATGGCATAACGTGGCGCTTTACCCACCACTCCTAAAGAATCCCATAAACTTAAATCATTAATCTTAATCACCACTCCATCAATATTATAATCCAACTTATCCTTATTCTTCTCCCAATAATGATGAAATTCAATTACCCCTTCAATATTTTTCTTTAAGCGATTAAAAGGGATGGTTTTAAAACCTAAAATTTTAGATAAAAGATCAGCCTCTTCTCGACTTTGGCATAAATTATACTTCTTTCCCTCTCGATAAAAAATAATATCATAGGTATAGAAATCTAACTTTCTTTCGGCTGATAATTTAGGATCTAATTGTCTTAAAGAGCCAGCCGCTCCATTTCTGGTATTAGCTAAAAGTGGTTTTTTTTTAGCTTCATATTTTTTATTCAAATCCAAGAATACTTTCTTAGTCATAATAGCTTCACCTCGAACCTCAATCCATTCTGACTCTAAAAAAGATTGGAGTAAATCATGATCTAAATCAATAGTCTTTAACTTTTTTTGATCCAAAATCTCTAAACTTAAAGGAATGCTATCAATCGTTCTAATATTAGAGCTAATATTTTCCCCAACCAAACCATCACCACGACTACTAGCTTCCACTAAAATTCCTTGATGATATTTTAAATTAACTGCTAAACCATCTAATTTTAACTCACAATAATATGGTCCGGAAATTTCCCTTTCCATAAAACGACTAGAACGTTCTGTCCAAGCCCTAATATCATCCTCTGAAAAAGCATCAAATAATGATAACATGGGGCTAAAATGTTTTGATTTAGAAAATTTATCTAAAGCTTGACCGCCAATACGTTGACTAGGAGAATCAGGACTTAAAAATTCCGGATACTCTAATTCTAATTTAAAAAGCTCATTTTTTAAACTATCCAAAGCCGCCTCACTAAGAGTTTCCTGATCTAAAACATGATAATTATACCGATGACGATTAATTTCAGTTTTAAGTTTTTCAATTCGAGTTTTAATTTTATCTTTTGACATATTATTGTGGCTTTCTAATACAACGAACTAAGAAAGGATCTTCTTTATCCTTTTCTAAAATTTCTAAACTAAATGGAGCAATATATTTAGCATCACCAGCATTAGTAGAACTCTCAGTAGAAGTCCAGTATCCAGCATCAGAACTATTCTTAATATTAAAATAATTAAAAGCACTACTTTTAAATCCAGCATAAAGCTCTTCTGAAGCTGGTAAATACCAATCAGAAAAACCATTGATATCTAAATCATCACAATACTTAGCCGCCATAAAAAATCTAGGATTATTCTGAGGATCTAAAATGGCAATATTTTCTTGACCATCTATGGGATTAGTAGCTCCTGTATAAGCATAGATATTAGGTTTTTCCCACAACCAAAGACGTTCATCAGGTTCAAGGAAATGATTATCACATTCATTGGCGTAAAAATTACAGGCTGGAGGGCTAAATACATAACGGACGCCAAATTGATCCATAAGTTTCCCGCCACCACATAAAGATCCTTGAAGACAAAAATCACGACACTCCTCCTCTAAATTAATGCAGGGTATTTCAAGTATTACCTGACTTTTATGATACTCTCCTAAAGAATAAAAAACATTAATATTATTCTCAACCTGACAAAAAACTCGATACTTAGATTTATTTTCTAAGATATCAGAAAAAACATCCTCACTACACTCCACTTTAAAAAAAGGAAAATTATTCTTAAAAGCCTCAAATGTAGCTCGCTCTACTCCAGCTCGAGCGGCGTAATAGGCTTTAAAATTATCATTTAAGTTACTAGATCTGGAAGTGTTTAAAAAAACTAAATAAGAAGCCGCTACTGATAGTATAAAAACAGAAAAGAAAACTAAAATAACTATTACTAAAGCACTAGCCTTTTTAAATTTTAAGTTTAAAAAACTCTTTTTCATATTTTAATAATAACTCAAAGAAATACTAGTTTGAGCTTTAATTTGATTATCTAAATTTAGCACTGGAACCGCTTTAACTAAAACAGTCACTATGGGTTGTCCAGTAGCAATATCATCCTCTACTAAAAATTTTAAATCGGTAATATTAATTCCCTTCGAACTTAAAGCCTCTTGATTATAATACAGCTCTCCTCGACCATCAAAATCTTCTTCTCGAAAAAAACTTTGACAATTACCGTCTTTTATAAAAACCAAACGATCACCATTACTAGAAAGTTTAAAAAATTTATTAGCCGCTATACCACAATCACCGCCATTACTTTTTTCCGCTACCTTAATATTATTAGTCGCTAAACGTAAAAAATATTCAATATCAGCTTGAACTAAGCTTTGTTCTCGAGTTAACTTATTCCTAGTATTAATACTAAAATAAATACGATTTAAAGCTAAAATTAAAACGGCTAAAATAGAAACTGAAACTAAAATTTCAATCAACGTAAAAGCTTTTTTGGATTTAAAACGATAAGTCATAAAGAATGGTTTCTAAAATATACTCATAAACTTCCCCTTGTTGTTCCCATTGGACTATAACTTGAGCATAAGAAAAATCATCAACAGTATCAATTATTTTTACTATTCTTTTAAATTTAGAACTAGAATAATAATTATCATGAAAGAAAAATCCCATATAATCTTCTTTTAAAATAGTTTGATCATCATGAGTAACTTCTTCAGCTATTAAATGATATATATCTAAACGATATCTAGAAGAATAAGGTGCGGTAGCCGCTCCATTACCCGTCCAATCATTATAGTCTCGATTATTAATAGCATTAGTATCCCTAATATTAACTAATATTTCTACCCCCTCCTGAGCTAAAAAACTAGCGGTTAAAAGATCAACTTGATTTTTTTGAAAATAGGCTGATCTTAAAGTCAATGATAAAGCTGTTATAACTCCCATAGCCATAACAAAAAGAATAATAACTACTTCTATTAAAGTAAAAGCTTTTTTCATCGATTAATTTTCAATATTAATACAAGGACTAGAAGACATACAAAATTTACAACAATAATCCTCAGCATTATCACAATCACAATTACCTAATTTTATAAATCGCTGAACCTGAACAATAATTGATCGACCAATCCTATTATAACGCTCATCTCTTAATTCGATTTGATAAGGTTTAGTTTCTAAAGTTTCATCCAAATCTACAATATATAATATCATTTTTCCGGTACCTAATTCAAATAAAATATTAATTTCATTAAAATCCCAACTTAAATAGTTAATAAAAATATTAGAAGCTAAGCTAATTTTCTTTCCTCCCCCATTTTGATCCGCTTCATTAAGCCCTAATCTGTAATCCCCATCTAAATCAGCAAAAAGTTGAAAAAAAGCATCTCCCTTCTTAAAATTAAGCCCCCAATAAACCGGTAAATGATCATAATACGATCGATGAGATAAAGCATAACTTTGAGCTAAACGAATATTATGATAAATAGAGGCTTGAGAATTATTTAAATTAGTATAAGAAGAACCGAGATTAAAATTAATTACCAATAATGATAAAAGAATAGCAATAATAGACAAGCTAACTATAACCTCAACTAAGGTAAATCCTTTTCTAAACATAATTTATTTTAAATTTTTTAAAAAATTATTTCCCCTCTCTATCATAGCCAACCTCTTCTTTTCAGTATCATCATTAAAACCAACTAGATGTAATAATCCATGAACTAAAATAAAGTCCAATTCATCTAAAAAACTTCTCTTTTCCCTCTGAGCTTGCTTCTTTATCATTGGTAAACTAATTACAATCTCCATTAAATCAGGAAATGACAAAACATCAGTACTCTTGTCCTGACCACGATAAGAAAAATTAATCTGCCTCATTCTAGTGTCACCAATTAAAGCTAAAGAAACCGGTAAATTATCACTGGGATAAATATTAAAAAAAGCTTGAGCTATTCGTTTAATACGATTATGATTAATTTTAGTAGAAGTTAAATTATTTATCTCAATCATTTTCTTCGCCTTATTTTATTCAAAAATCTAAATATAGTATACAAACGATAATAATGCGGATAAACCCTTAAATCAAAAGTGCCCGGAAAGTTATGCTCATAACCACCAAAACCTCGTTTAAAACGAGTTACCCCCGGCCATTTTTTATCAGAAATACCATAAAAATCATAATAACGGTAAGATTCTCGACGTGCTTTCTTAATCAATTCCCATTGTAATAAATGGGGGGCCATTAAATTTCTAAAATTATTACTAGAAGCGCCATGTAAATAAGAAACGGTGTCATGATAAAAAGAGAAAATTCCCATAGCTAAAATTCGATTTTGATAATGAGCCGCAAAAACTTTAATCATCTCCGAAGCCTCCATTAAATTTTTATAATACTCTCGGCTATGAATAGCAAAACTATCTCGTTCCGAAGTTAAAGATATTAAAGACCAAAACTGATCTAAAGATTCAGGTCCTAATTCTGAAACCTTCACACCTCGTTTATCAGCTAATCTAATATTATAACGAGTTTTGGAGGCCATTTGCTTTAATAAATCATCTTCAGATAAACTAAGATCTAAAAAAGAAGTTTGAGCCGGCTGAATATCAAAAACTTTAAGAAAGCTGGACCCTAAATCAATACTAGGCTCTACACGAAAAAAAACAATCTGATTCTCTTTTCCATAATTAATTAAAGCCCGCGATAATTTATTAACATCTAAATCTTTTTTTAAAAAAATTGGCCCCCGAGGTAAATAATAATAACTATAATTTCTAAATAATGGATGAGCAATGGCTAGAAAAATAGCCACTAACTCCCCCTGAAACTCTAAACCATGGAAAAATGTTTTAAAATTATTCTTACTCTGAATTTCCTGCCATCTTAATGATTGTAAAAAACTAGGACCAGCTGCAAAATCAAAAGGTTGATTAGCTTGAATATATTGATCCAAAAACCGAGAAAAATCTTTTTTTTCTAAATTAACTACTTTCATTTTAAATTTGTCCGGCTAAATTATACATTGGTAAAATAATAGCCGCCACCATAATTCCAACCCCAATTCCCATAATAATCATAATAATTGGCTCTAAAATGGTACCTAGATTAGATAACTTAGTTAACACTTCTTTATCATAAAAATTAGCGGTCTCCACTAAGGTATGATCTAATCGAGCGGTACTTTCTCCTACGGCCATCATCTGAGGTAACATCTTAGGAACCATATCACTAGTTTCTAAAACATCCACTATAGAACCTCCCTCATTAACATTATCAATAGTTCTCCTAATCAAGTCTTTATAAACCTCATTTTTAATAATATCTAAAACAATAGCTAAAGCTTGATGAGTTGGCACACCTCCCTTTAAAAGTAAAGCTAAAGAGCGAGAAAATCGAACTACATAAATTCTTTGCAATATTTTTCCCACTACTGGAATTTTTAAAAGAAAAAGATCACGACTTTTTCGTCCTACGCTAGTCTTAAAAAAGACTTGAGAAAACATTACAAAAAGAGCTATAAAGAAAAGAATAACAATAAAATAGGTTTTAAGAAAATTAATAGTCGCTATAACAATTCTAGTAGCTAAAGGTAAAGTTCCGCCAGTTTCAGCTAAAATTCGTGTTAATTCCGGTAAAACAAAAAACATAAAAACAAAGCCCACCACAATTAAACCAATAATAACAAAAAGCGGATAAATCAAAGAATTTTTAAAACTCTTACTCAAATCATAATCTTTTTCAATCTCATCAGCTAAATAACTTAAAACTTCATCTAAGCGACCAGAGCTTTCTCCAGCTTTAACAACATTAGTAAAAAAATTAGAAAAAGTTCGAGGATGCTTTTTCAAAGCTACTGATAAAAACTCACCATTATCCACATCATAAGCTACTTTAGACAAAATATTTCTAAATTTTAAATTATCAGTTTGATTAACAATCGTAATCAGGGCATCAGAAATTGGAACTCCAGCTGCCATCATAACCGAAAATTGACGCGAAAAAACAACTAAATCAACTGATTTAATAGGATTAAAAAGAAAAATAAATTTATGATCAATAGATTTAGTAGCATCCTTAATCCAAAGAACCTCTAAACCTCTCTTATTCAAAGCCTTAATAGCTAGAGATTCATTATTAGCAATAGCTCGTCCTCGTTTGATTCTTCCAATCTTATTCCGAGCTTTATAATTAAAAATTGGCATATTAATATATATTAAGATTCAATAACTCGTAAAATTTCTTCTAGAGTACTTAAACCATTTAAAACCTTAAAGAATCCATCTTGTCGAATGGAGATAAAATCTTGACTCTTTTTTAATTCCTTAATACTTAAATTATTTATATCATTAATAATATAATGCTTTAAACTATCATTAATTTCAATTACTTCACCAATAGCCACCCGATTTAAATATCCCGTTCCCTGACAACGAGAACAACCAGCCGCTTGATAAATTTTTAAATCATTAAAGTCCTCAATTCGCTCTAAAGATGATATCTCTGAAGTAATCTGATCTGGTCTTAGATCAGATAACTCTTTTTGGGCTTGTCTTAAAATACCAATTCGATAATCTTCATTAGCCTCTTTTTTACAATGAGGACAAAGCCGACGAGCTAATCGTTGTGAAATAATTAAACGTAAAATAGAAGCTAAAATAACTGGTTCGGCTCTCATATCACTTAAACGAAAGATGGTGCCGAGAGCATCATTAGTATGAATAGTAGAAAGAACTAAATGACCAGTTAAACTAGCGTGAACTGAAAGTTCGGTAGTTTCCTCATCCCGAATTTCTCCCACCATGATAATATCAGGATCTTGTCGCACTAAAGATCTTAAACCGGTAGCAAAAGTATAACCGATTTTGGGTCTGATTTGAGATTGATTAATACCTTTCATTTGATATTCAATCGGATCCTCCAAAGTTGAAATATTAACTCCCTCTTTATTTAATATCTTTAAAAGTGAATAAAGCGTAGTAGTTTTTCCGCTACCAGTTGGACCAGTAGCTAAAATAATACCATTAGTTTTTTTTAAGGCTTCCTTAATTAATCTTAAATTATAATTATTAAAACCAAGATCCCTTAAACTAATAACACCTTTAACTGAATCTAAGATACGTAATACAACTTTTTCTAAACCACTACCAGTTGGTAAAGTAGAAATACGAAAATCAATCTCTCGTCCATCAAAAATAATAACAATTCGTCCATCTTGAGGAATTCTCATTTCATCTAATTTCATCTTAGCTAAAACCTTAATTCGAGCCACTACTGCATTATGAATATTTTTAGGCAAGAAAAGAGTGTTTTTTAAAAGACCATCAATCCGATAACGAACCCGACTCTCATTTTCATAAGGCTCAATATGAATATCACTAGCTCGACTATCAATAGCATTTTTAATAATTACTGAAACAATTTTGGCTACCGGAGCACTATTAGGATCTTCAATATTTAAAACTTCTTCCTCATCACTCTGACTAATATCTAAAAAATCTAAAGCTTCTTCTTGTGATTTTTTTTCTATAGCTGAGGAAATCTCCTCCTCCATCTGTCGATACTGCTTAATAATAGCATTAAAACTAATCAAAGATATTAAATGATACTGAATACTTCTTCCCTTTTGTTGAGCTAAGAAATCAAGAGCTTCCATAGCTTTAAGATCAGGTTTGACTAAAGCAATCTGAGCTTGAACCTCATCCAATTCAAAACAAATCGCTTTATAATTACGAGCAATATCTTCGGGAATAAAAAAAAGAGCATCCTTAGGAACCTCTAATTCTACCAAATTTTTATAAGGTAATTCATGTAAACTAGCTTTAAGCTCAGTTAACTTTTCCGGCCCAAGAATCTTTTCTTTAATCAAAAATTTTTCTAAATCTAATTTAGAATCTTCCGATATTTTATCAGCTACCCTCAAACGAGTTGTAGCATCTAAAATATCCTCCTGCTTTATTAGCTCCCATAGCTTGGAATCGGTACTCATAGTAAATTAAAAACTTACTTTAAAAGGATTAGGATTACCTAAATCAAAACTTGTTTCTAAAACTGTTTCCTCATCATTAATCTCTACATCTCCCTTGTCAATATCAGAACTAGGAAGTTTAAATTCAAAATCCTTTAAAGACTGATAACGTTCGTTCTCTAAAATTTCTAAATCAAAAAACTCTGAACTTGAACTTAAATCAACTTTCCCTAAAACACTCTCCGCTGATTCTAAACCATCACTTGTCTCAAAATATGACAATAATCGTCCGTTATAAACAAAATAAACTAGGTTGGCTAAAAAAAGCACGACTAGTAAAAATATTAAGGTAAAACGATAGATTTTCTCCATATGATTATTTTTTTTGATAATAAGTTAAAATTTGAACTTGAAGACTTTGATCTTCAGGGTTAAAATTTAAAGAATAAATATCACTTATTTTTAAATTTTTCTCTATTAAAGATAAAAATCTCTTAAGATTAGGATAATCAATATCATTTAACTCTAAATCTATTAACCACACCCCTAATTCAATGGGTAAAGATTTTAAATATAAATCTAAGGAAGTATCCTCAGTCTTTTTAGCTATATTACGTCGCCCCATGGCATCATATTTACCTTCTTCCTCTTTTTGATTAGGATCACTAACCACTAATGAATCAGCTTTAAAATTATTTTCTAAAAGAAAATGACTCATCTCAATAAATAGATCTTCACGAGAATAAGCTAAAGGAATCATTTTATTAATTCGATTAATATCTTTAACTCCGATATTGGAGTATTCCGAAATTATAGCTTGGTAATCTTTAAGAGTCTGAAATTCTCTAATCAATTCAAGCTTTCGATCTTTTATTAAACGAGAAGAAGAACTGGAAGTTTTCTGAAAACGAGGGATAATAATATAGATAATGGCAGCTAAAAAGATAAATAAAACTACTAAAACCACTACCCCTTTAAAATATTTATTCAAAAAACTATTAATTTCATTATTACGACGCCGTTTTTTTATATCCACAACTGAATTTTGATTTTTATTGTTTTTATTTAAATCAGTCATAAAATTTTAATTAAAAATTTGAGGATCTATTTTAAGCTTTAAATCAAAATCAATAATCTGAGTAGTTTGCCCCTCATCACTACTAATTTTCTCATTTTCAATAACCGAACTAAATAATAGTGGAAGAGCCGAAAAATGTTTAGATTGATAACCTAAAGCTAAAACATTATTAGATCTACTAGGTAATATAAAAGCCTGACCGGATAAATCTCCAGAAAAAGATTGATAATATAAATTAGTTTTTAAAGTATTATCTTCTAAAAATTTAAAAAATTGGCTCCAATAAACATGGCGAGAAAAGACATTATCAACCAAAGCTAATTGTTTTTTAAAATTAGCCGCTTCTAGATATTGACTTTCCAAATCTCTTCTCTCATTTTTAATCTCAGTAATCTCGCTCTCTAGATAAGTTAAACTTTTGGCTTTAATTTTCTTTTCCCACAAAAGTAAAAAAATAAAGGATTCAACAATAATGATAATAGCTAAAATTAAAAGTATTAGACCCATTCGAAGATCTTTTTGATAATTAAAACTAATTTCAATTTCATCTCGTAATAAATCAGTTTCTAGTAAACTTAAATTACTTTTATCTTTGTTTTTTCTTTTAAACATAAATTATTCAATCCCCCTTAGAGCTAAACCAACAGCAATTGATAATTTCGGACCAACTTCATCTAAAACACTTTTTAATTCAGTTGGATAAGAGACTCTAAACCAAGGATCACCAATTAAAACTTTAATATTAATTTTTTGTTCTAAATACTCAGCAAAATTAAATAAAAGACTACCACCACCTGATAAAACAATTTTATCCACTCGATCACCATTAGAATTATTAAACAGATTCAACATATACTTAATCTCATTAATCACTGGCTCGACCGCATCAACTACTACCTGAGGCATTTGTCCAGTTTTATTATCTCGATTAGCTAAAGATAAATCAAATTTAAATTGCTCAGCTTGTTCGAGGCTAATACTCATAGCCTGACTAATTTTTTCAGTAATAGTCTGACCTGAAATATTAATACTGCGATTTAAAAAAGGAATGTTCTTTTTAACAATAGAAAAATTGGTACTAGTTCCACCAAGTTCAATTAACATAACAGTCGAAGGATCCGGTCCTAATAAAGACCTAATTAAAGAAAAAGTCTCGGTTTCTAAATTAGCTAAAAAGATATTAGTTTTCTTAAAAACATCAATATATTTCTTGACTAATTTTTTAGGTGAACCAGTTATAAAAACTTTAGCATTACCAGGAGCGTCCTCATTTTCTGACACTAACTTCCAATCCAATACCATTTCCTCAATAGGTAACGGTATAACTTTCCGAGCTTCCTCCCTAACCCGTTCAGCCATTTTCTTTTTATCATAATTATTAACATTAATCACTGAAGAAAAAACTGAAAAACTAGGTAAAGAAACAGTAGCTCGATTAGCCTTAATCCCTAACTCATTCTTTAATTTTAAAATAGCCTGAGCTAGATAATCAATATTATCAGAAGAATAAAAATTAAAATCCGGAATATATCCAGTAAATCCATAATTAGATAGAATAATTTTCTTTCCCTTTTTACTTAATTCAACCATTTTAATAACTGAATCACCGATATCTATTCCTAAATAATTATTAGAAGAAGATGAAGAAAAAAGCGCCATAAATTTATATTTAAAAAATTGAAGATTTTAAACAAATATGATATATTTAAAATGATAATTTAATTATAACATAATTTTAAAAAAATGGGAAAGAATAAATTAAAAAAAATCCTATTAATTCTAGGTTTCCTATTATTCGTAGTTTTAATGGCCTATTTAATTTGGAACTTCTTTTTTAAGAAACCAGTTAGCACTCCTAGTCCTGAACCTACCCCAATTTATGACCCTAGTACTGGACTACCAATATCACCCGAAGGTCCTGGGCAAATAATTCCAGGAATTGACCCGGGAAGAATGGAAACTTCTAGTGAAATAATTCCACCTCAAAAATATCCCGATCCAATTCAGGATCCAGCAACTACAGCTCCCGGTGAAATAGCCCGAGGTGGTATTACTAAAACCAAAAGTTTAGTAGAGAAAAAAGCAGCCAATGTTACTGCCAGTCGTGATGGAAATTCCCTTCAATTTTACAACCAAGATGATGGACGTTTTTATTTAGTTAATAATGAAGGAGATTTAATTCCTTTAAGTGATCGAGTTTTTCATAATGTAGAAAATGTAGAGTGGGCTCCTAATAAAACTAAGGCAGTTTTAGAGTACCCTGATAATACTAAAATTGTTTATGATTTTTCTACTCAGAAACAAGTTACTCTACCAAAACATTGGGAAGATTTTTCTTTCTCAACTGATAGTAATAAACTAGTTAGTAAAAATATTGGAATGGATCCAGAGAGTCATTGGCTCATAACCAGTAACGCCGATGGATCTCAAGTTAAATACTTAGAATATATTGGAAAAAATGCTGATAAAGTTATTAGCTCTTGGTCACCTAATAATCAAACAGTGGCCATGTATGTGAAACCAATTGACTTTGATCGTCGAGAAGTATTCTTTGTTGGTCTTCACGATGAAAACTTCCGTTCCACTATTGTCCATGGTTGGAATTTTAGCGGTACCTGGGATGAAAATGGTGATAGATTATTGTACAGCGTCGCTTCAACCGATAATGACTTAAAACCTAATTTATGGATTGTTGATGCTCGAGGTGATAATATTGGTCGAGATCGAACTGATTTGAAGATAGAAACTTGGGTAGAAAAATGCACCTTTGCTAATAAAGATGAAATCTATTGTGCGGTTCCAACTAGCCTACCGGAAGGAGCTGGAACAATGCCGGAATTAGCGGCTAATACTCATGATAATTTGTATAAAATAAACCTAAAAACTAAACGTAAAGAATTAGTAGCTATTCCTGATGAAACCTATAACATCTCCAGCTTAATCCTAAGTCAAGATGGTAAAACCCTATTTTTTACCGATCGAGCTATGGGTGGAATACACACCATCAAACTCCCCTAAACTAAAAAGCCTAAACTTAATAATCACATGCTTAAAAAAATATTAGGCTTGATTTTAGCTTTCCTTTTTCCGGGACAATGTTTAATTTGTCAAAAAGAAGCAGAAAATTACTTATGCTTTGAATGTTTTAAAAGAATAAAAATAGCTAATCCCCTTTGTTTATCTTGTGGGCAAAACTCCGAGCTCGGTCAATTTTGTTCTTCTTGTCAGAGAAATTTTTACCTACAAGGAATTTTAGTAGCTGGAGACTTAAAAGATCAAAACTTAGAAAAAATAATCAAAGCCTTTAAATATCGCTTCATAAAAGACTTAGCCTCACCTCTCAGCCTACTCCTCATTAATCATCTTCGAAATCAAGTTTTAACTAATCCTTTAATGCCATCTAAAAATAAAGGCTTTACAAGAAAAAACCTTATTCTCACCGCTGTGCCTTTATCTAAAAAAAGACAGCGATGGCGTGGCTTTAATCAAAGCCAACTTTTAGCTGAAAAAGTTTCCAAACAGCTAGGAATAGAATATTGGGATTATTTAAAAAGACCACGACATCAAAAACCTCAGGCTAGTCTTAATAAATCAGATCGACAAATTAATCTTAAAAATGCTTTTATTTGGTCGGGCCCTAGTTTAAAAAACAAAAAGGTTTTAATTATAGATGACATTGCTACTACTGGAGCTACTTTAAATGAAATCGCTCGAGAACTAAAAAAACATCAAGCTCCAGAAATTTGGGGTCTAGTTTTGGCTCATAGTTCGAGCTAAAAGTAAAAAAGAAGCTTTAAAATCTTTAAGATTTTTAGAACGATAAAAAGTAGCAGCCGGATGAAAAGCCGGAATTAACTTAAGCCCCGCCTCTAATTCAAGAATTTGACCCTGAACTTGACTAATCTTTAATTGAGGGAAAAAATAGTTTAAAGATAAACGACCTAAAGAAACAATGATTTTAGGTTTAATAATCTTCAACTCTTCTTCTAGATATGGAGCATAGGCTTTTATTTCCTCCATTCGAGGATCTCGATTATTAGGTGGACGTCTTTTAACGATGTTAGTTATATAAACCTGAGAACGATCCAAACCAATCTCAGCTAAGCTTTTATCCAATAATTTCCCAGATCGACCAACAAAAGGACGACCGGCTAAATCCTCAGCTGCTCCAGGAGCTTCACCAATAAAAACTATGGCGGCTAAGGGATGTCCCTCACCGTAAACTAAATTAGCTGAAGCCCAGGGTAAATTTAAATCCTGCTTCATTTTTTTATTCAATTCCTTTAACCTTAACTTCATAATTTAAAACTAATAAAAGCTAACATGGTTTTTAATCCGGTTGATTTTTCTCGACGATAAGAGAAATATTTATCCGATAAACAATAAGTACATTCGGAACTAATTTGAATATTATTATCTAATAATTCCGCCTCAATTAATTTAGATTGAGCTAATTGAGATAAATCAACCCAAAACCTATTTTCTCGTTTAAGAATAAAACGAGAATCAAAAAAATTGATAATATCTTTCTGAACTTCGAAATGACAAGACTGAATATAGGGTCCAATAAACACCTTAATATCATTCGGAGAAGAATTATATTTCTCAAAAAATATTTTTAAAGTTTGATCAATAACACCAGCTATTAAGCCTCGCCAGCCAGCATGAGCTAGACCAATAACTCCCTGCTTTGAATCATAAAAATATATTGGCAAACAATCCGCCACAGTTAGACTTAATAATATATTAGATTGGGAGCTAACTATAGCATCACAATTTTTTATGATTAAATTATTAGTAATATTATCAACCGCTACGGCCTGATTTTGATGAATCAAATCAGCTTGAGCTACTATCCTAGAACCTAGACCTAAATTTTTAAGAAAATTATTCTGACCAACAAAATTATTTTTCATCGATCCATCAGATCTTAGCGATAAACCTAAAATAATCTCCGGCCAAATATTAAAAATCGGCATAACCTAAAATAGATTTTAATAAATTAGTAAAGGAAGCTAAATTCTTCCTATCAACCGCCAAACGTTCCGCTGGACTTAAATCAACATAAGGTCGATCATAATCTAAAGGAACCATAAAAGATGACATTGGATAACCGGGATCAATTTTTTTAGAAAAAGGTATTTGAACTTTATATACCGGTAAAGCTAAAGTAGTTTTTAATTTTTCTTGCTGAGGATGATAATAAGCTAAAGCAAAAGTCCAAATAAATCGATAATCAATATTGGGATAAGCTTGAAAAATTTTTTTCCAAGTTTCCAATATTTCTAAATCACTTAATTCTTTTTTATCACCACTAAAACGACGAACAAAAGCTCCCGGTTGCTCACTATCCGGTAAAAAATTAGTTTTTAAAGCTTCATCAATAGCTAAAACTGGTAATTGACTTAAAGAGGCATATTCCTTAGCTTTAATAATAGCATTATCTAAAACTTCATTATATGGTTCAGCCACCTTTTTCTCTATACCCAAATCAGACAAACTAACTAAATCTAAGTCTTTAAAATCAGACCATAAAGACTGATATCGCTTTAATTTACTAGGATTATGAGTCGCTAGAAGTATTTTCATAAATTCTATTTAAAAGCTCAATAATACTATCAACTATCATATTAGGATTTAATTTTTCTAAAGATTGCTTAGAGTTAAAACCCCAAGTAACTGAAATAATGGGAAGTGAAATATTGCGACAAGCTTCAATGTCTCTAATTTCGTCACCAATGTATAAAGAATTCTGAGAATTAATTCCCTCTCTTTTAAAAAGTTTCTTTATTTTCCGAGCTTTAGAAAAAAGCGAAGCACCACTATAAACAGAACTAAAAAGAGTTAAAATCTCTTCTTGTTTTAAGAAAGCTATTAAATTAGATTTAGAATTAGAGCTTAAAACATGTAAAGAATAACCGCGGTTTTTTAAATCTTGAAGAGCTTCTTTAATTCCCGGAAAAAGCTCTAATTCATTTAATTTATTACCTAACTTTCTTTTAGCTTTAAAAGCTAAAATAGGAACCTTAAAAGCACTAATCTGATATTCTTTTAAAATTTCAGCCACACTTAAATCTCGTAAGCGATCTTTATCCCTGATATCAAAGCTAGGACAAGCGCAAGATTTATGAATTTCATTATATATTTTGATAAATAAGTTTAAGGAATCAGCTAAGGTTCCATCAAAATCAAAAATTATATTTTTAATCATAAAACTTCTTGACTTTCTATAAAATCCTTAGCTTCCTCAGAGGCAGTCTCTAATTTTTCTTTTATTTCATCTATCTTTTTCTGAGATAAAATATCTTGAGCCGAATCTAAACGATCAATAAAGACGTCAATGACTGGTAAATATTTCTTACTCAATTTTAATCTTTTATCAGAATCATGAGAATAACCTAAATTTAAAACATTGTCAGAAAAATCTGATAATTTTACCAAAAAAGCATCAGGATCATTTACAATCTCTTCAATATGTTCTTTATAGGCTTGATTCTTTTCTTCAGAATCCATCTCAGGAGATTCCATTTCCTCTGGATTAGATAATTTTCTTACCACCCTCTCTACCCTATTACCAAAATTTTCTTTAATAAAATCTAAAGCTTTTTCTCGATCACTTCTATTAGACTCATCACCACTTTTCTCAGCTAATTTTTTAGCTTGATCTTCAACTGAATCATGTAGAATAGCGCTAACAATAATTTCCGGATCAAAAACTTCATATTCTTCTAATAACCTTCTGGCAACTCGTAAAATATGGTAGATATAGGCACCGTCAGAACGAGGACTCTGATCTTTATGCAACTCTTCAGCTATCTCACTAGCTAGCCCAATTTCCTCTTTTTCTAATAACCCGACTTTTTCTAAATCATTTAGAAAACTAGTTTTAAGAAAAAGATGACGTAAATAGCTATTCGATCTGGTCTTGATATATCCTAAATCGGAAGCCTCACCCACTAAAAGATTAACATCGCGAGAAAGAGCTGCCTGTCGCTCCACTTCATCATCTATCTGATCATAATTTTGATATAATTCTAAAGCTTTATGAGAAACAAATTTTATCATCTGTCTAGTTCGATTAATTTCTTGTTGTGAATCAGATACTTTTTCAGCTACCGAGCTTCCTTCCTTTAATTCAACTCCCGTAGAGACACTCTTACCTCGACTAGGATCATAATGCCCCATAGAATCACGATGAGGAATAAAGCTTTTTGATCCCATTGGACTAAAAACATCTTCACCTTTATCAATGGTAAAACTGACTAAATCTAGATCTTTAAAATATTGTCTAAAAGCTTCAGAATCTTTTTTTAAAAAAGAAGTATTACCAACTACTAAGGCTACCGGATCCTTAGATTCTACCTTTTTTAACAAATCACGATCACCAGCAAAAAAAAGAACCTGAGCTTTATCAATATCTCTTTTTTCATAAATTATATCAACAATATTCTTCATAATTAAACCAGAAACCCGACTAGAAGTATCGTCAATTAGAATAGTGTTATACTTCCCCTTCTCGATGTTTTTTACTAAATCAGGATTAGAAGCTAAAAGCTCAACTGTTTGACTACTAATAGCTTGCCACTCAAATTCATTTAAAGTTTGAAGGCGTTGCTCCACGCTCAACTCCTCTTCCTTAGATTTAAATTTTTCAAATTTCATATTTTTAATATTAATTATTATAAAAGGTATTATATTAAGATTAAACTAATAAAAAAATTTCTTATAAATTTAAAAAACTACCAAATTTAACAGAGAGCTATTTATAAAGATATATAATTTTTTAACATAAAAATAGTATCAGCTTTTAAATGATTTTTAATCCAAGCCTTTTCTTTTTCGCTACTAATTAACTCACCCAAACCATGCATTATTTGATTATCCCTCACTTTATTAATAAAAACAATACAATCATTTAAATAATTTTTTACGGTTTTACCAGTTCTCACTTTTATTACTTCAGTATTAATATCCCAATTATTTTTAGCAAAATAGTGGATATCATAGATGTCTCTTGCGGCCATTTCATTTCTTAAAGTTAGAGCTGATAACTTACTAGCAAATAAATAATCTTTTTTGGCTACCAAAACAGGTATACCAAGATACTCCTTCATCTCATAATGATCTCGAATATTTTTTATTAAATCCCTAGTATTAATTTCTACTTTAATATTATGCTCACCCTTATCATAAGAAAGTAAAGCAAAAATTGTAAATCTTTTTATACATTGATCCTTAATTTTCCCATACTTAGTTAAAATAGATAATATTTTTTCAAATACTAATTTTTTATTTTTCTCATTTATCGTCAATAAATCAAAATCTAAATCTACTGAAAACCTTGGTAAATTATAAAATAAATAAACACAAGTCCCACCTTTAAAACCTAGCAGCGAACTAATTGATACATCAGTATAAATATCTTTCAAAATCTGCCCCATTATTAATTGATGTTTTCCCTTATTAAGCATAATGTTTACGATATTTATTTAATCTTTTTATTAATTGTTGATTATTATAAATTTTAACAATTTCATCACATTTTTCCCAATTAATTGGTCTTAAGTTATCAAAATAATAATTTGGAAACAGATAAATCATATCCAAAAAAGCTCTTTCAGTTGTCGCTATGCTATAATTATCTTTATTAATAACTCCAGTAGAATTAAATAAAACCACATCTTTCAATTTTCTAAATGTAATAATATACTTATCTATCTCAATTGTTTTAGGCCACTTAGATGCCACAAATATTGTTTCATAATATTGAAAAATCACACCAGCTTCTCTTAAAACCGTCTCAAAGCTGATATAGGATGGAATATAAATACTGGTCGCTAATTCTTTTGGATTAAAATCTTTATTTTTAGCAAAAACTCCTCGAGTTAATCGAATCAAGGCTTTTTGTTTTACATAATAAGCTGTTTTGGTATATAAGTTTTGCTTATCATTTATTTGCCAAATCAAAGCTAAATCCTTATTAGTCAAGATTGTTTTAGGAGATTGATATAATTTTGCAATTAAACTATCCATATCTAATTTGTTTAATGGAACTAATAAATTATCATAGTTCCATTGTATATTATTGATAAATTATAGTCAAGAAGCTGTATTAGTCCACGTCATTTTGGAAAAAAAATTATTATTAACCAAATAATTCATCGGAGATACTAATTCAAGGCTCCAATGTGGTCTATCGGTATTATACCAAAGAAGCCAATCAATTAACAAATTATTAAAATCATCTAAATTATCAAAGTATTTTTCACCACTCCAATCAATGAATTCTTCTTGAATAGTCCTATTAAACTTCTCAATATGACCCTGTTTGTATGGTCTACCTGGATAATTGAAATAATGCTCAATTTTTCTCTCTTCTAAGTATTTTTTAAAATAGAGATGGAATTCTAAACCATTATCAGTCTGAACAGCCTTAATATTAAAGGGCATGACTTCTTCTAATTTTTTAAAAAAATCTTTAGCATTAGAGCTACTAATTCTGTTATAGGCATAAGCGAAAGCTGTTCGGCTAAAAGTATCAACAGCGGTAATAATATATCTCTTTAATCCATTGTGAAATCTAACAACAGTATCTATCTCTATTAAATCCCCAGGATTATTTACTTGTAATTCCTTAGGTTTTCTTTTCTTTTTAGTTTTTTTAATTTTTTTAATCTTACCAAAATGAGATATTTTCTGTCTATGATGATATATATCTTTATCTTTAATAATTCTACCTATCTTTGATTCTGAGTATATTGGTAAATTATTAATTTCACAAAATTTATCTAAAAATTTTTTAACTTTAGTTTTATCCATATTAGGACAAATCTCTAGTCTTAAACGTCTAATCTCTTTTAATATCAGAGGATGTATTTCTCTTTTATTCTTGTTAATCCTAGCTTGGGATTTAGGATTGAGAGCTTCTATCTTGCCACCCCCTTCTCTAAATATTTTTTGCCAATTGTATAGGGTAGATTTTTTAACCCCAAAGGCATCAGTAGTGGCTTGAAGGCCATATTGCTTCCAAAATTCTAATATTTTGAGTCTTTGTCTAGCTTCTTTGGTAATCATATATTTTTGCTTAATTGCATCATTATATAATGTACCAAATCCGGGACAATTATAGTACTTAAACTTTATCTGCATACATTTTGGGCTTTTTATTTTCCAAAATGTATCTGAACTTATTCATTATGTTTTACCTAATATAAAATAAAAAATAGAGCCTAAATAAGCTCTATTTCTAACTACCTCGTGCTAGCACGATGATGCGGTGTTTTTTGATTGACGTTCGAACTTTTTTTGACGAAAATCCGAATTCCGAATTTTAAAATCCAATCGCTCGGGCGGGCAAAAAGGAAGGGGGTTGGGGGGAAGGAATTTTTGCCCGCCCTCGCTTTCCGCCGCCGCCGAATTTCGTGCCAGTGAAACTGGCGCGCCGCCTTTATTTTTTCTCTGTTTCTTCTGGTTTTACCTCTTGTTCTGCGGTCGCCGATTGTGCGCTGTGCGCTTGTAATATATACATCAATCGCAAATTATACAACTCGGCAACTTTTTTGTTTATTTCGTCCCAATTATCAAAAAGCTCTCCAACCGGCTTGCTATCTTTTTCGGATTCATCGCCAAACTTCTTTGCATAATCAATTCTCATTTTCAGCGCGGGGTGTGAGTCATAAGCACTGTGAATTTGTTTATTGGAAAGTATATTATTTTGAAGCTCTGCGACATCTTTTTTCTCTAATCCTTTGTAAACGATTTCCATAAATTTTGAGAAATTGGAAATGGTCTTTTCCTCTTTCAAAAGTTCGGGAACCCATTTTGATTGGATTATTTCGCTAAATATAAGGTCATTAGTCGCAACTTTCAAAAGACCATTTCCAAATGCTTTTCCGCCGTACAAACGCATTGCCATAATATCAGCCATAACTTCTCTGATTCTTGAAAATCCATTTGTGATTTTGAAATACAGCATTACATACAGAAGTAAAAGCCAATATGCGGGATTTAGTGTCATCATCAAACGAACCCATCCGCCTTCTTCCTTTTCATCTTGAGAAGGTCCGGGCATTGAGCGCAATGTACTTGTTAAAGAATTTCCCATTGAGTAAGTATAAGAACTCCATTGCGTGTCTTTATTACTGAAATGCCCGTATTCATGGGCGAGTATTGCCTTAAATTCATCTGTCGTTAGATCATGCAAAGAAGATAACCCTATTTCCAAAACTCGCTTACCGCCACCAAAGATTGTTGAAAGCAAATTGCCGTCAAGATATACACCAATTCCCGGGTCTGGAGTGATAACAATTTTATCAATCGGTTTGGCTTGTATTTCTTTTGCAATTTCTTTTGTTAAATTCCAAAGCTTCTTTTCTTCATTTTCCGAAATCGTAATTCCGAGCGTTTTTCGTTTTGGTGGGAAGAAGAGATAATAAAAACCAATCAAAATCGCTATACCAGTACCAAATGCGACAACAGCTAAACCGATTAAGAGAGCAACTGGCACACGAGGCAAATAAGAAACTGCCCATAGCCCATACATTCCAAAATCTATTGCCGCAAAAAGAGCAAGGGCAAGAAGATAAAACAAAAACGGCAAAAGAGTAATAAGTAAAAATCCAAACGTTTTTAGTAATCCTTTATCGCTGAACAAACTTACTTTATTGCCATCTAAAAAGTCTTGAACGGAAGTATCAAATTTTTTGTTAAGAGAACTTCCAATCCAACGAACGAGCAGATAGACAATCAAGCCGACTATTGCAAAAAACAATAAATCTTCCCAAGAAAAAGCGACTGCGAGGAAATTGCCTAAAATTAAATATCCGAAAATTAACAAAAGCCCGAAGCAGAAAAGTAATCCCAGAAAATGAAAGAGGTAAAATCCGCCTTTTTCGCCACTTGTTATAGCTTTTTCTTGGTCTTGGCCACAGTTTTTGCAAAATCTGTCGGCTCTCTCTAATTTTTCACCACAATTTACGCAAAACATATTTAGTAGCAATCAGCTTTAGTAAAGGTTACAAAGTATCGCTCTCCTGTATTGACGGTATAGGAATATTCCATGTTTATTCCATGATCCACTAGGAGACTTTTTGTGTCAGCATTTCCACAAATATCTGAAACCAAAAAGTTCTTTAGGTAAGCGTTTGAAAGACTGGTTGTATCAACATCTGTAAGAACATAATGATAGCGGATAGCGTCAGGTTGAGCTGAAATATCAACAAGCTTTGTTACTTCGTCAAGCTGGCTTGGTAAAACCATCTCGGCTTTTATTTCTCTAACTGTTTCATTTATTAAATCCGCCTTTGAGTAATTATCATTGCTCACTTGCGACAAATTGTCGTTTGTTTCCTGATAGCTTGGGGAAGATAAATCAATTCCTACGGCTACAAAAAACAATAGTACGGCGGCTAACGCAAAAATTATCCAACCCTTTTTGTCCAGCTTATATTTAGGGCTTTCAAGCGTAGAAGTAAATTCTTCGCTTTTCATCGCTTTGCGAATTTTAACTAAAGAGGAAATAAGATACGCCACAACAAGGAAAAATAAGATACCAACCCGACCACCTGTCGAAAGCACCCAAACTAAAAACAACAAAGAAAGCCCTAGAAGAACCTGCAAATACAATTTTATGTTTCTATCTACTAATCCGCGAATGCGATTACCGAGAATGATAAAAATACTAGCCGCAACTACCATTAAAAAAGTTCCTGAAAGATCACTGGCAGGAAGTCCTGATTCGGCAAAATTTTTATCAAGAACACTCCAAAGATAAATTCCAATATTTATTATTATGGTTATCCAGCCAATCGCATAAACAGAATTGCCCGTGTTTTTCAAACTCTTTCTCGTTTTTTCTATATCAAAACCAGAAGAGCTTGTTTTGGATTTTTCAATATCAATCGGTTTGCCACACTTATTACAAAACTTGGCGTTTTCTGGTACTAAATTGTTGCAATTTTTGCAGTTCATATTATTTGATTAAATCGTCTAGGCTCACGCCAAGAGCGTTTGCTAATTTTTTTAATGTTTCGAGCGTTGGGTTTTTATTTTCACCCTGCTCAATTTTAATAACTGTGTTATTGGCAACATCTTTCAATTTCGCTGAATGTAAAACTTGGCGGAGAGAGTGGGATTCGAACCCACGGTACCCGTTAAGGCACGACGGTTTTCAAGACCGTTCCATTCAACCACTCTGGCATCTCTCCTAACGATATTCATCATATAAAATATATTAAAAAAAAGCAAGAGAATAATCTCCAGCTTTTTTATTTATCATTTTTTTTCTTTTTTCTTTTTTTCTAATGAGCAGTCCAGCCACCATCAACATAAAGTACTGATCCGGTAACATATTTAGATTCATCAGAAGCTAAATAAACAGCGGCATAAGCAATATCATTAGGCTCTCCCATATAACCTAAAGGAGTCATAGAATTTATAAAATCATTAGAAGCTTTATCTTCTTCAACTCCTTGAGTCATCTTGGTTTTTATAAACCCCGGAGCAATAGAGTTAACTCTAATTCCAGCTGAAGCTAGCTCTAAAGCCGCTGTTCTAGTTAATTGATTAACTCCACCTTTAGAAGTACAATAAGCTGAAGCTCCCTGAAAACCAACTGACCCTAAAATAGAAGCGGTATTAATAATAGAACCTTTAATATTATTCTCCTTCATATACTTAGCCGCAATTTTAGTTCCATAAAAAACTCCATTTAAATTTACCGCTAAAACTTTAGACCAAGTCTCAGAACTCATTTCAATTAAAGGAGTGGTATCACCAACCCCGGCATTGTTAACTATAATATCAAGTCGACCAAAATTTTCTAAGGTAAAATCAAGAAGTTTTTTTACTTCCTCTTCCTTAGTTACATTGGCTGAAAAGAATAAAGCATCTGGACCTAAATCATCTATCTTTTCATAATGATTTAGATCAGATAAAACAACTTTAGCTCCTTGAGCTAAATACATTTTAGCTATTGCTTCCCCTAAGCCAGAAGAAGCCCCGGTAACAATAGCCACTTTTCCTGCTAAACGCATAGAATTATATATTAATAATTAAATAATAATGATTGACCAGTCATCTCAACTGAAGGCTCTAATCCTAAAAGTTCCAAAATCGTCGGTGCCACATCTGATAATCCCCCACCTTTTCGCAATTTTAAACTTTTATTCGGAAAAATTAAAATAGCGGGAACTGGATTAGTAGTATGGCTAGTAATAGTAGCGGGTCGCTTATCCTCAGCATTGCCATGATCAGCTAAAAGTAAAGTGGTATAACCATTCTCTAAAGCACTTTTAACAATATCTCCCTGAGCTTTATCAACAGCGCTAATAGCTTTTTTAATAGCTTCAACTTGAGCAGTATGTCCCACCATATCTCCATTAACTAAATTAACAACTATGAAATCATAATATCTTTTTTTTATCTCCTTCGTCAAACGATCTGAAATTTTAAAAACACTCATTTCAGGTTGAAGATCATAGGTAGCCACCTTAGGAGATGGGATTAAAATTCTATCTTCTCCTCTATTAGCTTTTTCTTTTTGACCATTAAAGAAAAAAGTAACATGAGCATATTTTTCAGTCTCGCTAATTCTTAATTGACGATAATTAGCTTGAGCTAAAATATCACTTAAAGTATTATTGATATCAATACTAGGAAAAGCAACTTGAGCTGACATATTATCATAATACTGCGTCATAGCTGTCATTTTAAAGGTTTTTTTAGGACGAGAAAAGCCCTTAAAATTCTTTTCCACTATAGCTTGACTTAACTGTCTAGTCCTATCAGTCCTAAAATTAAAGAAAATGAAAGCATCCTGACTTTGAGCACCCTGATATGATTCTAGTTTTTTTGGGATAATAAATTCATCACTTTGACCTGCTAAATGACAGGCTTTTATTTCAGTTTTAATATCTTTAAAACTAGGGCCTTCCCCCTGTACAATAATTTTATACGCTGTCTTGGTTCGACTCCAACGATTATCCCGATCCATCGCATAATAACGACCACTAACGCTAACTATCTCCCCTAAATTCAGCTCTTTTATCTTTCTCTGTAGCCTATTTAAATGCTTCAAACTATCATTTACTGGAGCATCACGTCCATCAGTAATGAGATGTATTAATACATCCTTAAACTTATTCTGAGCACATAAATCTAAGAGAGCTAATAGATGATCTAAATGCGAGTGAACCCCTTCCACCTGAAGTAAGCCCATTAAATGTAATTTACTCTTTTTTTCTCGACAATGTTTAATTAAATCCAAAAATTCTTTTTTCTTAAAGAATTCCCCACTCTTTATACTCTGATTAATTCGAGGTAAAGATTGAAAGATTATCCGACCTGAACCCAAGGTTAAATGACCAACTTCAGAATTACCCTGATACCCTTTCTCTAAACCTACCGCTTCCCCACTGGCTTTTAAAAGAGTGTGAGAATATGTCTTTAAATACCTATCTTCATTAGGCGTTTTAGCTTGTTTAATATAATTAAACTCTCGCTTCGGATTATATCCCCAACCATCACGAATAATTAATATTACTGGATTTTTAGTTTTCATAATTTCATTTTTTATTCTACCTGATTATAGCATTTTTCTAAAAAATAAAAAAGAAGTCTATTTTTGACTTCTATTTTTTCTCATTATTCTAAATAAAGATATCACCATAAATATGGTGAATAATATAAATAATGAGTGAATGTAATAAGGATTTTTATCAATTATTAATATAATAATTGATAATATAAATCCTAAATTTAAGAAAAAAGAAAACCTTTTATTGAATTCAGCTAGCTTTACTAAGCTGTAAACAATAAAAATAAAAGGTGAGATAGTAATTCCCAGAAGTAGAAATATATCAGCTAAAACAGCTAATAATATCATACCAGCTAGGAAAGTAAAACCGATTAAAGCTAAGAATAAAAATGTAATTTTCTTCTCAATACTTAAAAATCGATCCTCAATTTCATCCCCTTTTTTCTCTTCATCTCGGTGATTTATTTTTTCAACTATGATAATGATTAAAATCACCAAAATCATTACCCCAACTTCTATCCAATTCATACGATATTTTTTAAAGAACTAAAGCAGAGTATCACATAAGAAAGATTATGTCAACACCTGTTTAGTTTTTTTTCTTGAACTTTGATCTCTTCCTCGCTAATGGTTTTAAATAAGGGCCTAATTATCCCTAATTCTAGACCTTTATCCAAAGGTGCACCCCACTTAAATTGATTAAAATCTAAACCAACTTGATCGGCTAAAGGTTCCGAACTTTGTGGTAAAAAAGGATTAATTAATACAGCTAAACATTTGATAATATAGGCCATTAAAGTTAAGTCTCTTTGAGCCTGCTCCCTATCCTCTTTTATTACTTTCCAAGGAGCTTTATTATTCAAATAACGATTTCCCTCTTCAGCTAGAAAGAAAACATCTCTTAAAGCCTGACGAAAACGTCCGGCCTCTAAAGATTGTCCAACTTTAGAAAATGTTTCAGAAGCTAATTTTAGAATTTCTACTTCATCCTCTTTCAAATCCTCAGGAAAATCTAAATTATTGTTAAAATTTTTAGAAATAAAAGATAGAACCCGAAACACAAAATTACCGAAAGTTCCTACCAATTCTTTGTTAATCCGAAGAGCAAACTCAGACCAAGAAAAATCAGCATCAGAAGTTTCAGGACCATTAACAATTAAATAATAACGTAACAGATCAGCTTCAAATTCACTTAAAAAATCTGGTAAAGAGACCATCCAATTACGACTCGTAGAAAACTGTTTCTTTTCTAAAGTCATATACTCAGAAGATATGATTCTATTGGGTAAATTAAGATCCCCTAAACCTAATAAAATACTCGGCCAAATGATAGTATGAAAAGGAATATTATCTTTACCATGAACATAATAATGACAAGCGGAATCATTTTGCCAAAAATCTTTCCAAGTTTCTGAATTCCAATCTTGGCTAGCTGATAAATAACCACAAACAGCCTCAAACCAAACATAAATTCTCTTAGATTCATAGCCGGGTAAAGGAATTGGTATTCCCCAATCAGTATCTCGACTAATGGCCCGATCTCTAAATCCCTGCTTTAAAAGCTCTAAACTAAAACTCTTAGCATTTAAACGCCAACCCTGACTATTTTCTACCCATTGCTTTAGGTCATCATTAAAAGCCGAAATTTTTAAAAAGAAATGCTCGGACTCTTTCCACACTGGGGCTTGATGACAAATCTGACACTGTGGTTTAATTAAAGTTTTAGGATCAATTAAGTTACCACAATTATCACATTGATCACCTCGAGCCGAACCAAAATGACAATGAGGACATTCTCCCTCAATATATCTATCTGGTAAAAATCGTTGACAAGTGTCACAATAAGCTAACTCTTCAGTCTTGGTATAAATTAGTTTCTTTTTCCATAAATCTAAAAAAATATCTTGAACTAATTTTTGATGGCTTTCCTTAGTGGTTTCACTGTAATAATCAAAAGAAAAATTTAAACCCTGAATTAAGGTCTTAGAAAATTCTTGATGATATTTATTAGCTATTTCTTCAGGCTTTATTCCTAATTTTTCTGCTTGTAAGGCAATCGGTGTTCCATGACAATCACTTCCCGAAACAAATAAAACTGAATCACCATTAAGACGAAAATAGCGAGCTAAAACATCTGAACCTAATAAAGCTGCCGCATGACCTAAATGTAAGGAGCCATTGGCATAAGGCCAAGCAGCTCCAATGAATATTTTTCTATTTCCCATTGTTTTTCATTAAAATTACCTATAAATCATACAACATTTATTCCATAGAATCAACCCCTTTATTATAATAATTAAAAATTCTAAAAAATCATTTTTTAGTCATCAAATAAAACTGACAAAAATTAATATTAATGATAGTCTGTAATTAGTTCTTTTAAAATTACAGCTATGAAAAAATTTGTTTTTATTTTGGTAATTTTCTCTATATCTATAATAATTTGTTCTTGCTCCACTACTAAAAAAGTTGGAGTTATTAATACCCCCACTATCTGTATAGATAGTAAAAAACATATATGGGGAGAACCAAATACAAAAAGTATTTGGCGAGAACAAATTTTAACAGGAGAAAAAAATATCTTTTTTGTTCCTAAGAAAACTTCAGTTTTCTTCTGGGGAAAAAATCTTCCTCCATTAGAATGGGAAGTTTACCCGGAAGAAGAGTGTGAGAGGGTCGACAAAAAAGAAAGGCCAGATGAATTTTCCTTCTTTGCGGAAAAAGAAGGAAAATATGAAGTAGTATTTTCATGCCTCGAAGATCCTATCATCATTATAGTTGGTGATATGGATTACTATGAATTCATAAAAATGAAATTCATAGGATCACGATAGTATTCAAAATGGGTTCGAATATCATTTCGAGATTGAGGAACCCGCATTTAAAGAATGCTATGATGATTTAGTATTCTTCTTCTTCCACAATAAGGAGATTTCTCTGACTTCTACTTTCTATCAGATCCGCATAATAGATTCTATAACTTAGAGAACAACAGCTTTAAAATATATTTTAGAGACGGTTGGGTTTCTGAGTATGAACTACCGGAACCAGAAGAAAAAGTAACAAGCTCTTTAGAATAAGAGCTTTTTTATTTCCTCAAAATATGTTAAAGTAATGTCATGAATAATTTTAAACAAATATCTAAAAAAATAAAGGTTTTAACTATTGATAATCCTCGTGATCCTAAAAAAATCAAGTGGTATAATATTATTAATCCTGAAAAAAAAGAAATAAAATACTTAAAGGAAAATTTTGATTTTGAAGATAAGCACCTCCAAGCTTCTTTAAGTAAACACATCTCACAACGCCCGATTGTTCATCGAGGTAAAAACTATATTTTTATCATACTCCACTTTCCAGTCCTAGGTCCCAATAAACAAATTATTCCGGGAGAAATAGAGTTTTTTGTTGGACATGGATTTTTAATTAGTTTACACGATGGTAAAACTAAAGCTTTAAATAATTTTTTTAACTACTGTCGCGAAGATACTATTTTCTTAGAATCATATAATCTCGAATCATCTGCCATATTATTATACGAAATATTAGAAAAACTCATTCAAGATTCTTATGAATTATTAGATAAAAATAATGTTGAAATTAACGAATTAGAAGAAATTATATTCTCCCAAAAACAAAAGATTATTACAGCTCAATTATTAAAACTAAAAAGAAATATTATTAATATTCGTCGTATTATCCAAAATCACAAAAATATTATGAAAAAATTAACTGAAATGAAAAGCAGTTTAGTATCTCAAAATAAAATTTTTAACTATTATGATAGCCTAGCCATTCATAGCGAAAGAATTTGGGAATTTTCTGAAACACAAAAAGAAATTATTGATTCCCTCCAAGATACTAGTGATTCAATTAGTAGTTACAGAATTAATAATATTATGAAAACCTTAACCGTGGTTTCTATTATTCTAATGCCCCTAAATCTCATCGCCTCAATGTTAGGAATGAACTTAAACCCTAATCCCCTAAGAACTTCAGAAGGTCTAAATGATTTTTTTATCACCTCAGCTATTATGATAATAGTAGGCTTAATACTCTTACTTTTCTTCCGTAAAAAAAGGTGGTTATAGTCTAAATAAACAAAGAAAATAATACCAAAACTCTATCATAGAGTTTTTTTGTTACTATTGACATATAATTACATTTATGCTATAATCAGGAGTTATTAATTGTAAAAATATGAGAATATATTTAATTGGACAAAAAGGAATACCAGCAGTAGGAGGTGGCGTTGAAAATCATGTTGATAATTTGGCTCGAAAACTAGTAGAATCAGGACATCAAGTTTATGCCTATACTCGATATAATTATACTGATAAAAAGTTAAAAGAATATCAGGGTGTTAAGCTTATTCCCCTACCAAGTATTTCAACTAAAAGTTTAGATGCTATTAGTCATACCTTTTTAGCTGTCTTAAATTTTATCTTCCGACGACCTAAAGCTGATGTTATTCATTTTCACTCTATTGGACCAGCTTCTTTAATTTGGCTAGTAAAATTATTCCGACCTCGAGTTAAGGTTGTCTTTACTTTTCATAGCCAATGCTACCATAATAGTAAATGGGGTAAATTAGCTCAATTTTATCTATTACTCGGAGAAAGAATTGGATCTCGATTAGCTGACGAGGTTATTGTAGTTTCTAAATCTTTAAAAAAATATGTCGAAGAAAAATATAATCGAACCGCTCACTACATTCCTAATGGGGTTGATT
Source organism: Patescibacteria group bacterium (assembly GCA_050949525.1). Lineage (GTDB taxonomy): Bacteria > Patescibacteriota > Patescibacteriia > Patescibacteriales > UBA12465. The sequence goes on along the minus strand of JBMNFW010000001.1, from coordinate 339,384 downwards.
TACCAAAAATTTTAGAAGCTAATTTAATAAAAGAAAAATGGGGATTAAATAAAGATTCTTACCTAGTATCTATTTCTCGCTTAGTTAGAAATAAAGGAATTGAACACCTTATCAATGCTTATAATCAAATTAAAACTGATAAAAAATTAGTTATCGTTGGTGATGGTAATTTTAGTGATAGTTTAAAAAAACTAGCAGCTGATAATAATAATATTATCTTTACTGGACAACAGAGTGGTCAAATTTTAGGAGAACTATTTTCTAATGCTGCTCTTTTTATTCAACCATCAGAAGCCGAAGGATTATCTATTTCTCTCTTAGAAGCAATCTCTTACCGACTACCAATATTAATTAGTGATATTGAAGCTAATGTAGAAGTAATGGGCCCTGATGCTTTTTCCTTTGCTAATAAGGATGTAGAAGATTTAAAAAACAAATTAGAATCTTTCTTAGCCGGCGAACAAGATGAAGCTATTGACAAAAATTTAAATATAGTGTATAATGACAAGTTGAAGTTTGAATATAGTTGGGATCAAATTGTACTTCAAACTTCTAAACTTTATTCTTTTTAGCTCTTCTTAAAAAATTATTTCTGTTTACTAACTAACTTTGTTAATAAAACAATTATTACTAAAGTTAGTTAGTAAATGAGTTAATAATTTCAAAAAAGGAGGCAAAAATGAAAAATATCGTTCTTTTAACATCAGTATTAGTAAGTCTTCTATTAATTTTTGGCTCTTGCCAAAAAAGAGAAGATGAATTTCGTCCTAGCAATGACCCCACAAATCCAGGTTATAACAATAACTATAACTACACTTATAGTTGGCCTGGATGTTTTCCTAAAGCCCCTGAGTTTTTAGGAAAAAGTGAGGCCCCAGGATGGCCAAACGTATTTGATTACAAATTTCGTCTAAGTTTAGATGGGAGTCAAGTTGACCCCAATCCATTGAACGTAGATAGATTTTCAATCCCACATGTGGGACCAAATGGAGTATTAATATACAATAACGTGGAAAATGACGCCACTTATACCATTACTGGTATAAGTAATGGATTTGTGTACTACACAATCCGCAGCGAAAAAAACCACGAATTAAAGTATAATATCTCCATAGACTATAACGGAAAGGAAGTTTGGTTCCTACGTTATGGGCTAACAAAGGATGATGGGGAAACTAATGTAATAACCTTCTTCACTAATTAATTTAGTGAAGAAACACATATATATCCCCAAGGGATTATCATTAAGATAATCCCTTTTTTATTTCCCTCTTTTATCTTTAGCAGCTTTTAAGAATTCTAAAAAAAGAGGATGAGGATCTAGAGGACGAGAAATATATTCAGGTTGAAATTGAACTCCAATAAAGAAAGGATGATTTTTTAATTCCATCGCCTCAATAATTTTTCCATCTGAAGAAGTAGCTGAAACAATAAATCCTGTCTTTTCTAATAATTCACGATACTTACTATTAACTTCATAAGCATGACGATGACGCTCAGAAATTCTTTTAGATTTATAAATTTGAGCCATTAAGCTTTGAGGCTTTATCTGACAATCACGAGACCCTAAACGCATATCTTCAACACTTTTTTTTATCATTAAATTAGTACTGCGTAAACTAAATTCTTCGGAACTAGCATCTTCTAATTTTAATACATGAGTTCCAATCTCCAAAACCGCTAATTGTAATCCATAAGGTAAACCTAAAAATGGAACTTTCTTCTCTCGACAATACTTAATAGCTTTTATTTTACCTATCACTCCCTGCTCTCCCCAACCTTGTGGAATTATGAGCCCATCTACATTTTTTAAAACTTGAGTGCCACTCTTTTCTAACTCTAAGGCCTCAACCCATTTAATCTTAACCTTTAACTTCCTACTAGCTCCAGCATGCTTTAAAGCCTCTAAAACTGAAACATAGGAATCACGCAAAGAAAAATCAGTGATAATAGCAATCTGAACCTCCTCGGAAGCTGACTCTAAATTATTTAACATCTTTTTCCAATCTTGAGCCTGTTTTAAAGAATTAGCCGTCGGCTTAGCTTTTAATTTCAATTTTTTTAAAATCTTTTGCCCTAAATTATCTTTTTCAAAATTAAGAGGTATCTCATAAATACTATCAGCATCTGGAGCCGCAATAACATCATCTCGAGAAATATTACAATGAAGCGCTATTTTATTCCGCCTCACTTCATCAATATCATTCTCCGATCGAGCCACCACAAAATTAGGTTGAATACCAGCTGCATTCAAGGTTCGAACCGCATGTTGAGTAGGCTTAGTTTTTACCTCTCCCACTTTAGATGGCATTGGTAGATAAGAAACAATTACAAACAGAACATCATCGGGTTGTTCTAATTTCATAAACCGAGCTGCTTCTAAAAACAAAAGATTTTCATATTCACCAACCGTACCACCAATTTCAATTACCATAATCTCCGCCTGACTTTTTTCAACCGCTCGATGAATTCTATCTCGAACCTCTTGAGGAATATGGGGTACTACTTGAACACATTTTCCATGATAACCACCACTTCGTTCTCGATTAATTACTGACTGATAGACTCGACCGGTAGTCATATAATTACTACTATAAATATTCTTGTTAAGAAATCTTTCATAATTTCCTAAATCCTGATCAGTTTGATCACCATCCTCAGTTACAAAAGCCTCACCATGCTCAACTGGATCCATATTACCAGCATCAACATTAATATATGGATCAATTTTGATAGCACTAACAGAAAAACCCTGATGCGACAAAATTTGACCGATCGAAGCCGTCGTAACTCCCTTTCCTACTCCTGACATTACTCCGCCAACTACAAAAATAAATTTGGTGTTTTTCTTTTTAGTCATATTATTTTAATAAAAAATTAATTGCAGCTTCTAATTGAGGGTCTCGATTATTCTCCCAATCCTCAAAACTTAAAACCACCTCTTGATCTGGTTTAATCCCCTCTTTATCAATACTAGTCCCCTTAGGAGTTAACCACTTGGAGTTAGTTAACTTTAAAGAAGATCCATCTTTTAAATTTTTAACCATTTGAACTGAACCCTTGCCATAACTTCTTTCGCCAATAATAGTAGCTAACTCATAATCCTGTAAAGCTCCGGCTAAAATTTCCGAGGCCGAAGCACTACCATAATTTAACAAAACCACTGTCGGACATGCACGCAACAAATTAAAACCCTGAGCCAAATATTCCTCTCGATCACCATTTGAGAATTCTTCAATCACAGCTACCTGACCATTAATCCATTCACCTAAAATTTCAATAGCCACCTCCAAATATCCCCCCGGATTATTTCTTAAATCAATTATTAAACCTTTAGGATTTCTTTCAGAAATATCTCTAGCTATTTGTCTGAATAAATAATCAGTATCGCCATTAAAAGAACTAATATTAATTAAAAAAATATTATCATCTAAAACCTCATAAGAAATACTTTCAATATTAATAATATCACGAACAATTTTAAATTCTTTTAAATCTTCAAAGCCATCTCGAAAAATATTTAAAACTACCTCACTCCCCTTAGGTCCCTTTATTCGACTAACTGCCTCATTTAAGGTCATACCTTGGCTTGATTCGCCATCAATTTCAATAATTCTATCTCCAGCCATAATCCCAGCTTTTTGCGCTGGATTACCATCTAACGGCGAAATAACAGTCAAGAGATTGTCTCGAATACCGACCTCAGCTCCAATTCCCTCAAAAGACCCAGAAACCTCGTCTAGAAAAATTTGATTCTCTAAAGGATCCATAAATTCTGAATAAGGATCATCGAGAGAAGATACTAAACCTTTTAATGATCCATAAAACATTTCCTTATCATTTAAAGATTCTTGATCAACATAAAGCTCTTTAATAGTATCCCATAAGTCCCAATACAATCCAAAATCAATATTCTGCCCCCAACCTTCTGGACTACGACTATATTTTCCCGCTAAACGACCAATGTGCAAATTTCCCTTTTCAGCCATTCTTTTAACAACCTGATTCTCAGTTGCTAAAAAAGCTCCTAACCAGAAGATAGTAATAAATAAAAAAACTCGAACTATTATTTTATAAACCTTTTTCATAAAATTAGATAACTGAATCTAAAAGTCGTAACGCTTGTGGCACTAAAGGGCTTAACCAATTAATACTTTTCATAAACACTGGCGCCACATCAGAATTACTAACTAAATTATTTAAAAATTCATTAGTAATAGCATATCTAGACATAACAAAAATAATCATACCTAAAATAAATAAACCCTGCAAGAAACCCAATATTCCCCCTAAAATTCGATTAAAAGAAGAAATAATAGGAAGAGAGCTAATGATCTTTAACAATTTAGCAATAATTTTAAAAACAAAACCTAAAAGATAAGCTAAAATAGCTAAAACTAATATGAAAGATAAAATCTTACCTAGGCTTTCTGAACCAAAACCAATAAATGGAATAAGATTATAAACCTGAAGGTAGATATTAACTGAAATAATAATTGCTAACAAAGAAGAAATTAAATTCAGTATCATTCTTAAGATACCAACATAAAAACCATAAAAAACAAAAGCTCCTAAAAATAACACTAAAATTAAATCAAAAATAGGCATATATTTTTAATAAATTATTATAGTAAATTCTCCTTGAAGAGATTTTTCATCACTTTTAAACTGTTCTAATAACAACTTTGGTGTACCTTGATAAAAAGATTGATGTTTTTTAGTTAATTCCCGAAAGATCATTATTTTCTTCTTAAAATCAAGATCTATTAACTCCTCTAATAACTTTACAACCCGATATTTTGACTCATAAAAAACAACCGGGTATTTACTATCTAGAATCTCTTTTAATTGCTTCTGTCGCCCTTTTTTATGAGCTAAAAAACCAAAAAAACAAAACTTATCCGCCCTAATTCCCGAAATTGATAAAGCCGTAGTTAAAGCCGAAGCTCCAGGAATAGCTTCGATATTAAGCCCAACTAAATTCTCCCTTAAATATGAAACGATTTGACCCCCAGGATCTGAAATATTAGGAGTACCCGCATCACTAATCAAAGCTAAAGATTTTCCGCTCTTTAAAAGATCTAACACCTTTTCAAATTTATTCTGACTAGAATGTTGATGAAAAGAGATTAAGGGCTTTTTAATCTGATAATGGGACAAAAGTTTAGCACTAACTCGAGTATCTTCACTTAAAATAATATCAACCTCTTTTAAAATTCTTAAAGCCCTCAGACTAATATCTTCCAAATTACCGATTGGAGTGGCCACCACATAAAAATTCATAACATTAACTAATTAACTAAATCATCTTTTCTCTCCTTCATATACTTCAACCAATCATCAAAAATCTCAACAAAAACTTTAAATGGAGCTTCGATAATAAAGTCTAAAATAAAAACAAAAACATTAATCTTGGAAGCATTATCAGATAAAAATTTTCCCGCCGCTACAATCGGAGTATAGAAAAAATCTACCAAGGATCTAATTACCCCTTCTCGAGGTTCAATGATAATAAACTTCTTAATATCTCGTTTAATTCTAAAACTAAAAAAACTAGCAAAAGCTAAAAAGAAAAGAAAAATAACAATACTAACCCAATTAAAACCAATAAAGTCTAAAGCCTTAATAGTAAAATAAATGGTAATAAAAAAACCACTAATATAGATGAGATTAAAAATTAAATCCATTACCCAACTTCTTCGAGCTGGCTTTCTTAGTAAAATAGCATGACTTCTTCTTTTTTCACTAAAAACTACCTCCTCGACCCCAGCTACTATCTTTTTAGTGTTTTCTTGAGCTGGAGACCAAGTAAATAATATCATCATGAAAAGAAAGAAAGCTGGAAAAGCAATATTAATCGCTAAAGAAAAAATATTGATCTCTTCCCCAAACCATTTAACCGCCGGAATTTCTATTAAAAAAACAAAAATAGATTTAGTTAAAAAAATATAAATAATACTACGAAGACCAGCTTTCCAAAGCTTATTCTTAATCCGTCGATATCTTTTTTCACAAGTTTCTTTAACTAAATTAATAAAAGACTTATGATTATTAATAACCTGATCATAAGCCTTCAACGGATTATTCTCAATAATTTCCCTTAAAATAGAAAAATACAGGGAATAAGATTTAATAATCTTATCTAATTGTTTTTTAAGAGGATGTTTTAACTGCTCTTCAATAGTTAAATATAAAACATCAATCTTTTTTGACAAAGCTTCAATTTCTTCATCATTTTTTTTATGCTCTAAGCTTCCCCAATCCTTATTATAATACTTAAAAATTGTATAATTTAAAGAATCTTGATCAAAATTTAAAAAATTACGAGCAATACCCAAATAAATTTGTAAATCTAAATCTTTCTCAAAAGGTAAATCTCGTGGAAGTTTGATATTAGTTTTTAAAATATCAAACATTTCAGAAACTATTTCATCCTCAACTTCATCTTTAGTAAAATTTTCTTCAATTTCGGCAGCAGCTAAAGCGATAATCCAATTGGAAAGCTTCTTCTCAATTTTCTTATCCTGTTTTTTCTTTTTCTTCTTTCTGAAAAATACTTCATATAAAGAAAAATTTTCTTTTTTAAAACAATAATATTGTAACTTAACATATTTTTCTAAAATCTCAGCCACTTCATAAATCTTTTTCTCTGGAATAGTATTATTTTCTAAATATCCAGCCTGAATTAACTCAGTTAATAAGTGAATGGCCATTTCTTTACTCTCAGCACTTTTAACTAAACCCTCAATCACTACCTGACGTTTAAAAATACGTTTAATAGCGTTCTTACGTAATAAATGATCATCTTCATAATCGACGGCATTTCTAATCTTTTCATAAAAAAAAGCTAAACGAGAAACCATCGTGGAAACCGTTATTTTAGATTCAGCATTAGAATCATCACTTTTATTCTGTTTAATATAAATTAATTGGAATAATTTCTTAACACTGGCATTTAAATTAAATTTTCCCTCTTTTTTCTTAACTAAATGAGGACTAACCATATTATTTTATTATTTAATACTATACCAGTATAATATAATAAATAAAATAAAAAATCAAACTAAACTTGACTTATTTCCCCTACTTTACTATTATATAAACATAAGCCCCGCAGGCTGTTTTTAATTTAAACAAAACAGATATGAATAAGATATCAAAATACGTAAAAGAGTCTATTATTGAACTGAAAAAAGTCACTTGGCCAAGTAAAAAAGAGACTTATCGCTATACTTTCTTAGTAATTGGGTTAAGTTTAGCGATGGCTATCTTTTTAGGGGCCTTAGACTTAATTTTTAACTTAGGTTTAGAAACTTTAATCACAAAAATATAATAGAATAATATGGCTAAACAAAATCTAAATGAGGGCCGACGTTGGTATGTCCTACACACCTATTCTGGTTATGAAGAAAATGTAGCCCATAATTTAAGACAAAGAATAGAAAACCTGGATGCGGATAAAAAAATATTCAATGTTTTGGTTCCTATTGAAAAAAAGATTAAAATAAAAAATGGTAAAAGAAAAGTAGTAGAGGAAAAAATTTTCCCTGGTTATGTGTTAGTGGAAATGATCGTAACTGATGAATCTTGGTATATAGTTAGAAATACCCCCAATGTCACTGGATTTATTGGTGTGGGTACAGTACCAACCCCTATCAGCGAAAAAGAAGTTCAAGCCCTAATGAAACGAATGGGGGTCGAAGAACCTAAATACAAAATTGATATTGAATTAGGAGAATTGGTAAAAATTAATGACGGACCATTTAAAAACTTTGAAGGTAAAGTAACTAATATTGATGAAGCTAGAGGTAAAGTTAAGGTTAATGTCTCTATTTTTGATCGAGAAACCCCAGTAGAATTAGATTTTTTACAAATTAAAAAAATATAATTTAAACATAATTTGAAATCATAAAAATATGATTGCTTCTTCAAATTATTAATTTAAAAGTATGGCTAAAAAATTATTAACTAAAATAAAACTACAAATCAATGCTGGACAAGCTAATCCAGCTCCACCAGTTGGACCAGCTTTAGGTCAACATGGTTTAAATATTCAAGACTTCTGCAGTAAATTTAATGATGCTAGTAAAGATCGAATGGGTGAAGTTGTTCCAGTTGAAATTAGCGTCTATGATGATCATAGTTTTGATTTTGTCATGAAATCACCTCCCGCCGCTGAATTAATTAAAAAAGAGGCTAAAATTTCTAAAGGATCTGGTAAGCCTCTAAGTGATAAGGTCGCCTCAATTACTAAAGCTCAATTAATGGAAATTGCTAAAAAGAAAATGGCCGACCTTAATACCACTGATGTCGAGCAAGCTAGTAAAATAATTGCTGGCACTGCTAGACAAATGGGAGTAGAAATAAAAGATTAAATAATTACTAATTAAGGTGGGAGAAATATTTTTCGTTATTACCACTAAATAAATCTATGGAAAAAACATTTGACAAAAATAAATCATATTCCATCAGCGAGGCAATTGCCTGGTGTCAGGAATTAAAAAAAGCTAAATTCGACGCCTCAGTTGAAGCTCATTTTAGATTAGGTATTGATACTAAAAAAGGTGAGCAACAAGTACGATCAACTGTGAGCCTACCTCATGGAACCGGAAAAACCATAAAAATAGCTGCTTTTGTTTCACCGGAAAACGAAAAAGCTGCTAAAGAAGCCGGAGCCGATATAGTAGGAGGAGAAGATTTAATTGAAGAAATTATAAAAACCGAAAAAACTGATTTTGAAATAGCGGTAGCTGATATGGATATGATGAAAAATTTAGCTAAAATAGCTAAAATCTTAGGAACCCGAGGTCTGATGCCCTCCCCTAAAAATGATACTGTAACTAATAATCCAGCTAAAGCTATTGAAGAACTAAAAAAAGGAAAAATTAGCTTTAAAAATGATGATACCGGAAATGTTCACGCTATTATTGGAAAACTAAGTTTTGATAAACAGAAACTAGAAGAAAACTTAGTAGCTCTAATTGAAGCCGTAAAAAAAGCTAAACCCAATTCCTCCAAAGGAGTTTATATTAAAAATCTAAGTATTAACTCCACTATGGGTCCCGGAATAAAAGTTTCTCTTTAATATATTATAAAAAAACAAGCTATCTAAAAGCTTGTTTTTTATTTATAAATACAAATAAGATAAAACAAGAGTCCCAAATATTATTCGATACCAAGCAAAAGGATTAAAGTTATACTTTTTAATAAAATTAAGTAAAAATTTAATACTGAGCCAAGCTACAAAAAATGAAGCTATAAACCCAACTCCTAAAAAAATTAATTCTGAAGAAGAAAAATTAAATTCACTTTTTATTAAATCTAAAGAAGAGGCTGCTAACATAGTTGGAATAGCTAGAAAAAAAGAAAATTCTACTATTAATAAACGCCTAATACCTAAGGAAAGACCGCCTAAAATAGTAGCAGCTGAACGAGACACCCCTGGAATTATGGCTAAAGATTGGAAAATTCCAATTAAAAAACATTGCCAATAAGAAATGGAACTAATATCTAAATTATCCACTAAATTATCTTTATTTTTTTCACTATATCTTCGCTCTAATTTTAACATTAAAACTCCCCCTAATAATAAAGCTAAAGCAATAATTGCTAAACTTTCTTGTAAAAAATTTTTAACTAAATTATAGGCTAAAAAACCTATAACAGCAGTGGGAATAAAAGCCACTAATAATTTTTTGAAATAAATCCAAGGATTGGACCACAACTTTTTCCAAAAGAAAATAACAACAGCTAAAATAGAAGCCAACTGAATTATAATAATATAGCTTTTCATAAAGCTACTCATTGGCAGATTCATCCATCGAACCCCAATAATTAAATGAGCTGTAGATGAAATAGGTAAAAACTCAGTAAAACCTTGTACGGCCCCCAGTACTAAACTCTTAAGTAAATCAATTATCATCTTTATTGAAGTAAATTAAAGAATTCATCTAGAAGATCAGTATTAACTTCAGAATATTTATCAGAAGCTAAATTAATCCATTCCTGCCAAGTAGCCACCTGATCGATTAAAGTATTACGATAAGCCCAAGAATTAACAATTCTCCAATCTCCACTACTTTGAGGTAATTTATTATAATTCTTAACAAAAATATCAATAGCCCAATTTTCTCGAGCTAAACTTCTTTCCATTGGAAAAATTCCATAAGCGAATCTTAGGAACTGATTTAATTCTAAAATTAAATTATTTTCATCAATTTTAGTAATATCATTATCCTTAATGATATTATTTAAACGATGAAAATTTCCAACTAATTTTGGTTCTAATTCAGGATTTCGCATTAAAGGAATTATATTATTAGCAATTTTTAAAACATTCTCAATATCATCTTCACCCTCCGGACTTCTACCTTTAAAATTAGTATAGTTGATAACCGTAGCAGCTCTCTGCCCCTCCCCTAATCTAAGAGTGCTTTCACTACCATAACTTAAATAGTTTCTTAAAGATATTTTAGCTTCAGGACTAACGGTACTAGTTAAAATATTTTGATATCTAGTTTCTACTTTCTTTTCCAATTCAATATCTTCTTGCTCTAACTGAACTGAATTTAATAGCATCTCTTTAACCTTTTTCTTAATACTACTTTGATCAATCATCTCAGCTTCTGATAAAATTTTCTCTTTAATCTCCTCTCTAATTAATTTACCGCTTATTGGATCATATGATTCAATATATTTAGGCTCTACCTTAACTTGATCAATAACTGGAGTGGTGACTCCAACATATCTTTCCTCAATTACTGGTTTAGAAATGATTTTAAAATCGCTAGAATAAATACTACATCGATCATCCTTAAAATTTAATCTTAAATCAGCGTCTAAACTATAAGGTTCCAGCTTTTTATTATTATAATTTAAAGCAGTAAAATAAATAGAATCAGAATCAGAAATAATATTTTCAGAATAATCTTTGATATTATCAATATTAAGAAACTTCATTTCTATAAACTTATCCTTTTCTATTTCTATTTTAAGTGGCCTAAATTTCAATTGAAAATATTTAAAATTATTTAATCCGGAAAAACTAGCCACTCTTTGATCATTATATTTTTTCTGCATATCAATATTTAAAGGATAATTATAATAAACAAAACTATCCCTCTTTTGAGCATATTTATCCAAATACTCATCACTAAAATAAAAGGATTCAGCTGGTATCTCAAAACTTTGATAATTTCTTTCACAAACTGTAACTGGCTTCAAATTAATATTAAGATAATATTTATGATCTTCACTTTCCTCCCCCTTATCAGTTTTTAATAAAATGGTATAAGATATTTGTAATTGAATATCTAATCCCTTAGTAGCCCGATTCTCACAAACAAGTGGATAATATAAATCAACTTTATTAGGGTGCTGATCATCAACTATCATAACAGCTCCCTTTTTCCCGAGCTCACTAATTTCAAACTCTTGTCCATCAGAAATATATTTAAAATAATGAAGAGTAATTGGATTATTAGTCTTTAAATCCAAAGAAAAATTAAAATAACGACACTTAGGATTTAAGTCTTTTAAACCTTCACCTCCTTCAGGGAAGGTATGAAGGAGATCCAAATTATTATTATATAATTGTTCTTTATTACCATCTTTGAAAAAATAAATATCAGAATTAACACTAATATTTCCATCAGAAATATCAAAAACATTCATTGGAGATGCCAAATACTGAACCGGAAGTGGTTTTATATCACCAATAACTGGTGGTAAAACGCCATTAACCTGAAAACTAACCACTAAATATCTATCTTCTAATTTATAATCTGGTACTATTGGTTTAGCTATGAGACTAAAATTATTTTTTGATCCAGAGGGGTAATAAGGATAAAACTTTCCATCAGCTTCTTTTTTGGCAACCGCAAATAAAACTTCGACATTCTGTTTAACTGGATCATAATTTAAAATATAATCGCCACTACTAGAACTGTATTCCTCATTATTAAGAATAAAAGAAACCTGATCAATATCAAGATTTTCAATAGTCTCTATCTCCCCCTTATTTATGGTATTAATCAACTCATCTCTTTGCTGAAACAATCCTCCTAATTCACTCATCCTCTTATTATCTTCTTCATTTTTCCGAATATAAACATCCTTGATTAAATTTTCTATTTTTTCTTTTCTCTCTTCATCAGTACTAGCATTATTATACTCAGCTTTTAAACGGATTAATTCTTGTTCTAAGGCCTCTATTTGAGCTAAATATGGAGCATCTTTTTCCGCAATTAATAACTCTAAATCAGCTAAATCACTTTCTAAAACCTCTATTTCCTCAGGACTAAGTTTGGTAACAGTAGTCACAGTTTCCTCAACTGGAAAATAAAGATCTAAATACTTATTATCAGGAAAATTAGGATCACTAAGTAATCTTAATTGATCATAATTAGTAGATCCATCTTGTTTAACAGTAAAAGGATAAATATCAACCGCCCCATCAGAAACATTCATCAGTTCAGCAGGAATATTATTACTAAAAGCTCGAACTGCCTTTCCACTAAATGACTCAGATTCAGATTTAATTTCCGAATTACTAATAACTAAACTCTTGATTCCAATTTCATTTTTATCCTTATCAATAAACTTAATTAATAAATTTTGTGTCTGTCCATTAATAGGAAGCCAATTACCATCTTTATTTACAGCAATCGGATAATCTAATTCAAACCAACCATTTTTTAAATTAGCCGAAAAATGTTTATCATTATTAATAATATACACCACACTTTCAGCTTCTTTATAGGGTGCCCCTAGTTGAAATCTAAAATATCCCACCCCTGAACCAAAAACATCTGATGGTCGTTGTTTAGAAAAACTAAAATCTTTTAATTCATTAATTGTGCCATCAAAAAATATCTGACTAATACCATCAATTTTAATATACCCCTTATTAAGAGACACTAAAGAATCAGCTCCGACTGGCTCTAAAACCTTAGTATCTCCGGTATAAAAAAGATCATCGGCCGCTCGAGCAGAAAAATTTTGAAAAACAAAAGGATTATTACAACAATCATTTATCATCCCTTTAATATTGATAAAATGAATAGAGCTAACGATTAGAATTGAATAAAGAAAAATTCTAAGCATTAAATTTCTTGTAGACATAAGATATTTAAATTAATTATATATTTAATCAATAGAGCGTAAAGCTATTTCTTTCATAATAACATCACGATCACGCCCATATTTAAATCGACTTAATTGTCTAATATTTTCTGACATTCCATCTCTAGCCTTACCCATTAAAGGCCAAATAGTTTGAAGAGAAAAAGGTCTAACTCCTTGACCATCAACTAAAAGTTTAACAAAAGCTCCACGACCCACATTAACTAAATCATATTCATTAAAAACCGGACCAAATTCTTTAACCAAAAATTCAGCATCCTCCGAACCAACCCTAAAACTAATCATAGTACCAACGTTACCAAAAACTGCATCTTTAATTTCAGTATCCTGATTTTTACTTAACTGTCCAATATATTGATGAGCAATATTTAAACATAAAGCATATTTACGAGCCTCAGATAAAATTTGACAAATAGAATTAGTGGTAAAGTTTTGAAACTCATCAATATATAAATAAAAATCTTTACGTTGTTCTTGTGGTATATCAGTTCTTGATAACGCTGACATCAATATTTTACCAACAATAATCATACCCAAAAGATAGGCATTAGTTTCACCAATAGAACCTTTAGGTAAATCAACCATTAATATTTTTTGATTATCCATTAAATCTCTAAAATTAAAAGCGCTTTTTTGCTGACCAATAATAGGCATCATCATATCATTAGAAACAAAAGGGGTTAATTTAGAAGTGATATAAGGTACCATATTAGCTAAAGCGGCTTCTCCACCGGCTTTTTCAGCTTCCTTTTGCCAGAAATCAACTACTGTCTTATTCTTACACAAAGATAATTTCATTCGACGAAAATCCTCATCCGCTAAAACTTTAGAAATTTCCATTAGCGTGGATCCAGTCTCAGGGCTATCCATGATCAGTAATAAAGCATTTCTCATATATTGTTCAAACATCGGTCCTCCAGTAGCCTTTAAATCATAAAGTTTATCAAAAATACCAATCATTTCATTAATAACAAAGGTCTTTTGCTCAGGATATCGAGGATCATATTCTAATAAATTTAAACCGATTGGTCTTTGGGTGTCAGCTGGTGAAAAAATAATAACATCTTCAGCTCTCTCCGGTGGAATTCGATTTAAAATATCCTCAATCAAATCTCCATTAGGATCCATAACACAAACCCCATGTCCATTCTCAATATCTTGAATAGCTAAATTATTTAACAATACTGATTTACCAGTTCCAGATTTACCCACTATATACATATGACGTCGACGATCAACATTCTTAATCCTAATATCAGTTCTAACGCCACGATAAAGATTATAACCTAAAATAGTACCCTCTTTAGGAATATTAGACGGAGCGGGAGCAGTCTTAGAAGTTAACCAATCAATATTAGGTGTTTCAGTGTGAGCTAAAGGAAAATGAAACATACTAACTAATTCTTGGGTACTTAATAAAAAGCTTTGACTTTCTATAAATCGACGATAAATAAAATTATTAATAATATCTTCTTGTCTAGCCTTTTTAACTCTCTGAAAATAATTTCCATACTGATAATAAGTATATTCACTAAAAGCATTAGTAATATTATCAAAAAAAGTCTTAGCTCGATCCTCTCTATCAGAGCTAACTATTACTCGCAAATTAACATCTAAACCTGGTTTAGCATTTTTATCCTCCATTTTCTTTAACATCTCCCTTTCTTTTTCAGTTAATTCTTTTTGATTAGCCCCAGGTTCAGAATTAGAATCAGCTCGCCCCATATTAAAAAGACCTAAAACAATATCATAAACAAAAAAATTAACCGCATTATGAAAAGCTGAACTACTAGTTCGGAAAATCTCCTTAACATCATTCTTTTTATTAGCATTTAAAACCGCCCGCTTAACTTTAGTGTGCCAAGTTTTTTTAGCACTTCGAACCACATATTGGATAGCAATACTCTCACTGGGATCTAATTTAGACATAACATTAATCAAAGAATTCATCGGATCAGACTCCATATCTTTATAATCTAAAAATGGGAAAATAAAACTACGAGCTGCCTTTAAACGACCAGCCCTAATAAATCCTTGAGGATTAAAAGCATTATAATCCTCAACCTCTTCAACCATCGCATCTGGATAATGAGCATGAATTTGCTGCTCCAAATACAAAGCCTTATCTTTAGGAGCAGTGACATAAAAAGATATCTTACCTTTATTAGCCACTATTTCAAAAGAAAAATTATCATTACGACCAAAAAACCAATCAACAATACTTTTCTTAACTCTTAATCCTCCCACCGCCGAAAAAACATTCTCACCAATAGATATTTCTTCTTGTAATTGTTGAACACTCAAAGTGCTATCCTGATCTTTTGGTTTTTCTTTAGGAACTCTAATTAAAAAAATAGTGTTAGGATTAGTTTTATTCTTAACACTAAAATATTTTATGAGATAACGAACTATTAATAAAATAAAAAAAAGAATTAAAACAATTCCAATAAAATATAAAAAATCGAGGTTTCTTTCGACTACTCTTTCTCCCTCTAAAAATAATTGATCACTAATGTTATTACTCATAACGCTTATTTATTTTTCTCTTCTTTTTTTAAATTAACAATTCGGTCAGCTTTAATTTTAGCTTCCTGCTCTAAAAAATGTTTATTAACCTTAGGAATATTTCTCAGCCATCTTCTAATTAAATCAACAATTTTTTTAATTTTAACCTTAGCATCTCTTAAAAGCACATTAATTTTTTTAACAGTTTTTTCTCCTTCAGTTTTAAACTTTTTTTGCTGTTTTGGAGTCATACCTAAAAAAACATCTTCTAAACCTTCGGCTAAGATTTTATCAATTTTTTTTTCTCGTTCTTCCTCAGGACTTAAAATAACGGTTACTGGACTAGCACTCGGGGGATCAATTTTTTTCTCTAACTTATCCTCTTCTTCTTTTTCTTCTTTTTTAAACTCAGATTCTTTTTCTAAAATACTTTCCTTTTCTATACGAGGCTCCTGACTTTCAACCTTAACCACCTCCTCTTCTGGAGAAATAGGAAGATCTTCTAATTGCTCTTGTTCAAAACCTTTTCTTATTTGTGGCATATTTATTCAACTTTAATAGCATCAACTGGACAACTATTAGCAGCATTACGAGCGCAATCCTTGTCTTGTTGACTAAATACCTCTGTTTTTCCCAGAGAATTCATTTTAAAAACTTGGGGGCACATATTAGCACACATACCACAACCAATACACTTTTCTTGGTCTACTTTTATTGACATATTTTTAATATTATATATATAAAATAACGCTTTAATTATACTATATAAAAAAAGAATTGACAAGACACTCTAACTTTGTTATATTAACTTAGTAAAATAAATAATAGTTAAAAAAATATGGCAACAAAAAAGGCGGGAGGATCCACCTCCCTGGGACGCGATTCCCAAAGTAAACGATTAGGAGTTAAACTATCTGATGGTCAGAAAGCTAAAGCTGGCTCTATTATTGTTCGTCAACGAGGAACTAAATATCATCCTGGAAATAATGTTGGTAAAGGAAAAGATGATACCCTTTTTGCCCTTAGTTCCGGGACCGTTAAATTTAAAACTAAAAAAGCTAGAAAATTTGATGGTAAACTAGTTAATACTAAATTTGTTGAGGTGGAAAAGAATAAAAAATAAAAAAGATTATAAAAATTAGATATTAAAAAAACCCTGTATTTGTAACAGGGTTTTATATTTTTTTATTTGAAGGCCTGATAAATCCCGATTGGATTTACAGAGAAATACACTCCTTCGATTCCGAAGGAATTGTAATTTCTGAAATATCCAACCTTCACAATGTTAGCCCTAACATTGTGATTTGAAGAAACCTCTAAACCAACCTTATAGATTGAGTTTAGTAATTCTTCATTGGAGTTCATTTCAAATCCCACCATAGGAGATATATAAATCTCCGCTAGTGGTAAAATTACTTTAACTAGAGACAAATCCAGAGATACATGAGTTCCCTGAATTTCAAAATATTTAGCCTCCGATTCGGTAGTAAAACCGAATTTTTGACTAAATATGGCTTCCAATCTTGGAAGCAATCGAGTCTCGAGCCCCAGAACAACACCTCCAGAGATGAATATCCCTGGTTTTGTGGTATTATACTCAAAAAAATCTTGACCTAAGATGCCAAAATTCTTTTGGCAATCTCGGAAGTACCCGCCGCCCAACTTCACCTCGCCAAGGTTGAAGTTGTAGCGAGAAATAACTCCCAAATTTGAAGATTATTGAAGCTTCTCGCCTCACTGCGAGCTTATTAAGGGTTTGGGAATTTTTAAACTCTCCCAAAACCCCCACCTGGAAGTCATTATATCCGAAGAAATATTCTCCAGATACGATGTTCGCAGCGAACATCCCTATCTTGGAGAGAGTATCCCCTTCCGAAGATACATATTGATCTAGGAAGGTAGTCTTGCCATCATATGACAAGCTAACCTTAGGGGCCTCATTTTGTGCCAATACAATGAATGGCGCAAAAAATACGACGACAAAAAGAACTATTTTTTTCATTATTCTATTATTATTTAAGTTAGACATCAGATTAACTATTGAGATTATTAATATTAACAACCTTAATAATTAATCCAATGAATAACTGTTTGTCAAAGATCTAAATTTAACTAATAATTATATCACAAATAAAATTAAATGTCAAGAGCTCTGATTAACAGAGCTCTTAGTATTTTATATTATATTTTAAATATTATTATCGAAATAGATTACTAATATCACCTGAACTATCTAATCCCTCAGTTTCATCTTTAGAATCTACTATTCTTCCTATTCTAGCCTGACTTTTAATTTCATCAGGAATTGTTACTCGACCAATCCTAGCTTGATTTTTATTTACCACAGCCTTTCTTCTTTTAGTAAAAAAATTAATATCATATTTACTCTCTGGAAATAAATATATATATATTAAACCAAAGAATAGACTACTAGCAATAATAACTAATAAGGCGTAAATAATATTAGGTTTATTAGGATAAGCTGAAGCAACTGGTTGATCTATAACACTAATCTTAACTGAAGAACCAAGGCCATGAAAATTCTGATGCTTAGTTATTAAAATATGATTAACAGCTAAAGCAATTTGACTAGCTTGATAATTATCGGGATGATAGACACTAATATTAATAATGCCAGAATCTTCTAAGCTCTTAGCACTAATGGTTTTTTTCCAAATCTTACTTTTTTTAATCGAGCTATCACCAAAATATTTTTTATCAATATTAAAATCAGTTCCTATTACTGACTCATAAAAAGAGTTAGAATAAATAACACGAGTTAAAAGATCGGATAAATATTCTACCGAACGAGAAACTGAATAAGGGTCTACTCGACCCGCCCCTTCTTGAATAACTAAAATTTTAGACTTAGTACTATACTTAAAATTTTGAGTTAACAAAAACAAAAGACCCAATACTAAAAAAACTAAAAAAATAGAAAACAAAGTTTGGCGTTTTTTTCGAATTAAAGCTGTTAAATCCATATTATGATTTTAAATTTAATTTTATTATTCCTCTTAGTTATTATAACATAACTAAGAGAGAAATAAAACTAAAATGCGGTAATAATATATCTCTTTAATCCATTGTGAAATCTAACAACAGTATCTATCTCTATTAAATCCCCAGGATTATTTACTTGTAATTCCTTAGGTTTTCTTTTCTTTTTAGTTTTTTTAATTTTTTTAATCTTACCAAAATGAGATATTTTCTGTCTATGATGATATATATCTTTATCTTTAATAATTCTACCTATCTTTGATTCTGAGTATATTGGTAAATTATTAATTTCACAAAATTTATCTAAAAATTTTTTAACTTTAGTTTTACCCATATTAGGACAAATCTCTAGTCTTAAACGTCTAATCTCTTTTAATATCAGAGGATGTATTTCTCTTTTATTCTTGTTAATCCTAGCTTGGGATTTAGGATTGAGAGCCTCTATCTTACCACCCCCTTCTCTAAATATTTTTTGCCAATTGTATAGGGTAGATTTTTTAACCCCAAAGGCATCAGTAGTGGCTTGAAGGCCATATTGCTTCCAAAACTCTAGTATTTTGATAATTAATTATAACTGTATCCCTAATATCTAAGGTGGTGCTATAAGTATAATTAGAGCTTTGTCCGGTAACCTTAACATCAACTCGCTCTGAAATATTTTTAACTGTTAAGCCATTATTATTTTCACTTTGAGTAATAACCCGATCACGAGAATTACTATTAGTTAAATCTGGAACGATTAATTTTTTAGAAAATCGTCCTTCGCTATTAGCCTGAATCTTATATTGATTTTTGTAAAAATCAATTACTAATTCTTCTCCAGGAAGAAAACCTCCACCTTGAAGATTAACTTCAGTTCCACTATCGGCTAAAGTATAATCTAAATTTAAAAATAAATTCTCTAAAGCATAAGCCCGATCTTCTTCCACACTAGCTACAACATAATCTAATAACTCTAAATCACCATTCATAATTATAATACTAGAATTATTAAACACAACCACCCTTTCCCCTTCTGGTAATGATACAGTTCTTAGTCCCATGGCCCAGCCCTCATCAACCGATAAAGACCCAGTGCGACGAGAGTTAACAACCGACAAATCTTTTTTATTTAGTTTAACAATCCCTAAACCATTAGCAAAATATAAATATTCATTACCAATAGAGCTAACATCATAACCAGGATAACCTAAATGCTCAAAGGTAGCTCTTAAAGATCCATCTAAGCCAATTTTTTTAACTGACATATCATCAGCTAGATAAAGACTATTTTCGTATTGATCAAAGTACATTGAACGATTGTTTTGTCCACCAAAGAAATTAATCTCTAAACTATTAAGAAAACTTCTTCGATTAGTATCAAAAACCTCAATCTTATTATTCTCCTCATCTAAAGCAAAAATTAAATTAGGATTTCCGGCTGAAGAGATGCTAGAAAAATATTCATAATCAATGTCATAGGTATCAATAACCTCTAAATCAGAATTATAAACCTTAACTCCTTTAGCACTAATAGTAGCGATTTTATCACCAACCTTATCAACCTTATTATACCACTCCCAAAGATTGTTTTTTAATTCTTTAACTAAAACCGGATTATTTAAATTAGAAATATCATACTTGAAAAGAGTAAAACCAGATATAGCATAAGCATATAAACGACCCTTTTCAATATTTAACTTAACTCCATAGAAACTGTCATCCTTATTAAAACGCTTATCAAAAGGACGCCAATTAGAATGTCGTTCTAATCCATTAGAGTTTAAAGAAAAAATTTCTAAACCCTCACTATCAGTTGAAGCTACCACTAATTTATTATTATAGTTAATAGCATCACCAGAATAGTATGACTTAACCTTAGTTTTAGCTGGAACTGAACTAATGAGCACCACCCCTAAAAGTAAGGCTAGAAACAAAAAAACTTTTTTCATATGTTTAAAATTATTTTTTAATTTTTAGACAACTAGGGATTATATCATAAAAGATAAAAAATGTCAAGATATGGTTAGTTTACGCACATTTCGGACAAATTACAAGTAGTAAAAATTGGTTGATTATTATTTAAATATTTATTTATTTCTTTCTTAGCAGCAACTTGTCCTCGATGTTTTCTAATTAACTTTATTTTTAATCTTCTTTGAGTTAAGGCTGAAGTAATATCTGAAGCTATCTCATTTGGAGTTCTTTTTAGATAATCGGACTTCAATGGTTTAATATCATTATAATAATCAATATATTCATCTATTATCTTTTGTTTATTAGAAAAATCTCTCCAACCACCCCAAAATTTAGTATAGATTAAATCTTTCTCAATAACAGCATTAAATGATTCTACTGGCCAATTTTGTTGTGGCCTTCCTTTATCTATGAATTGTAGTTTTATACCATTATCTTTACAATATCTATTTACCGCTAAACTAATATGAGCTTTAGCATTATCCAGTCTCACTATCTCGGGTAATTTATTATATTTCTTTTTAATTTCTTCTAATAATTTAATAACATCATATTTATTAATGCGGTGATTAACAAACAAAGATTTTAAACATACTCCAGAATATTCATCAACAGCATTAAAAACACTCAGTTCTCGTGGTTTATTATTACTTAGAGCAATATCATCAATACAAACTACTTTAAAAAATTTATCACTTTTAGGATAAATAATGAATGTTTTTTTATACTCTTTAAACTGTCTATTTTTATTATTTCTTTTTAAAACATTATACACCCCACTTTCACTAATCGATATATTTAGCTTTTCTAGTTTACTAGCTATTCCAAGAGCTGATCTTTCTGATATCATTAAATTATTATTATCTCTATACTGTATTATTAATTTTTCAATATTCTCTGGAGTTTTATTCCAAATTGTTTTTGGTGCTTTAGACTTGGATTTTCCTTTATTTTTTAACCAATCATAATATGTACTTTTAGGAATACCCATTTTCTTTAATATCCAATATTTAGGTTTTTTAAGTCTCTTACTTTCATCCGCTACTTCTTTTAGCTTCTTCTGTTTTTCAAAATCAGAAAAAATGTTATAATTCTTCATAGAATTGAGTGGTTAATTTTTAGTTAGATTTACTTCAACTAAATTTTACCACTCTTTTCTATTTTAGAGAATATTTTTGTCCGAAATGTGCGTAAGATGACTAAGATAGCCTATAAATCTATATGGTTTATAAAGATAAAATAAAAAACACCAATAGGTGTTTTATTACTAGCTCTCGGGGTCGGATTCGAACCGACGACCAATTGGTTAACAGCCAACTGCGCTACCGCTGCGCCACCCGAGAATGAACTAATACAATAATAATAACAAAGAAAAATAATATGTCAATAATTATTTAAAAATCTTTTAATTTTTCCAAACTTTTATTTTGCATCTTTCTGATCTTTTCTAAAGCCTTAGCCTCAATTTGACGAATACGTTCCCTAGTTACCTCAAACTCTTTTCCTACCTCCTCTAAAGTATGAGCTACGCCATCAACTAAACCAAAACGCATTTCTAAGATCTTCTGCTCTCGAGGTGAAAGATTTACCATCACTTCCTGCACATAATCTTTTAATAATTGTAAAGCCGCAATACGATCAGGAGTTTCATTTTTTACATCTTTAATAAAATCTTCAAGGGTAGAGTTGTCATTATCATCACCAATAGTGGTTTCTAAAGAAATAGTTTCTTGGGAAATTTTAATTATATATCTCACCTTTTCAATCTCCTCCCCCATCTCAGCCGCTATTTCTTCAGCTAAAGGTTCACGTCCCAATTCTTGAACTAAAAATCTTCGAGCTTGTCGGTAACGATTAATAGTTTCTACCATATGAACTGGAATACGAATAGTTCGAGATTGATCAGCTAGCGCTCGAGTAATGGCTTGTCTAATCCACCAAGTAGCATAAGTTGAAAACTTATAACCCTTCTGATACTCAAATTTTTCTACCGCCCGAAAAAGACCAATATTACCCTCCTGAATTAAATCTAATAGACTCAAAGTTTTTACTCCAGAAAATTTCTTAGCAATAGATACTACTAACTTTAAATTAGAAACTATCATCTTTCTTTCCGCCTCTTTATCACCTCGATCCTTTCTTTTAGCTAATTCAACTTCCTCCTCAGCTGTTAATAATGGAATTTTACCAATTTCTTTTAAATAAAGTTGAATAGAATCAAAATTTAAATTAGTAATATCTAAAACTGATTTATCCAAAAAATTATCCTGCTCTAAATCAGCCGTCTTATCACCTAAAATATTACCACTATCTTCAACCAATTTAATACCATTACTGGTCAAGCGACCTAAAAAAACTTCATAATCAAAAATATAATCCTCAACAAAAGGAAAAAGATGCAAAACCTCAGTTTCAGTTAAAAAACCTCGTAATCTCCCCTTTTCTAAAACTTTTAAAATCTGGCTCTCCTCAGGAGCTGGATTAAGTTTTTTGGGAGTAGGACTTTTCTTAACAGGAGTTTTAGTCTTCTTAGTCACCGGCTTCTTAGTAGTGCTGACCTTCTTCTTAACCACAGGCTTTTTAGTAACAACTTTTTTCTTAGTCACACTAACCTTCTTTTTAGTTACTGGTTTTTTTACCACCGCTTTTTTTGTAGTTACTGAGCTCTTCTTTTTACTAAGCGCTTTAGTTGAAGACTTAGTCTTTTTTTCTACCACTTTCTTTTTTGACATATTTAAACTTATATTATTTTTTGTAATTCTTGATTATAATTTTGCAGATCAGTCATAATTTTATTTATTTTTTCTTGATCATTATTTTTTTCCGCCTCAATTAATTCTTGATTAGCTAAAAAAATCTTAGCCTTAAAATAGTCTTTTTTTATCTCCATAATAATTTTAATAATTTCAGTCTTTAAATCACTGGGAGATAAATCATACCAATCAGCTTTAAGAGCCACCCGCTTTAAGATTTCAATTTCAGCTTTTAAATCTCTCTCTTCAAGATAGTTTAAAAAACCCTGATAGTCAAGCTGCTTCTTATCTTGATTATAAACTATAGCTTCTTGGTAAAAAACCTGATATTTGGAATCTAAAAAATCACTATTTAAATTATTAAAAACATATCCACAGTATTGATTGTCTTTTAAAATTAAGGATAAAAGATTTTCCACTAATTTTTGTCGCCAAGAAAGTTCCTCAACTTTGACAAAAGACGATTTATCTGTCTCCTCTGGATCATTTATCCGAGAAACCCTCGATTTTTGGCCTATTTTCACTAATTCCTCTCGTAAAAAAACTTCATCAACTTGAGCTCTCTGACTTAATTCTTTTAACCAAAAATCTTGTTCAACTTTATTATACACCATGTTTATAACTGTTAATATCCTGTTGACAGCTTGGCCCTTTTCTTGAAAATTCGTCAAATCTAAATCCTTAAATTCCCGATCTAAATAATAATCCATCAAAGCTTGAGCATTTCTAATAGATTCTTTAAAAGCTTTTAAATCTTCTCGAATTAAATCATCTGGATCTTGGCCCTTAGGTAAAGAAGCCACCTTAAGATTAAAACCCATCCTTAAAGCTTCCCCAATCCCCCGATCAGTAGCCTTCTGTCCAGCTAAATCTTGATCAAAAGCTAAAATAATATTCTTAGTATATCGTTTAATTAAGTTTAATTGAGTTTTAGTTAAAGCAGTACCAGAAACAGCACAAGTATTTAGAAAACCAGCCTGATGAGCTGAAATGGCATCCATTTGTCCTTCCACTAAAATAATATAACCTCTCTTTTTAATATACAACTTAGCTCGATCTAGAGCAAAAAGGATTTGACTCTTATCATAAATATCACTTTGAGGACTATTGATATATTTCCCTAAATCACTATCTTTGATAGCTGGATTAATTCGAGCCGTAAAGGCAACCGTTCGACCATTATGATCATTTATAGGAAACATAATACGATCACGAAAACGATTTAAATATTTCCCCTGTTTACTTTTAAAAGAAATTCCGGCCGCTAATATTTCGTCATCATTAAAACCTTTAGACTTAAGAAATTTATTTAAATCATAATAATCATCTAAACTATAACCGATTTGCCAAGCTGTTAAAGCTTTCCTATCTAAACCCCGGCCCTCTAAATATTTTTTAATTGGAGCACTAGCTGGACTAGAATTTAAAACCTGATGATAATACTTACGACTTAATTCCATAATTTGTAAAAGTCGATTTCTTTTATTATCAGAAGAAAAATCCCGAGTTTTCAAAACCACCCCAGCCCGAGGAGCTAAAACTTTTAAAGCTTCAACAAAATCTAAACCCTCCATCCCCATCACAAAAGAAAAAACATCTCCCCCCTTACCGCAACCAAAACAATGCCAAATCTGCTTATCAGGTGATACCATAAAAGATGGAGTCTTTTCATTATGAAAAGGACAGAGAGCTCTAAAATTAGATCCAGCTGGTTTTAAGCTAATATATTCACCAATAATTTCAACTAAATCTAATTTATTTTTTATTTCATCACTTTGATTCATATTTAGAAAAATAAAAATCGCTTTTTCTTTTTTCCTCTAAGACGGGCTAAATCTTCGTCTAAATTACCAGAAAATACTGCCTGATCTCTAGACTCAGAAAAATCATTTAATAAATCATTAGAATTAATAGAGTCCACACCTAATAAAGATTTCAGACGAATAATCTCCTCCCGAACTAATTCATGATCATATTCAGCATTATGACGATGATAACCTTGATAACTAGCCTTTTTCTGATCTAGATGAAGATCAAAAATTAAATCATCTTCTATCGAACTGATATATAAATGAAGACGAGGATAGTGTGAAGAGCCCAATCTTTTAACAAAACTTTCCTGACCACTTCTTCGATCAAAAATAAAAGCATAACCAGCTCGACGAGCAAAAGTTTTATAATTACCTACCAAATTAGCTGCCACTCTAAACTTCATATTTAATTATAATAATTATATACAGCTTGAGCTATATTCCTAGTATCATTAAAACGAGCTTTTAGGCTACTAGCATTTAATACAATGCTAATAAATTCAGACTGATTAATACTAAATTTACTCCCTAAACAATAACCAGATAAATCATTATAACCGGTCTTAGCTCCAATTATTTCTAAATCAAGCTGATTGGTAAAATTATTTAATAATTCATTGGTTGAATAAGCAGTCTTTAAAACTCCTTGTTTAGTATAAAAACTATACTGCGGTTTCTTAATTAAATCAACAATCTCAGGAATACTAAAAGACTCCTTTAAAAGAGTGGCTAATTCCTTAGCAGTAGAAACATTCCTGACATCCAAACCAGTAGCATCTTCAAATCTAGTATTTTCTAATCCTAAATCTTTAGCTTTTTGATTCATTAATTCTACTAAATCTTTTTCCTCTAAATTTAACGAAGAAATTAAAGATATTAAAGCACTATTATCAGAAGCGATTAAGGTTAAGGCTAATAAGTCTTGTCGTTTAACTTCCTCACCTCTAAATACATGATTTCGACCACCAGGACGATGATCACTTCCCTTAATTATATAATATTCATCTAAATCTAACTTAAAATTTTCCATCATAACTAAAACAGCCATTAACTTACTAATACTAGCGATTGGCTTAACCTCCTCCGAATCTTTTTCAAAGATAAATATATCCTTATTCAAATCTAAAACTACAGCATTAGTAGCAGAAATATCCGGAATTTCCATCTTAGATAATTTTTCCGAAAAATATTGACTATCAACTACCTTAACTATCTCCCCTTCCTCAAAAGATGGAAAAGGTACAAAAGCTAAACAATTACTTTTGAAAATAAAAAAACTTAAAAGATTTAAAAAAATACTCCCCCACATAAAACTACTCATTCTCACTTAATAATTTATCAATCTGCTCATTCTGATTAAATTTTTCATAATCAGGCAAATCTTTTAGAGTGCTAAGACCTAAAAATTTCATAAACTCTAAACTAACCGAATATTCTCGATCCTCCGCTTCTGGAGCATCTTTCTCCTCTACTAAACCTCGGATTAAAAGATTCCGTAAAATTAAGCTACAATTTATACCCCTAATTTTCTCTAAATCTTTCTTTTTAATCGGTCCACGATAAGCAATAATAGTTAGAGTTTCTAAACTAGCTGGACTTAATTCCCCACTAACTTCAGTTTGTAAAAACTTCTGAACCAACTTAGCATTATCCGGAGCACTAGCCATCTGATACTTCTTATTACTCTCAATTATCCTAATACCTCGCTTAGATGATTCATATTCAGAACTTAAAAGCTCTAAAGCCTGCTCCACCTCTGATTTTTCTTTATCCAAAAAAGAAGCAATCTCCTTAATAGTTAAAGGTTTAGGACTAACAAAGAATAATGATTCAATAATATACTTTAATTCCATATATTTAATTTAAATTTTCTTCTAAACTTTTGTAAGTTTCAACAAAAATTTCACCAAATAATCCATCTTGATTAAAAACAATTTCTTTTTGCTTAGCTAATTCTAAAACAGCTAAAAAATTAACAATAACTTCAGTTTTAGACTTAGACTCGCGTAATATTTTAGTAAAACTAATTCTAACCTTACTAACAATAGCTTGACGAATAAAAACAATCCGTTCTTCAATACTGATCTCTTCCATTATAACATCTCGACCCAAAGATTCCTCCAACACCTCAATTCGATTCAATATTTTCTGAAATTCAGAGCTCAATTCCTCCAACCTTAAATTCTGAGGCGATATAAAAGTATCCTCCATTAAAGACCAATGACGCTTAGTTTTTAAATTATCACGAAAAAAGAAAAACTTTTTTCGACCAATGATCTTTTGAACTTTAGCACTTAAATCAACAAAATCTTTATACAACCTCAACTTCTCTTCTAGATTCTGAATTTCAGCTTCATCTTCTTCACTAAATAAAAAAGGTAATAAAGATTTAGATTTAATATATAAAAGTCGAGCAGCTAATAATAAAAAATCAGCCATTGATTCCGGTAAAATATCAGGTGAATTTTTTACATACTCCAAATACTCATCAGCAATCTTAGCTAAACTAATTGAATTAATATCTAATTCCTCTTTTTCAATTATTTGAAGCAAGAGCGACAAAGGCCCTTGAAAGTTATCTATTTTTACCTCCATCATATCTAACTCTTAGATTTTAACTCATTTTAAGCGATAAATCAATCAACTAAATTATTCGTTTAAAAAGATTAACTAAAGTTTCTAAATCTTGATATTCATTAGATTCTAGACTTAATTTTTGTAAAGCTAGAAATTCTGAATTAATAATATTATCTCTTAAATTTAAAGACTTACGACTAATTTTAAATAAATACTCATTAGATAACCCCTGACCCTGAGCACAATTTCGGCAAATAAATTCTTTATCAAAAAAATTAAAAATTAAATCATCTTTAGAGTGACAAAAAGAACAAGAACTAGAGCCTAAACCATAACCCAAAATCTCTAGAACCTTAAGTTTAAAAAATAATAATAGCTCTTTAGCACTATCCGAACTAAAATCTAAACTTAAAAGAAAATCTCTAAGAGTTAAAAAAATATTATAATCAACCTGCTCCGGAAAACTTAAACTTTGAACAAAATTAATCGCCTCACCAGCTAACCATATTCGTTGATAATCAGATTTAATATTTAAAAAAGAGTTTTCTGAAATAGCACTACCAATATAATATCTTTCTCGTCCTTTAATAATCATTAAATCAACTAAATTAAAAGGTTCTAAATGACCAGCTAATTTAGACTTTTCTTTTTGTAAACCTCGAGCTAATAAAACTAAATAACCCTGATCTAAGGTATAAAAAGAAACCAGAGCATCATAATCACGATAAGGTTTACGATTTAAAACTATAGCTTTAGTTTTAATCATAAGTTTTATCTAAATAAGATTGAAGTATTATCATCGCTGATAAAGCATCGCGGTCAAATTTAAACTCTTTAACTCGAAGACTATCAGCCTGAACACTAGACAATCTCTCATCTATTAAAAAGAAAGAAAAATTATTTTTCCTAATTAAATCTAAAAACTTTAAAAAAAGTGGCTGATTAGCTTCATCACCTGACATTTTTTTAGGCTGGCCAATCACCAAGAAATCAATTCCCTCTTCTTTAACCACTTCTAAAAGTTCTTGAAAATTATTAATGGTTTTAAGAGGTAAGGCCACCCTATTCTCACTATCAGCTATCGACAATCCAATTCTTTTCTCCCCCCAATCTAAACCTAAATATTTTTTAATCATTTTAACTTAGTTAAGATTAAATTACCCTTCCCTGGTTCTAAAATAGCCACTGAATGTTCAAAATGAGCACTAAGAGAGTTATCAGCCGTTAAGACAGTATAACCATTACTAGCCATTTTAACTCTAGATTTACCAACATTAATCATCGGTTCAATTGCTATCACCATTCCTGGCTTTAAAATAATATTACTAGGAGAATTATCACCAATTTCATAATGAAAAACATAAGGATCTTCATGAGCTAAATACCCAACTCCATGACCAACTAAATCTCGGACAGAACTAAAACCTTCCTTTTTAATATAATCTTCAATGGTTTTCCCAATATCGTTTAAAGTTTTACCAGCTACAGCCTGTGAAATACCTAAATTAAGAGCTGTTTGAGTAACTTTTAAAAGTTTTTCAGCTAAAGAACTAATTTTTCCAACCGCAAAAGTCCGACAAGTATCAGTATAGAATCCACCACCCAGAGAATGATTATTATAGGGTCGATTATTTTTCTGAGCCTCCTCAGGCGTTTGTAAAGGCCACTCCATACCAATATCAAAACTAACTATATCCCCTTCCTGCACAATCCTATCTGGCAAAGAAGAACCATGAACCACTTCATTATTAATTGAAACACATAAAGCGGAGGGGAAAAATATCCCACCCCCCATATTATAATCCTTAAAAGCTGGTCGACCACCAGCTTCCTTTATTAAACTAAGAGCCAAATCCTCTATTTGAGCTGTTGAAGCTCCAGGCTTAAGTTCTTGGCCTAATTTATCTAAAATTCTAGCTAAAATTTGACCACCTTGATAAATAATATCAATTTCGGCTTGATTTTTAATATAAATCATAATTATTTGTAATAATCTAAAATCTTCCTAAAATCTCGCTCATCTTGCCTAGTAGTATTAGGCAAAGAGGCAAATTTTCGAGCGGCTCTTTGTCGAACTGATAGAGATAATTTACCATTTTTTCGAATTAATGGCGCTAAATCATTAAAAATACTAATGGCTTGAGAGCGATTGTTTTTTAAATTATTAAACTGACCATACCTAGTTAAATTAGATAACTTTCGCTTAAAACCACTAGAACCTGACATTCTAAAATCAGATCGACCAGAAGGAAGTTTTTTTGAAAACATAATAAAAAACTTAATTCTAACTCTTTTATTATAGCAATAAAAGAAAAAAAATACTAATAAAAAAAGCCTTAAACTAATAAGGCTTTAATTGTAGCTGGACTACTTTCTAACAAAGTGTCCTAGACTGAAGTTTGATCTAATTACTCCCGCTACAATGATCATTAAAAAGCATAATACTACCATAATTTTAAATTTTTAAATAACTAAACTCAGTATACCATAATATATTAAAAAAGTCAAGCCCAATAAAACCCAATAAAAAAAGAGCTAAAATAGCTCTTTCTTATTCTATATTAACTATATTTTAAATTTGATCGTACTCTCTCATACTAATCTGAGCTTCAATTTGTTTAACCGTTTCAATAACTACTGAAACTACGATTAAGAGACTGGTTCCTCCAATAGCCAAAGATTGCATACCAGTAAAGTATTTCATAATGAGAGGTAAAACAGCAATTAAACCTAAAAACAAAGCTCCAGTCAAAAGAATACGACGACTAATATAAGAGAGGTATTCACTAGTGTGTCGCCCCGGCCTAATTCCAGGAATAAAACCTCCTTGCTTTTGTAAATTCTCAGAAATCTGATCAGGTTTAAAAACGATCTCAGTATAAAAATAAGTAAAAGCAACTACTAGAATAAAATAGAAAATACCATAGAATAATTGATTTTCAAATAATCTAATCACCCAAAAAGCAGCCTTAGAAATAAAAGCGGACTTAGCTGAAGTAAAAAACTGAGCTATCATTGAAGGAAAAACAGTAACTGAAATAGCAAAGATAATAGGGATAACTCCAGCAGTATTAACCCTTAAAGGAAGATGAGTGGTATTACCACCAAAAGCTCTATTCCCTCTAATTTGACGAGCATATTGGACTGGAATCTTTCTTTGCCCTTCATTAATAATAACAACTCCAATAATAGTAATTAAAGCAATAATTAAAAATCCAATTAATAAATATATCTGTGATAAATCAAATGTAACAAAAAGATTTTGTACTGTAGTTGGTAAAGAAGAAATAATACCAGCAAAAATTAACAAAGAAATACCATTACCAATTTTCTTTTCTGAAATCAATTCTCCAATCCACATTAAAAATATGGTTCCAGCGGTAACAGTAATAATGGTTACAAAAAGATCAAAAGAAGAAACATCAGTAAAAATAGCACCGGATGATTTTCGTAATAAGGTAATCATACCATAAGCTTGAATCATAGCTAAAGGAACAGTCGCGATACGAGTCCAAGAATTAATCTTCTGTCGCCCCACCTCTTCCTTTTGCATTTCTTCAAATTTTGGTACTACCATACCTAATAACTGAAAGATAATAGAAGAAGTAATATAAGGACCGATACCCATCATAACAATAGAGAAATTACTCATACTACCACCAGAAAAAAGATTTAACATTCCTAAAATCTGATTGGAAGCAAAAATTTCTCTAAGCACAGCCACATTAACTCCTGGAACTGGAATATGAGCAAATAATCTAAAAACAACCAACATCAATAGGACAAAAATTATATTATTTCTTAAATCTCTAATTTTCCAAATTTTTTTTATTTTCTCAATCATAATTCTTTATTATTATTTTTTCTCTAACTGATCCTTAACACTTTGACTAAATAATATCTTTTCAAATTTTAAACCTTTAGGAATTAAGGCTTCTTTTCCTAAAATTTTAATTGGTAAATTTTTGTTTCTAATTAACTTCTTAGCTAATAAAGTTTCAGCATTCACCACTTCATTATCCTTAAAATTCTCATTAATTTTAACAACGCTCACTACTTGATTTTTAGGTGACAATGATTTAAAACCTCGGCTTTTCGGAGTTTTTAATAAAACACTTTTCATTCCTAATCTCTTAAGCTTAGTTCGACTAACACCAGAACGAGACTTTTGCCCCTTTAAACCACGGCCACTATAAGTTCCTTTACCAGAAGAATCTCCTCGACCTAATCTTTTTCCTGGTCTAGAGCTTCCTGAACTTCTTTTAATATTATGCAACGAGATAGCCATATTTTTATTTTCTTATTTATAAATTATTTTTTATTTTTTACTTCAAGTTTCTTTTCCTTAGTAACTGGCTTAGTTTTAGGACTCTTCTTAGTTTTCAAATTTTTAAAAGCCAACATTACACATTTAGCATTATTAACTTTATTATTAGTACCTAAAATCTTACTAGTAACATTTTTAACCCCAGCCAAATCCATAATAACTCGAACTACTCCACCCGCAATAACTCCCCGTCCTTGATTAGCTGGTTTTAATAAAATTTTAGCTGAACCATACTTTTGATAAATTTCATGAGGAATAGTATCTTTTACAATCGGAACTACTATGATATTCTTCTTAGCTTTATTGACTGCCTTATTAACTGCAATAGTAACATCAGCTCCTTTACCTAAAGCAATAGCCACTCGTCCTTTCTTATCACCAATAACTACACAAGCTCTAAAACTCATCCTCTTTCCTCCCTTCATAACTCGAGTAACTCGAGCAATATCTAAAATTCGTTGTTCAAATTCTTCTTTTGGTCGATCAGCAAAACGCTTTCGAGAAGAAAAAGATCTCTTAGGTTTAGCTCCAGAAGCATCCTTAGAACTTGAGGCTACTTTTTTAATTTCATCTTTTTTTTGCTCTGACATATTATTTATTATTTATATATTAAATTAAAAAATTAAACCACCTTCTCGAGCCCCTTCAGCCACTGCCTTAACTCGTCCATGATACTTATAACCACCACGATCAAAAACAACTTGAGTAATTTTATTCTTAGTAGCTTTTTCCGCTAAAAGTTTTCCTAAAGCTAAAGCCATATCAATCTTTTTAAGATTTTTAGCCTTAATCTCTTTACTATTAGCACTAACTAAAGTCTTACCAGAAACATCATCAATTAATTGAACATACATACCTCGATTAGATCTAAAAACGCTTAAACGAGGTCTAGTAGCGGTTCCACTAAGAGTAGATCTAATTCTTTTATGACGTCGAACTAATTTATTATTTTTTTCCTTAATATTCATAGTAGTAAATTAAAATTATTTATTATTTAGCAGCCGTCTTACCAGCCTTTCGTCTAATAATCTCATCAGAATACTTAATTCCTTTTCCTTTATATGGTTCTGGTTTTCTTAACTTTCTAATCCGAGCCGCTGTCTCACCAACTAATTGTTTATCAATTCCAGAAATAGTTAAATTATTTCCTTCGGCTACTGCACTAATTCCTTCTGGTAAAACAAACTCTAAAGGATGAGAAAAACCTAAATTTAAATTAACTTTATTTCCAGCTACAGCCACTTTATACCCAACACCCTTAACTTCTAATTTTTTTTCATAACCCTCATTAACTCCAGTTACCATATTAGCAATTAAAGCTCGAAATAAGCCCCAAAGAGCTCGTTCTTTCTTGTCCTCAGGCTTTCCAACTGTAACCACCAAACCCTCTTCGGTTTTTTCAACCTTAACCATCGGGTCAATAGCTTGCTCTAATTGCCCCTTAGGTCCCTTAACTCGAATAATTCCCTGATCAATATTAACTTCAGTTCCAGCTGGTATTTGTATTGGTAATTTTCCTAATCTTGACATATATTTAATATCTTAAAAATTAATAAATTTCACAAATAAACTCTCCACCAATCTTCTCCTGAAAAGCTTGATGACCGGTCATTATCCCCTTAGAAGTTGAGATGATGGAAAAACCTAAACCACCTAAAACTGGCTTAATTTCATCTTTATTAACATAAACTCGACGACCAGGTTTACTAACTCTTTTTAGTGAGCTAATCTTAGGTTGACCATTTTCCTTATATTTTAGAGTTATTTTTATCTGATCAAATTTAGCTGCTTTATTCTTCTGTAAATCTTTCCCACCTGGAATCACTTCAACTTTAGTAATAAAGCCCTCTTTTTCTAAAACCTTAGCTACATTAAATTTTACCTTACTCATCGGTAAAAGTACTTCTGTTTTTTTAACTAGAGAAGCATTTCTAATTCTAGTTAACATGTCTGCGATTGGATCTATCATAATATTTTAATTTAAAATTGAAAATTATTTAAAGCAAGATAATCAACAATTTTTTATATTTTATTTTATTTAATTATTTTTACCAACTAGACTTCTTAACCCCCGGTAAATTCCCGTTATCCGCTAGTTCTCGAAAGCAAATTCGGCATAAATCAAAATCTCTGATATAACCTTTATTTCGACCGCAACGCCAACATCGATTTATTTTTCGAGTTGAAAATTTAGGTTTCCTATTTGCTTTTACTATTAATGCACGTCTGGCCATAAATATATTTATTAATTATTTTTAACTTCCTTTTTAAAGGGAAATCCTAGTAATCTATATAATTCTAAACCTTCCTCTCTATTTTTAGCACTGGAATCTATAATCACCTCTAAACCATGAATATCTCGCAAATCTTCAATCTTAATCTCTGGAAAAGCTGAATTTTCCTTAAATCCAATACTAATATTGCCCTGCTTATCAACTGATTTTTCTGAAATACCTCTAAAATCCCGAACTCGAGGAAAGGTAATATTAATTAATTTATCTAAAAAGTCATACATTCGATCACCTCTTAAAGTTACCATAGCTCCAATTAACATCCCTTCTCTAACCTTAAAAGAAGCGATTGATTTTTTAGCCTTAGTTAGAACTGGTTTTTGTCCTGAAATTCTAGTTAAAGTTTTAACCACATTATCGACATAATCCTTCTCTTTATTATGGCGACCAAAACCAACATTAATCACTACCTTCTTAACCTTAGGAACTAAAAAAATATTTTTATAGGCAAACTTTTCTTTTAATTGTGGTACGACCTCTTTTTGATATTTTTCTTTTAATTTCATAAACTTAATATTATTTTTGATTTTTATTCAAAAGTTTCTTGACACTTCTTACACATTCTAAACTTCTTATTTCGCCCC
Organism: Patescibacteria group bacterium; assembly: GCA_050949525.1. GTDB lineage: Bacteria > Patescibacteriota > Patescibacteriia > Patescibacteriales > UBA12465. Next base: position 304,437 of record JBMNFW010000001.1, on the reverse strand, counting down.
TCTGAATCTGTAACATTTTTATATGAAACTCGGGTACTTTGACCGCATTTAGGACAAATTAAAGCTAGATTAGACATATTAATTAAACCAGGAAATTCAATTCTCTGCCCTTTCTCGCCCCGTTGTTGTGGTCTAAGATGTTTAATTAAAATATTTAAACCCTCAATACTGGCTCTTTGAGTTCTAGGAAAAACTTGTAAAACTTTACCAGTCTTACCCCGATCTTTTCCTGCCAATATTTTTACTTGATCATTTTTCTTAATTTTCATACTCAAAAATTTATTTTATATTTTACAAAACCTCTGGAGCTAAAGAAGCAATCTTAAAAAATCCAGCTCGTCGCACTTCTCTAGCCACTGGTCCAAAAACTCTAGAACCCTTTGGCTCTTTCTTCTCTTTATCAATAATAACACAAGCATTATCATCAAAACGTAAATAAGTACCATCAGCTCGCCTAATTTCCTTTTTAGTTCTAACGACTACCGCTCTAACAATATCCCCTTTTTTAACTGGCATATGAGGAGAAGCAGATTTAACAGTAGCTACAATAATATCACCTACTCGAGCATATCTTTTTCTATATCCCCCCAAAACTCTAATACATAAAACCTCTTTGGCTCCACTATTATCAGCTACTTTTAATCGACTTTCTGTTTGTATCATATTTTTAAAAAATTAATAAATTATCTATACTAAACGCCACTTTTTATCCTTACTTAAAGGACGGCACTCCACAAAACTAACCTTATCACCTACTTGAGAAACATTTTTTTCATCATGAACTTTATATCTTTTAGTAACAGTGTATCTTTTTTTATACTTCTTATTCATCTTAACTCTCTCTACTTCAACAATAATAGTTTTATCATTTTTATTACTAACTACTACACCAGAAAACTTTTTTCTTATAACTTTCTTAGCTTCTGCTTTAGTTTTTTCTTTGATATCTTTAACCATATAATTATATTATTATTATTTTACTTATTTTGATTTAATAGAGTTAAAATTCGAGCAATATCTTTTTTAATTAATCTAATCTCTCTAACATTTTTTAACTGTCGACTAGAATCCTTAAATCGAAGATCTCTTAACTTTTCTCGTTGCTCAGCTAAGATTTTATGTAATTCAGTTTCACTTTTAGTTGACAAATCTTTTAAATCCATATTTTTAATATTTTAATATTAATCTTTTTTAACAAACTTACACTTAACTGGTAACTTATGAGCCGCTAATTCTAAAACTTTTTTAGCTAACTCTTCATTTAAACCATCAATCTCAAACATAATTGTTCCTGGTTTAACCACGGCAACATAATGATCAACTGATCCTTTTCCTTTACCCATTGGAATCTCGCCACCCTTTTTTGTAACTGGCTTATGAGGAAAAACTCTAATCCAAATCTGACCACCTTTTCTAGTATGTTTAGTAATAACTCTTCGAGTAGCCTCAATCTGTCGAGCTGTTATCCAACAAGCCTCCAAGCTCTTTAAACCATAAGAACCAAAATCAACCTTAGTAGCTCCAGTAGCTTTTCCGCCTCGACTACCCTTATGTGACTTACGATATTTAGTTTTCTTTGGCATCAACATATATTTGAAAAATTATTTATATTTATATTTATTGCTTATTAAAAACTTCACCTTTATAAATCCAAACTTTAATTCCAATAGCCCCATAAGTAGTATTAGCCGCTCCTCGAGCATAATCAATATTAGCTCTTAAAGTACTTAATGGTAATTTACCAGAACTAAGTTTTTCCGAACGAGCAATTTCAGCTCCATTTAAACGCCCTGAAACTACTACCTTAACCCCTAAAGCTCCGCCACGTTCAATTCGAGTAATAGCTTGTTTCATAACCCTCTTAAAAGGAACTCTTTTTTCTATTTCTAAAATCATAGACTGAACATTAATTTGAGCACTAAGATTAGGATTTTCAACTTCTTTAATATTTAAATTAATATCATTCAAACGAATCCCCATTGGTCGAGATAAAAATTTTCGATGTAAAGTTCTTTTTAATTCCTCAACTCCATTACCTCCTCGCCCAATAATAACTCCTGGTCGAGCTGTATAGACATCAATATTAATTTGACCAGAATTTCTAAAAATCTCAACCCGATCAATACCAGCTTCTTTAAAATTCTTAATAATATATTTTCTAATCGAAACATCCTGTCTAACATTCTTAATATATTTATCACCCGAAGCAAACCAGGTTGATGGCCAGTTTTTTATAACTCCGACTCTTATTATTTTTGGATTTATTTTTTTACCCATATTTATTAATATAAATTATTTTTATTTTAACTTTTAACTTATCCGGCCTTTCGTTGAAAAACCTTATTAGCAAAACCTTTAGATGAAGCCTTTCTTTTTGTTTCCTTAGTCTTAGTTTTAACATCCTCTTTAGCTCCCGCCTTAGTCTTTTTACCTAATTCCTCTAATTTAACTGGTTCCTCAACTACCACCTTCTTAGCCTCCTTCTTACCACTAGAAACAATTTCACTCAACACGATATAAACATGGCTCATTCTTTTTCGAAGAATAGTAGCTCGACCATGAGCTCGAGGTAACCATCTTCTCAAAGTTTTATCATCCTCAACTCGAATCTCTTTTATTCTTAAATTCTTTTTATCTAAATTATAATTATTAGTAGCATTAGCAATAGCTGATTCTAGTAATTTTAAAACTGGTCGAGCCGCTTTTTTATTCAAAAACTTTAACTGACTAATAGCAGCTTCGGTTTCCAAACCTCGAATCAAATTGGCCACCAAGCGAACTTTGCGAGGAGAAATTCTTAAATGTTTTAAACTAGCTTTAACTTCCATATTATTTTAATATCTTAATTATTTATATACAATTATTTTTCCTTAGCTTGAGTTTTGGCCATTTTTCCGCCATGACTAATAAATTTCTTAGTCGGAGAAAATTCACCCAATTTATGTCCAACCATATTTTCAGTAATATAAACCGGAATATGTTGCTTACCATTATGAACTCCAATAGTATGACCAACCATTTCTGGAACTATAGTACAAGCTCGATCCCAAACTTTGATTACTGTCTTACTATTTGGATCTAAAGCTTGAATTTTTTTCAAAATTTTTTGATTGATATAAGGACCCTTTTTTAAACTTCTTGCCATATGATTATATACTTATAAATAAATTACTTTTTCTTAGGTCGTCGTTGAACAATTAATTTATTTGACCTTTTCTTTTTTCTAGTTTTAACCCCTAGAGCAATCTTACCCCACTTAGTCTTAGGACTTTTTAATCCAATTGGTTGCTTACCTTCTCCTCCACCATGAGGATGATCATTAGGGTTCATAGCAGTTCCTCTAACAGTTGGTCTAATACCTAAATGTCTCTTTCTTCCCGCTGAACCAATTTTCATATGTCTTTTATCAGGATTACTAGCTTGACCAATAGTGGCTAAACACTCTTTATTAACTAGCCTAATTTCTCCAGATGGCATTTTAAGTTGAGCATATTTACCTTCAACTCCCATCACCTGAACTGAATTTCCAGCTCCTCGAGCAATCTTAGCTCCTCGGCCAGGTTCTAATTCTACACTAGAAACAGCAATACCAGCCGGAACAAACTTTAAAGGCATAGCATTACCATTCTTAATTTCTACTAATTCCTTAGAGCTAACTACCGTATCACCAACCTTTAAACCAACAGGGGCAATAATATATCTCTTTTCCCCATCTTTATAATTCAACAAAGCTAAACGAGCTCCTCGATTTGGATCATATTCAATGCTAGCCACTGTAGCCGGAATATCAAATTTATTTCGATAAAAATCCACAATACGAATAAATCTCTTAGCCCCTCCACCTCGATGTCTAACTGTAATTTTACCTTGATTATTTCGACCGCTCTTCTTCTTTTTAATAACTAAAAGATTCTTTTCTGGTAACTTATTCTTACTTAAATCAGAAAAATCATCAAAGGTAGCATGACGTCTTTTAGGGCTATTTGGTTTTAATTTCTTAATTGCCATATTTTAAAAATTTAATAAATATTTTTTAAACACCTTCATAAACTGAAATGGTTTCTCCCTTTTTGAGAGTAACTACTGCCTTTTTAAAATCCTTTCTTCGTCCACTAATTCGACCTCGACTAACCTTTTTACCTTTAACTTTAACAATATTAACACTTAAAGGTTTAACTTTATACACATCATAAATAGCTTTAGCTACTTCAATTTTATTAGCTTTATCGGCTACCACAAAAACATATTGATTTAATTCACCTAGATTAGTAGCTTTTTCAGTTACTAAGGGGCGAAGTAAAACTCGATCAGCCCGACTAGAAACCCTAATATTAGTACTTTTTTTTACTACATCAGCTTTTTCTTCGTATAAATCCTTCATACTATCACTACTCGACTTTTTATTCTTAGCTGAAGCTTTCTTATCAGTTTTACTATTAAATATTGCCATATGAATAAATTAATTATTTTTATTTTGAATAACGTTCATTAATACTTTTAGCTACTGATTCAGTCATAATTAAATTACGATACTTTAACAAATCAATAATATTAATGTTTTCTAAATTAATAATATTAAAACCACTCAAATTACGAGATGATAATAATACCTTATCATCTTTACTATCATTAACAAATAAAAGACTGCGTTTTGATTTTTTCCCCTCTTCAGAAGGAAAAATTGTTTCCAAATTTTTAAGAATTTCATTAAACTTTTTAGTGCTATAATCTTTTAAATCAACTTTATCTAAAACCACCAAATTATTATTATTAAAACGATCACTTAAAACCATTAACATAGCTTTTTGTTTCATTTTTTTGTTAATTTTTTTACTAAAATTACGATCCTTACGAGGACCAAAAGTGACTCCTCCACCAATCCATAAAGGCGAACGACTAGATCCAGCTCGAGCTCGACCAGTTCCTTTTTGTTTCCAAGGTTTTCGTCCTCCACCTCGAACCTCTGATTTAGTTTTAGTGTGAGCTAAAACTTGTCTCTCATTAGACATTTGAGCTACCATAGCTTGATGCACCAAATCTTCATTAAGCTCTACAGCAAAAACCTGATCAGATAATTTTAACTCACCCAACACTTCTCCTTTTTGATTGTATATATTTGTTTTAAGTGACATATTTTTATTAGTAATTAATTATTCCTCTTTTTTATCTTCTTCAACTGGAGCTTCTACCTCCTTTTCTTCCTTTTTATCTTCTTTTTCTTCCTTTTCTTCCTTCTTATTATTCACTACCAAATCTCCAACACCTTTAATCTTTAAAAGTATCCCGTTATAACCAGGAACAGCTCCCTTGATGAATAAAATATTATTTTCTAAATCAACTTCAATTATTTCTAAATTTTTAATAGTAACAGTATCTCCCCCCATTCGACCAGGCATTTTCTTTCCCTTAAAAACTCGAGATGGACCTAAAGCTCCAATAGAACCAGTAGCTCGAAGCTGATCTTTATTTCCATGAGTTTTTTGAGATCCAGCAAATCCATAACGTTTAACCACACCCTGAAAACCTTTCCCCTTAGAAACACTTTGAACATCAACAATATCCCCTTTATTAAAAGTAGAAACATCGATAACATCACCAGGTTTCAAATCAGCTGAAGTACGAAACTCACGTAAAAATCGAGCATCTTCTGATAAAAAACCGGCCTTTTTTAAATGACCCCGAACTGGTTTAGAAACATTCTTAACCTTTTTACGATCATAAGCTATCTGAACTGCTTGATAACCATCATTTTTTTCATCCTTAACCTGAGTCACTATACAAGGTCCAGCCTGAACTCTGGTTACTGCTACAGCCTGTCCTTTTTCATCCCAAACCTGAGTCATATTAATTTTTTTTCCTAATATAAATTTCATAATATTAATAAAGATAATAAATAAAAAAACCGGTTAGCAACAAAACCAGCTTTACACATTAAACAATCTAAAAGAAATAATAAATATTTATATTAAATTGAAAAGCTATTTTGTTGAATTTTACCTCCTATATAAACATCTAATCTCAATTAAAGAACTTTCCTAAATTGGAGTTTCTAAAAAATCAATTAAATGTCTTATGTTTTAAAAATACCTTAATATTCTAATCCATTTTTATTTCTAGGTCAACCCCGGCTGGTAAACTTAGACTAGTCAAATCTTCAATAGTCCTAGCGGAAGGCTCAAAAATATCAATCAATCTTTTATGAGTTCGGATCTCATATTGATCTCGAGCATCCTTATGAACAAAAGTTGATCGATTAACAGTATACTTCCTCTTTTCAATTGGTAGAGGAATTGGCCCTGAAATCTGAGCATCAGTCTTCTGAGCTGTTTCAATAATAGTTTTAGCTGCTTGATCAATAATCTTATGATCAAAAGCTTTAATTTTGATTCTAATCTTAGTTTTAAAATCTCCGCCCTCTTTACTGGCAGACTTTTTTTTACTTTCAGCCATACTTAAATTATGAATTAACCAAAAATATTGGTAATGTTTCTATCTAAATAAACATTAAAGACCTGTCCTCCATTAAGAGAACAGGTCTAAATATTTATTTAATAATCTTAGAAATAGTTCCAGCTCCAACAGTTCGTCCACCCTCTCGAATAGCAAATCTTTGCTTATCCTCTAGAGCAATTGGTGAAATAAGTTTAACAGTCATGTTAACAGTATCACCCGGCATAACCATCTCAACTCCAGCTGGTAACTCTACCTCTCCAGTAACATCGGTAGTTCGAATATAGAATTGTGGTTTATAACCCTTAAAGAAAGGTTTATGTCGTCCACCCTCATCCTTACTTAAAATATAAACCTGAGCTTCAAATTCAGTGTGAGGAGTAACAGTTCCTGGTTTAGCTAAAACTTGTCCTCGCTCTACTTCATCTTTCTTAGTTCCTCGAAGAAGTAATCCAGCATTATCTCCAGCTTGTCCTTGATCTAAAGATTTGTTAAACATTTCAACTCCAGTAATAGTAGTTTTTTTAGTTTCCATTAAACCAACAATTTCAACTTCCTCTCCCACCTTAATAATACCTCGCTCAATTCTTCCAGTTACTACAGTTCCTCGTCCTTCAATAGAGAAAATATCCTCAATTGGCATTAAGAATGGTTTATCTAAATCTCTTTCTGGAGTTGGAATGTATTCATCTAAAGCTTTTAATAAATCAACTACTGGTTGAGCATCTGGTCCGCTAGGATTCTCTAAAGCCTTTAAAGCACTACCTCGAATAATTGGAGTAGCATCTCCAGGAAAATCATATTTCTTTAATAAATCTCGCACCTCTTCTTCAACTAAGTCAATTAATTCCTTATCACTAACCATATCGCATTTGTTTAAAAATACAACGATATAAGGAACACCAACTTGCTTAGCTAATAAGATGTGTTCTCGAGTTTGAGGCATTGGTCCATCAGTGGCTGAAACTACTAAAATAGCTCCATCCATTTGAGCTGCTCCAGTGATCATGTTTTTAACATAATCAGCGTGACCAGGACAGTCAACGTGAGCATAGTGACGAGACTCAGTCTCATACTCTTGGTGAGAGGTAGCAATAGTAATCCCTCTCTCTTTCTCTTCCGGAGCATTGTCAATTTCTTTGACATCCCGTTGAGTTGCTTTCATACCCTGAGCATTAGCTACATTTAAAATCGCAGCTGTCAAGGTTGTTTTTCCATGATCAACGTGTCCAATGGTGCCAACGTTGACATGGTCTTTTCCGCGTTCAAATTTTTCTGCCATTTTTTTAAACTTACGACCCCTCCTAATGGAGAGTTACCTGCCTAAAAGGCAACCAGTCGATTAAATTAATTATAAATTAAATTTGTATTTAAACAACCAAAAATAGTTAAAAAATATTAACTATTTTTATTTATTAAATCATTACTCTGATTCTTCTTTTACTTGAGAAGGAATACTCCAATTATTATTTTTCTTGGACTTCTCATTATTACTGCCTATATTATCAACTATTTTTTTTTCTGTCAAGGAATTAGAATCGGAATTAATTAAATCCTGATATTGATCTAAAGTCATTAACACAAAAGATTCTTCCGGAGCACTATTATCAAAAACTATTACTCGATCTCCAGTCTGCTGTGATAATTTTATAACCTGTTTTAACTGTTTGGACATAAAAGAAAATTTAATTCTAAATATTTTAACTCAGGATTATAACACAGTTTTTTTAAAAATCAAGTTAACTAATAATCTTGAACACATCGAACTGAATTTCCTCTAGTCTTAGGTGCGTTTTTAACTCGCTGAATTCGATCTTCATCAGGGCTAAAAAGTCGACGCCAATTATTATCCCCTATTTCAGTAGCCGTTGATACAAAAGCCCAATCAGTAGCATTAGAATAGAAATTACCATTATCATGACGATAACCAGTAGGAACTAAAGAAAAACCAAGATCATCAGTTCCATTACTCCAAGTAACGGCCTTTAATCGACGACCCTCATCAGTTCCCAGCCAACCATTAGTACTATAATCAAAAGGAAATATCTCCTGACAATATTCCACACTATTACCACTAGATACGCAAACATTATTTTCTAATTGAATAAACTCATAATGAGTAGCGACATGCCAACCTTCCGGACATAAACCTTTAGGATTACTAATAGCATACCAATTATACAAAGCACCTCTATTGGTACTGCAATTACTCATATCATTCCACCAACAAGCATAAGCCCCTTCAGTATTATTAACCCAAAGATCCATATCGACACCAGGATACAGAATATCACTACCATCATTATATTTAGTAACTTTTAAATTTTCCGCCATCCAACATTGATTTCCAATAACCACTGTTGAATAATTATTACCATCAATATCAGAAATAAATGATGGACAAGAAACACAAGCCCCCTCAAATACCTCACCACTAAAAGCACATTTAGATCCTGGATTATAATTCTCAAACCGCCCTTCCAAACAAAAAGAAATACGATATTCATCTTCTTCAGCATCATAAGTGTAATTATAATCAGGTGAGGAACAAAAAGAATTACGATATATTGGATTTTCTGGAACTTGATCTAAATAAATTCGACCGCTCGATGGACCAACTAATGCTTCACCGGGATTCAATTCTATCGGATAATAACCTTCAAACATACGATAATTTTCCAAAGCTAATTGAATTTCAGAAACATCCATCAATCTTTTCCCATCACGAAGAACCCTTCGATATTGAGAAAAATACACACTAACTAAGGATCCAATTAAGGCAATTAAAAAAATAACCACCATAAGTTCAATTAAGGTAAAAGCGGTTCTATTTTTTATTTTACGATTATTCATAATCTTTTATACAACGAATAGCTAAAGCATAAGGATCGGGAAACTTACAACGATAAACTCGGTCATCATTATATTTCAAAAGTCGATAATATGGTATGATATCACCAAAATAATAGCCAGGTGACCAAAAGGCTGTCAAACTTTGATCAGAAAAATTATAACCATCAAAAATACCGCCAGGATAAGCCGAAAAACCAGAAGTATTGCTACCTGACCAATAAGGATTAGACTCCGGAAGATCTATTTTTAATCTATTACCAGCCGGAAAACAAGAAAAACTACCAGCTCGGATCGGATCACAATCTTGACCACTATTTTTTAAATAAGACTCTAAAACATGCCAATCCTGATCATTAGCAATCCGCCAACCATCAGGGCAAATCCCTTGTGGATTATCAGTATAATTCATCGCCTCATTCCATCGATAAAGACCACCAAAAACATTACAATTTTCCTCTAAATTAAAATAACAATATTTTTCTATAACCCCATTATCACTAGGACTCTCAGAGCAAGTAGAGCTACCACTATAAGATGAGCACATCATTTCCCCTAAATTCAAACTCTTAGCCATCCAACACTGCTCACCAATTCTAACCACCGGATAAGAATTACCTTCTCCATCTAGCACCGGATGAAAACAACAAGCTCCCTCCAAAATTTTACCCGGAATAGCACACTTAGCCCCCGCTTTTAAATTATCAACCGCATTTTCTAAATAAAACTCTAACTCATAAGTATTATCAACTTCATTATATCGATAGTCAGAACTATTAATATGTTTAGGGATAAAAGAAAAAAGAAGTTGAGCTTCGTGACCAACTAAAGCAAAATTATCTAAATCTAAAAATTCTGGATAAGACCCCTCACTAATATTATAATTATCTAAAGCTATTTGAAACTGGCTGATATTAGATAGCACTTTTAAATCTTTTCCTTGACTTCGAGATCGAGAAACAAAAAATAAAGATAAACTAAATAAAATAACAATAATAGATATCACTATTATTAATTCAATTAAAGTAAAAGCTTTTCTCTGATTCATATGAAAAAATTATAACACAAAAATAAACAAAAAACGAGCCCTAAGACTCGTTTTTAATTTATTATACTATTAACCTATTTACCGCTCTCCTCTTTAATCTTTTCTAAAATATTTCTCGGCACTTCATTATAATGAGAGAACTCCATCACATAGTTAGCTCGTCCCTGACTCATAGATCGAAGAGAGGTAGCATAACCAAACATTTCCGCTAAAGGAACTTTAGCTAGAACTACTTTAGCATTTCCTCTTTCAGTCATTTCATCTACCTGACCTCTTTTAGCATTAAGATCACCGATAATATTACCCATGTATTCTTCCGGAGTAGTTACTTCAACTTTCATAATTGGCTCCAAGAGAACTGGATTAGCTTTTTGACAAGCATCCTTAAAAGCAAAAATAGCCGCCATTTTAAAGGCAATCTCGGAAGAGTCAACTTCATGATAAGATCCATCATAAACTGTAACCTTAACATCAACTACTGGATAACCAGCTGAAACTCCACTTTGCATAGCTTCCTTAACACCTTTTTCAATAGCTGGAATATATTCCTTAGGAATTACTCCCCCTTTTACCTCATCAACAAACTGATAACCTTCTCCCACCTCTTGAGGTTCAACTCGAAGATAACAATGACCATATTGTCCACGACCACCAGACTGCTTAGCATATTTATGCTCGGCTTCAGCCATTTTTCTAATAGTCTCTCGATATGATACTTGAGGATTACCAACATTAGCCTCAACTCCAAACTCTCGCTTCATTCTTTCTACTAAAATATCTAAATGTAATTCTCCCATTCCTGAAATTAAAACTTGACCAGTTTCTTCATCACTCTCCACTCTAAAGGTTGGATCTTCTTCTGCTAAGCGACCTAAAGCTACCCCCATCTTTTCTTGATCAGCTTTAGTTTTTGGTTCAACAGCAATTTTAATAACTGGCTCAGGAAAAGTAATTGATTCTAATAATACTGGATGCTTTTCATCACATAAGGTATTTCCGGTAGTAGTATCCTTTAAACCAATAACAGCGGCAATATCACCAGCCTTAATTTCTTTAATCTCTTCACGATGATTAGCATGCATTCGAACTAAACGACCAATTCTCTCTTTATTACCAGTAGAAGCATTTAAAACATAAGAACCAGAACTTAAAACTCCACTATAAACTCTAACAAAGCAAAGCTTTCCAACAAAAGGATCAGTAGCTACTTTAAAAGCTATACCAGCAAAAGGCTCTTTTTCATCAGCTTTAATAATTATTTTTTTAGTTTCATCTTTCACATCACTACCTTCAATTTGTGGCACATCTAAAGGTGAGGGTAAATAATCACAAACAGCATCTAAAGCTAACTGAACTCCAACATTTTGTAAGGCAGTACCACATAATACTGGATAAATACCATTAGCAATAACTCCTTTACGTAAAGCTTTTTTTAATTCTTCTAAAGAAATTTCTTCTCCACCCAAATACTTTTCAGTTAGAGCATCATCAAATTCCACTATTTTTTCCACTAATTCATTATAATACTGATCTAACTTATCTTTCATATCCTCTGGAACTGGCATCTCATTAACCTGTTCACCAAAATTCCCCTCGAACTTATAGGCTTTTTTACTTAAAATATCAATGATACCCAAAAATTTATCTTCAGCTCCAATCGGTAATTGATAAGCTACAGCCTTAGGATTTAATCTCTTTCTAATTGACTCTAAGCTCATATAAAAATCAGCACCAGTTTTGTCCATCTTATTAATAAAACATAAACGAGGAACATTATACTTATCAGCTTGACGCCAAACAGTTTCTGATTGAGGTTCAACTCCCTGTGAACCATCAAAAACAGCTACAGCTCCGTCTAAAACTCGTAATGATCTTTCAACTTCCACAGTAAAGTCCACGTGACCTGGAGTATCAATAACATTAATCTTATTATCTTTCCAGAAACAAGTAGTAGCAGCAGAAGTGATGGTAATACCACGTTCTCGTTCTTGTTCCATCCAATCCATCTCAGCAGCTCCATCATGAGTTTCACCTACTTTATGTTTTTTTCCAGTATAAAAAAGAACTCTTTCGGAGAAAGTTGTTTTTCCAGCATCAATATGAGCCATGATTCCGATATTACGAAATTTATCTAAACTATAATCTTGTGACATAAAATATTTTTAATTTAAATTATTAATTATCGAGCAAAATGAGCAAAAGCCTTATTAGACTCAGCCATCTTATGAACAGCTTCTTTCTTTCTAATAGCAGCTCCTTCACCATTAGAAGCATCTAAAATTTCGGCAGCTAATTTCTCAGCCATTGATCGTCCTTTTCGAGCTTTAGCAGCATCAATAATCCAATGACATCCTAAATAAAAACGACGTTCACCTCTAACCTGAAAAGGAACCTGATAGTTAGCTCCCCCAACTCTCTTTCCTCTCACCTCTAATAAAGGAGAAACTCTTTTTAAAGCTTTATTAAAAATATGACGAGGATCATGCTTAGTCTCTTGTCTAATAATATCAAAAGCATCATAGACAATAGTTTGAGCAACTGATCTTTTTCCGTCCTTCATAATATAATTAATGAATTTAGCGATCCCTTTATCGCCATACTTTAAATCATTATCAATATCTCTTTTAGGGGCTTGTTTACCTCTCATAGTTTTAAAAATTGCCAGCTATAACAATTTAATTATATATTTATTTATAAAAATTTATTCTTTAGGTTTTTTAGCACCATATAAACTACGACTCTGTCGTCGAGCTTCCACTCCCTGAGTATCATAAACACCTCGAACTATTTTGTATCTAACTCCCGGTAAATCTTTAGTCTTTCCACCTTTTATAAGAACGATAGAGTGTTCTTGTAAATTATGGCCCATACCTGGAATATAAGCGGTAACTTCCATTCCATTAGAAAGACGAACACGAGCAATCTTACGTAAAGCTGAGTTAGGTTTCTTAGGAGTTATAGTAGTAACCTTAAGACAAACTCCCTGCTTAAAAGGAGCTCCTTTAGTTCTAACTTTTCTCTTACGATGTAAAGAATCTAAAGTAGTTCTTAAAGCTAAATTTTTCTTTCTTTTGGTTGACGCTTTTCGTCCTTTTCTAATCAACTGATTAATTGTAGGCATAAATTAAAAAATTATATAATAATCAAAACACAAAAACCCAAAGGGTTCTTTTAAAGTATCTAAAATCTAACAAAATAAATATAATAAGTCAAGCGTATGTATTAATCCACGTCATTTTGGAAAAAAAATTATTATTAACCAAATAATTCATCGGAGATACTAATTCAAGGCTCCAATGTGGTCTATCGGTATTATACCAAAGAAGCCAATCAATTAACAAATTATTAAAATCATCTAAATTATCAAAGTATTTTTCACCACTCCAATCAATGAATTCTTCTTGAATAGTCCTATTAAACTTCTCAATATGACCCTGTTTGTATGGTCTACCTGGATAATTGAAATAATGCTCAATTTTTCTCTCTTCTAAGTATTTTTTAAAATAGAGATGGAATTCTAAACCATTATCAGTCTGAACAGCCTTAATATTAAAGGGCATGACTTCTTCTAATTTTTTAAAAAAATCTTTAGCATTAGAGCTACTAATTCTGTTATAGGCATAAGCGAAAGCTGTTCGGCTAAAAGTATCAACAGCGGTAATAATATATCTCTTTAATCCATTGTGAAATCTAACAACAGTATCTATCTCTATTAAATCCCCAGGATTATTTACTTGTAATTCCTTAGGTTTTCTTTTCTTTTTAGTTTTTTTAATTTTTTTAATCTTACCAAAATGAGATATTTTCTGTCTATGATGATATATATCTTTATCTTTAATAATTCTACCTATCTTTGATTCTGAGTATATTGGTAAATTATTAATTTCACAAAATTTATCTAAAAATTTTTTAACTTTAGTTTTATCCATATTAGGACAAATCTCTAGTCTTAAACGTCTAATCTCTTTTAATATCAGAGGATGTATTTCTCTTTTATTCTTGTTAATCCTAGCTTGGGATTTAGGATTGAGAGCTTCTATCTTGCCACCCCCTTCTCTAAATATTTTTTGCCAATTGTATAGGGTAGATTTTTTAACCCCAAAGGCATCAGTAGTGGCTTGAAGGCCATATTGCTTCCAAAATTCTAATATTTTGAGTCTTTGTCTAGCTTCTTTGGTAATCATATATTTTTGCTTAATTGCATCATTATATAATGTACCAAATCCGGGACAATTATAGTACTTAAACTTTATCTGCATACATTTTGGGCTTTTTATTTTCCAAAATGTATCTGAACTTATTCATAACAATTTATACCATAAACCTCTCAATTCTTTTTACATCACCAACGTGAATTCGAATATCTCTTCTAATTTGTCTAAATTCTTTTAGAGCTTGTCTGGCAAAAATAAAGGCATAGATAATTAACAATAAACAACGTCCTCCAGAAAAAACTCTAGTTTTCCAAGAAAAAGGAAGTTTTCTAATTTTATACAAAATTATCAACTGATTTAAAAAAGACTGTTGTCGAGACTGATTCCGATTTTTAAGCTTAAACAACTGACGCCATTTAGATTTTCCCAAGCTACGATCATGATAAAGAATGGCCTTAGGAACAAAAACTATTTTTTCTCCAGCTATTTGTAATCGATAAGAAAGATCAATATCCTCTTTATACATAAACATCATTTCATCAAAAAACTCTTTTTCATTATAAGCTATTTTTTTTATTCTCTCTAAATTAATTAAAGCTCCCGCCCCAGTAAAACCAAAAATTTCTTCTTGATCACGATAATCAAGTTGATCTAATTTTCCCTGACCTCGATCAAAAAAATAATGAGCTCGACTTAAACCTAAACCACAACTATCAATAATCCTAGTCTTAGCTTTATTAACGAAATCCCAATAATATATTTTAGGAGCTAAAACAGCTACCTCTGACTCTTTTAAAATAACTTCAATAATTTCCCTAAGAAAATCTTTATCTACTAAAATATCAGGATTAAGCATTAAAAAAAACTGATCCTCTTGTTCTAAAGACCATTGTATTAATTGATTATAGGCTTTAGCAAAACCAAGATTAACCTCAGAACGAAAAATCTTAACTACTCGATCCTCTTCCTTAAGATAATTATAGTTATCTTGATAATTACTATCACTATTATCAAAAACCGCTATTTTAAAATCTAAATTAGGCCACTTTTCTAAAGCTAAACTTAAGGAAACTTTTAAACTTGAAAAAAAGTGCTCTAAATACTTAAATGTAGATTGATTATAGGTTACTAAACCTAAAGTAATTTTTATCATACAACTTTATATTACCACAACTAGAAAATATAAAAAGAGATTTGCTTGTGCAAATCTCACGAGATTAGAAAAAATTCATAAAAGAACTATAATAATATAGTATCATACAGCAAATATTGAGTCAATATAATTTTATTTCTTAAATAAATTCAAATAATCTCTTAAAACATAAAATCTATTTCGAGAATACCCAGTAATCTCTTCCACAATCTTTAAATCAATAAGAGATTTTAAAAGTCTATTAGAAGTATTAGAGCTAATTTTAATATTCTCTTGAACTAATTTTGAATTAACAATTGGTTTTGAAAACATATATCTAATTAATTCCTGAGCATTTTTAGCTCGAACACCTAAGCTAAGTATCTTTTGTTCATATTCTAAACGTAAATTAATAATCTTTTTAAAAGTATTTATACTATCATCAGCTGTATCAATAATGCCATTCAAAAAAAATTTAATCCATTGCTCCAAATCATTACTTTTTCTTACCATATTCAAAGAATCATAATAAGAAATTCTATTTTTCTCAAAAAAAACTGATAGATAGAGAGTAGGTTTAGTTAAAATTTTTGATTCAACTAATTGTAATGCAATTAAAAGTCTACCAATGCGACCGTTACCGTCCAAAAAGGGGTGAATAGTTTCAAACTGATAATGAATAATACCTATTTTTATTATCAAAGGTAAATTTAAACTTTTATTATGCCAAAATTTTTCAACATCGGCGAGTAAATCTGGAAGCTCTTCATAACTAGGTGGAATAAAAAAAGCATCAGATAAAGAAGATCCGCCAATCCAATTTTGACTTCGTCTTATTTCTCCAGGATTTTTATACTCACCTCTTACACCTAATAATAGTTTTTTATGAGTTTCACAAATTAATCTCATACTAAGTGGTAAAACTTTTAATTCAGAAATAGCAAAATTAAGTGCTTTTATATAGTTTTGCACCTCTTCCCAATCATCCCTTTTTCTTGGATCAATCTCCTCTCTTGGTAATATCACTTCATCAATATCTGTACGAGTACCCTCAATCATACTAGACTTAGTAGCCTCCCTAACAACATTCATTTGAATAAAAAAATTAACATCAGGAACTAAATACGAATAAGCATTAAGCTCTCCCAATAATCGAGTCGCTCGCTCCAATAAAACGTCAATTTTTTTATCACACCAATTAAAATCACGATTTATGAATGTTGGTGAAAAACTCTGATATTCGAATTCCTTATCTCGAAATTGTTTTTTATATTTTCCAGCAATAAAATTTTTCATATTTTATATCTCCATTTTATCTTATTTTTGGAGATATGTCAAATCATAGCTCCATTTTATCTTATTTTTGGAGCTATAATAAATTATAAGTTCATTAAAACATAAAATCCCCTACAATGAGGGGATTTAATATATATAATAAATGAAATAAATTATCTCTTAGACCACTGTGAAGCTTTACGAGCTTTCTTTAATCCTGGTTTCTTTCTCTCTTTTTTTCTAGGATCTCGAGTTAAATGTCCATCGGTTTTTAAAATAGTTTTTAATTCAGGATCATACTTTACTAAAGCTCGAGCAATGCCATGTTTAATAGCATCTACTTGCCCTAAATATCCTCCACCCTTAACAATAATTGAAAAATCAAAATCATCTAGTTTAGACACTAATTTTAAAGGTTGAGTTAAAATATTTACTGTTTCCTCTTTTTTAAAATAATCTAAAGCTGATTTATCATTAATAATAATTTCACCCTTACCTTTTTCATACATCCTAACCTGAGCCACTGAAGTTTTTCTTCTTCCAATAGCTTTGATATATTTCTTAGCCTTAATACTAACTTTTTCTTTTGGAGCTACTTTTTTAACAGTAGTTTTTTTAGTAGTAGCTTTTTTTGTTTTTTTATCTTCACTCATAAATTTAATAATATTATCTAATAATCAATCTTTTCATAATATCTTTTCTTAATCTGGTCGGAGCTAACATTTCACGGACCGCTCGTCGCAAAACCTCTCCTGGATCTTGAGAGAAAACATCCTTCATTTTCTTTTCCTTTAAACCTCCAATATGACCAGTGTGACTAAAATATTTTTTTTGTTCTAATTTCTTACCACTAAATTTAAGTTGATCAACATTGATAACCTCAACTATATCACCTAAATCCATATGAGGTTGAAATTCAGGTTTATGTTTTCCTCGTAAAATAGTAGCAATTTGAGTAGCAATTCGTCCCACCGCTTGCCCACTAGCATCAATTTTATGTATCTTTCTTTCCATATTTTTATTTTTTATTAATTTTATTATACTAACTCAATTTGAACCATTTCAGCCCCATCACCAACTCGATTTCCAATTTTTATAATTCGACTATAACCACCAGCCCTATCTTTATATCTTTCAGCTAAAACCTCAAAAGACTTATTAACCGCCTTAGGTTCTAAAATTATTTTTAACAATTCTCGACGAGAAGCTAGATCACCCTTTTTAGCAGTAGTAATTGCTTTTTCTAATAATGGTTTAACAGCTTTAGCTTTAGCTTTAGTAGTCTCTACCTTTTCATAGATAATAATACTAGAAAGCAAATTCCTTAACATCATTTCTCGCGCCTCTTTAGTTCTACCTAAAATTTTACCTTTATTTTTATGTCTCATATTATTATTTAAATTTATTATTTACTTTTCTTAGCAGTTGTTTTAGTACTAGCCTTTTTCTTTTCTTCTTTCTTTTCCTTATCATCCTTCTTCACTTCCTTCTTTTCCTCCTTTTTTTCCTTCTTTTCTTCTTTCTCTTCTAAAGTAATCAAAGCTTTAAATTGATCAACTAAAATCTTAACTGATTGATTAAAAGCTTCTTCCACTGAAATAGTTCCATCAGTTTTTACTTCTAAAATTAATTTATCCCAGTTAGTCATTTTTCCAACCCGAACGTTCTCTACCTTGTAATTAACTCCCATAATTGGAGAAAAAATTGAGTCAAACTCAATATAGTCAACCTCTTTACTAGATTTTCTATCAGCATCAACCATAGAATAACCCATACCAGGCAGAACATAAATATCCATACCTAAACTAGCAGTATTATCAGTAATAGTGGCTAAAACTAAATCAGGATTAGCAATTTCAACTAAACTATTCTTCTTAATATCTTTAGCACTAACTGTTTTTTTGCCCTGTACATTTAATTCTAATTTAATTGGCTCTTCTACTTCTCCTAAAATTTTAAATCTTAATTGCTTTAAATTTAAAATAATATCAATAGCATCTTCTTTGACCCCCTTAACAGCCATAAATTCATGTTTAACTCCCTTTATTTTCACTCCTACTACTGCAGCACCTGGCAAAGAAGATAATAATACTCGACGTAAGGAATTACCAATGGTATTGCCGTAACCAGGAAATAGAGGTTCAATGGTGACTACTCCATCATTAGCAGTCTCCCCAGGTTTAAAATCAATTTTTTTGGCTAAAGCTATTTTTTCCATATTATTTTAAAATTAATAAAAATTATTTTGAATAAAACTCAATAATCATGTGGGTTTTAATATTCTGAGGCAGGTCTTCAGTTCGAGGTTCGTGTAAAACTTTAGCTGATAAATCCTTCACATCAACCGCTAGCCAACTTTTTTGCTCAGGAGCTAAAGTTTTTAATCTTTCCGGTAAATCCCTAAAATATTTATTCTTAGCAGAACTTTTCTTTATTTTAACAACTTGACCAATCTTAACTTGATAAGAAGGAATATTCATCTTTTTATCATCAATAGTGACATGACCATGACTAACAATTTGTCGAGCTTGTTGCCGAGACGGAGCAAATCCAGCTCGATAAATAATATTATCTAAACGCATCTCTAAAGCTCTAAGAAAATTAGCCCCAACATCACCACCACGACTTTGTTCTTTTTTAAATATAAGCTTAAATTGCCCTTCTCTTAAACCATACATCTTTCGAGCCTTTTGCTTTTCATTTAATTGTAGACCATAATCAGTTAATCTTTTTTTACCTTTAGGACCATGAAATCCTGGAGGATAATTTCTTTTAACCATAGCACACTTAGGTGAAAAGCATCGCTCCCCTTTTAGGAATAACTTCTCCCCAGCTCGGCGACATTGTTTACATTTAGCATCTAAATTTTTTCCCATATTTATATTAGTTATTTTTGATTAATTAAACTCGACGAGCTTTTTTAGGACGACAACCATTATGAGGTACTGAAGTCACATCCTTAATTATTGTTATTTCCAAACCATTAGCATTTAAAGCTCGAATTGCAGCTTCTCGACCAGTTCCAACCCCAGCTACAAAAACTTTAACTTCTTCTAAACCATACTCTTCTTTAGCTTTTAAAACTGCAATTTTAGCAATAATTTGAGCCGCATAAGGAGTAGCCTTCTTGGCCCCTTTAAATCCAGCCATTCCAGCACTAGCCCAAGATATAACATTACCAGACTTATCACTTAAAGATATCACGGTATTGTTATAAGTAGCTTTAATATAGGCATGACCAGATTTAACTCTAATATTCTCCTTTTTCTTTCTTTTCTTAGATAACTTCTTTTTACTTCGAGCCTGTTTATTTTTTTCTAATTTTTGTTTAATTTCTTCTGGTAGATCCTCAGTTTCATCTTTAGATTCTGAGTCAACTGAAAACAAGTCATCATCATCAGAAAATAAATCCTCTGATGTTTCTAATTCGGAAGCCTTAGTTTCCTTATCCGCTTCTTCTTGTTTATCTTTTTCCTTTTTTTCTTCACTCATATTTTATTTATTATTTAATATATGATATAAATTAAGTTTTTTGACTTCCAGCTTTACTCTTACCAGATCCCATAGTAGCTCTTTTATTTCCTCGCACTGTTCGACTATTAGTTTTAGTTCGTTGCCCTCGAACAGGTAAATGCTTAGAATGACAAATCCCAACTCGAGATCCTATTTCTTTCAATCGTTTAATATTACTAGCTACTTCTCGACGAAGATCCCCTTCAGTTACATAATTTTTTTCAATAATATCACGTAAAGTATTAGCTTCACTTTCTTTTAAATCTTTAACTCGAGTATTAGGATTAACTTTAGCCTTCTTTAGAATATCTTGTGAAGTCTTTAGTCCAATTCCATGGATATAGGTTAGGGCCACCTCGACTCTTTTATCATTAGGAATATTTATTCCAGAAATTCTTACTGCCATAATTTTATTTTATATCTTAATAAATAAAAACTAACCCTGACGTTGCTTATGCCTAGGATTTTTACAAATTACATAAACTCGCCCTTTACGACGAATTATCTTACAATCTTTACAAATTTTTTTAGCACTAGCTCTAACTTTCATATTTTCTTAATTAAATTAAAGACGAAAAACTATTCGACCCTTACTTAAATCATAAGGACTCATTTGAACTTTAACCTTATCGCCTGGCAAAAGCCTAATTCGATTCATTCTCATTTTACCAGACAAATGTCCTAATATTTCATGACCATTTTCTAATTTTATCTTAAAATTAGCTGCCGGCATTAATTCTATTATCTCCCCCTTTAATTCTAAGAAGTCTTTAGAATCAATGCTAGAATTATTTTCTTTATCCATTAACACAAAAAAACCTTAACAAAAATAATCTTTTTGTTAAAATCTCTTTTTAAATACAAAAAAAATATTTTAAAAATATTTATAAATTGATTATATATTTATTTATTATTGTTGTCAAGAGTTGTATAAATAAAACGAGGGTTTATAAAAACCCTCTAATATTTTAAAGAAAGGCGGTTACCGAACCATAAGACGGTAACGATTGGACGCTCCACTTCAAGCTAACTTGAGAGCTTCGCCCTCTAAAAGAGAAACTGGGAATGCTAGTATAATCAATCTCCTCCTCTGGGTCCGGATTGATCATATCTCCTCCACATAAAATCCCTAAATCATTGTAATGATTCAAACGATTTTTATGTGTGAGAAGTATTACACTCATCTCAAAAGCCCCTAGTTGAAACTCGTTCTCCTTAAGAGATCTACGAACTTCATCAGAGCTATACCCTTTATACAGCAGTCCTAATTGGGCTGGCAAAATCAGGATATCGCTATTCTGACTCTTGGAGATGATCTCTAATTTTTTTTCTAGCCCACCTCTCTCCACCTCTCTTTCCTGAAGTTGACCATGGAAATAATTTAAAAAATTACCTCTCTCTAGGATCAACTCCAAAGCCTCTTCATAGGTAGAGGCTAGTAATTGCCACCGAGGAATAATAAACCATCCCTCAGCAGCCAATGGAAGCCCTCTTGTAATTCTCCTTTCATCAATAAATCCAACTTCTGGAATAAATTGATTTAAAATACTAATTTGCTCATCTAACCTTCTAATCATTATATCTATTTTAATGTTCAACTTTATAATATAACAAAGTTCATGCCTTTTATCAAAAAAAACTACTCAACTATTTTAGTCATTAAAAAATTCTATAGTTTCATACCAGAATTTGTAATAACCATTATCTTTTTTCTCTAACACACCACTAGGTTCATGGCCACCATATTTAATAACAACAAAACGATCAGGATAATCTGAATTAAAATAAAATTTATACCTATGCCCCATATAATGAGTAGTATATTGTCCACAAAAAGTATCTAAATTTTCCTCACTATTAGATATCTCATCATAAACTGGATCAATATGATATGTCTTACCTAAATATTCATTATTAGCTAACCGGATTTTACAATAAGATTTATTCTTATCCGGAATCAGATAATTAATAACCTCTATTTCATTTAATTTTGGACTTTTATTCAAAAGTATAATCTCATAACCACAAGAATTAGAAATCACATTCCCCTCTTTTTTAATCTCACATTGATTAGTGGTATAAATCGGATCAACTTTAGCATATTCAAACCTTATTCCAAATTCATAATCTGAATATCGACCCCGATTAACACCGATTTCTTCATCAATAATTATCTTTCTATCTTCATTCTCAGAAGTAAAATTTTCTTCCGACATTGAATTAAACTGCCCTTCTCTAAAAAAATTAATATTAACATTCTCCAAATCATTTTTCACTTCTGGTTTATTAGTTGAACAAGCAGAAAAAGATATTAAAATTAAAAACAAGAAAAAAAATCTTTGAAACTTAAACATATAATAAATTAATATTTAACTATAAACACTATAACATCTATACCCTATTTTATCAATTTTTACACAGTAACCATTATTTAAAACTTTAATCCTTCACACATCTAACAGTTAAACCTAAAGTATCTAATTGCTCCGAGTATTGGAGAATATTAAAATCTGTTTGGTTTACTCCACCACTTAACCCGCTATATACAAAAAAGACTACACCTCTTTGATGTAATCTTTTATACATTTATTTAATTTAAAAAACTTATTTATTCAGTTCTCAGGCAACGAACCGAATAACCATGAATCTGACCATTATAATCACGAAATACTTTAGCACTACCAGATTGCAAAAAACGATACCAAGAGTGATTAGAAATATTCTCAGAAGATGACCAAAAGTAAGCGGCGGCTCCGAGATCCACAAAACCACTATTATACCGATAACCGGCTAGTAAAGCTGTAAAACCTGAGCTATTATCACCACCCCAAGCATCAGTCTTTAAAGCTATTCCGGCCGGAGAACATCCAGTGTTAGGGTTGCAAGTTGGATCACCTATTACATACCTGGTTAATTCTGTCCACTCATCATCAGTTGGCACATGCCATCCTGCTGGACAAATCGCATTAGTTCCAGATTGATTAACTGCAAACCAATTATATAATACTCCATAAGTAGAATAATTGCTTTCTAATTTAGCGGTGGCTACATTACTTCCGTTATAACCATAGACACCATAACCAGGTAACTTTGCTGTATTTGAAGCAACATATTCGGTATTACTATGAACCATTGGCAAATAGGCTAGATTTTCCTGAAACCAACATTGATCACCAATGGCAACAGTATTATACACATTACCATCTCGACTATCATAAAGTGGATCACCACAAATAAAGTCATCGCCACAAGATCCAGGAATAATCCCTCCTGGCTTGGCGCAATGTGGTCCAGGATCTAATTGACCAACTTTAGATCCCAAGCAAAACGATATTTGATAAGCTCGCCCATTAATACCAATAGGAATATATAAATAAGCATTATTACTACCACAATTCCCATCAGCTGGACTTGGAGCACTAGGAATCTTCTCCATATAAACAGCATTAGGACTCTCAATGCTTCCTTGGCCAAAATTTAAACTTTCTGGATACTGCCCTTGATCATTGTAATATAATTCTAAAGCAGTTTGAATTTGTTTAATATTAGCAATTCTCTTAGCATCACGAGCTCCTTTTCTAGCTCCTTGTAATGACACTACGGCCAAGGTAGCTAAAATCCCAATAACAGCAATAACTACTAAAAGCTCAACTAGAGAAAAAGCCTTTTTATTCATATTATGCTATTAACACAGCCCTAATCCTGCGAACTCCAGCACTAGAACTTTCTTCTTTTTGAATCTTAAATTGACCTAAACCTTTTAAAGTTTCGACATGAGGCCCACCACAAATCTCTTTAGAAAAATCTCCAACTGAATAAACCTTAACTCGCTCACCATATTTAGACTCAAAAACTCCAACAGCCCCAGATTCTTTAGCTTGCTCTAAACTCATTTCCTCACAACTAACATCTAATTCTTGTGCGATAGCTTCATTAACCAATCTCTCCACCTCCTCTTTTTCTTCCGAACTCATCTTGCTATGATGAGAAAAATCAAAACGTAATCTCTCCGCTGTAATATTACTACCTCTTTGTTCAACTTCTGGGCCCAAAACTCGACGTAAAGCCTCTAATAATAAATGGGCAGCGGTATGAAGTTTAGTCGTCGCCTCACTCTGATCAGCTAACCCCCCCTTAAACTTACCAGCACTGGCAGTTTTAGAAAGCTCTTGATGACGCTTCAATTCAGCTTGATATTCATCTTCAAAATTCTCAGTTTTTTCTAAACCCTTTTCTTCAATTATTTCCCGAGTCATCTCTAAAGGATAACCATGAGACTGAAAAAGATTAAAAGCTACTTGACCACTAATTCGATCATTATTCTTTAAAATATTATTTAAAATTCTTTCACCACGCTCAATCATACGAGAAAACTTTTTTTCCTCTTCTAACATTTCCTGGATAATAAAATCCTTATTTCTTAATAATTCCGGATAATCATCCTGATAAAAATCAATTACTAAATGAGATAAATCAGCGGTAAAACCGGTTCGATTTAAACCTATCTGCTTCGCCGATCTCAAAGCTCGACGAATTAATCGTCTAATAATATAACCCTGATCAACATTAGAAGGACTGATTTTTTTATCATCCCCGAGAAGAAAACTAGCTGATTTAATATGATCAGCAATAATCTCAAAATACTTAGGATACTCTTCATATTTCTTTCCGGAATACTCTCCTATTCTCTCAATTAAATTTTTTAAAGAATCAATCTTAAAAACATTATTCTCCTTATTCACTGCCATAA
Source organism: Patescibacteria group bacterium (assembly GCA_050949525.1). Classification (GTDB taxonomy): domain Bacteria; phylum Patescibacteriota; class Patescibacteriia; order Patescibacteriales; family UBA12465. Next base: position 279,265 of record JBMNFW010000001.1, on the reverse strand, counting down.
CTAATCTTTCTAAACCTCCACCAAAATCAACATTTTTTTGTTCTAATTCTTGCCAACCATCTTCTGTCTTTTGATACTGCATAAAAACCGAATTACCAATCTCCACAAAGCGACCACAATCACAATTAGGATGACAATGAGGCCCAAAACTAGGATCATGCTCTCGACCAGTATCATAAAAAGTTTCACTATCAGGTCCACCTAACTCACCTACAGCATCTCCTCGCTGCCACCAATTCTTTTCTCGATAGGCAAAAATTTTCTGTGAACTAAAATCAAGCTCTAAATCATTCTCTAACTTTGGCTCGGGACCCTCCTGAGCCTCAATACCATATTTCGCATAAATATCAATTAAAATTTTAATACTATCATAATCTTTAGAAATATTTTTACCATCTCCTTTATAAACAGTTTGATAAATATTATTAATATCTAGACCCAACTCATCAATTAAAAACTCAAACCACCAAGATAATTGTTCTCTCTTAAAATAATCACCTAAACTCCAATTACCTAACATTTCAAAAAAAGTATTATGTCGCCCATCACCAATTTCATCAATATCTTCAGCTCGAAAACATTTTTGACTATTAACTAAGCGATTCCCCGCCGGATGTTTTTGTCCAGCTAAATATGGAACCAAGGGCGACATTCCCGCATTAACAAAAAGAATGCTAGGATCATTTTCTGGAATTAAAGAAGCACTAGAAATAATCTGATGCTTTTTTTTAGAAAAAAATTCTAAATACTTGTTTCGTAAATCTTTAGTACTAATCATAATAATTAAATAATATTAACTTCTTCTTCTAAACTAATATTAAATCTATCCTTAACCTCTTCTTTTATTTTTTGAGCTAAGGCTAGAACATCACTTTGTTTAGCTCCACCATAATTGACTAAAATCAAAGCTTGTTTTTTATGAACTCCCACTGAACCAAAATCACGATCCTTAAAACCACACTTTTCAATCATCCAGCCAGCTGGAATCTTAATCTCATCACCGTTAACAAAATATCTTAAATCAGAAAATTTATCCTGCAATTTACTCAGAAGCTCGGAAGATATAATAGGATTTTTAAAAAAAGATCCAGCACTAGGTAAAACTCCCGGATTAGGTAATTTCTCATCTCTAATTTCCCTAATAATCTCTATTAAATCACTTAAGCTAGGTTCGGTAATTTTTCTCTCAGTTAAAACTCTTTGAATATCAGGATAATTTAAATTTAAATTTCCATTTTTCTTTAATCTTAAATCAAGTGATAGAATAAAATACTGCCCCTTCAGTTCATTTTTAAAAATACTATCACGATAAGCTAGCTCACAATCTGAAGCTGAAAACTCTTTCTCTTCTTTAGTCTTTAAATTAATAGCCTTAAGAGAAACTAAACAATCCTTTAATTCAGTTCCATAAGCTCCAATATTTTGTATCGGAGCTGCTCCCACTGTTCCAGGAATATGAAAGGTGTTTTCTAGACCATAAAAATTCCTATCAACTGTAAATTTTACTAACTTGGACCAAATTTCACCACTCTGAGCTCTAATTATCACCTCAGAATCATTCTCGGAAATTATTTCTAATCCCTTGATCTCATTTTTAATAACTAAACCAGAAAAACCTTGATCCGAAGCTAAAATATTAGAACCCGACCCTAATATTAATAATGGCCATTTTTCTTGCTCAGCCTTATCTAAAGCTTCAAAGAGTTCTGATTTATCCTGAACCTTAACCAAAAACTTAATTGGCCCCCCAATTTTAAAAGTAGTATAATCTCTTAAATTTTCACCTTCTAAATATTTCATATTTTTATATCTAACCAATTATAGGCAACACGAAAAACGTCACCAGCTCCTAATAATAAAACTAAATCATTATTAGTAATTTTTTTAACTAATTCTTTTTCCGCCTGATCTAAATCTTTAAAATATCCTAATTCCTGCTCTTGTCCCCTAGTCTCATTATACTGCCTAATTTTATCAATTAAATCAAGACTCGAAAGTTCTGATTTTTTTTCTCGAGCTGAAGCATAAATTTCAACTAAATATAAAACATCACTTAAAGTAAAACTTCGAGCAAAATCATCTAAAAAAGCTTCGGTTCGACTAAAAGTATGGGGATGAAAAAGACATACTATTCTTTTGTCAGGATATCTTTCTTTAATAGCTTGTAAAGAAGCCTGGATTTCTTGAGGATGATGAGCGTAATCATCAATAATTAAAGCCCCCTGATAAGTACCCAAAACATCAAAACGTCGAGCCGGACCTTTAAACGACCATAACGGTCCCTTTATTTCTTCCACCCCCAAACCTAATTCTAGAGCTGTACTAATAACCGCTAAAGCGTTAAGAATATTATGTCGACCCGGAAGATAAATTTTAAAAGATGTTAAAAATTCATCACCCCGAAAAAGATCAAAACTTTGATAATCTTGGCCAATTTGACAATTACGAGCTTGATAAATTTTTTCATACTGAACTTTAGAATTAAAAATTGGCTGATCAATATAATAAGATATAATTCGGGCTGGACTTTGATTTAAAATTTGACTCGAATTTTCATCCTCTAAATTATTAATCAAAAATCCAGATTTATCTAACCGAGCAATAAAATCAGAAAAAACTTTTAAATAATCAACTGGACTTTTGAAATAATCAGGATGATCAAAACTAATATTATTCAAAACGATAGCTTGAGGATGAAGATATTTTAACTTATTCTGATATTCATCAGATTCTAAAATTAAATATTTTGATGTCCCTGACAATGAACTACCAGAAAACTGTTTAACATAAGAACCACTTAAAACATTAGGTGATAATCCAGCTTGATCTAAAACATAACCCAACCAAGCAGTAACGGTGGTTTTACCATGACTACCACAAACTGAGATACCAAAATAATCTTGCTGTAAAAAACCTAAAGCCTGAGCATAAGAAAGTTTAGGAATATCCTGATTAGCAAAATACTCCATTTCAATATTATTCTCCTCATTAAAAGCTGAGGAATAAATAATCAAATCAATTTTTTTCGGAAAATCTTGTAACGAAAAACCAGATTTAACTTTAATCTTCGCTTGAGTTAAAGTCCGATCACTAGGAAAAAATTCAGCGACATCCGATCCAGAAATATTAAAACCATGCCCCTGTAAAAATTGAGCTAACATTGACATTCCTACTCCCTTAATACCAATCATGTATATATTTTTTTTATCACTAAAATTCATATTTTTCTTTACACTAAGCTAATTATATCATATAATATTAATATTAAAAACTAATTTTAACAATATGAGCCTAAAAAAAGAAACAAAAATTATCGCAGAAAAATCTAAAAACGAAACCAAGGAAGATCAACTAGATCTTTATGAGGTTCCTGGTAGCCTCTTTTTTCGTCCTGCTAGTCCAGAAGAAAGAAATCGCTTTCAAGAAAGAGTTCCCGAGCAACAAAAAGAAGCTTTAAAAATTTGTGCTCAAATTTTTAACACCAAATGCCAATACCCTTGGTATGTTATTGGTTCAATTGCTTTTTTAATTAATGCTAAAGAGAGTAAAAAACAACCTGATGATATTGATATTATTTTTCACGAAAAAGACTTTCCAATTATAAAAGAAGAATTTGCTAAACTAGGTTTTCAAGATGGTATCGCCCCTAATACTCAATGTCCCTTCATTAAAGGTAAAATAAAATTAGAATCAGGAGAAGAAGTAGAAGTGGAAGCCTTTGGTCAAAAAACTGATGTTAGTAATGGTATTATCAATCCAGGGGCCGCTGATACCAGTTATGCCATTATTAGAAATTACCCATCCGACTATTCTTTAGAAAGATTTAACACTCTCGATAGAGATGGACAAATTGAGCTATACTTTAAGAATTTAAGTGAAGAAATAAAAGATTTTAATCTAGAATCTTTCTTAAAAAATTATGAAGAACATGGTGAAGAATATTATTCTAAAAGTAAAGCCGGAAAATTTATTAATCGCCTAGCTAATCTTTTTGAATTAAATGATAATAATGCTCGAGAAATATTCTTTACTGCTGGACGTATTAGTGCTAATGATCCAAAAAAAAGAAAACTGCTAAGAGAGTTTTTGGATATTTCCAGTAAATTTTCAGCTAATATGCGCCTCGGAGAATTAAGTGATTTTAATGATGATAGTCAAGCTGGACAACGTATTAAAAAGAAAGTGATTGAAGTTTTAGACACACCTGACATTCAAAATTCAGTCGAAAAATTAAAAGAAACCATTAGTCTAGAAACTAAAAGTCTACTCTATACTTATCAAAAAATAAATAAAGAATTAGAAAAAGCTAAAAATGACCCCCGACTTAAAAATGATCTTTATCAAGAAATAGAAAAAGTAATAGACAAAAAAGAAAGAATCTCTAAAGCTTTGCTACAAGACTATCAAGATATTGATATTAGTCATAATAATTACAAAAATCTAGCTCCCTATATCTTCACTATTAAATTTATTCAGAATTATCTTCATCCCTTTGTTTATAAAATGGAAGAAATAAAAAAGAAACTAAAAAAAGAAATGGAGCTAGCTGCTTAAATCAATTCTTCAATAATATCTACCATAACTTGATTAGCATTTGGTATAACTTGAGCAATATTCTTAGATAAAGAACTTCGTAAATTATCATTATTCAGAAGTTCTTTTATTTTTTTAATAAAAATCTCAGAACTTAAATCTTTCTGATGCAAAACTATAGCCGCTTCCTTTTTTAAAAACTCATTAGCATTAAGCTCTTGATGAGAGTTAGGCATCGGAATTAAAATGCTGGGTTTTTTTAAAAAAGATAATTCAGTTAAAGTACCTAGTCCACATCGAGAAACTACTAAATCAGCCTGAGTCATTAAAAATAATAATTCCTGCGGGGCAACAAAATCGATTTTAAAATAACGCGATGAATCTATAAAAAGATTAGCCGAATCTCGATCTGATAAACCACTAATATGAATAATTTTAGAAAACTTAAGCAACTCTGGTAAACCCTGATTAAGTATTTCATTAATAAAAAGAGAACCGGTTCCACCACCTAAAACTAAAACTATCGGACAATCCTTTTTATTCAAATCATATTTATCAATAATCTCTAAATCATGGTTAATGCTATCAACATCAGGACCTAAATTTCCAATCACTCGAGCTTTCGGACCATAGAAACAAGCCGAAGATTCAAAAGTAGTAGTAATAACAGTCGCGATTCGAGCCATTATCCTATTAGCCAAACCAGGCTCAACATCTTGCTGATGAATAATAATTGGAATTCTTAAAACCCAAGCTGCCCAAGATAATGGTACGGCCACAAAAGCCCCCGCACTAATAATCATATTAGGCCTTTCTCGAATTAATAATATCAGAGATTGAAAAAAAGCTAATATAATTTTAAAAATATCCCAAAAATTACGCCAAGAAAAATAACGACGCCATTTACCACTTAAAATTGAAGTATAATCTAAACCCTCACTCTGAACCATCTTTAATTCTAATCCTTGATAAGTTCCCACAAAAAGAAAATCATATTTTAGTTTCAATTTTCGATATATAGCTAAAAGTGGAGTTACTGATCCTCCGGTTCCGCCCCCACTTAAAATTATCTTTTTTTTCTGCTTCATACAATCAATTACTCTTTAAAGATTGTCGATCAATATTTAACAAAATACCAATCGAAGCTAATAAAAACCACAAAGAGCTTCCTCCAGCACTAATAAAAGGTAAAGGAACTCCAGTCATTGGAACTAAATTTATCATTCCAGCAATATTAAGAAAAACTTGAAAAAATATCCAAGCTGATATTCCAACTGCTAAAGATCGACCATAAACATCCGGGGCTCTTTTAGCTATCATTAATCCTTGATATAAAAGAAAAACATAAGCCAAAATTAATACCACCGAACCAATAAAACCAATCTCTTCAGCAATAATGGGAAAAATAGAATCCGCCCACACCTCAGGTAAATAATTAAATTTCTGAACACTATTACTAAAACCTCGACCCCATAATCCTCCGGAACCAACAGCAATTAAGGATTGGTTAACTTGATAGCAAGCATCTCGATCATAATTAGGATTATTCAAGCATCTAAAACGATCTAATTGATAACTACGAAAAAATCCGGAGGCTTCGGGATCATTTATCCGAGGCCAGAATAATAAAGCAATAAAAACAAAAATTAAAAATAAAACCAATAATTGCCTAACGTTACCTCCGACCACAAAATAAATTGATAAGGCAATTAAAAAAACTAAAAAGAAACCACCAAAATCTGGTTGAATAATAAATAAAAACCCTAATAAGGATACGACTAAAAGAAAAGGTAATAAACCAGTAGAAAAATTCTTTAGATCATCTTGACGACTCTCAACCCAAGCTGCTAAATAAAAAATGAAAAATAATTTAACTAATTCAGCTACCTGAAAAGACATACCAAAAATATTTAACCAACTATGTGATGTTCCATACTGAGCCCCAATTCCAGGAATAAAAACAGCAATTAAAAATAAAATAGAAATGATTAAAAAACTAAGGGAAAATTTCTTAAAAAAACGATAATTAATTCGACTTAAAATAATAAGAGATAAAAGACCTAAAGTTAATCCTAAAAGCTGTTTTTTAATATAATAATAAGCATTACCCTGCTCAGAAAATGACTTCAATAAAGAAGCACTAAATAAAAATATTAAACCAGCTAAAAGTAAAATTAAAACAGTAATAATTAAAGCCTTATTCAATCTCCCTTTAGTAAAAAACAAAGGATCAGATTTAAATCTATCCGCTGTCGCATTTAATCTTCTGGTTTCTTCTCGTTTAAACATTATAATTAAATTCTATCAATAAAAAATATTAATAAACCTAAAGATGCCATCACTCCTGATATTAACCAAAAACGCATCACAATTTTACTCTCGGGCCAACCTTTAGCTTGAAAATGATGATGAATTGGAGCTGATAAAAAAAACTTCTTCTTTCTAATTTTTCTAGAAATAATCTGAATAATAACTGATAAAGATTCAACCATAAAAATAAAACCAATGAAAGGTAAAAGTAAAACATTATTAGTTAATAGGGCAATAATACCCAAAGTGACTCCTAAACTCATGGAACCCGTATCCCCCATATAAAAACGAGCTGGAGGAATATTAAACCATAAAAAAGCAATCAAGGCTCCGCTAATAACAGCACAAAAAGTAGCTAAATCATATCGACCTAGGGCAAATGATATTACTCCATAAGAAGCAAAAGCCACTAATAAAGTACCACCGGCTAAACCATCTAAACCATCAGTTTCATTAACAGAAAAAGAAGTAGCCACAATAATAAAAATAAAAACTGGTATATACCACCAATTAATTTCAAAATAACCAAAAAAAGGAATATGAATAGTGCTCCAATCTAATTTAAAGTAAAACCATAGTGATCCAATAATAGCAATCAAAGTATAAATTAATAAACGATGACGCATTTTAAGCCCCCCACCTCCGGAAGTTCCCTTTTTTCTAACATCTAACCAATCATCAAAAAGACCAATCAAAGCGGAGGCCATTAAAGCTCCTAAGGGTAATAAAGTTTCTTTTTGACTTAAAAAATTAAGCTTAGCTATTGAGCTATTAGGAAAAATTAATGATAAATAATAAAAAATTAATATTAAAGCTAACAAAGCTCCCCAAATCAATATTCCTCCCATAGTCGGTGTGCCGGCTTTATGGGCATGAAGTTTAGAAAAAATAGGCGTCCGACCTGAATTTCTAATTTGCTTACCTAATTTATGTTTATACAAAAAATTAGTTAAAAGTGGGGTCCATAAAATAGTTAAAGCAAAAGATAAAATAAAGAAAATAATAATTTTTATAACTTGAATTTCCATAACTTAAAAATTAATAAAGTATAATGAAGACATGGATAAAACTAAAAAGATATTAAATAAAAGCAAAAAACTTAAAAGAAAATAAGCTAAAAACTTAAAAGATTCCCGAGGCCTAACCTTAACTAAAACAATTTGATACAAAATAATAAAAAATAAGCTAAGTAAAGGAAATTTTATAAAAGAAATACGAGGTCCTAATAAATCAATACCAAAATCAGTATTATAATGTAAAATCAAGATATTTTGAGAACTCTTTCTAATTATCAAATAAAAACCAAGCCATAATAAAAAATTAAAAAAATAAATAAAAATAAAATAGATCTTAATAAATCTTTCTTGAAATAAAACTTTAAGACCTAGTTTAATCCTTTTAAAAAAATTAGATACTCCTTCGTAAATTTTAATAAAAAATCCCATATAACTAATTCTAACATATTTGAATATAATATAAAATATGTTATGATTTTCTTATGAAAATATTTTGCGTCATCCCAGCCTATCAAGAAGAAAACAACATTAAAAAGGTAATTAATGAAGTACTTGATTTGGTTGATTTCTTAATTATTGTTGACGATGGCTCCAGTGATCAAACCTATCAAGTAGCTAATGAAATAATATCAGATAAACTCAAAGTTTTACAACATCCTATCAATTTAGGACAAGGCGCTGCCCTACAAACTGGTAATGAATATGCACTAAAAAAGGGGGCGGATATTATTGTACACTTTGATGCTGATGGACAATTTTTATCTCAAGAAATAAAGAAATTAGTTACAGTCCTGATAGAAGAAGATTTAGATATTGTTTTTGGCTCTCGTTTCTTAGAAATAAAATCAGACTTACCCCCACTGAAAAAAAACTTAATTATGCCTTTAGCCCGAATCTTTAATCGATTATTCTTCGGTATCAAAACCAGTGATCCACAAAGTGGCTTTCGAGTTTTTAAAGCTAGAGTAGCCTCAGAAATAGAAATAGAAAATAATCGCATGGCTCATTGCACTGAAATTCTAGCTAAAGTTCATCAAAAAAAACTAAAAATGAAGGAAGTAGCTATCACTGTTCTTTATTCCGAATTTGGACAAAAATTTTCTGGTAGTTTTAAAATTATTAAAGATTTATTTTTTAAAAAAATAAGTAAATAAAAATATGATTCAACAAATACTAGCATCACTAATTTTATTCTTCTTCATCCTTAAACTCTTCCGAGCTAAAAAGAGAAAACATATTAGCTCTAATGAGTTTGTCTTTTGGTTAATCTTTTGGCTCTTAGGTTTATTATCAATCATACTAATCAAACCTCTCGATCAACTCTTAAAATATATTGGATTCTCTTCTTCTGGTATTAATCTTATCTTCTATCTAGCCGTGCTTTTTCTTTTCTACTTAATTTTCCGAATGAGAATTAGATTAGTACAAATAGAAAAAGACTTAACTAAACTTAGTCGAGACATTACTTTAAATGAAAAATCTTAATACTTCCAGAGCCAATATCATAAACCTGATCAGAAATAACTTGTAACTCTTGAGAAATCTTATCAAAACCCCACCAATAATCATTTAATATTAAATAGACACTATCAGCTCCCAGCTCAGCCAATAAACGCTGAGCTGTTTCTTTTTTAGGTTCAGCTATTATTTTTAAATAATAACTATATGGCAATCCTCCAGTTTGATTAGAATAATAAAACCAAGGACCATAATATCTCTTAAAACCATATTCTTTAATAGCCCCGGCCCCCAATTGCTGATTAGCTAATACTATATAATTATCATTTTCTTTATGATTCTCAATAAATCGAACGGCCTCTAAATCATAATTAGAAATAGAAAAAGAACGAGAATTAAAATAATTATCCTTACGGGGATAAGATAAATAAAGAGAACTTAAGATAAAAATAATCAACAATATCGAAGCTAAAATCTTAAAACACACACTCTTTATCTGAATTTTTCTTAATAAACAAACAGATAATTCATATAAAACTGGAACTAAAAAAAGTCCGGCTAAAATCAAGATCCTATTAGCATAACTACTCTTATCTACTGAACTTAAAAAAGGAAAATCAATTAAACAACTTAAGCCATAAGCCCCCAAAAGAGCTAAAAAATTAAAATAATAAATCCTTAAATCAAATCGTCGATATTTAAAAACAAAAATACTAGCTGCTATAGCTAAAATTAATAATAAAATATTTTTATTAAATCCAAAAAAATAAACGGCATTTAAAAAAATATTTTCTTGACCCAAGAAACGTAAACACCAAGAACTAAAATCAAAAACCCCGATACTAAAACGACCACCAATTAAGAGTAAAAGTAAAGGCAAAATTAAAACCTGACCTAAATAAGCTAAAACTTTAATTAAACGATGCCCTAGTAACTTAAACTTAGAAACATAAAGTATCACTAAAAACAGAAAAGCTGGCACTCCACTAAGGGGGTGAATAAAGCCAATACTTAACACTAGAGAAAATAGAAAAAAATAATTGTACCTCACAGCCACAAAATCTCGATTACAAGAAAAAAATAATAAAATTAAAAGAAATAAAAATGATAAATTTTGCGGAACAGTATAACTAAAAATAGAACTTATCCCAGCTAATAAAAAAATAAGTGGCCAAACTATAAAATTAAAGTCTCTTTTTTTAAAATTAAAAATTAAAGTAGCTGGTATTAAAATTGAAGCTAAAACTGGAACTAATAATCGATCTAAAAGCTCTAAAGACCAAGGCCAAATTTTAAAAATAAATAATTCTAAAGAATATTGCCCAATATAATATAAAGTCTTAGGTAAAATAAAACCATCTTTTAATATCTCCCTCAAGGCTCGTTGATGAAGTAATTGATCATAACCAAAAGCGATACCGTAAACAAAAAAAGAAATAGAAAAAAACAAAAAATAAAGAATTGAAATAAAAAAATAGGAACGTTTATTCTTAAAATAGAAAAGCAAAAATATTAAAATCAAAAGTAGGGACAATAAAATAAAAAATAAAGGAGATATAAAACTCCAAGGAGAATCAATGGCCAAAAAACTTTGAGATTTAGCTAAAATTCTAAATAAAAAGATAAAAATAACTATAATTAAGCCTCCCAAAATTCGCTCTAACCATGAAAAAGGCTGATTATCAACTTGCTGAGAACTCTCAGAAGTGTTAAAATGAATAAATAAATAGCTTAAAAATAAAGCTACTAAACCTGAAATAACCAATATTAAAGTATTGATCTTAAAGAGATAATAAAAAATTGAAATCAGATTAAGACTAATAGATAAAAAAAGTATAAAAAACAACCAAAAATTAGACTTAAGTTTTCTTAAAATATCAATATTCATACTAATATAATATAGCAAAAATATGAAAATTGCCCAAGTTGTTTGCGCCTACCCTCCCTACTCGGGCGGTATCGGAAACTCCGCTCAAAAAATTCAAAAAATATTAGAACCACATCATCATAGCACTGTTTTTACCATAAAAAATAAAGGTGAACTTAAAGAAGAAAATAATATTATTCGAATAAATGGAAAACCACGTTTAGGACATGGAGCTATTTTATGGCCTCTATTAAAAAAATTAAAAAACTATGATTATATTTATCTACATTATCCATTTTTTGGAACCAGCTTTTTAGTTTATCTTTTTAAAATATTAAATCCTCAAAAAAAACTAATCATCCATTATCATATGGATGTTAAGCAACAAAACATAATCTACCAAATACTTTCTTGGCCAGAAAAATTAATTAGAAACTCTCTTTTTAAAAAAGCTGATACTATTATTAGTGCCTCTCTAGACTACATTAAACATAGTCAAATAAAAAATTTCTATCAAAAAAATCCCGATAAATTTCAAGAAATTCCTTTTTCTATCAACACTAATATTTTTAAGACCTCCGAAAACGAAAAAAAAGATAAGACTATATTATTTGTTGGCGGGTTAGATAAAGCTCACTATTTTAAAGGAGTTGATATTTTAATTAAAGCCCTAAGTCAGATCAAAAATTTAGACTGGAATTTAAAAATAATTGGCCAAGGAGAATTAAAAAAAGACCTTATTAAACTAGCTACTGATTTAAAAATAATTAACCGAAGCGAATTCTTAGGTCAACTTAGTTTAGAAGAATTAGTAAAAAATTACCAATCGGCTAGAGTTCTCGTACTTCCCTCCATTAATAGTAACGAGGCCTTTGGTATTGTTTTAATCGAAGCTCTAGCTTGTGGCACGCCTGTTATTGCCTCTGATCTTCCTGGGGTTCGAGCAGTATTTGAGGACGGTGTTTCAGGTCTATTAAGTCAAAGTGGAAATATTTCTGATCTAAAAGAAAAAATAAAAATAATATTAGAAGATGATGAACTTCATCAAAAAATGAGTCAAGCGGCTCGACGTTTAGCCTTAGAAAAATATGATGATAATATAGTTAATAAAAAAATCTTAGAATTATTTAAATGAAAATAATAATAATCAACAATCTATACTATCCTTATCATAAAGGTGGCGCTGAAAAAGTTTGCGAAACCTTAATTAAAAATTACCAACAACAAGGTCATGAAGTAATTTTAATTACCACCAAGCCCAAGAAAAGCCAACGAAAAACACCCCACCTTAAAACCTATTATATTAATTCTGAATATTTTAATCTTGATAAAAAAACTTGGTTTTATCGATTATTTTGGCATTTTTCATCTTTTTTTCAATTTAAAAAAAGTAAACAACTAAAAAAAATTATAGAAAACGAAAAAGCTGATTTAATCGTATCTAATAACCTGATGGGTTTTGGTTGGCTATCCTTTAAGACAATTAGAGAAACAGGAGTAAAGCATCATCATATACTCCATGATTTACAACTACTACACCCCTCCGGCTTAATGTTTTTTGGTCAAGAAAAAAAATTGAACTCCATTTTAGCTAAATTGTATCAAAAGCTAACCAGAAAACTAACTCAATCCCCCGCTCTAATTATTTCTCCTTCAGCTTGGTTATTAAACGAGCATCAAAAAAGAAACTATTTTAAAAATAGTCACACCAAAATACAAAAAAATCCATATCCAATAGTAAATAAAAAAAATCTAAAACCAGAGGCTAGCTTTGTTTTTGTGGGGCAAATCGCTAAACATAAAGGTATTATTTTTCTAATTGAAACTTGGAAAAAATTGAATAATAAAAATTATACATTAAAAATAATTGGACAAGGGCCCCTCTTGGAAAAAATAAAAAAAATAAGCGCCTCAGAATCAAACATTGAAATATTGGGACAAAAAAATTCAAATGAAGTTTTTCTAGAAATAGAAAAAAGCTTAGCTTTAATTGTTCCCTCTTATTGTTATGAAAACTCTCCAACCGTTATCTACGAAGCTCAAGCTCTTGATCGACCCGTCATTGCTTCAAATTTAGGTGGAATACCAGAAATACTAAGACCTAATATAGATTTTAGTTTCCAACCTCTAGATAAAAATGATTTAATAAAAAAAATAAATTTATTGACAAAATAATTGTTTTATTATATAATTCACTTACTTTTAATTAATTTTTAAAAATATGAATTGGTACGAAAATAAATTATTAGAAAGAATAGATGGAGGTTCCGGAAAAATAGTCGAAGAAAACTATTTGGGTAACATTGATTCAGATTTATACGTTGAAAAATATAAAGAAATCATGTTTGATCCTATATTAGCCTATAAACTTTATGGAAAACTTACTGAAGATCCTCGGGCCATGCTAAAACATTGCAAAGAACATCATCCTGAACAATATAAACGATATAAAAAAGAATATAAAGATGTAATAGAGAAAGAAATATTATCTAGATTAGGAAAAAAAGGTAAATTTTCATCAGAATTATACAATGATGAACAATTTGAAATAGTTGAAAAAAGTCAGAAACAATATAATTATACAAGACAAAATCAAGATAAAGATAAAGATGATATCGATAAAAACGAAGAATTTAAGGATAGAGAATATGATGTTGCTAGAGATCCAGAAAAAAAATTTGCTAATGATCTACACGCTACTATTATGGAAAAACTAGATATGGGCTGTGAAGATTTAGAGTATTATAGCGCTGTTGATACTCATCTTGATTATTGCGGTGGAATTGATGCCTTTTTTAAATTCTATTTTAAAAATGAACAAGGGGAAACGGATTTTGTTCGAGTCTCCTTTGATATCACCATAAATACCGAAGATAAAAAACGAGAGCAACTAGATGCTAAGGGTTATACCACCATTTCATCAGATTTAGTTGTTTTTGTGGAAAGCGAGAACTACAGAAGATCAGACGACAAAGCAAAAAAATTAATTGATAAATATTCCGATGAAATAATCGAAATATTTAAAAAAAAGAAAAAAAGAAAAACAAACCGAAAATAACATTAAAAATTGGAATTAAAGAAAAAACTGAAAAGCCCCTTACCAAAATGGGCTTCGAATCGACTATTTTGCAGAAACTGCTTGGAAGTCACTCCAATAGACTTTCAAACCAGTACACTTCTCTTAATTCTAGCTCCGGAAGAGGAGATAGAGAAAACGAGAGAAGAGCCCTGGGACAAATGTTACATAGAAGTAACAGGTTGTCACAATTGCACCAGGGAGCTAAAATCAATAATGATTAAAAAAATACCAGATTGATTAAACATTAAAAAACAAGGACCTTTAAAGGTCCTTTTTATTATATCATCATATTATCTTGTAATTTTTCTTTGGCTAAAATTTGAGCCTCCAATAAACTATCAAAAGTTCCGGCATCAATCCAAGCCCCCTTTACTAACGCCACCTCTAATTCACCCTTTTCTAAATATATCCTATTAATATCAGTAATTTCTAACTCACCTCGATTAGATGGTTTTAAATTCTTAGCAAAATCCACTACCCTATTATCATAAACATAAAGACCGGTAACACAATAATTAGATTTAGGGTTCTGGGGTTTTTCTTCAATAGAAATAGCTCGGCCCTGCTCATCAAACTCAATCACTCCAAATCTATGAGGATCAGGTACCTCCTTGGCAAACACCTTAGCTCCGCTAGTAAAATTCTTGATATCCTGAGAGAAATCATCTTCAAAAATATTATCCCCTAAAATCATAGCCACATTATCCGAACCAACAAATTCTTGTCCGATAATAAAAGCCTGGGCTAATCCTTCAGGTTTATCTTGGATTTCATAAGTTAAATGAATGCCAAAATCTCGACCACTGCCCAATAAATTCAAATAATGACCGGCTTGCTCCGGAGAGACTATGACTAAAATATCTTTGATACCAGCTCGAATTAAGGTATTAAGAGGATAATAAATCATCGGCCGATTATAAACAGGGAGAAGTTGTTTAGAGGTGACCTTAGTACAAGGACGAAGTCGAGTAGCACTGCCACCAGATAAAATTATTCCTTTCATATATTAAAATTACTTATACTCTTTTAAATATTGAGCTAAAGCTTCATTCCAAGGCCTTAAATCAGGAAGTTTAGTATTAGCTAAAACTGAATATTTAGGTCTTTTAGCGGGACGAGGAAACATTTCAGCTGAAACTGGTTTAATTCTAGTATTAACCTCTTTTAATCTGAACAATTCCCGAGCCGCATCATACCAAATGGCTGGACCACTATTAACTATATGATAAATACCGAAATCCTGTTGACTTTCTAATAATCTAATACTCTCTTGAGCTAAATCAGGCGTATAGGTAAAACAACTTAATTCTTCATTAACAACCTGAACCTCTTCCCTGTCCTGCGCTAAACGTAACATTAAATCAAAAAAGCTCTCTTTAGCTTTAGCAAAAGTTCCAGGAGGACCAAAGAGCTTAGAAGTCCTAATTATATAATACTTTAAACCCTTCTTAGCTAATCTTTGAATTTCAATCTCACCCAATCTTTTACTATAACCATAATTATTAATCGGATAAGGTGAACTATCTTCAGTAAATCCACCTTGCTCTTGTAGTCTTAAAAATCCCTCACTAAGATGAATATCAAATTGAATTAGATCACCACCAAAAACATAATCAGTGGAATAATGAATCAAAATAGAGTTATTTTCTAAAGCGGCTTGAGATAAATATCGCAAAGCTTGACCATTAATTTTTTTGGCTAAAATGAACTCCTTCTCTGATTCTTCGCATAAATCAACTGAGTTATAGGCTGAGGTGTTAATAATAATATCAACTTTAAGTTTAGAAACTTTATCAACAATAGATTTTAAATCACTTAAATCTAAATCATCTTGATCCCAAGCTATCACTTCATAGCTAGATTTATCCAAAGCTAAAATTATTTGACTTCCCAAGTTTCCCTGAGCTCCTAAAACTAATACTTTCTTCATAATTAATTATTTTTTAATTTCTTCCACCAACTAGGATTATCTTGATACCATTGAATCGTAGCCTGTAAACCATCAATAAACTTAATTTCAGGTGACCAAGCTAGTTCATTTTGAGCTTTAGAGGCATCAATGGCATATCTAAAATCGTGTCCTAAACGATCACTAACATATTTAATTTTATCTTCTCCTTGTCCCATTAAATTTAAAATTGTTTTAGTAATTTTAATATTACTAAGCTCATGATTAGCTCCTAAGCAATAAGTCTCACCAATTTTTCCTTTTTTAATAATCATTTCTACTCCTCGATTATGATCATCAACATGTATCCAATCACGAATATTTAAACCTTGACCATAAACTGGCAAATCCTTTCCTTCAATCAAATTAGTGATAAAGAGGGGAATTAATTTTTCCGGAAATTGATAAGGACCATAATTATTTGAGCAATTAGAGATGGTAATCGGAACTTGATGAGTATGGAAATAAGCTCGAACAAGATGATCAGAAGCAGCTTTAGACGCACTATAAGGAGAACGAGGATCATAAGGTGTTTTTTCATTAAATTTAGCTTGACCTAGTTCCAATGAACCAAAAACCTCATCAGTAGAAACATGATGAAATCTTACTCCCCCTTTATTTTTAGCCGCCTCTAAAAGAACCTGAGTTCCTTCAACATTAGTTTTGATAAAATCAAAGCTATTCTTAATAGACCTATCAACATGACTTTCAGCCGCAAAATGAACTATAAGATCAATATCATCTACTAAACTCTGAACTAAATCAGAATCACAAATATCCCCCTGAACAAAGCTATAATTATCTTGAGAATCTAAATCGCTTAAATTTTCTAAATTACCAGCATAGGTTAATTTATCTAAATTAACAATCTGATCATTTGGATTATTCTTAAGCCATTGTCTAATAAAATTGGAGCCAATAAAGCCAGCTCCACCGGTTACTAATATCTTCATAATTTTAATTTATTTTATAAGGCGAATTAGGATCTTCCTCCCAACGAATTTCATCAACTTCTTCTAATTTATTCTCCCCCTTATATAATTTATCAGGCAAGTTTAAACAATAAGCATCTTTATCACCAATAGCCTTGTAACCATGAACCACCCCCGGTGGCACTATCACTAATGATGGATTATTTTCCCCCACCTCTATCTTTAAATATTTTCCCTTACTAGAACTATTATCTCTTCCATCCCAAAGATGTAGCTCAAAAGATCCGGGACCTAAAAAAACAAAAGCGTCGCTTTGAAATTTATGTTCATGAGGACCTCTTATCACTCCCGGTTTAGTCATACTAATATAAGCCATAGCAGGACGATAATCACCTTCATCTTGGCGATAAACCTCTCCTAGCCAACCTCGGTCATCATGATATTGATTTATTTTCTTAATTAAAAGACCTTCAATCATATTTATATTTTAATTATTAGTTATATATCCTATCCTATTCTAACATAGAATGAGAAAAAATCAATCTACTATAAACTATGAATAAGTTCAGATACATTTTGGAAAATAAAAAGCCCAAAATGTATGCAGATAAAGTTTAAGTACTATAATTGTCCCGGATTTGGTACATTATATAATGATGCAATTAAGCAAAAATATATGATTACCAAAGAAGCTAGACAAAGACTCAAAATATTAGAATTTTGGAAGCAATATGGCCTTCAAGCCACTACTGATGCCTTTGGGGTTAAAAAATCTACCCTATACAATTGGCAAAAAATATTTAGAGAAGGGGGTGGCAAGATAGAAGCTCTCAATCCTAAATCCCAAGCTAGGATTAACAAGAATAAAAGAGAAATACATCCTCTGATATTAAAAGAGATTAGACGTTTAAGACTAGAGATTTGTCCTAATATGGATAAAACTAAAGTTAAAAAATTTTTAGATAAATTTTGTGAAATTAATAATTTACCAATATACTCAGAATCAAAGATAGGTAGAATTATTAAAGATAAAGATATATATCATCATAGACAGAAAATATCTCATTTTGGTAAGATTAAAAAAATTAAAAAAACTAAAAAGAAAAGAAAACCTAAGGAATTACAAGTAAATAATCCTGGGGATTTAATAGAGATAGATACTGTTGTTAGATTTCACAATGGATTAAAGAGATATATTATTACCGCTGTTGATACTTTTAGCCGAACAGCTTTCGCTTATGCCTATAACAGAATTAGTAGCTCTAATGCTAAAGATTTTTTTAAAAAATTAGAAGAAGTCATGCCCTTTAATATTAAGGCTGTTCAGACTGATAATGGTTTAGAATTCCATCTCTATTTTAAAAAATACTTAGAAGAGAGAAAAATTGAGCATTATTTCAATTATCCAGGTAGACCATACAAACAGGGTCATATTGAGAAATTTAATAGGACTATTCAAGAAGAATTCATTGATTGGAGTGGTGAAAAATACTTTGATAATTTAGATGATTTTAATAATTTGTTAATTGATTGGCTTCTTTGGTATAATACCGATAGACCACATTGGAGCCTTGAATTAGTATCTCCGATGAATTATTTGGTTAATAATAATTTTTTTTCCAAAATGACGTGGACTAATACAAACTATTGATTTATTTTTCACCTTATGATATTATCAAGCAGTAAGTCATTTTTCCGAATGATTTGTTTTATATAATTATAAAAATAAAATATGAAAAAAGATATTCATCCTAAGTATAATAATAATATTAAAGTTAGTTGCGCTTGTGGCTTTACTATGGAAACTGGATCTATTGAGAATGAACTTAAAACTGAACTATGCTCCAATTGTCATCCTTTTTATACTGGAAAACAAAAATTAGTTGATACTGCTAATCGAGTAGGTAAATTTAAAGCTAGATTAGAGAAAAAAGACGAAAATCGTAAAGGAAAAACACAGAAACGAGCTGAAAAAGCTGAAAAAAAAGCTAAAAAAACAAATAAATAGATAAATAGAAATAATAAAAGCGCCATCTCGGGGCTTTTATTTTACACAAAATATGAATAAATATTCAGAAATAAAAAAAGAATTTCAAGAATTAGAAAAAAAAATCTCTGATCCAGAATTAATGTCTAATCCTAAAGAATTTAGTCAAATTGCTAAAGATCATGCGACTTTAAAAAAAGTCTATGATTTAATAATATCCTTAGAAAAAATTGAAGAAAACATCACTAATAATCAAGAAATCATAAAAAATGAATCCGACACTGAATTATTAGAATTAGCTCAAGAAGATTTAAAACTTTTAGAAGAAGAACAAAAGAGAATAAAAAAAGAACTAGATATAGAGTTACGACCAGTTGATCCTAATGATAAAAAAGATGTAATCATGGAAATTAGAGCAGGAGCTGGTGGTGATGAAGGAGCTTTATTCACCGCCGAACTTAGTAAAATGTATTTAAAGTTCGCGGAGAATAAAGGTTGGAAAACTGAAGTTCTAAGCTCTAACGCTATCGGTATTGGTGGCTATAAAGAAATCATATTTTCAGTTAAGGGCTCTAATGTTTATGGAGATTTAAAATATGAAGCTGGAACTCATCGTGTTCAGCGAGTTCCAGAAACTGAAAAACAAGGACGAGTTCATACTTCAACCTCCACTGTAATTGTTATGCCGGAAGCCGAAGAAATTGACCTTAAAATTGATGCAAATGAGATTAGAGTTGATACTTTCTGCTCTTCTGGGCCAGGCGGACAAAGTGTTAATACTACTTATTCGGCAATTCGTATTACTCACTTACCTACTGGCTTAGTAGTTAGCTGTCAAGATCAAAAATCCCAACACCAAAATAAAGAAAAAGCTATGCAGATTCTAAGATCTCGTCTTTTAGCTAAAATAGAGGAAGAACGAGCTGAAAAAGAAACCTTAGAAAGAAAAGGTCAAATTGGTAAAGGTGATCGAAGTGATAAAATTAGAACATATAATTTCCCCCAAAGTCGCCTTACTGATCATCGAATTAATAAATCTTGGCACAATATTAATGAAATAATGGAAGGAAATTTAAATGAAATTATTAAAGACCTAAAAGAACATGACTATTCAACAGAAAATTAAAGAACTTAGTCAAAAGTTAAACTCAGCCTTAGAAGCTGAGTTAATTCTTTCCTTATCTCTAAAAATTAGTCGAGAAAAACTAATCACTAAATTTAATAAAATTTTAACATCTCGAGAAGAAAAAAATATAAACCAACTTTTAAAACAAAGATTATCTGGAAAACCCTTAGCTTATTTAAGTGGAGAAAAAAGTTTTTATCATTTAGACTTTTTTGTTAATCATCATACTCTAATTCCCCGACCAGAAAGTGAATTAATTATAGATCAAGTTCTATTAAATTTAAAAAAAGTAGATGATGAAAAAAAGAAAATAATAATTGATCTCGGAACTGGTTCAGCCTGTCTAATCATCACCTTAGCTCATTTACTGCAACATAAAAAAAACTACTCCTTCTGGGGAGTAGATATCAGTCATCAAGCTTTGAAAATAGCTAAAAAAAATACTAAAAGACATCAGATGGATAAGGTAATAAAACTATGCTTAGGTAACCTTTTAGATCCATTATCAAACTTAATAAATAAAACAAAAAATACTCAATTAATAATATTAGCTAATCTGCCATACTTAACAAAAGAAGAAATGAAAAACTCACCTAGTATTAAAGCTGAACCTAGGCTAGCCCTAGACGGTGGATTAGAGGGATTAGAAATCTATCAAGATTTATGGAAAAAAATTAGTCATTTTCCCTTAAATAATAATAAATGGACTGTCTATCAAGAAATAAATCCACATCAAAAAAATCTTTTGTTAAAAATAATAAAAGAAAAACTAGTATCAACTAGTCATAAAAATGAAGTCATTAAAGATTTAAGTCAACAAGATCGTTTAATAATCACCAGTTTTTAATAGAAAAAGAAGAGTTTTGATCAATGAAATGAATCCAGGTTTTTCCAATATTAAAAACAAAATCACGACCATCTTTAAAATAATAACGAGTTTGATCATCTTTATCTTTCTTCTCCCAAACCACTTCCTGACAATAAGAATCTTGACAAATTATAGCCTCCCCTCTACCTATCAAACCAATCTCTAATCTTAAATCATCATCTAATACTTTAGTAGAAATAGGTCGAATAATAATATTATCAGCTTCTAGACCTGTCTTTTCTTGTCGATATTTAACCTGATTAAAATCATAAATCCAAGAAATATTATACTGCGAGCCACTTCTCTTTATTTCAATACTAGAATTATCAGTAAAATAATTAGATTCCGATTTTTTAGTTGCCCAATCTTCATAATCACCAATCAAAAAATTTTCTTCATTTAAGTACTCCGAAATTAAAGTATAAGAAGCTAAAATATTATGTGGAGCTTGATAGGATGAATAACGAGAAAAATATTCTTGATCATAAAACTCATTAAAAGTTTTAACCTCTTCTTTCACTACTCGAGCCAAAGCCTCAGGGCTACCACCACAATGAAGTAATAAAGCTTGATATTCAAGAGCAATATCTAAAAAATAAGGACGCAAACTTCTAATTGGTCCGATTTTAAAGTCTTCCGATAAATTAACCGGAAAAAAAGCTAAAAAACGAGTAATACCCCCCTCAACTGGCACATCAAACACCATGCTAGCTTGAGATAAACCAAATTGAGGACGAGCATCAGGATGATTATCAATAATAGCCGCAATTAGAAAAGGATTAGGAATATCATTTTCAATTTCAATATTAGAACTATTAAAATTACTAAGATTATAAACAGAATTTTTTTTAAAAAATAAAAAGAAAAAAAATAATAAACTAATTAAAATTGCTCCAATTATAATCACCAACTTCTTAGACATAAACTACAAAGACTTAATAACATTTAAAGTTTCTTGAGCACACTTAACCCAAGAAAAATTCTGACTATGTGCTAAGCCTTTTTTCCTTAGCTCCTCTTTTAAAATTAAATCATTTTGAATTTTTTCTATCTTCTCAGCTAAATCACCAGAATCATGACAAGAAAAAAACAAAGCAGCCTCTTGAGCTACCTCTTTTAAAACTGGAATATCAGAAGCAATGACGGGAGTATTACAAGCCATCGCCTGAATTACCGGAATACCAAAACCTTCATGCAAAGAAGGAAAAATAAATATTTCAGCTTGATTAAAAATTGAAGCTAAATCTTTCTCATCCACCCATCCTAAAGCCACCACCTCAGACTCTAGATCTAGTTCACTAACTAAATATTTAATTTCATCACAGCCATAACCAATTTTCCCTATCAAAACTAACTTCTCCTCTCCAGCTGTTTTTTCTTTGTAACTAGCAAAAGCCTCAATTAAAGTATGGAGGTTTTTCTTTTTTTCTAACCTACCAACATAAAGAAAAAATTTAAAATTTAGTCCATACTTCTTTAAAATCGAATTAATAACTGATTTATCATCTATAACACGATAAAGATTATTATTATAACCATTATGAACCACTGAAATTTTATCTTCTTTAGCCTTAGGATAACTGTTTAAAATCTCTTGTTTAGTAGTATTGGATACCGCGATAATCTTCTTAGCTTTTTTTAAGGCAAAACGAGTTGACCAATCAAGATAATCAACTGACCTAAACCTATAACGACCACAAGTAAAAATCTTAACTAAAATATTAAGCCAAGAATCAACACATCTAGAATTACTAGAAGACATATCTGGAGAATAAAGAAGGTCATCCTTTAAAAAAGCAACGTCATGAATAGTATTAATAGTTTTTTTGGGACTAAAAAATGGCAAAACATGAGCCGGTACAAATAAAACATCAGGCCGACAAAAAATCATTTCTAAACTCATACGACCTAA
The DNA here is from genome assembly GCA_050949525.1 of Patescibacteria group bacterium. GTDB lineage: Bacteria > Patescibacteriota > Patescibacteriia > Patescibacteriales > UBA12465. The sequence continues at coordinate 256,229 of JBMNFW010000001.1, read as the reverse complement.
AGTCCATAAATATTTACTGGGCCATTTTAAAACCTTAACCCGAACATGAGTATTTTTCTCTAAATCTAAATCAAATAAAAACGACGAGCTTAAAGGCTGGTCGGAGTATAATATATATTTATTTTCCGAATCTAATTTAATTAAATTAATAATTAAATAATAGGAATACCATTCCGTTCCGGTTTTAAATTTTTTATTAGCCCGCGAAGCATCTATTCCAATAACCATATTATTTAGTAGCCAAAATACTTCTTTTGTAGGAATCAAGATTATCTAAAGCAATACCAGTTCCCTTGGCCACACATAATAAAGGGTCATCAGCCACATAAGCTGACACGCCAATAGCCTGCATAAAAAGTTGATCAATATTTCGAAGTAAGGCGGTACCACCAGTTAAAACAATACCTTTATCAATAATATCAGCCACTAATTCAGGTGGGGTTTGTTGAAGTATTTTTTTAGCTGTATTTAAAATTGTTTCTAATTCACCAGAAATAGCTGAAGTAACATCATTACTATTAACTTCAATAGTTTTGGGTAATCCAGAAACCGCATCACGACCATTAATTTCCACAGTTAATACATTATCATCATCTAAAAATAAAGCGGATCCAACTTTAATCTTCATCTCTTCCGCTGTCCGTTCTCCAATAACTAAAGAATATTTTTTTCTAATAAACTCTAAAATAGCTAAATCTAATTTATTTCCACCAACCCGAACTGAAGTAGAAGACACTACCCCACCTAAAGAAATAACTGCCATCTCTGAAGTCCCACCACCAATATCAATAACCATATGACCAGTAGCCGAACTAATAGGAATATTAGCTCCGATAGCCGCCGCAATCGGTTCTTTAATAATATAAGCGGCTTTAGATCCAGCAGCAATAGTAGCTTCAATTACTGCTCTTCTCTCAGTTGATGATATTCCAGCTGGAACAGCTACCATAACTTCAGGACGAAAAAATCTAATTTTCCCTAACGTTTTATTAATAAAATAACGAACCATAGCTTCGGTGGTTTTGTAATCAGCAATAACTCCCTCTTTTAAAGGTTTAAGAGCCATAATAGTATCCGGAGTCCTACCAAGCATATCTTTAGCTTCATTCCCCACTGCTAAAACTTTATTATCCTCAATCGACACTGCTACTACACTAGGCTCATTGATAATAACACCACGCTTAGGTAGATATACCAAAGTATATGTAGTTCCAAGATCAACTCCAATTCTTTTTACCATCATAAAAATAGATTAAATAATACCAATATATTAACTTGTTATTGACTTTTAGTCAATAATGATTATTCCTTCCTTAAAGCCTCCACTGGATCAAGACGTCCTGCTTTACGAGCTGGAAAAAGTCCAAATATTATACCAAAAAATAAAGCAAAAATAATAGCTACTATAAATGCTTTAAGAGGTATAATTAATTGCCAATCTAAACCAGAACGATTAGCTCCCCAATAAATCAAACAGGAAACAAAAACCCCAACAATTATCCCAATAAACGAACCAATTAAAGTAATTAAAACTGATTCAATTAAAAATTGTTGCATAATATCATAAAAATTAGCCCCTAAAGCTTTACGTAAACCAATTTCAGGAGTACGCTCTGAAACTATTACATACATCACATTCAAAATTCCAACTCCCCCCACCACTAAAGAAACAGCCACAATTAACAATAAAAAAATAGTTAAAGTGTCAGTCACCTCTTCAGAAGTTTTAAGCATTTCTTTCATGGTACTAACTCGAAAATCATCTCGATCTGGATCACTGATATGATGATTTTCTCGTAAAATATCTTCAATAGCTAAAGCTGTTTCTTCTGATAAATCCACATCCTTCAAATTATGGATCATATACATAAAATGATCTATCCCCATAATTTTTTTCTGTAAAGTTTTAACTGGTAATATAACCATAGAGTCAAAATCAATACTGCCAGCTGAACCCTTTTCTCCTAAAACACCAATAATTTCAAAACGCTTGTTTTTTATTACCACCGTTTTTCCAATTGGACTTTCCTCACCAAAAAAATCTTGAGCTATTTTATAACCTAAAACAGCTACCGCTGACATATTCTTGTTATCAGCTTCGGAAAAAAAGTAACCGGAAATAAGTTCACTCTTATCAATCCTGATATAATCTGCCCCAACACCAAATAAAAAAACTTTTTTAGTTTCATTCAAATAAGTTAATGTTTCCTGACTTAAGATAACCCCATAACCACCATCAATATTATCTAATTTTTTAACATCCTCTAAATCTTTCTCTTTTAAAGTAGTAATCTGAATTCCGCTAGCCATCGCACTAACACCTTGACCAGAAGCTTCCGAACTTTTTTTGAGATTAGGAATTTTGCTCTGAGTATGAACAATATTAGTTCCAAAAGATTCAATTTGGCTCGTAATTAAAGAACGAATACCCTCACCGGCTGAAAAAACAATAATAATACTAGCAATACCAATTACTATACCTAAAATTGTTAAGGCACTTCTAAGGCGATTCCTTAACATTAATTTCAATGATAAATTAACAACTTCTCTAATTCTCATTTATTTTATTCATAATTTAAAGCTTGAACTGGCTCTAATTGACTAGCTCGCCTGGCTGGATACCAACCAAAAACAAAGCCAACTAAAGCCGAAACACTAATGGCTAGTATAATTGAAAAAGGAGTAACTAAGAACACCCAATCATAACCCAAATTAATCATAATAAAAGATACTAACCACGAAAAAAATATACCACTTAAAATCCCAATTATTCCACCAAATAATGTTAGAAAAATAGACTCAAATAAAAACTGCTGACTAATATCAAGATTAGTCGCTCCTAAAGCTTTACGCAATCCTATTTCTCGAGTCCTCTCATTAACACTAATCAACATAATATTCATAATACCAATTCCCCCTACAATTAAAGACAAGCTAGCCATTAAAACTAAAAAATACTTCAAAGCATCAGTAACAGTTTTAGCTAAATCTAAAAACTCAGTTAAACTTTTAACCGAAAAATCATCACTCGCCCCACTTAAATCACTAATGCCATGATTAGATCGAATCAAATCCTCCACCCGAAAAACTAGCTCCTCAATATCAACCCCACTTTGGGCCTTAATATTAATTATATTTAAATAATTAATAGATAAAATATTTTTTTGCATAGTTTTTAAAGGCAAAATAATTTTATCATCATAATCCCGGAAAGTAACTTGCCCTCTCTCTTCCAAGACTCCAATAACTTCAAAAATACCTTGTTTAATTTTTATTCTCTGACCTATAGCCTCACCATCACCAAATAATTCTTGTTTAACTGTATGTCCTAAAATAGCTACTCGAGCTAAATTAGAATTTTCTTCTTCAGAGAAAAAACGACCGGCCGATAACTCCCCTCCTTCGACATCTAAATAACTATGAGTAGTCCCTTCCAAGTTAGTATCATAAGAATTATCTCTAAAAGAAGCCGTACCAACCCCATTAACATAAGCAGTGACAGCCTCAATTCCTAAACTCTCTTTACTTCTTTCTAAACTTTTTAAATCATCTAAGCTAAGCGAAGTAACTGTAATACCAAAAAGTGAAGTGGGCAAACTTTTATCATCAGATTTTCCTGGAGTAATAGATATTAAATTAGATCCTAGATTCTCAATTTGACCTACTATCATTCCTTGAGCTCCAGCTCCCAGATCAATGATAATAATAACAGCGGCAACACCAATAATAATCCCCAACATAGTTAAAAAGCTCCTAATTTTATTAACCTTAAGAGCTTGAAAAGAAGTTTTTAAAGCTTGTTGAAAAGATAAAAAGTTCATTTATTTAAGCTTAGATCCAATCTGAGCTATTCGCCTATCCTTTACCTTTTCATCACCCACAATTAATCCATCTCTAATTTGAATAATCCTTTTAGCATGTTCAGCGGTATAGGTTTCGTGAGTAACTAAAATAATAGTATTACCCGCATCATTTAATCTCTGCAATATCTGCATAATCTGAATTCCAGACTTAGAATCAAGATTTCCCGTAGGCTCATCAGCTAAAATAATAGAAGGCTCATTAACTAAAGCTCGAGCAATAGCTACTCGTTGTTTTTCACCACCTGAAATTTGATTAGTATAATAATTTAAACGATGACCTAGTCCCACCTCTACTAAAACTTTCTTAGCTCGTTCTGTCATATTCTTCCTATTATTCGAATAACTCAAAGGTAATATAACATTATCTAAAACGCTAGTTCGACTTAAAAGATTAAAAGATTGAAATACAAAACCAATTTTTTCATTACGAAAAGACGCTAACTCATTATCGTTCATAGAACTAACATCTTGACCAGCAAAAAAATAAGAGCCGCTACTAAGGCGATCTAAAAGCCCTAAAATATGCATCAAAGTTGACTTTCCTGAACCAGAGGGACCCATAATAGAAACAAATTCACCTTTTTCAACCACAAAAGAAACCCCTCGTAAAACTTTGGTCACCAAATCTCCAGAATGATATTCTTTTTTTAAATTCGAAACTTTAATTAACATAAAATTAAGAACCGTTGTTTTTAATCAAAGTCACAATCAAATCTCCCTCTTGTAATTCATTAGAAATAACTTCAACTAGACCTTGATCACCAGATAAGCCCACTTGAACTGAAACCTCTTTAAGATCCTTACTTTCTAAGACTCGAACATATCGATCACCATTATCACGACTCAAAACAGCTCGAAGTGGTAAAGTAAAGACTTGCTTTTTAAAATTAGTAATAATATCAACATTAGCTGTCATGCCAGATTTAATTAAAGAAAAATCAGAATCGCTTAAATCTAGCTCAATTTTTACTTTATAATATATCACATCAGAAATAGAGGTAGCAGCTGGCTCAATAAAATAAACCCTACCTAATAATTGATAATCATCATCTAAAGCATCAAAAGTAATTAAAGCTTCATTATTAATTTCTAACTTAGATATATCAGATTCGGCAACATATATCTCAATTTCAAAATTATTTTCTGTTAACAAACTAATGACTGGATCTAAACCACTAATCTGTTCACCAATTTCATAATTAATTTTAGTCACCTGGCCAACAATTGGAGCTTTAATTTGATTTTCCTCAATTTGTTTTTCAATCATCTCTAAATTAGACATAGCTTGATCTAATTGAGATTGAGCTAATTTCCTATCATCAATATTAGCTGGAGTCTTTAATCTATTTAAATTAATCCGAGCTAGATCATAAGCTTTCTGAGCTGAATCTAATCTTCCCTCTGCTAAAGATGTTTGTTGTTCCCCACTAACTATAATTAATCTTAAATTATCTTCCGCCTTAGAAATCGCATCGCTTAAATTCACCTGAGCCTGCCTTAAAGCATCTTGAGCACTAGATAAATTCGTGTGATAAGCTAAAATTGAATTACTATAATTAAAATTAGAATTCTGTAAATTAGAAATCGAAGCATTAATCTGATTTTTATTAGTATTAATAATATTTTTAAAATTATCTAAAGTTATCTGAGTAAAATCAAAAGAAGTAATAGTATTTTCTAAAGCATAAAAACAAACTTCTAATAAATAAAAAGTATCTTGTAGAGAAGATAATAAATGATTAGAAACTTCTTCAATATTATCGGAATTAGATCGAAGAGCTCTAACCTTTGATTCTATTTCAGGCCAATGATCTATCGCTTGTTGATATAAATTAAAAACTTCGGTTTTATAAACATAATTTTGAACACTAAAAACATGTTTTATATCCTCATCACTTACAATTCTTTGAACCGAATCTAAAGAAGAACGAAGTACTGATAAATTATAATCCAAAGAAGATAACAACAACTCTTTACTATTATTAATAGTTTGCTGACCATTTTTCTTAGTGTTGTCTAAATTGGTCTCAGCAATTTTAATAGCTTGTTTAATCGGCATCGGAACCTCAGATTCACTAGCCCGAAGATCATTTAAAGTTTTTTCAGCTTGACGCCTATTTTCAGAAACAATTTTTTTACTTTGATCTAAATCGACTTGAGCAGAGCGATAAGCACTCTCAGCCTGTCTAAGTTGAGATTCCAAAACAGCAATATCCTCTGGTAAAGCTCCTTTAATTAACTTATCTTGATTAATTTGAGCAATATTAAGAGCCGCTTGAGCCTCATCTCTTTTTATTAACCAAGACCCATAATCAAGTTCAGCTAAAACTTGCCCTTCTTCCACTAAATCCCCCACCGCTACATAAAGTTCCTTCAATTGACCAACTTGAGAAAAACTTAAAGCTAGTTCCTGACTAGCCTTAACTGTTCCAATTTCACTAACACTTTGTTTTAAATCATTTCGCTCTAATACTACCGTTAAATATTCAGGCTTTTCTTTTTTAAAATAAGAAAAAAGAAAAAAAGCTATTATTAAAACCAAAGGTAAAACAATAAAAATAATTTTTTTAAATCTTTTCATTTTAATTCATTACTAAATCATCAAAATTATCATCTTGATCCTCTTCTTCAAAATGCTTATCGTCTCTATCCATAATTCTCATAATACGATTAGCAAAAGAATAAATATCAAACTCATTTTTAACAAAATAATAATTGGCCCCTAAACCAACACTTCGACTTCGACCATCTTCATCACTTAAATCAGTAAAAATAAATATTTCAGAAGAAGTTAAAGCATCATCTTCTTTTATTTTTCTAACTATTTCTAAACCATCTAACTTAGGTAAAACTAAATCTAAAATAATAATTCGGGGCTTAAACTTCCTCATTTGATCCAATAAGTTCTCCAAACTATCATTGGCGTCACTAGTTCTAACTTCATAGTCATTAGAAGCAAAAAGATCCCTTAAACCATAAAGGATATTAATATCATCTTCGATAATAAAAACACTTTTCATAATACTATAAGTTAATTATAATTATTTTATTAAATCTTTTAATTTTAATAATCCATTCTGAGCTCCCGGCTGAGATATCATAGAAGCTACATTTTTTACCCCCAAATACATCGCCTTTTTATAATCACCCTGATATTTAAATAAAGTAGCTACCACTGTGGAAGCAAAAGCATCCCCAACTCCGGTTGAATCAACTCTATTCTGATTTTTAATAATTCCTTGATGATGAAAATTAGAGCCATCAAAAAAATAGGCCCCCTTAGTTCCATCAGTTAAAATAATTTTATCAGGTCCCTGTTCTTTTAATATCTTCACTAAATTTCGGGGACGATTCAAAAAATCATTAGTAAAATGAGAAAAACCCTGGCTTTTAGTTATAATCTCTAAAGCCTCATCCTTGTTAACAATAAAAATATCAGTGTTCTTTAAAAAACTAGCCAAAAAACTAAAGCCTTTAGATAACTGAGATAAGCTCGGATTCCAAGCTATCTTATTCTTATTCTTAAATATCACCTCTAAATTACTTTTAGGCTTTAATGGTAAAGAACTTAAATAGGTCCACTCAGCTTTTTTAATAATCGCCGCTTGACGACTGGAAATAACCAAACTATCATTAGCGCCTCGATAAGTAAAAATAATTCGATCTTTCTTATTATTCACAATAAAAGAAAGGCCAGAAGATTTTTTCTGATCAAAACTAATCAAACTAGTATCAATCCCTTTATCTTTTAAATTCTTAATTATCAACTTAGCCCTCTCATCCTTACCTAAATTAGCTAAGCAGGCTACTCTAAACCCTAAGCCGGCAAAGTTAACAGCAGTATTAGACGCTCCACCGCCAAAATAAGAAAAAAGATTCTGACTGTTTATCTTAGCTCCATACTCAAAAGCTAAAAGCTTCTGCCGTAAAATATCATCTTTATTATCTAGAAGAATGCCTTCATCAGTAAAAAAAACTAAATCTTCGGTCATTCCCCCAATACTTAAAAAATCATATTTCATATGATAATTATACCATTAAAATTTATTTTTATCAAAAACTAAAGTCCCACGGAAACTTTGCTTAGAACCAATAAGATAAAAGGAGATAATAATCCCAAGATTTAAATAAAAAATCTCTACTAAAAGATTAAACCAAAAAAATTTATTAAACCACCAAAGACCAAAAAAACTACTCTCGCCCAAAAAAATAAATAAATAAAGAAAAAGATTGAAAAATAAAGCAAAAATAACTGTCATTAAAGAAAAAGAATAAACTGAACGATTAGTAAAAAGGTTATTCCAGGCCAACTTAGCTATAATTAGAGTTAATAAAAAGGATATAATATAAGCACCAAAAAAAGAAAAAGAAAAAAGATCTAAAAAAAGACCTAAAAATAAAGCTAATAAAACACTGGAATTAAAATCCTTAAAAATAAAATACCAAATAACTAAAAAAAGCGCTAAATTTATTCTAAACAAAGAAAAACTTAAAGTATTAAAAAATGAAAACTGTAAAACCACCACCAATAATGATAAAATAAAAAAATAAATGATTTTCTTGTATTGATTCATGTTATCTAGGAATAATTACTGAAACTATATTTAAATTATTAATATTAAAAAGAGCTTCAGCATTAATTTTTTGCCAAATATCATTCACCTTCTGTTCGACATTATTAATTCGAGCTACCGCTAATCCAGCAGGAATATCTCTCTCTAACCCAGAACTTAATAATAAATCACCCACCTGAACTTCTTCATTTTGAGGAATAAAATTAAGTTTAATAGATAAACCCAAATCTCCTTCCGCTAATCCAGAACTAGAGCTAGGATTATTTATACTAACGGCTATTTTACAAAAATTATTATTAACCAAACAAACCCGAGAGCTACTATCATTAACCTCAATAACCTTACCTACTACTACCCCAGACTCATTAATAACTACTAAGCCCGCCCGAAGTCCATCTTTTTTCCCTTTATCAATTACTATATTTTGATTATAAGTACTTAAATTTAATAAATTTTCCGACCATAAAACTCGAGCTAAAACATAATCATAATTCTTTTCTTCAAAAAAATTTAGATATTGTCGTAATTTTTCATTTTCTTTTCTCAAGGAATCAAGTTGCGCTAAATCTACTTGGTTGGACTCTACTTTTTTTTCTAATTCTCTTAAATCTTTAATTAAAGATTTTCGAGATTTAGTATCTAATAAAGAGAAAGAAGTAAAATTTTTAATAAAAAAACTTTCTGGATAAACTATCTTAAAAAAAATCCGTTGTCCCCAAGAAGAAAATCCGATAATATTTAAAAAAACAAGCAGTACTATCACTGCTAAAAAAAATTTATAAAACTTTTTATTCTTTATAAAACTCATAATCGACTAAACACTTACATTAGAGCTAATCTTCTTTAATAATTCTTCATTAGAAAAAAGCTCCCCCGCTCCTCGAACAATAGCTGACAAGGGATCTTCAACCAAAATTACTGGTATTTTAGTAGCTTTAGATATTAATTTATCTAAACCATAAAGCAGAGCTCCACCACCACTTAAATACAAACCATGCTCATAAATATCAGCAACTAATTCCGGTGGAGTTTCTTCTAAAGTTAATTTAATATTCTCAATTATTTTAATAATAGTTCTCTTAATAGCTTCTCGAACTTGAACATCAGTAATAACAATAGCTGTCGGTAAACCATTAATTAAATCTCGACCTCTAATCTCCATAGAACGATCTTCATCAAAAGGAAGAACTGAAGCTAAATTAATTTTTACTCTCTCAGCTAACTGTTCTCCGATTAAAACATTAAAATTATCTCGCACATAATCAGTAATATTATTATCCAACTCATTTCCAGCTAGACGCAAAGATTTCCAAGAAACCACACCAGACAAAGAAATAACTGCGATATCGGTAGTTCCACCCCCAATATCAACTATCATATTAGCTCGCGGAGAATCCACTGGTAATCCAGCTCCTAAAGCTGCTGCCATCACCTCCTCAATTAAAAAGACTTTTCGAGCCCCAGCTGATTTAGCCGCATCTTCTACAGCCTTCTTTTCTACCTCAGTAATATCTAAAGGAATACCAATAATAACTCGAGGACGCGGAGCTAAAGAAAAACCCTCACCTCGAACCTGATTAATAAAATGTTTAAGCATTTTTTCAGTAACCTCAAAATCAGAAATAACCCCATCAACTAAAGGCTTAACAGCCTGAATATGGGCCGGAGTTTTTCCTACCATTTTTTTAGCTTCATGCCCAATCTCTAATATTTCAGCAGTTTTGGTATTAATAGCCACCACACTCGGCTCATTAACCACTATTCCCTTTTTATTAACATAAACTAAGGTATTTTTAGTACCTAAATCAATTACGACATCTTGACCAAATTTTCCAATTTTATTAAAAATCTTAAACATATTTCTTTAAATAATCTAATAACTCTTTAATATCAAGCATAATTAATTCATCCTGATCTCGAAATTTAAGCTCAACTTGATTTTTAGCTAAAGTTTTAGAACTTAACACTATTCTAAGAGGACAACCAATCAAATCAGCATCAGCAAATTTTTCTCCATGAGAAACATTATCTCTATCATCATACAAAACCTCCCAATTATTAGACATTAATTCCTGATAAATTTTTTCTGCCGATTCATTTTCTTTTAATGATATTAAATGAATTGAAAAAGGCGCAATTTCTCGAGGCCATTTAACTCCTTTTTCATCATGACAAACCTCGGCGATAGTTCCCATAACTCGGCTCGGACCAATACCATAGCAACCCATAATAACATCCTGTTTTTCTCCAGCTTGATCAATATAATGAAGACTAAAAGCTTTAGAGAATTTGGTACCTAATTTAAAAATATTAGCCACCTCCACTGCTTTTTCCTCTTTAAAGTCAGATCCACCACATTCAGGACAAATTTTTTGTTCATCAATTATTTCTTGATTAATAGCTATAGAACATTTATCACAAATATATATCAAATCCTCTCCTGAAGAACATAAAGTCTGAAATTCATGAGAATAAGGTGAAAAAGCTCCACCTGAGGCATAGGTTAAATAAGTGATATCTTTTAAACCTAATCTTTCAAAGATTTTAAAATAGGCTTTAATAAGTTGTTCATAATATTGATTCAAATCTTCTTCAGAACTATGAAAAGAATAAAGATCCTTCATTAAAAACTCTCGACCTCTAATTAATCCGGCCTTAGCCCTTTTTTCATTACGAAACTTAGTTTGAATCTGAAAAATAGACAAAGGAAGATCACGCCAAGAATGAGTAAAATTCTGAGCTAAAGGAGTCACTACCTCTTCATGAGTAGCCCCTAAAGCATACTCCTTATTATCTGAACCTAAAAGTTTAAATAAAGCATCGAAATTATCCCAACGATCAGTTTTTTGCCAAATATCTTTAGGGGTTAGAGCGGGCATTAAAATTTCCTGCCCCCCCACTCGCTCCATCTCCTCCCGGATAATATTATTAATTTTATTTAAAACTCTCAATCCTAAAGGTAAAAAAGTATAAATTCCCGCCCCTAGTTTATCAATAAAACCACCCTGAATTAAAATCTGAGCGTTATAAGAACTCTCATCTTTAGGTAAATCTTTAATTGTTTTAGTAAATAAAAAAGACTGTTTCATATGAAATAACTATAACCAAAAAAAATCCCTTTGTAAACACTATTTAGATAATTTTTTTAAAGCTTGACGAATTCGATCAGAACTATCAACAACACTATTATCGACCTGCTTTAAAGCTTCGCGAGCCTCTAAATTACTATAACCCAAAGCTACTAAAGCTTCAATTTCATCTAAAAGAACAACTGGTCCTGATAAATCATAATCACCCCCCATTTTATATACTTTATCCTTTAATTCTAAAATTAACCTCTCAGCTGTTTTTTTACCAACACCAGAAACTTGAACCAATAAATGAGAATCACCTCTAACAATAGACTCTTTAATATCATCTAAAGAAGCAATGGCTAAGATAGCGATGGCTGATTTAGGGCCAATACCAGAAACTGTTAAAAGTAAATTAAAAAACTCCAATTCATCTAAAGTTTTAAAGCCATATAAAGCTAAAATATCTTCTTTAACATGTTGATAAGTAAAGATTTCTTGAATATGACCAACTTTTATTGTCCGTAAAAAATTATCACTTAAGAAAACAGCATAACCAACGTCATTTACCTCAATAATAATTCGATCCTTTAGTTTAAAAATAATTTTTCCCTTTAAATATGAAATCATAATTTTCTTCTTAAAACTGATAACTCCGCTATTTTATAAGGAGCTGAAACTTCAAGTATTATTTCTTGTCCCCCACCGCCACCATGAGCCTTCGGAAGTTCAATCTTAGTAATTGAATCTAAAATCTTCTTAATTTTTACCTTAAGCACTTTATAATACGGCGAAACTATCTCCACTGTATCACCAACTTTAATAGTATTATGAACTTTTACTAAAATATTATTCAAATAAGCTTTACTAGTTTTTTTAACTTGACTCTTCATCACCTGACCGCAGAATTCCCAACTAGGAATAAAATGAGAGTTATTAATATTCTGCTCTCCTTTCTTCCCTACAAGAAATCCGGTAGTATAACCTCGATGAGTTAACTTTTCTTTTAATTCTCGTTCTAAAGCTTTAGCTTTAGTTGGCTCTTTTAAAGCTTTTTTGTAAATACCAACCACATTAGCTAGATAATAAACACTTTTAGCCCGGCCCTCAATTTTAAAACTAGTAACTCCAGCCCGCTTAAGATCTTTTAAATATTGAATTAAACAAAGATCCTTAGAGTTTAATAAATATGATCCATGAGTCTCATTAACTAACTCAAATTCTTCCTGATGCCCGCTAGCTCGTAAAATAACATCATATTCCCAACGACAAGGTTGAACACAATCACCTAAATTAGCACTACGATCAACTAACTCCTTAGATAAAAAACAACGTCCAGAATAAGCCATACACATCGCTCCATGAGCAAAGTATTCGAGCTCCATCTTAGGACATTTTTCCTTAATCTCTCTAATCTCCTCTAAGGAAACTTCACGTCCTAATATTATTCGTCGCACCCCCTGACGATACCAAAATTTAACCGCCTCATAATTAGTACAATTAGCTTGAGTAGACAAATGAATATCTATCTTAGGGCAATATTTTTGTACTAAAGTTATAATTCCGGGATCAGAAATAATTAAAGCATCCGGTGATAATTTATTTATTTTCTTTAAATAGCTAGGTAAACTCTTTAAATGATGATTATGAGCAAAAATATTAACCGTAATATAGATTTTTTTCTTCTTATTATGAACATAATTAATAGCAGTCGCTAAAGATTCTAAATTAAAATCATTAATCCTAACTCGAAGAGAAAAATCAGGAATACCAAGATAAACTGCATCAGCTCCATGAGCTAAAGCTGTTTGCATTTTTAAAAAATTTCCCGCCGGAGCTAATAATTCAACTTTATTCATGCTATTATTTTTTATAAATAATTTCTAAATCTTCAAAATAATTTCGATGACTAAAATACTGATCGGTTCGAGTAATTATTTTTCTCATATTAATAATGGCTTCTAAAGGATAAGCACCCATAGCTGTTTCATCTGATAACATCAAAGCATCGGCACCATCAAAAATAGCATTAGCCACATCACTAACTTCAGCTCGAGTGGGACGATAATGCTCCATCATAGAAGCCATCATCTGAGTGGCTACAATCGCTGGCTTACTATGCCAATGAGCATGGCGAATTAAATTTTTCTGAATAATTGGTAAATCCTCCATCGGAATTTCAATTCCTAAATCACCTCGAGCAATCATAATTCCATCTGATACTTTTATAATCCCATCAATATTATCTAAAGCCACCCCTCGTTCAATTTTAGAAATAATCTTAATATTATCATCAGCTATCACTTTTTTAAGATTAATAATATCTTCTGGATTCTGTACAAATGAAGCGGCAATAAAATCAGGTTTAACCTTTTTAGCAAACTCAATATCTGATAAATCTTTAGGGGTTAAAATATTTCTCTTTAAAATAGTTTTAGGAACATTAATACCTTTACGAGATAACAATATCCCCCCTCGCTCAGCCTGACTAATAATCTTCTGATCTTCTAAATTAATGTCAATAATTTTAAACTCTAACAAACCACCATCAATAAAAATAGGATCGCCCACTTTAAGATCATTAATCAAATCAGGATCATCAAAAGGTATCTCTAAATTGTCAATATTACCTTGATTAGGCATAAAAACATAAGTCTCCCCTTCTACTATTTTCACTTCGTAACTTAATTCACCAACTCGAATTCTAGGACCTTGTAAATCAAAAATAATTTTTATATCTAATCCTAATTCTTGATTTATCCTCTCTAGGTTTTCCTTTATTTTATAATACTGATCATAAGTAGCATGAGAAAAGTTAACTCTAATCATATTCATGCCCTCTAAAGCCATCGACTTTAAAATTTCATAATCCTCTGATTTAGGTCCAATAGTGGCAATAATTTTAGCGTTCATTTGTTTATTTTAAATTATTAAAAATATTAAGACATGTCCCTTAAAGCTTTAACTCGTTCAGAAACAGGTGGATGAGTCATAAAAGCTCTAGCCCAAAGACTGGGTTTAGTAGTTTTTTCTTTCAAAGGTGAAGAAATGTATAAATGAGCGGTAGCCCGATTAGGTCGAGCTAAATCATAAGGATCAGCTGATATCTTTTCTAAAGCTCGAGCCAAACCTTCAGGATATCGAGTCATTAAAGCTCCATCCGCATCAGCTAAAAACTCTCTCTTTCTTGAAATAGCTAATTGCATCAAAGTAGCAAAAATAGGAGCTAAAATAGAAAAAACTAAAGCTAAAATAAGACTAATAACCCCTAGTTGTCCTTTATTATCATTATCCCCACCACGAGAATAAAAAGCCCAACGCCGAAACCAATCAGCTAACAATACTACCATACCTAACAAAACTGTCACTAAGGTTGATAATAAAATATCACGATTTTTAATATGAGCTAATTCATGAGCTATAACTCCTTCTAACTCCGATCGATCAAGCTTAGCTAATAAGCCAGTAGTAACTGCTATAACTGCCTTCTCGGGATTTCGACCAGTAGCAAAAGCATTAGGTGAAGGATCAGAAATAATATAAATTTTCGGTACTGGAAGACCAGTACTAATACATAAATTTTCTACTAAACGATACAACTCCTTATTATCCTCTATCTTTAATTCAGAGGCCCCACTCATTGATAAAACAATTTTATGACTAAACCAATAAGAGAAAAAAGAAGAAAAAATACTAAAAAAAACCGCCAAATATAATATTAAAGGCTCGCCGAAATACCAACTAAAAAAATATCCAATTAAGATAACTAAGATAAAAAAGAGGCTAAGTAAAAACCAGGTTTTTTTCCTGTTAGAATCACTACGATTATATAAAGTCATTATTTGAAAAATTTATTATAAAAAATAATTACCGCTAAGCTAGCTACAACTATAATAATTAATATAGAAATTGGAAAAGAAGTTGTTGAAGCACTAGAAGATATGTAATCCATACAACTAAAATTTAATTTTTATATTCTCTCTTTCAGAATCATCCTCAAGTTCAAAAAATGAACGAGACGAAAAGCCTAATTGCTTAGCAATAATATTACTAGGAAAAACTTGAATCCTAGTATTAAAATCACGAACATTTGAATTATAAAAACGACGAGAAGCCTGAATTTTATTCTCAGTATCAGATAATTCTCGTTGTAATTCTAAAAAATTCTGATTAGCTTTTAAATCTGGATAACTCTCACTAAGAGCAAAGATTGACTTTAAGGTTGAAGATAGATTATTCTCCGCCTTAAGTTTAGCCTCTAAATCTGAACCACTTTGAGCTGAGATAGCTGAATTTCTAGCCTGAATTACTTTTTCCAAAGTTTCTTTTTCATGACTAGCATAACCCCTAACTATTTCCACTAAATTAGGAATTAAATCATGTCGTCGTTTTAATTGAACATCAATATCACTCCCGGCCTCCTCTACTCTATTTTTCAAACGAATTAGGCCGTTATACAGAGAAACGATGAAGAAAATTAAAACAAATAAAACTATTAAAACAATCCATAATGCTGTAGACATAAGAATATTTTAATTAATTATAAGTATTAATATTATAACAAAAAGAAACAGAAAAAACAAATCAACTATTTTCTAATATTTACCAGCTTTATAACCCTATTTTCCACTTTTTTGATAGTACATTCATAATCCTTAACCTTAATCTTCATTCCCTCTTTAGGTATTTTTTTAATCTGATTTAAAATAATGTCAGCTATCGTATCTAAACCATTATCCGAAATATTAATATTTAAAAACCTATTAATATCCCGAGCTTCGGTAATTCCAGAAACCATAATCTCATTTTTTCCAATTCGTTTTATTAAAGTATCATCGACATCATGCTCATCTATTATCTCACCCACTAATTCTTCTAAAATATCTTCTAAAGTTACTATACCATCGGTTCCACCATATTCATCCATAACAACAGCAATATGCATTTTACGTCGCTGAAGCTCCTTTAAAATACTACTCACTATCATTTGCTTCGGCACAAAAGCAATGGGACGAATTAAAGAAGAAACCTTATCATTTTCTCGCCCCTGTCTAAAAGCTAATAATACATCTTGAGCATGAACAAATCCCTTTACTTTATCAGGATTATTATCTACTACTAGACATCTAGTAGTACCAAAACGCTCAATTTCTTCAGCGCATTTTTCAATTGAGTCTCCTTCTAAAACATAAACAATTTCTACTCGAGGAGTCATAATGTCCTCAGCTGTAATATTATTTAAACTAAAAAGATTTTCTATCATCACTCCCTCACTCCGATCAATAGTTCCTTGCTCCACTCCAGTCATAGCTAAAGCCTTTAACTCTTCTTCACTTATTTTTTCACTCTGATGCTTACCAACTAAAATATTAGTAATGGTATTCATAATTACAATAATAGGAGAGAAAACAATTTTTAAAAAAGTTAAGGGTCCCGCCCAAAGCCTAGCTAAAGATAGAGCCTTAGAAGAAGCAAAAGCTTTCGGTATAATTTCGCCAAAGATTAATATGACAGCAGTCATAATTCCAGTAGTAATTCCAATAACAGCCGAATCAAAATAATGTGAAAAGACCACTGTAGCTAAAGAAGCCGCGCTAATATTAACGATATTATTGCCAATTAAAATAGTAACCAATAAAGATCGAGGATCAGATTTGAGCTTTATAATCATCCGACTATTTCTTCTTTTTTCATTAGCTAATACACTCAACTTCGCTTCACTTAACGATAAAAAAGCCACTTCAGCTGATGAAAAAAAGGCCGAAAAGAAAATTAACACAATTAATAATATTATATAATATCCCATATTTTATATCTTTAAATTTTTAAACTTTTTACTTTTTAAACCTGGAGGTAAACCATCTTTATCTTTCTGATCAGGATCTGAAAATAAGTCTTTAGCCCACTCCCCCGAAATATTAGTTAAACTTAAAGGAACTGGTAAAGATCCGCTAGACTTAATTTCATCCATACTAGCCTCATAAGCTTCATCAGTTAAGCGACTTTTTTTAGATCGTGCCAGATATATAACCCCTTGAATTAAAGCTAAATTACATTCTGGTAAACCAATATATTTACAGGTCTGATAAACCGAAACAGCCAAAACTAAAGCGGTATTATTAGCTAAACCAATATCTTCGCTAGCAAAACGAATCATTCGTCTAGCTATAAACAAAGGATCTTCACCAGCTTCAATCATTCGACTCAACCAATAAACTGCCGCTTTATCATTTCCAGCTCGCATAGTTTTGTGTAAAGCGGAAATCAAATTATAATGCTCTTGCCCCTTTTTATCATATTTTAAATATCCTTGACCAAAAATATCCTTAATTGCATCAAGACTGGCTTCTTTCTGAGAATTACTTAACAATTCTAAAGTATTTAAAGCTTGTCGAGCATCGCCATCACTTAATGAAGCTATTACCTTTAAAAGCTCGGGTTTAATATTATAAGAAATCTCCTTCTTAGCTCGATTCAAAACTTTTATTAAATCTTTTTCACTTAAACGACTAAAACTTAGAACTTTTAAACGAGATAAAAGAGCGGCGTTCACAGCAAAACTGGGATTCTCAGTAGTAGCTCCAATCAAAATAATTAAACCTTGTTCAAGATGTGGCAAAAGAGCATCTTGTTGTGATTTATTCCAACGATGAATTTCATCAATAAATAAAATAGTCTTAGTGCCTAAACGTTTGTTCGTCTTAGCTCTCTGAACTATATCTCGCAAATCTTTAAGACCACTTTCAACAGCTGATAAATTTACAAAATCAGCCTTAGTTTCTCGAGAAATAATACGAGCTAAAGTAGTTTTACCAGAACCTGGGGGCCCCCAAAAGACCATTGATGGAATACGATCCTCTTTAATGGAATCACGAAGCCAAGACTGGGGTCCTAAAATTTTTTCCTGCCCCACAAAATCTTTTAAACTTTGAGGGCGAAGTGAATCAGCTAAAATAGATTTATGATACGACATAATCACCTTTCTTGTTTCGATAATAAAAGAATTTAACAACTTCAGAGAAAATGAAGTAGACTATAGTTAAAATTATTATTATTCCTAAATGTGACCAACTAGGCTTTATAAATTGAAATATTTTTTGTCCCCAAGTGGTTAAAGGAGTAAGAATAGTTAACAATACCGCCCCTAAGGTTAATCCCACTACTAATTTTGATGGACGCTGAGCCTTAAAAACCGGTTTTTTAGTTCGGATAGAGAATAAGAAAATTAACTCGATTAAAACACTAGCTATAAACCAATTAGTTTGGAGAATTTCAGGGGACATCCGATAGAACATAGCAAAGAAAATAAACTCAAATACTGATTTCAATATTCCAAAAATAGTGGCAACGATAATAATATTTTTAACTTGATATTTTTTGGGTGACAATAGTTCTTCTTTATCAACCCTATCAGTAGCAATAGCAATCATTGGAAAATCTGACAAAAGATTTAACAATAGAATTTGTAAAGGTAACATCGGTAAAAAATCTATTATTAAAGAAGCAATGGCAACTGCATAAAAATTACCAAAATTAGAAGCTAAGGTAGCCTTAATATATTTACTACTATTAGCAAAAATTGTTCGCCCCTCTTTTATTCCTTCCACAATAACATTAAGATCATTTTTCAAAAGAACAATATCCGCCGCTTCCCGAGCTATATCCGAAGCATTAGCTACCACTAAAGAAACACCAGCGACTTTTAAAGCCGGAGCATCATTAATACCATCACCTAAATAACCAACATTATATTTTTCTTGTAAAATTTTAATAATTTCAAATTTTTGCTCGGGCAAAACTCGAGCAAAAACCTGATATTCATCTAGAGCTTTTCTTTTGTCTTCTTCTGATAATTTTAACAAATCAGAAGCTAATATAACTTTTTTAGGATCATCAATTAAACCAATTTGATAAGCTACTGATCCGGCTATCTCCGAACTATCGCCAGTAATAATCTTTATACCAACTTTCAGTTCATTAGCATCAACTACAGCCTTCTTGACTGATTCTTTTATAGGATCAGCTAAAGAAAAAAGACCTAAAAACTCTAAATCACTTTCTGCTTCAATTAAATTCTTTTTAAGAACTTCAATATCAGTGTCGCTAATTTTCTTTTTAGCAATAGCTAAAACTCGTCGCCCTAAAAATCCTTGTTCTGATATCCATCGCCTCATATCTTCCATTTTTTCTGAACTAAGATTAGAACTTAAGTTAAATAAAGTTTCAACCGCCCCTCGCACAATCAACTCTAAACCTTCATCCGAACGAACTAGAACATTATTTCGTTGTCGAGCTGGATTAAATGGAGTATCAATAATATATTCATATTTTTTTATAGCCTCCCTATCACTATCATCTAACTTATCCATAATAGCAATATCAAAAGGCTCAACCTTTTCTCTTAATTGAGAAACGGCTAAGGCAGCATATCGTAATACCCTTTCTGATGAACAAATAGAATTATAAAAATCAATAATGGTTAATTTATTTTCAGTTAAAGTTCCAGTTTTATCAGAACATAAAATATCAATATTACCTAAATCTTCTACTGAGGACAATCTCTTAACTACCACCTGATGTTTAGCTAAATTTCGCGCCCCACTAGAAAAAGAGAAGGTCATAACTAAAGGTAAAACCTCAGGAATAACAGAAATAACTAAAGCAATTGAAAAAATAGTTAATTCCAAAATATCTAAACCATCCTTAAAAAAAGCATTGAAAATGAAAATGAAAATTAAGGTTACTAAAACTAACTTTAGAATAAAAGAGCTAAATTGAGAGACACCTTTTTCAAAATTACTAACCTTAGTCGTCTGAGAAGTGATTTTAGATATACCGCCAATAAAAGTATTTTTACCCGTGGCTAAAACTACCGCTTGAGCTTTACCGCTCACAACTGATGTTCCTGAAAAACAAATATTATTAGCTGAAAAATGATTCAAATCTTCATGATTTATTATTTTCTCAGCTTGTTTTTTAATCTCAATAGATTCTCCAGTTAAAATTGATTCATCGATTAATAAATCTTGAGCTTTAATTATTCTCATATCAGCTCCAATCTTATCCCCAGTATCTAGCTCCACAATATCTCCAACTACCAAATTTTCACTATCAATAGCCATTTTCTGTCCATCCCTAATAACCTTAGACTGTATTTTAATAAATTTCTTTAAGAGCTTAACTGTATTTTCCGAACGAAACTCTTGAAAAAAACCCAATAAAGTATTAATAACAATAAAAATCAAAATCATGGAACCCTCTAGGGGTTGTTTTAAAACAAAAGATAAGACAGCAGCAAATAATAATAAATAAACAAAGGCTGATTTAAATTGTCTTAAAAATATCTTCCACCATTTAAGACTATGATCAGGTAATATATTTAATCCATCCCTTTTTAATCTTTTTTGAGCTTCCTCTTGACTTAAACCTGATTCTAAATCAGTTTTTAAATCTAAAATCACCTCATTAATATCTTTTTTAGCTAAATTTAAAATTTCCATATAAAAAATGAAATTATTATTTTAATATTATACAAAAAAGAATCACAAACTTCAACTCTTTAAAACAAGAAGCCCTAAACAAAAATACTATACTTTCTTAATTTTATTAATTAAAAATCTTTTCTTTTGTTTAAAATTAATTATAAAATAAAGCCCAAATAATTATCCTTATTAATTACCTGGTACTCACTATTTTTATAATTTTCTACAAAATCCTTAGGAGGACTTACTTTTTCCTTTGACCACTTAATTTCATAAGCTAATAATTTTCCATCTCTTTCTTCTATTAAATCTATTTCCTGACCGGCATAATTTCTCCAAAAATAACTGCTACCATAAATTTGTTCATAAGCACATTTTTTAATTCTTTCTGAGATTATAAAATTTTCAAATAATTGACCAATATCATCCCTATTTTCTAAAGTATTATACTTGGAAATAACGGCATTACGAACACCGTTATCTAAAAAATAATACTTAGCTTTACTATTAATTTCATTTCTTAAATTTCGACTAAAGCCACCCAATCTAAATATAATAAAACTTTTTTCCAAAAGATCTAAATATCTATCAACTGTTTTTATATCTATTTTAAGAGTGTTTGATAATTCATTCAAAGAAACTAAACTACCAACTTGAAAAGATAATAATTTAAGTAAATTTAATAAGACACTGCTAGACTTAACTTTATCCAGGCTTAATATATCTTTAAGTAAATATGAATTAACTAATTCTTCTAAAAAACTTAACTTTTCTTTTCTGCTTTTAGATAAAATAACATCAGGATAAGAACCAAAAAGTAAAAAATCTCCCAAATTTTCTTCAAGTTCATATTTATTAAATTTAAACAATAATTCCTTCTGAGAAAAAGGATAGAGAACTATAGTTTTTTTCCTTCCGGTTAGAGGCTCTCCGATTTGCTGAGAAAGATCAAAAGAAGATGAACCAGTAGCAATAACACGAATATTAGGAATATTATCTACTAGAATTTTTAAGGCCATACCAATATTAGGAATTTGCTGAGCTTCATCTATAGCTATTAACTCATAACTCTCAGCATAAGCTAATATTTTTTTGAAATCTTGCGATTTTAAAATGTTTTGTAATCTAATATTATCACCATTATCTAATTTATATTTAAAATTAGTTTTACTCAGATAATCCTGTAAAAGAGTAGTTTTACCAACTCGTCGTGGTCCATAAATTATCAAAGCTTTATTAGGTTTAATATAATCATTTAAATTGTCATAGATGCGTTTAATCATAATTTATGAATTAATTATACACCATATATAATACAGTTTTTAATGATTTTTGTCAAATTTATGGAGTCCAACTCCATAAATTAAGCTAAATTTATGGAGTCTAACTCCATATATTATAATAAATTTATAAAACAATGGTCTATAAATTACAATTTAAAATTGTAATTACTGTAAATCTAAAGAAAAATATCTTATATTTATCAAAATTATTCAAATTTTAGAAAACGGAATTTCAATTATAAACGTAGTCCCTTGACCCAAACAAGTCTTAATTTTAATTTTACCCAAAAACTCATCTTCAACTATCTTCTTAGCAATACTAAGACCTAGCCCACAATTTTCCTTAGATCGAGTTTTGGATGAGAAAAATGGTTTAAAAATATTCTTTAAAACACAAGCTGGTATCCCGCCACCACTATCCTTTATAATCAGACTAACACTATTATCTCGTACCTGACTAGAAATAGAAATTAATTTATTCTTCTGATGATCCGGAAAAGCCTCAATAGCATTATTGAGCAAGTTAATCATTAATTGACCAAATCTAATAGGATTAGCAACTATTTCAATATTCTCATCCACTAAAAGTTCTAATTTTACTTTGTTTTTAATTAAAACACAATTCAAGATTAATAAACTACTTTTAATTTCTGAGAGAACATTAAACTTCTGCTTTTCACCACCATCACGACATTGATTTTTAAAGGATTGAAGTAACAAATTAGCTCGATGACTTATTTCACTTAGACTATCGGATAATTCCTGAGGATTCTCGATTTGATCAAGCGTTAAATTAACCAAACTAACAATATTAGCTAAATCATGATAAACCTCTAAAGAAAGCTTCCCAGCTTCAGCTAGTTTGGACAAATTAAAAAGACATCTTTTAGCCCTAATTCTAAATCGCAACAAAATTATAACCACCAAACTTAAAATAAAACTCAAAATTACTAAAATTAAAACTACTAAATTCATTTTAAAATATTTAATAATATGATATTAAAATATTAACAAGTTAAAAATAAACTTGAAAAAAAGCTATCCTAAAGATAGCTTAAATAAATTATAATTTGTACTTAATAATTTGACCGGGCTTTAAATCACCATAAGGCTTTAATTTCGAGAAATCAAGATAAAGATCAAAATAAAACTCAGTTTTTAATTTAACAATTTTATCATTAATATTTTCTACTAAAAGATTAAGAGTTTTACTTTTTTTTAATATTTGATCTCGATAATTTCTCTCTAAATCCTTAGATAAAGCTCGAACTATTTCCGATCTTCTTTTTATTTCTTGAGGCTCCACTTTATCAGGAAAATTAAAAGCAGCAGCTTTCTCATGATCCGAAAAAGAAAAAACATGAATTTTAGAAAAATTAATTTGTCGACAAAAATCTACTGTTTCTAAAAAATCATCTTCACTTTCTCCAGGAAAACCAACTATTAAATCAGTGCTAATAGCAATATCGGGACTTTTTTGTCGAAGTTCTTGTACTTTATTTAAAAAATATTCTTTTTGATATGGCCTATTCATTAATGATAGTATTTTATCACTCCCAGATTGTAAAGGAATATGTAAATGACGACAAAATTTATCATTATCAAATAATTTAATAATATCGGAACTTATCTCAGTAGCTTCAATTGAACTTAAACGAAGTCTCCCTAAAGATTTTAGATTTAATATTGTTTTTAAAGCTTGATATAAATCATTCCCCTCTCTATCCCTATAAAGCCCTAAATGAATTCCGGATAAAACAATTTCAGAGAAGCCATAATCTAAAGCTGCCCTAATCTCACAAGTAATTTCATTTAATGATCGGCTACTTAAAGGACCTCGAGCTAAAGGAATAATACAATAAGAACAAAACTGCTGACAACCATCCTGAATTTTAATAAAATACCGACTACGATCTTCGATTAAATTAAGTGGATCAACAATAGCTTTTCTCAATCCTAAAAAAATCTCCGGCCAAGCCTTTTTTATATCTAAAACAATATCAGAAACCTCTTTAGAAGACAAAACTAAATCTACATTAGAATCCTGAACTGAATATACTTTAGGCCAACAACCAATTAAAACTATCTTAACCTTAGGATGATCTCGTCTCAGAGTCCTGATTAGCCTCTGATTCTTTAAGATAGCTTTTTGAGTTACGGAACAAGAATTAATTATAATTAAATCTAAATCACTCTCAGCTTCAATTAATCCTTCCTCTTTTAAGAGTCGAGCCAGAAAAGCTGAGTCATATTGATTAACTTTACAACCAGTGGTATATATTTTAAATTTCACCTTTTTCATTCTTTAATTATATCAAAAAAAACGTTTATCTAAAAACGTTTTTCCTGGAGCCGCCTGTCGGGTTCGAACCGACGACCTACTGTTTACAAGACAGTCGCTCTAGCCAGCTGAGCTAAGGCGGCTAAAAGTGCGCCCAGCAGGATTCGAACCTGCGACCTTCTGCTTAAAAGGCAGCTGCTCTACCGACTGAGCTATGAGCGCAAATGAAAAAAAATAATCATAATACTGAAATGCTTATGATTAATTTTATTATAAACAAAAAAAATATATTTGGCAAGGATATCGCATTGAGTCATAAATAATCTTACTTTATTCCTATTAATTGAGATATTTAAAATCTCACCTTAACCACTATTAATTAATCTCGATAAGATTTTTAAATATCCAAATACTAATACCCTTAATAATTCGGGGAAAAAAAGTGAATTATCAATCTTGAAAAATAACGCTGATTAAGATATGATATAATCATGTCAAAAAAAGAAAAAAATATAGAGGGGAAAATGCCACCTCAAAATATTGAAGCTGAGCAATCATTACTCGGATGCCTATTATTAGATAAAGAAACCATCTATAAAGTGAGCGATGTTATTGCCGCTGAAGATTTCTATCAAAGCAATCATCAAAAAATCTTTCAAGCCATGATTGAGCTTTTTAATAGTCGAGAACCTATTGATATTATTACTTTATCTAATAAATTAGAAGAAAAAAATCAAATAAAAGAAATTGGTGGACGAAGTTATTTAGCCCAACTATCTAATACTGTCGCTACTACAGCTAATGCTGTCTTTTATGCTAATTTAATACAAAAAAAAGCTACCTTAAGAAGATTACAATTAGCCGCTAGCCAAATTATGAGTTTAGGTTTTGAAGAAGAAAGAGAGATTGATGAAATATTAGATCAAGCTGAAAAAGAAATTTTTAGTGTCTCTAGAAAATTCTTAAAAAACTCCTTCATTGGAATCGACAGCCTATTATCAGAAGCCTTTGAAAGAATTGATGAACTTCATAAAAAAAGTGGCAATCTACGTGGCTTATCTACTGGATTCTACGATTTAGATGATCTTTTAGCTGGTCTACAAAAATCAGATTTAATAATCATCGCTGCTCGTCCCAGTGTCGGAAAAACATCCCTAGCTTTAGATATAGCTAGACAAGCTGCTATTAAAAACAAAGTAGGTGTAGGTATTTTTTCTCTAGAAATGGGTAAAGAACAATTAGTTGATCGAATGATTTGCGCTCAAGCTAATGTGAATTTATGGAAAATGAGAACTGGTAATCTATCAGACAAAGAAGAGGATAATGATTTTGTTAAAATAAATGAAGCTATGGGATTACTATCAGAAGCTCCAATATATATTGATGATTCCCCTAATGTTTCAGTGATGGAAATTAGAGCTAAGTGCCGTCGTCTACAAGCTGAAAAAGGGTTAGGTCTCATAGTTATTGATTATTTACAATTAATGGAAGGACGCGGTAAATATAGTGATAATCGAGTTCAAGAAATATCAGAAATTAGTCGAGGCTTAAAAGGTATTGCCCGAGAATTAGATATCCCAGTTTTAGCTTTAGCCCAATTATCTCGAGCCACTGAACAACAATCTGGGGCCTCTATTCCTAAGCTATCTCATTTAAGAGATTCTGGATCAATTGAACAAGATGCTGACGTAGTAATGTTCATTTACCGTAAAGCTACTGATCGATCCTTTAATGTTCAAGATTTATCAATGGATGAAAGATATAAAGCCGAAATACATATCGCTAAACATCGTAACGGTCCCACCGGAAAGATTGATCTTTATTTTTCTGAAGAAACAGCCAGTTTTAAAAATTTAGCTAAAAATAATAATTAATAATAATTTTATGTTCAGTAAATTAAAACAATTTAAAGACTTACGTAATCAAGCTAAGACCATGCAAAGTGCTCTAGCGGAAGAAAAAATAGAGCTCGATAAAAATGGTATTAAAATGGTTATGAATGGTAATATGGAAATATTAGAATTAAGTATTAATTCCGATCTTAAACCTAATGATATAGCTAAATATTGCAAAGATTTATTCAATGAAGGAATTAAAAAGACCCAACGAGTTATGGCTAAAAAAATGCAAGCCATGGGTGGTATTCCTGGTCTAAATTAAACCTGTGAATTATCCTCAATCAATCGAAAATTTAATTAAACAATTTTCTTCTCTACCAAGCGTAGGACGAAAAACAGCTGAACGCTATGTTTTTTATTTACTAAAACAAAAACCTAGCTATCTTAAAATTTTTTCTAAACATCTTTTAGATTTAAATCACGATCTGGTTTTTTGTCAACATTGTTTTTCTCCCAGCGAAACTAATCCTTGTGAGATTTGCTCTAATCCTCAAAGAAAAAATGATCAACTATGTTTAATAGCTAATTTTCAAGATCTTTTAGCTATCGAAAATACTAAACTATATTCTGGAAAATATTTCATATTAGGGGGACTATTAAGCTCTATTGAAGGTTTGGGTCCAGAAAAACTAAAACTCAAAGAATTAGCTAAAGAAATTAATGAACGTTTAAAAAAATATAGTCAAATAGAGATAATATTAGCTCTTAGTCCTACTCTAGAAGGAGAAACAACTTCCCTTTATTTACAAAATATTTTAAAAAATAAGAAAATAAAGATAAGTAAATTGGCTCAGGGATTATCTACAGGACTAAGCCTAGAATACGCCGATCAAAACACTCTATCTAACGCTTTTAAATTTCGAGGATATTTAGAATAAATAAAATAAAAAAAAGAAGTCTTGTTTTTAAGACTTCTTTTTTGTTATCTAAATTTAAGATATTTTACTAATTTTAATCTGACTAAACTCTTGTTGATGTCCAATACTTCTTTTATAACGAGTTTTACTTTTATATTTAACTACTAAAACCTTCTTATCTTTACCATGAGAAAGAAGCTCAGCTTCCACTTTTTCTCCTAAAGAAGGGCGACCTAAATCTAAAGCTGATCCATCAGAATTAGCAGTCATTAAGGTCTCTAATTTTATCTTTTTTCCTGGTTCAACAGAAAGCTTCTCTACTTTTAAAGTATCACCTTCTTTAACTTTATACTGCTTTCCACCAGTTCTAATTACCGCAATTTTCCCCATATTTTTTATATTATCTTTAATTTAATAAATACATCTTAGCAAATAACCTATAATTGTCAAGAAAAAATCATTTCTTTAATATACTAAGTATTTCCTCTTTCAACACCAAGCGATCATCCCAAGGAATCTTCTTGCCATTAGCCACACAAATAGCTTGTTCACAACCCTTACCAGTAATAATTAAAATATCGCCCTCCTTAACCAAACTTAAAGCCTTTTTAATAGCTCCTCGCCTATCTAATATTCGAAAAAGATTAAAACCCTCTTTTTTTCCAACTTCTCGAGAACCTGAAGCTACTTGATTAATTATCTCTAGAGGATTTTCATCATAGGGATCCTCATTAGTGATAATAACGATATCGGCTTTTTTCCCAGCTAAACGACCCATAACCTCTCGACGAGATTTATCACGACCACCACCAGCTGAACCCAAAATATGAATAATTTTACCTTGATAACCATTTTGAATTAATTCTTCTCTTAAAAAAGATATTAATTCATATAATTTATCCATAGCTCGAGGTTCATAAGCATAATCAACTATAGATAAAAACTTCTGTCCAATATCAATCAACTCCATTCGACCGGGAATACTTTTAATACTTTCTAACGCCTTAATAATTTTATCTAAATCTAAATTAGTAATTAACAAAGGTAAAGAAAGAAGAGGAATAGTATTAGAAACATTAAAATCACCCCATAACTTTAAAGATACTGGCTTCTCAATAATTTGATTACTTAATTTATTAGGATAGAAAAAAGAAAAAGAAACTCCACCTAAGCTACTATCAATATTTTTAAAAGAAACTTTTGAATCTTCAGAACTATCTAAATCTCCCCTAATATATTGCCAGGACTCTTCCGCCCAAAAAGATGAAAAATAAGGAGCGTGCTCATCATCACCATTAATAATAATGGATTTTTTCAAACGATTTAAACTAATCTTAGCTAAATTACTTTTAACTTTAATAACCTTATTATCAGAATCTAAAAATTTAGGACTACAAGATTGAAGATGTCTAAATAATTCCCCTTTCGCTTTTTTATAATTCTCAAAACCTCCATGTGATTCAATATGCTCTGGATAAAGACCAGTAAAAACCAAAATGTCATAGTTAATAAAGCGATGACGAAATTGTCGGATACCCTCTGAAGTCGTTTCAATAATAGCATAGCGACAATTATTTTTTAACATCTGTTTAATAATTCTTTGAGTAAAGAAAGGACCAATCATGGTCATCTTTTTATCATTCAACCACTCAGTCTTTCCATCACCAAACATCGCTGTAGATGTATACCCAGTTTTATAACCAGCCTCATTTAAGGCTTTAGCCATTAAATAAACAGAACTGGTCTTACCTGTCGTACCAGTTACACCAATAACTACAATCTTAGAACTGGGTCGAGCATAAATTAAATTAGCTAAAAAACTTAAAAAATAATGATAAGGTCTTTGAAGACTATTAAAGATTTTTTTAGGAATAAATTTTTTAAGATAAGATAAAAATACTTTCATAATATTATTTAACGAGAATAATATCGAGCTATATCCTCTTCCTCCTCTTCATCCTCTGGTGGCTCTTCCTCATCTAAAACTAGAGGACTCTCTTCTTCTTCATAAAGATAGCGATCTGGAGCCTCTGACTCTTCCCTTTTATGAAGACTAGCTCCAGCCAAATTAGATTCAGCCGAAACTAATATCTCTCGAGGCTTAGAGCCATTCGGTGGCCCAACAATACCAGCCTCTTCTAACATATCTAAAATACTAGCTGCTCGAGAATAACCGATTCGAAGTCTTCGTTGTAATAAAGAGGTTGAAGCTCTTTTAGAACTAATAACTATATCCTTAGCTTCTTCTAATAATTCATCTTCATCCCCTCTTAAACCATCTAAACCAACCCCACCAATACCACTTACTTTTTGTCGCTCTACTATACCCTCTAAATAATCAACCGGACCATATTTATCTTTTAAATAATTAGTAATATTTAAAATTTCATTATCATCAACATAAGCTCCTTGAATTCTTTTAGGTTTAGAAAGTTCCGCCGTTGAAAAAAGCATGTCACCCTTACCTAATAATTTTTCAGCTCCAGAAGAATCTAGAATAGTTTTAGAATCCACCGCTGAAGCTACAAAAAAAGCAATTCGAGAAGGAGTATTAGCTTTAATAAGGCCAGTAATAACATCAACACTTGGTCTTTGAGTCGCTAAAATTAAATGTATACCGACTGCACGAGACATTTGAGTTAATCTAATTACACTAGCCTCAATATCTTTAGCGGCCGCTACCATTAAATCAGCTAATTCATCAATAATAAAAATAATATAGGGTAATTTTTCATTAGACGATTGATTATAACTTTGAATATTTTTCTTACCAGCTTGATTTAAAAGTTCATAACGACGATCCATTTCATTTAAACACCATCTTAAAGCATTAATAGTTTTACTAACCTCAGTAATAACTGGAGTTAATAAATGAGGAATACCATTATATACTGGCAACTCAACTCTTTTAGGATCAACCATAATAAAACGTAAGGACTCCGGACTATTTTGATATAATAAACTAACAATAATAGTATTTAAACACACCGACTTTCCTGAATTAGTCGCCCCAGCTACTAATAAATGAGGCATTTTACTAATATCATAGATAATATTACAACCAGAAACATCTTTACCTAAAGCCGCCATCAAATTACTAGATCGATTTTTAAAGCTGTCATCTTCTAATATTTCTCGTAAACCAACAATAGCTTTAGCCTTATTAGGCACTTCAATTCCTACTAAAGCTTGACCCGGTATGGGGGCTTCAATCCTAATGGGATGAGCTGCCAAAGCTAAAGAAAGATCATTATTTAAACTAGTAATACGAGAAAGCTTAATTCCTTCGGAGGGCTTAAAAGTATATTGAGTTACAGTTGGTCCGACACTAACATCTCCCATCTCAACTGAGATACCAAAATTTTCTAAAGTTCTCTGAATAATTAAAGAATTTTTATTAATATCACCACTGGTCGCTCGATCTTTTTTACTACTTAAGAGATCGAGAGGTAAATCAGTTTTAATCCCCTTAGTTTTCCATTGAGGCTTCTCAATTTTTTCCTTTTTTTCTTCTTTAGCTCCAATTTCTTTTTTAGAAAATAAAACCTCTTCTACTAATTCTTCCGATTCTAGATTTAAATCAGGAACCTCCTCTTCAACCTCAACTGAATCAATCTCTTTTTCTTTAGCAGAAAGAATTTGAGGCTTTTTTATTTTTATCTTTCTAATAAAAAATAATTCAGATAAAGTAATATTAAAAAGTAGAATAACAGCTAAAACCATGATAGCTAAAATAATTAAAAGTCCACCCCAAAAACCAAAGATACTATTTAATAAATAACTTAATCCATAACCTAAATAGCCACCCCCAACACCATCTTTAGCTTTTTCTAAACTAATACTACTCTCAAAAAAGAAATGAAAAAGAGCTAATAAAAAAACAAAAAATAAAGATAATCCAATATAATTAGATTTTTTAGAGAAAAAATTCTGGCGACGATATAAAGCTAAACTTAAAACCACTAAAAAAACTGGAAAAAGCCACTTTCCCCAACCAAAACCTAAAGACAAAGAACGATCTAAAAAAACTCCAAAAGATCCGGCTAAGGATAAAATGGATAAAAAACTAATCAAACCTAAAACAAATATTATCCAAGAAATAATACTAAGCTTAATTCTGTTATCATTGTCTATGTTTTTCTCTTTATTATTTTTTTTGGCCATATTTTTTATAATTTATAATTTCATCTATTCGTCTTAAATATTGATCATCAATTTTAAACCAATCCCAAGCATCATTAATAGGAACATCTTTTTCAAAAAGATGAAAATCAGATCCACCAGTAGCAATTAAATCTAATTTCTCAGCTAAAAATTGAGAATACATAATAGCCCCAATATTATGATGAGGAGAAAGAACTTCAATTCCATCAATTAACCCTATTTTTTGTAATCTCTCAGTCATATTATTAGTATATTTATTATACTTCCCAGGGTGAGCAAATACAATCTGCCCTCCAACCTCCGCTTTTATCTTTACTATTCTTTCAGCGCTAATATAAGCTTCTTTTAAAACTCCCCTTTTACGATTAAAAAATAATTCTGATAAAACACTCTCCTCTCTAAGAGGTAATATTAATCTAGTTCCCTTAGGAGTCTTAGCTCTTAAGCTCTTAACCACTAAATCATAATTATGTTTATCACTCATCACCATCTCGGCCAAACGGTTAACCGGAATATAATTATCAAAGCTAGATAAAATCTTCTCAATATCTATTTTATAACCGGCCTCTTTTAACCTTTTTAAACTTCTTCTAACTAAAATGATGCGGCGACGGCGAACATCAGATAATACTCGTTCTAATTTTTCATTATTTAAAGAAAAATTATACCAAACTGCATTAAATCCTCGGCCTCGATATTTAAGATAAAGCTCCACTCCATCAATAGTTTTAATATTAGCTCTTTTAGCGGCTTGCCGAAACTCTTCTAAACCAGCCGTAGTATGATGATCGGTTAAGGAAATAACTTTTATACTTCTCTCTTTAGCAAAATCAACCAACTCACTAGGACTTAAATAACCATCAGAAAATGTAGAATGTAATTGTAGATCAATCAGCATTTTATTTTATTTAATTTTTACTTTCTTCTTTATATCCAGCAATAAAGAATCCACTCGATCAGGTTGAGGCTCATGTTTTAATAGCCAGTATAAGGCTGATCTTAAAGCTGTCCAAGAATAATATAGCTTAATTCTCTCTTCCAGTCTAGCATTATACTTAATTTTAGCTCCCTGACAATAAATTTCCAAAAAAACTTTATTAACTTTGTTAATAAAAACCTTGGAATAATTATTTTGACTTAATTTATAATCAAGTTGCTGAACAAAGGTTCCTAAATCTCGAGCAAAATCAGATACACATAAATCAGCAAAATCAATAAAAGCTATTTTTCGATCACTCATTTTAATAATATTCTCAGGATGAACATCACCATGAACCAACCATCTCTTATGACTTAAATTAAAAAAATCTTCCTCTAATTCAATTAAACAATCATAAATTTTTTTAACTTCAGTAAAATATTTTCCCTCATGTTTTTCTTTTAAATTTCTTAAAGCTTCTTGATAACCAGGTAAAACAGTCTTAATCTTATTATTCTTTTTATTATAAGATAAATCGGAAGGAACTTTTAAGCGATGAAGTTTAACCAACCATTGAGCCGTCTTTTTTACCATATCCTCTATCTCTATTTTATTTCCCCTTTTAATAATCTGTAAAAGATTCTCACCTTGAACTCCGCGATAAAAAGACGCATTAAAATACTTAGAATAAAACAGAGGTTTAGGAATTAATAAATAACCCTTAGAAAAACCTTGGTCCCAAAGATAAGTTAATACATCATGAACATTTTTTCGAGGTTCATTAGAATGAGCTGTGACAAAAAAAGAAAAACTCTTAGCTCTTTTTTGAGGATAATTTTTATTAGAAAAAGAAACTCGATACTCAAAAACTATGTGATAAGTACTAATCCAAATATTCTTCTTATGTGAAATTATTTTTATTTTATCAATTTTATTAAAATCAGGATAAAGCGGTAAAATCTTTCTCTTAAAAAGACTGAGGACGTAATCCTTATCTAATAATTTTCTAGCTTTATTCATATTTTTTCTGATAAGTCCAGTGCTCTAACCAGACCAATCTCTTAATTAATATTAATAACTCTTCAGAAGATCTTTTTTCCCTTAAAGTAGTAGAATTTTCTAAAGATCGAATAGCTCGAATAAACTCATCGACCCCCCGCTCGATTTCATCAGGACTCCAAGCCTTGGGACCAAAATTATGTTTAAAATCATAAGCACTAGCCCACCAAAAAGTACAACTAGCTAAACCTCTAACAAAATGCCAACGAGCCCAAGAATGATTAATATCCTTAGGATATTTATTAATCATTTTTTCACTCAATTGAGCTAATTTCCATAATTTCATTTGTATCTCATTATCTTTATTATACCAAAGATAAAAAGGTTTTCGAGCTTTAAGCTGATCAATAGTGGACTCCCAATTACTAGACCTGAGATTAATTTTCTTCGGATTTTTAAAGTTCTTAATAAAATCAGAAATTAATCTAGTTTCAATTTTAGAGTTTTTCAAAACTCGCTCTAAAGATCCATTCAAATCATGATGCCGAAGACCATGAAGCTCTCCATCACTAGCCGTTATTAATACCATATCATTATTGAGTAAAGTTTCGACTGTTTCAGGAATATAGGAATTTGAAAAACGACGAGAACGAAAAATAATTTTTAAATTACTAAACGAATCTAAATAAGTTTCTTGATAATTAATTTTTTCTTTCCCAGCATAAGAAATTTCATCTAATATTAACCATTGATAAGATTGAGCCTTAATAATCTTAGCAACTTTAGAACTAAAAGCCATTTCTGGCAAAAAAAACCCTTTTAATTTAGCCTGAGGAAAATGTTTTTTTATAATCAACTCTTGCTCCTTTATTTGATCAATAACCTCAGCCTCACTTATTAATGGTAATAAAGCATGATAAGCAGCGGAACCGACTAACTCTACCTGACCCCGATTAATTAATTTATTAATCTTAGTGATTAATTTCCTCCCCTCTTTTAAATCAGCTAAACGACTAATCAATCCTCCGGAAATATTAAAAGTAAATTTTATGTTTCTATTATCTTCTAGAGCTTGAAAAATGCGACGATAGCTTAAATTTAAAGCCTCCTCTATTTTATAAGCATCAGAGTTTACTGGTTGATATAAATGTAAAAAATTAATCCACTTTAACATAAAAATTATTTTAACTTTAAAGCTCTCTTATATAATTTTACATATTTTTGAGCTGGAATCTCCCAACTACTAGAACGACGCATCGCTCGACTAACTAAATTAGCCCAAACTTTTTTGTATTTATAATTCTCTAAAGCTCTAGTAATAGCCCAGAAAAAGGCAAACTCATCGGCTGGTTTAAATACAAAACCAGTTCCCTTATTAGTTAAGGGGCTAAAATTACTAACCGTATCATAAAGGCCACCAATATCTCGAACAATTGGTATAGCTCCATATCTCATAGCAATCATTTGATTTATACCACAAGGCTCATAATAAGAAGGAAGAATAAAAAAATCAGAAGCCGCATAAAGTAAGGTTTCTTTTTTCTGATTCTTTAAAAATGGCCACCAAGCAATTTTTTTAGGATACTTCTTAACTAATTTTTTAATCTCCTTAATATAATTATGATCACCATCACCTATAAAAATAATTTGAACATCCAGTTTTAATAAATGAGGTAAGGTGGCTAGAATAATATCAAAGCCTTTTTGATAAGCAATACGAGAAGTGGAACAAAAAAATGGTATATTTTCATCAATCGTAAAGCCTAACTTTTTTTGTAAATATTTTTTATTCTCACTTTTTAAATGATGATCATCAAAACTATACCGTTTATATAAAGCCTGGTCCTTTTTAGGGTTATAGGAATTATAATCAATACCATTAATAATGCCGAATAAACGATTTTCTCGATTCCTTAAAATTCGATGAAGATCTTGACCAAATTTTTTAGTCATAATCTCCTCTCGATACCGTTCACTAACTGTATTAATAATATCAGCTGTTAGAATAGCTCGCTTAGCAAAGTTAATATTATAAATATCATCATCAGTACTTAAAGGTAATTTACGACGACCATAATCCTTTTTTTCCGATGGGATACTATACCAAGAACGCCCCATTTGAAAAGCTAAATTATGAATAGTAAAAATAGTTTTGACTGATCCTAGATTTTTAGTATAACGATGTTTATTTTTAATAAAATAAGGGACTAATCCAGTGTGCCAATCATGACAATGAATAATATCAGGCTTATTATTTAATAAATTTAAAAGCCTTAAAGCCGCTAAATTAAAAATCAAAAAACGAAGATTATCCTTAGAAGAAACATATATCTTTTTATACTTAGAAAAATGCTCTTTATTTTCAATAAAATAAACTGCTAAACCATCAATTAAGGACCCTCGCCAAACATTAATTTTAACTGAAGTTTCAGTATCAACTACTAAATTAATATCCTTAAAAATTAGTTTTAAATTATGTTTTTTCTTATCAATTATTCGACCATATAAGGGAGTAATAACTGAAACTTCGTGACCTAAACGAAATAAAGCTTTAGGTAAACTTCGAGCCACATCTCCTAAACCGCCGGTTTTTGAAAAAGGAGATACTTCGGCCACTACATGAACTATTTTCATTTTTTTCATATTTTTAAATTAGAAGCACAGATAGCCGCCGCTAAAGCATCAGCCGCATCATCAGACTTAGGAACTTCTTTTAAATTTAAAATTAATTTTATCATTTTTTTAACTTGATTTTTATCAGCTCGACCAAAACAGCTAATACCCTGCTTAATCTGTAGAGGAGTAAGTTCTAATAACTTCGCACCACTTTTCTTAATTCGTAACATTAAAACCCCTCGAGCTTGACCAACTATTAAAGCAGTTTTAGCATTATTATTAAAGAAAAGTTTTTCAATGCAAACTAAATCAGGCTGATATTTATCAATAATTTTCTTTAGTTCTTGATCTAATTTTAAAAGCCGATCTAAAAAATCATCCTTCGGACTAGTTTTTATAGAACCATAATCCAGGCTACTAATCTTACTTCCAGCCACTGAAATAACACCAAAACCAGTATCAGCAATTCCAGGATCTAAACCAAGTATAATTTTATTTTTTTGATAAGAGTTGATCATTTTTTATAATCTTCTTAACAATAAAATAAAGCAAACTCATAACAATAACAAAAGTTAAAAAAGAGCTTAAAACTAAACCAAACTCTAGGCTAGCATCACCAATCTTAACGCTAAGATCAGCAAAATTATCTTTTGATATTATTAACTGAATTAAAGGCATAAAAAGACCATTAACAATGGAGTCAACTAAATCCTTAGAAGCTTGTCCAATTATTAAACCGATGGCCAAGCCTAAAACTGAATATTCTTTTAAGAAAGCAATAAGCCCCTTAAAAAAAGAAAAAGACTTTTTTTCTTTACTCATATTTTTTTAAATTAATATATTACCGTTCCTTTAAATTTTTTATTAAGAAAATAATTTTCTAAATTTCTGATATTCCGACCATTAAGAATTATTACTTTTTTATTATTCTTCTGGCAAAACTTAGAAGCAATTGGATCAAAAGGAAGATTTAAACCAGCGGACCACTTATCTCCACTAATATTTAGAAATTCCGACCATCTCATTTTTTTTATAACTTGAGCTTCAGGAAATTTATTAGGATCTCGATCATAGACATAATCAATATTAGATAGATTAACAATAGTATCGACTTGATAAGTTTTGGCTAATCTAGCTGTTACAAAATCAGTTGAAGCTCCAGGTTTATAACCCCCAGAAAAATTTAAAGCCTTATTTAATCTTTCTTTTTTATTAGGATTACTTAAAAGTTGTGGACGAGCAAGCTCAGAAAAAATCATCTTAAATAAATTAGCATTAATAATAGTAGCATCAATACCAAGATAATCTTTATTTTCATCCGTTAAACTAGGATTTAAATCACCAGCTACTTTTATATAACTACGAGCTAAAGCTCCTCCGCCCACCACAATAATAAATTTATCTCCCAGGGCAACTCGCTTTATAATCAATTTTTTAAACTCCTTTAAAAATTTTAAATTTAAGCCATCAGCTAAAGAAAATAAGGAACCACCTAAAGATAAAACATGAAGCATAATTAT
Source organism: Patescibacteria group bacterium (assembly GCA_050949525.1). Lineage (GTDB taxonomy): Bacteria > Patescibacteriota > Patescibacteriia > Patescibacteriales > UBA12465. The sequence continues at coordinate 218,702 of JBMNFW010000001.1, read as the reverse complement.
TTTTTATCTGACTTATTATACTCCTCTAATATTTTGGCTCTAATTTCCTTCATTAATTTTTCTTGAGTTTTTAAATTATTTTTAGCAGCTTCTCGTCCCACCCCTAATTTATTACTCCCAAAAGAATAAGAATTACCTGATTTTTTAATCACCGCATACTCAACTCCTAAATCTATTAAATCACCGGCTACAGAAATACCTTCATTATACATAATATCAAACTCAGTGGACTTAAAAGGAGCAGCGACCTTATTCTTAACCACCTTAGCTTTAACTCGATTTCCAATAATCCGATCACCTTGTTTAATTTGAGCACTGCGTCGAACCTCTACCCGAACTGAAGAATAAAATTTTAAAGCATTCCCTCCACTAGTAGTTTCAGGATTACCAAAGAATACTCCTATTTTATTTCTAATTTGATTAATAAAGATAACTACTGTTTTAGTTTTAGCTACAATACCAGTTAACTTTCTTAAAGCTTGACTCATTAAACGAGCTTGAAGACCCATGTGCTGATCTCCCATATCACCTTCAATTTCTTTTTGAGGCACTAACGCCGCCACACTATCAACCACAATAACATCCACCGCATTAGATCGAACTAAAGTTTCAACAATCTCTAAGGCTTGTTCTCCGGTATCTGGTTGAGAAATTAACATTTCCTTAACATTGATACCAATTTTCTCAGCATAATCTGGATCTAAAGCATGCTCTGCATCCACAAAAGCAGCAATTCCACCTGTTTTTTGAACCTCAGCTACAATGTGTTGAGCTAGAGTAGTTTTTCCAGAAGATTCGGGTCCAAAAATTTCAATAATCCTACCTCGAGGCACACCACCAATACCAAAGGCTAAATCTAAAGATAAACAACCAGTAGAAATAGCGTCAACATTAACCTTTCGAGCTTCACCAAATTTCATTATAGCTCCATCACCAAATTTAGTTTTAATCTGTTGCATAGCTAAAGCTGCCGCTTCAGATTTATCATTTTTTAATTCTTTAGTCTTTTTATCTTTTGACATAAAAATAAATTTAATAATTAATATTTATATATCTTAATTAAAGCATCTTAATTAAAATTTAACCATTTTTTAAAACTTAAATAAATTAATCCTATTCGCAAGAACTAGAAACAACCCCATTACAACAGAATGGTTCTATGGCTGTTGGTGTACAAAAAGTATTTTCATCAGAACCAGGACCAGCGCTAGGCTTAAAGCAATTCTGATAAATATCTCGAACCCCAGAGCCCACCTGACTAGTATAATTGCTTAACTCAAAAAATCTATCATGATTAATATAGGCAGTGGTTTTATCAGGCTCCCCATCTATTGGTGAAACATCTTTATTTTCAGCAGAAATCCAATAACCAACTAACTGGTTACCAGAAAGTGTAATTAAGTGATGGGTTTTATTACCAATAATAGTTTGACCAGTTCTTAAAGTACTAGCCATCATTAATTTATTGAAATCAATAACTATCGGTTCAAAAATATTAGCACCAGTTTCTCCCACCCTAGGCTTAACAGATTCAATTTCTGGTGGAGCAGTCTCTATTTTATTATTAGTCCAAAAAAACCATTTAAAATTATCTCCGGTATTAGGATCATGAGGTTCATTCTTGTTATAAAAAGTAGCTGGTCCATAAGCATAACCATCCGAGTTACCATCAAAAGAGTTAGCCGCCATATCCATCACTCCCGGTTGATTAAGATTTGATAATGGGTAACGCTTATTATCCGCATTAACACAAAAATTATTAGAACAAGTAGAAAACGGAGCTTTATTACTACAATCAATATTATCGTTACAATTATATAATCCAGCAGCTATTAATTCGACTTTAATATTAGATAAAGGAGGTAAACAGAAAATATCTTCACCACAACCATTTACACCACACTTATTACTAGATTTAAACTCGACAGTTTTAAAATTAGATGAAATAGAAAATGAACCTTCGATATAATCTCCACTATCTACATCCACCACCCTAATTTTATCCTCCACCTCATGACTTTCACCAACTATCATAGCCGGATTAACAGCTTCATTAAAATTAATTTGAATTACGGTATTCATTGGTTTATCTTTTTTATCCTTTATTTGAATAGTTTCAACAAAATCTGAACCACCAGTAAAAGGGGTAATACTAATGATATCAGGATTGGAAGATGATAAATGAATATTATTACCGCTTACCCCCCCAACTTTAGCGGTTAAATTAACAAAAGCAGTATTAGCTTCAGCATTAACACTAGGATGAGAACTTAGGGCGATTTGAATTTGTTCAGCTACTTCTGAATAATTACTACTAGACTTAATGTTATAACCACTAGTCTCATCATCAACAAAAGTATAAAGATAAGGGCCTACCTTAATAGTATCAGCTGAAACTTTTTTCTGTACTTCAATATTCCAATAATTACCAGCCACTGGCATAGAATTAAATTTTAAAGAAAAGAATCCAGGAAAATTAATCTGATCACCAACTGAATCAAAAGATCCAATTAAACTTAGAGTATTATTACTATTTACTCCACTTAACTGAACTCTAATAGGAGGATCCATATCAACATCCGCATGTGATACCACTATTTTAAATTTACTGTATTGACCATTATAATTTGACCCTAAATTTATAGTAGTAGTAGCAGTAGTACCAGAACCAGGATTATTAGATAAAACCTGAGCCGCTTGATAAACTTGAGGTTGATTAATAACCCCAATCTTAGCAACAGCGAAGGCTAATTGGGCTTCAATATTACTAGTATCAGCCTCATTATCAGCTTGAGGAAAAATACTTTCAATTTTCGGTGGAGTTAAATCTAAAATATTACTAACTTCAAACTCCCACCAAAAACTATCTTTAGAACAGGTAGAAAAAATACTGACATTCTCATCTAGTTTTAAAATATTAGAGCTTAAATAAACAACATAATCAGAAAATCCGTTTTCATTACCTAAATAGGAATCAGGAGATAAAACAAAAATTTTATCATCATTAGTACTTACATTAAAGTCCAGCAATTCAGAACATTCTTTATTCTGATCATTAAATTTATCTTTAGGACAAATAGTAACTGTCTCATTATTAATAGTACTAGAACTAACAGCTTCTTTAAAATTAACTACGATCATAGTATTACGAGGTACAGCTTTTTGTCCTGGCTCTGGATAAACACTTTCTAAAGAGCAATTACCCATAGCTCCTAAACCAGCACTAATTGATCCAGCCGAAGGTTGAGGAGAACCCATAGATCCAGTATCGGCCATTTTTCTAAAGATTAATGATACAATGCCCCAAGAAGCTAAAATAATAGCTAAACCAATAGTCGCATTGCGTAAAATTCTCCTAGCTTGTGTGACTTTTTCTTCATTTCCACCAGAGGTCATCCAAATAAAGCCACCATAAATAATGAGACTAACGGCTATTATTCCCAATAAACCTAAAAAAACATTAATAATCTTGACAGCGACTGTTCGAGGATCAGCGCTACTTAATTTAATACCATCAGTTTCCGGATTCATACCAGTAACATTTCCCTCGACATAATCAATACCAAAAGTGGCATCAACATTATTGGCCAAAGCTCCTTTCACTATCAAGAAGCTAGAAAACAAGAAAAATAAAGAGAATAAAAGAAATATTTTTTTACTCTTAAACATAAAAAATAACTTATTTATAAATTGCTAATTTATTTTTTTTATATTATTATTATATCATAAAGTCTAAAATAAATAAACCTATGACCATTGAAAAGCTTATTAAAAAAGCTCAAGAAATAAATCCCAATATAAACACTGATTTAATAATGAAAGCTTATCAATTTGCTGACCGAGCTCATCAAGAACAAACCAGAAAAAGTGGTGAACCATATATTCAACACCCCCTACACACCGCTTATAACTTAGTACAAATCAGGGCTGATCTTAGTACTATCTTAGCTGGGATACTTCATGATGTTCCTGAGGACACTAATTATACTATTGAAGATATTAGAGAAAATTTTGGAGCCGATGTCGCCTCTTTGGTTGAGGGTATTACTAAGTTGGGGAAAATAAAATATCGTGGCATTGAAAGATACCGAGAAAATCTTCGAAAAATGTTTTTAGCCATGGTTGGAGATATTAGAATTATTTACATAAAATTCTGTGATCGCTTACATAATCTCAGAACCCTAGATGCTTTACCGGAAAATAAACAACAAAGAATCGCAAAAGAAACCTTAGAAATATATGCTCCAATTGCTGGCCTTCTAGGTATTTGGCGACTTAAATGGCAAATGGAAGATATTTGCTTTAAATATCTTTATCCAAAAGAATTTAAAAAAATAGAATATAAATATGAAATTGAAAAAAAATCAGAAAGAAATCAATTTTTTCAAAGAACTAAAGATAAGCTAGAAGAAGAACTTAAAAAAACTAAAATTGAAAAATACGAAATTACAGCCCGCTTTAAACACCTTTATAGTATTTGGCAAAAAATGCAGCGCAAAGACAGAAAATTTGATGAGATTTATGATGTTTTCGCCTTAAGAGTAGTAGTCAAAAATATTGAGGATTGCTATAAAGTTCTAGGAGTAATTCATGCTATTTGGAAACCAATCCCACATCGCTTTAAAGACTATATTGCAGTTCCTAAACCCAATGGATATCGTAGTCTTCATACCACTATAATAGGCATTGATAATAAAGCTACGGAATTTCAAATCAGAACAGAAGAGATGCATCAAGAATCATTATATGGATTACAAACTCATTGGAACTATAAGGGAGATATGGAAAAAAGTGAAAAACCGGGTTGGATTAAAGATATATTAGAAATTCAAAAAGAAAACCAAGAAACAAAAGAATTTGTTAATGAGATTACCGCCAATATTTTTCAAAATCGTATATTTGTTTTCTCCCCTAAAGGTGATGTTATTGAGTTGCCCGACCGATCAACCCCTATAGACTTCGCTTATGCTATTCATACTGATATTGGTAATAAGGCCACCCAAGCTCTAATTAATAAAAAAATATCAAGCCTAGATACCGAATTAAAAAATGGTGATTTAGTAGAAATAATTACTGACAGAAACCGTAAAGGACCTAATAGTCAATGGCTTAATTTCGCTAAAACAAGACATGCTCGTGAAAGAATAAAACAATACTCCAAAAATAAAACCATGGATAAAATAAAGAAAATGTTTCATAAATAAAAGAAGGAGGTTCAACCTCCTTCTTTTATATTATATTCAAAATCTATCTTCTATTATCTGTAATTTTTCCAGTTTTTCTTAGATATTCAAACTTTTTTCCCAATTTAATTCTAGCTAAAGCTGAATTCTTTAACTGAGTTTTGGTTTTATCTTTAGTAAAAGCTCTTTTACTTCTAAAAGTCTCTAATCTCTTATTATTCTTTAAACTACTTCGAAAACGACGAAGAAATGACTCAAAACTTTCACCCTTTTTTCTTTTTAGATCAGCCATAAATAACCACCTTTCTAGTTTATTAATTTTAATATATTATAATATAACACAATATTTTTTTATTTCAAGCTCCCCTCCTGACTTAAAAATTTTTCTAAACGAGAAATTAAATCTTTTTGCGCAATAATTTCCTGTACCCCCGATTCAGTATCCCGGAATAAAATAGTTTCTTCACTTAACTCTTTCTTACCTAATATTAAAATTATTTTAGCCTTATGACTTTTAGCTTCCTCTAATTGAGCTTTTAAGGCATCAAGATGAAAAGCCTGTCTAACGTTATAACCCTTACTCAAAAGTTCTTTAAATAAGAACATGGATTTAGCCTTAGCACTCACATCTAATTGAGCTAAAAATATAATATCCTTACTATCATCAATGAATAAATTATTCTCTCGGGTTTTAATTAAAGTTCTTTCTAAACCACCACTAAAACCCAAGAAAGAAATATTTTTTCCACTAACCTTACTCAAGGCCTTATCATAATGCCCCCCTCTACCTAAAGCTAAATAAGGGTTAGTTTTTCCATTTTTATCAAAAGGCCAAACTTCAAAAATTAAATCATTATAATATGACAAATCTTTAATTAAGGAAGGATTAAAATTATAATTAACTTCTAATTCATCTAAAAATTCAATGGTTTTATAAAAACGACTATGACTTTCTTCAGATAAGAAATCAACAATCTGAGGAGCTTCGCTTCGAAGTTCTAAACAAGACTTTTCATTACACTCCAAAATTAATTTTGGATTTTTTAATAAATTCTTTTTACACTCATTACAAAGTTTAGTTTTCTGGCCTCTCTCTTTTAGAAAACGAGAAAAATGATTTAGAAAATCTTTCTGACAAGCATCATCTCCTAAAGTATTAACTTGAATCTGAACATCAATTTGAAGTTCTTTGAAAATATTATAAACTAAATAAATTAGAAAAGCATCACTTACTGGCTTAGGATCATTAACAATACTAAAATTAAATTGATTAAACTGGCGATAGGTTCCGCTGCGAATTTTCTCTTGACGAAAAACTGGTCCAACAGAAAAAAATTTTAATGGTTTTTCTAAATTATTAAAAACAGAATGTTGCTCTAAAGATCGAATTAAACCATGAATCAAATCAAAACGTAAAGCTAATTTTTCAGTAGTAGAAACTTCTGACACAAAAAGACTTTTTAATCTATCTTTATCAAAAAATTTTCGATATAAAGCCAAATCCTCGAAAATTGGAGTGTTAATCTTAGTAAAACTATAATTTCGCGCTGTTTCATCAATCTTTTTTAAAACCGGATCTAAAAATTTATAATCATTAGCTAAAACATCCTTCATCCCCAATGGATAAGAAATGACTTTACTGGAAGATTTAGGTTTTTTTGCTACCTTTTTACTAGGAGCAGTGGTTTTTTTTCTCTCCATAAATAATTAATTAATAGTATTATAAACATCGCCATAACTAAAAGTAGTAAAGCGACTAAAAGGCCAACCTCGAAGTAAAACCTTACCGATTATAAAACTCCGATCTAAGGGACCAAAACTACGAGAATCTTTAGAGGCATAACGATTATCTCCTAAAACAAAATACTGATTATCCATTAACTCCACTGGACCATCTTCCACATTATAAGTCTTGATATTATCTGATAAATAAGATGTTTCATTCAATTTAAATCCATCCGGATGCTCTCGATTAAAAATAAAAACGTTACCATCAATAATCTCAATTTTCTCACCAGGTAAGGCTACAATTCTTTTAATAAAATATTCTTGCGGATTTTCCGGATATCGAAAAACAACCACCTCTCCCCGATTCGGACTTCGAAAGCGATAAGAAATTTCATCAATAATTAAATATTCATGATCATGAAAACTGGGCTCCATCGAAGCTCCCTTAACATAAAAAGGTTGAATAATAAAATAGCGAATCGGTAAAATTATTAATAAAGAAATAATAACAATTTTAATAAACTCCAAAAAATTTCTCAACATAAAGTAGTAAATTATATATTATAAAGCTATTAAGAAAATAGCAAAAAATAAAGGAAAAATCAAATCACCAGAAGAGCGTCGCCATAAGAAAAAAATCGATACTGCTCTGAAATAGCTATTTGATAAATTTTCTTCAATTCCCCCAAACCTATTAAAGCACTAAGTAGAACTAATAAACTAGATTTAGGTAAATGAAAATTACTAATCAAAGCTGATACCATTCTAAAATCATAAGGAGGATAAATAAAAATATCAGTAGAAAATTTAAGCTCAGGTTCTTTAAATTCTAAATATCTCCCACTAGATTCATCAATTTTTAAATAAGAGCCCAAGCTCTCTAAAATTCGAACTGAGGTAGTGCCAACAGCTATAATACGACGATCTTCATTTTTAGCCTTAACAACAGCATTAATTACTTCCTGACTCAATTCTACTTCTTCACTATGCATTATATGATTCTCAATTTTATCAACTTTAATCGGAGCAAAAGTGCCCAAGCCAACATGTAAACTTCCACTCACCACTTCTACTCCCTTCGCTTTTATTCTATCTAACAATTCAGGAGTAAAATGAAGACCAGCAGTTGGAGCTGCTACTGAACCTAATTTATCAGCTCGAGCATAAACTGTTTGATATGATTCTTTATCTCGCAAATCTTTTTTACTCCTTTTAATATAAGGAGGTAAAGGAGTTTCCCCTAACTCATCTAATTTTCCTATAAATACATTATAAGGCTGACTAAAAGATATGGTCCATAAGTTTTCTGATTGAGATAAAATTTTAACCTTCAAATTTTCGTTAATAGACAACTCCTGCCCAACTCTAATCCGACCACCAATCAGACTTTGCCAAATATTATTTTTTTGATCAATGTTTTTTAATAAAAAAATCTCTAATTTTCCACCACTATCTTTAAAAGTTTTAATTCGAGCTGGAAAAACTTTAGAATTATTTAAAAAAAGAAGATCACCAGCTTTTAGGTAATCAATTAGGTTAAAAAAATGACAATGACTAATATCTTTATTAGCTCGATTATAAACTAAAAGACGAGATTGCTCTCGCTTTCTAAGTGGCTTTTGAGCTATTAAATGCCGTGGCAGATCATAATCAAAATCAGATAAATTCATAAACTAATCTTCTTTTAAATGCTCAATAGCTCGATGAGTTACTATCCGACCTCGAGGTGATCTATCTAGAAAACCAATTTGCATTAAATAAGGCTCATAAACATCCTCAATAGTGGCCGTATCTTCTCCGGTAGCAGCCGCTAAAGTATTTAAACCTACTGGTCCCCCAGAAAATTTATCAATAATAGTTCTTAATATTTTACGATCAACATAATCTAAACCAAATTTATCAACCTTTAAAACTTCAAGGGCCTGAAGACAAATCTTAGCATCAATAGAGCCATTACCCTCAACTTCCGAAAAATCACGAACTCGTTTTAATAATCGATTAGCAATACGCGGAGTCCGTCGAGATCGTTCCGCGATTAAAGACATAGCCTTCTCCTCTATCTCCACTTGTAAAATTCCAGCACTTCGTTTAATAATCTTCTCCAAATCTTCAGGTTCATAAAAATCAAGATGGTGAATAATACCAAAACGATCCCGTAACGGAGCTGATAATAAGCTAGCTTTAGTAGTAGCTCCAATAATAGTAAATCGAGGTAAATCTAAACGTAAAATTCGAGCCCCAGGACCCTTTCCCATTATTAAATCCAAAGCATAATCCTCCATAGCTGGATATAATATTTCTTCGATGCTTCGATTAAGACGATGAATTTCATCAATAAACAATACATCCCCCTCACCTAAATTGGTTAAAATAGCAGCTAAATCACCACTCTTTTCAATAGCCGGACCAGAAGTAATTTTAATATTAGCCTTTAATTCATTAGCTAAAACATGAGCCAGGGTTGTCTTTCCCAAACCCGGAGCTCCATAAAAAAGCACATGATCAATCGTCTCCTGTCGTTTTAAAGCCGCTTTAATAGTAATATTTAGATTAGTCTTAACACTTTCTTGACCAATATATTCAGAAAAAAACTTAGGTCGTAAACTTAAATCAAAAGCTCGATCATTATTAACTTCGCTCGGACTAATAATTCTATCTTTAGTACTCATAGGCTTTTAGTTTAACAAAAACTGAACTGTTAGTCAAAATTACTGCCGAAACTCACAAATAGTATTAAAATCACAAAAACCACAAGAATAATCACCTGGATTAGGTAAAAATTGTTTTTTTCTAATCTCAGCCACACTATCAATTAACCATTTCTCCATTTTTTCAATATCTTTCTCCTGAGCCGTAAAACTTAATTTATTTCCATCTTCTAGATAATAATAACTTAATTTATCAACCTTAATACCAAAAGAAGCTTCTGCTACCACTTTATACAAAATCAATTGTCGTTTATCCTCAGTTTTTAATTTATTCTTAGATTCCCCAGTTTTGTAATCAATAATTTCAAAGCTATTATCAGCTATTTTATCAACTCGATCAATCTTTCCCTTAATTAAAAAATCTTGAAACTTAAAACGAAAATCTTTTTCTAGAAAATAAATATTAGGCCAAGGATTATTAAATAAATCTTGATGAAAGGTTTTCATAATACTTAAACCCCGAGCTCGATATTCATCTCGCCTTTCCTGACTTCCATAACCATCATCCTGCCAAAATTTATTATACCAAAACAAAAGATTATCAAAACTTAAATTCTTTTTTATATCCTCTTCACTTTTTAAATCAGAGAATAAATCAGCTTGTAAATTATTATTAGCTAAAAGAGGTAAAAGAAAATTATATAAAGTATTATGAATTAATCGACCAAAAGTCATACTAGGTTTATCTAAAAAAGATGGTACTTTTAAAATATGAGCATATTTATACTGTAAAGGACAGCTACTAAAAGCAGCCAACTGAGAAAACGAAAAATAACTTGGTAATTTATAATCAATATTTTCCTCTTTATCCTCCGGTTTTTCATTCAAAATTTTTAAATCTTTTAAAAACTCTAACTCCGCAAAATTAATCTCAGAACTTTCCATCATTTCTATACCAGCTTCCTTAATAAAAGCTGAAGGTCGCTTCTCTCTTTTAGCTCCAAGATCTTTGAAATTACTCAAAAACAAAGCTTCACGAGCTCTAGTTAAAGCAACATAAAATAATCGACGTTCCTCTTCAATATGAAAAGATTTTTCATCAGAAAATTTGTCCTTAATTAAACTAGGATGAAGCGAAATTCGATCCGCCCTATTATCTGAAGGAAAATGTCGCTCATTTAAGTTAACTAAAAAAACATATTTAAACTCCAAACCCTTAGCCGAATGAATGGTCATAACCTTAACCGTATCAACATCAGCAAAATCATTTTTCAACGATCCAAGATCCCCAGCCTCTAATTCTAAATCTAGGGTTTCCATAAAATCCCTTAATCTTAAATCAGGCCCTAATTCCTCAAAACGTTTTATTTTCTGATAAAATTGATTGATATAAGAAAAAATTTCCCGATCTTTTTCATGATTTAAATTTTTTAAAATCTGACTATCATTAATAAATTTAATAAAAACATAACTAGGATTTTTTTCACTGGCTAGTGGAAGGTGTTCTTCAATTAATTTTAATAGCTTATTAATCGGAGCAAAAGCCTCGGAACTAAGATTTGGCACTTTATCCGCATTCTTTAAAGCCTCAAACAATGAATAATATTTTTTATTAGCAAAAGAAATTAAATTTATTAAGTCAATATTAGGAATTTTAAATTCCTCCATATTTAAAACTCGATATAAAGCGGAGGATTCTTTATAATTATCTAAGAGTTTAAAATAAGAGATAATGTCTAAAATTATCGGCTTATAATACAAACCCTTTAAAGAAACAAAATGATTAGGTATACCTAAACGATTAAGCTCAGTCGAAAAATCTTCTGCCACTTTATTAGTTCGAGTTAGAATAGCAAAATCTAACCAACTAGTATCAGGTTCTTCCTGATGAATAGCTTTAATCTGAGCGGCCACAAAACTTAACTCATCCGATTGATTCAAAAAACTATGACCACTAATAGCCGGGCGAGGATTAGAGAATTTTAAAGCTGAATTAAGTTTTTTATCAATCTTCAGTTTAAACTCTAAACGATTAGGATCATTATGCCTAATAAAGGAATGAGCACATTTTAAAATCTCAGGACGAGAGCGATAATTATCGTTTAATATAATCTCCTGACTTTTTGGATAATCATCCTTAAATTGCATAATATTAGATAAAGAGGCCCCCCGAAACTTATAAATCGACTGATCATCATCACCTACTACCATTAAATTTTCTGACTTTCCCGCTAAAATTTTAATTAACTCATATTGAGCATAATTAGTATCCTGAAACTCATCAACCATTAGATATTTAAATTTATCCTGATAAATTTTTAAAATATTAGGTCGCTCTTTAAAGAGCTTAATAGAATAAGTAATCAAATCACCGAAATCTAAAAAATTATTTTCCAATAATAATTGATTATACTTAGTATAAGCCTGAGATAATTCTTTAATTCTACTAGCCTCCATCTCCTCTTCTGGCCCCACCGCCATTTTAGATATCTTCTCAGCCTGATCTATATACTCAGCACTACTAATATTTTCATCCTTAAGACGAGAGAAATGACTAATTAAATCTCCAATAAATTTATTCGGATTACCAGCACTATGATAATATTTTAAATTAAGACTGTGAATATTCTTCTTTAAAAAAACCCATTGCGCAGTACTATCAATTAATTTAAAATCAGAATCTAGGCCAATATCAATTCCATGTTGCCGTAAAATCCTCTCCCCCAAACCATGAAAAGTACTAATCCATAAATCTAAATAACCATAAGGTAATATTTTATCAGCTCGTTCAATCATTTCTTGAGCTGATTTCTCAGTGAAAGTAGTTAAAATTATTTCATCTGTTTTAACGCCCTTTTCTAAAACTAAATAAGCTAAACGATTAATTAAAACCGTAGTTTTTCCAGTACCAGCTCCTGCAACCACTAGCAATGGACCATCCTGATGCTGAACAGCTTGAAGTTGTCTTGAATTTAATTTTTTTAAATTTTCTTTCATTTATTTTAATTTCAAAGCCTTCTTAATACTATTCTCATCTTTAATATTACCAATCAAAGCCAAATTTAAAGACTCATTAATGAATAATTTTTTAGCTAATTTTTGAATATCTAAAGCTGATACTTGCTTTATTTGTCGTAAAGCTTCAGCTGGTGAAAGAAATTTAGCACAATCTATAAACTGATGACCATACCAAGAACTAAAACTATCACTGGTTTCCATGCTTACCACTAAACGACCACTTAAAAGATCTTTAGCCTTTTTTAATTCAGCTGGAGAAACTAATTCGATTTTTAATCGAGAAAATTCATTCAAAATAACCTTAATTGCCTCCTCAACCTTATCCCGAGGAACTCCAGCTGAAACGCTAATATATCCACTATCAGTATAAAACTGAGTTGAAGATCGAACAAAATAAGCTAAACCACGACGTTCTCGTAATTCAATAAAAAGACGAGAACTCATTGATCCACCTAAAATACTAGATAATAATTTTAAAACTGGTTTATCCTTATGATTAGCTGAAAAAGCTCTAAAGCCTAAAGACATTGCCACCTGATCAGTCTTTTTTGGCTTGATTTTTAAAGCTGGTTTACTCTGTTTCTCAACCACCTTAAGTTTATCTTGATAATTATTCTTTCCCATCTGAGATAAATTATCTTTAAATAATTTCTTAACTTCAGTTTCAGTAAAATTACCAGCCAAGAAAACGGCCGCACTTTTAGTACCATATTGACTTTCAAAATATTTAATAAAATCTTCTCGTTGTAAAGATTTAATATTTTTAGCAAAGCCAATAGTATCCCAACCAGCCGGAGTATCACCATAAAGACAATTCTCTAAAAGATCCTGAACACTCATATGAGGATTGTCTTCATACATTTTCATTTCCTCCATAATAACTCCTCGTTCTCGTTCGATTTCCTCTGAATCAAACTTAGAATTAAGCAACATATCACTTAAAACATCAATAGCGATCGGCATTTTATCCCGAGCTGCCTTAACATAATACCCAGTACACTCCTTACCAGTAAAAGCATTAAATTCAGAACCAATAGAATCAAGTTCAGCTGATATACTTAAAGTATTAGGTCTTTTTTCAGTTCCCTTAAAAAACATATGTTCTAAAAAATGAGATAAACCAGAGTTTTGACGGGTCTCATACTTTGATCCGGTTTTATACATCACTAACACAGTAGCAGTTTTAGATTGAGGTAATCTAATTAAAAAAACTGGGAGCTTATTCTCCAATTTAATTTCTTTTAATTTCATAATTTTAAAATGTTAATTAATTTATTTTGATTCTAGCATATATTTGCTATAATTAAAATATAATAAAATAAGAAAAAAATATGTCTTATCAAATCAAAAGTAATAATATTATTATAAATCCTAATAAACAATATAAAATATTAACCATTAAAGATTGTCCTCTAGAAGATCGGCCGCGAGAGAAATTATTAAAACTAGGAGTTGAATCTTTATCATCATCAGAACTTCTAGCTCTGGTCCTGAATACTGGTACCAAAAAAGAAGATGTTCTAAGTATGGCTAATAGAGTCTTAAAAGAATACGGTCCGAATGCTATTATTAATGAAAAAAATCCACAACGTTTAGAAAAAGAATTTTCTCTTCCTTTAGTTAAAGCCTGCCAAATAGTAGCCTGTTTTGAATTAGGAAAACGCTTCTTTAAGGAGAGCCAAGAAGGCACTACTATAATCAGAAATGCTAAACAAGCTTTTAATTTTCTTAAAGATATTAGTCAATCTAAAAAAGAAAATTTCAAGGGACTTTATTTAAACAGTCGCTATAAATTAATTCACAGTGAAACTATCTCTATTGGAACTGTTGATACCAGTATTATCCATCCGCGAGAAGTTTTTCGTCCAGCTATTGAACATGGCACTAGCGCTGTTATTGTGGCTCATAACCATCCTTCTGGAACTTTAAAGGCTAGCCCGGAAGATTTAGAAGTAACAGCTAAACTACAAAAAGCTGGAGAATTACTAGGTATCGAACTGCTGGATCACTTAATTATTTCTAAAAATAAATTCATCAGTCTAGTTTAAATTTATGTCCCAATATCAATTACAATCAGGTTTGGGTTTATCTTTTATTAAAGATAAAGAAACAGTTGATTTTCATGTGAAAAAAAATGATTACTTCGGAACTTTAGCTACGATAGTTAAGCTACTACAAGAGGATTTTGCTATTCAAAATCCCGACACTCTAAAAAAAACTCTAAAGCAACTCGAGGAAGATCTTCTTTATTTACAAAAAAACTTTAAGATTGAAAAGAAATAAAAAAAGGGCACCATGTTAATAGATACCCCCAATATTTTTATTTAAAAAGTGAAAGCTGAGGCTGTTCCATAAAAGGGGCTGGTATAGCTATACCAACGCGCCCCAAATTCAATTTGTTGATTAACAAATTGAAAAAATGGTGCTTTTTTGAATTTATCTTCTGGCTCAAAAAGATAAACATCTCCCGAGCAATCAATATATAAGTCATTAAAATGACTTAATCTTTCCTTGTGGGTTAAAAGCATAGACCCCACCTCAAAAGCCCCAAGCCCAAACTCTCTAGGACTCATAATTTCATGAGCTCTATTAGGGCTACGTCCGCGATGACGAAGGCCTAATTGAGCCGGAATAATCATAAAAGCTTTATTACCTTGCTCATTATTTATCTTTTCTAGAATTTCAGCAGTTTTTTCAGACCGGGAAAGGTAATCTAATTTCCCGCATTGATTAAGAAAGCCATTATTCCAAGATTTCTTAATTAATTCCAAAATCTTACACACCGCTTCATTGTAAGATGAAGCAATAGTTTTCCAATGAGGAATAATAAACCATCCCTCAGCTCCTGCTGGGAGTTTTTTTCCTTTTATTAATTTTTCAAAATTATTAAAATTAATGTTAGGAAAAAAATTAATCAAAATATTAATTTGCTCCATTATACTTTTCGGCTTATAGCCAGAAAAGTATTCTAGAAGAGATGTAACCTCCTCATCAATATACTTATTATCACCAGAGAGCTCCTGGATAACTTTCGTGATTCTGAGGTGAAGCTCCTTCTCATTTTTCAAAAGCTTTTGGAACTGATAATGATCAAGGTCAGCTTCTTCAAGAACAATTTTAAAAATATTTACACATTTTTCTTCCATTTTTAGATTTTAATATCGGAACCGCTCCGAAAGCGCCTCACTTCACTATGAGATGAGTATATTAAATACTAATACTATATCCAATATACTCACCTCAAGTTTTAAATCCTTGTTAATGAACTAATGAATGAAAAACAATACCATAATAATTTCAGAAAATCAAGGGAATAAAAAACCGAGTTAAATAACTCGGTATTGATATTACAATTTTTTTCTTATTTCCTCCCATTTTTTAGCCAATTCATAAGGATCAATTCCTGAACTGGTTTTAACAGGAGATTTTCTAGTCCCACGAGACATCATATATCCCGCGGGGTGGAAAAACCACTCATCAAACTCACCTGAGTTTTTTATAAACTCAATCAACTCAGGTTGATTAATAGATACTCCCCGAGGTACCAAAAGGCCCATATTATAACCATCAATATATATGACAGCCTGGAAGCCTTTCTTAAAAAGTCCCCGAGAGGAGAAGTTTTTTTGACCATCCGATATTAGGATGGCGGTTTTTCCAACGACCTCTACTCGCTCAGAGGCCGATTTTTTAAAACCCTCCCTAGATAGTTCAATTTTATACAAACCATCTAGTATCTCAAACATTCGAGATACTACTGTCTCATCATCATTATAATGATAAGACTGGAGGGCCCTTAAGACAATGGAAAGCCCTAAAAAAGAAGAAATCTTCCTTCTTCGATCCACCTTTCCGATACCTCCAAAGGCATCATGATGATCGATCAAGTAGGCCAAATTTCTTAAGGTCTTTTGAGCTTTTTTATCTTCACATTGGAATAAAAGTGAAGCAAAGGAAGAATGGACAGTTCCATTCTTATCTATCCTACCTTTTATTCCTTTTCCACCGGCCGTTATATCAACGGCCATGTCACCGACTTCAAAACCGTCGCCATCCCAATTAGCTGGGACAAAAACAATTTCAAAATCTTCTGGAAAAAATCTTTTTACCAACCATAAAGAAGCCACCGCATCAATGTCAACTGACATATGCGTATATAGCTTCTTATTTTCTTTTTCTTTACTCATTATATATTTTATTTTTATTTCAAAGAACAATACTAGCCCTAAACATTATCATATTTTAATACAAAAGTCAAGGATAGAAAGAAAGATAGAAAAAGAAGCCCAGCCGGAAGGCTCCATAGCCAATGATCAAAAATCATAAAGATAAAAAGACCAATAAATATAGGAGAATAAATTAAATTATTAAGATTATTTTTTAAAAGATAGAAAATTAAATAAACACAAACTAAGAAACCCCAAAGACCAATTTCAGCCCAAATGAGGAGAAAAACATTATGAACTGGCTGAGCCTCATAAGGAGCTAAATTTGAATCTAGAGACATTAATTTGCTATGATAAGATCCTAAACCAACTCCCCAAAAAACATTTTCTTTAATAATATCACTAGCCGAAGAGCTTTGCTCCAATCTCTCATTTAAAGAAATTTGCTCTAGACGAGAATCTAAATTAAAACGACTGAATAATAATGGTTTTAAAATAGTAATAAAAATTAAAATAAAAACAAATAACAAGGCCAAAACCTTTAAATACTGTTTTAAGAAAACTCTCGGCTTCTGACTAATAAAAAAGAAAAGTAAAAAAATTAATGATAAACATAAAGCTAGATAGGCCGCTCGAGAAAAAGAAACTATTAAAGCTAAGAGAAAAATTAAAAGAAACAAGAAAAATATAATCCGATCTCGACTAGTCTTAGCTTTTAAAACTAATAATAAAGAAAAGAAAAAGGCGAAAAACATTAAAGCTCCTAAAATATTAGGGTGATCACTAGCCCCATAAGCTCGCAAAAATCTACCGGTATCATTTTCTATAACCGCCACACCAAGACTAGCTGAATTATGTCGGGCCATGCCTAAATATTTAGATGAAAAACTACTTTGAGAAAAAAATTGAAACAAGGCTAAGCTAGCCTGAATTAAAAGAGCGGATAAAAAAACTATGATAACTTTTCTTTTTTTAATATTAAAAATTTTAAAATTAATAGCCAAAAAGAATAAGCCCCAAGATAATAAAATTAAAATATATTTAAAAATAGAGACGCTTAGATTATTAGAAAAAAATAGGGAAATAAAAATAAAAAACTCCCAAGAAGCTAAAATAATAATCAATGGCCCTATTTTTATTTTATCTCCTTCTTGATATTTAAAATAATAAATGAAAGATAAAAAAAGAGTTAGGGTTAATAGTAAATAATTTAAATAAAGCGAAATCTCATTATAATTAGTCTCCGCTGGAACTAAAATTAGCTTAGTTTGAAAACTAAGACTAAACACAAATAAATAAAAAAGGTATTCAATAGTTTTTCTTAAAAAATTCTTCATAATGAAGATTTAAATTTATCAATAAACATTGGTCTTTTATCATCCAAGATTAACTTAATAATATTATCCTCTAAAATTACACCTAATCTATCTTGAGATTGAAACTTTAACTTCTTCGGCATTACTTTCAACTGAAAATCTTTTAAAACCCTCTCTAAAATTATCGCTTTATTAAACTTAACATTAAAAGAAGTTGGTTGATAATTAATTTTTAAATTAGGTAGATATTTATTCAACCAAGCATTATTATGATAAAAATGTTCTAAAATACCTGGACGAAAAAATAAAGGTTCTAAATTAGCCAACCAATAAATAAAATATCGATCGTCCGAATTATAAAGATGCGACTCTAAATTTAGACTCATATCATCAATATAAAAACTTAAACAAATCTTATCCTTCTTAGTCCTTTTATTAGGCCGACGATTTAAAACTTTAGCTATTAAAACACAAAAAAACCGACTAAACCAAATTCTATTATTTTTAGTAATAATTAGTAAATCTAAATCACTTCCTTCTTTTAGATTATGATCTCCAATAATATTAGCTAAAAAAACACCCTGAACTCCGGGCCACCAAGAAATAATCTTGCTAAAATTTTTAGCCTTTTTAAGCTTATTTTGAAAATAATTAAAACGTCTAAAACGAAAATCAATTAAATTTTCTCTATTTTTTAAACAATAAAAACCATTGATAGTAATGATTTTACTTTCACTTACCAAATCCTCTAAAATTTGCTGGAGATTCGCCGGACTAATTTTAATCTCTAAAAACTTAAACAACTCCCAAAAAGATAAGGCTTGAGAAAAAAAATCAAAAAAAGTAATTGTCTTTAAAACCTCTTCCTGATTGGTCATAATTATTCCTGTGGCCGATCTAATTCTAAGGGCTCTAAACCTGAAGATTGGCCAGTAATTCGAGTTAAATCTTTATCAATCTTTTTAAATTCTTTATATGAATTATTATAATGGTTAACTGTCGTTGATAAACTTTGACCTAATTTTTTCATGAATTCATCATAAGATAATAAATGCCGCCCCAAGTTCTCAACATTTTTTCTAATATGCTTAGCCCCTTCTTCAATTTGCAAAGCCCTTAAACCTTGAAGTATTGTTTGTAAATAAGCCGCGAAAGTAGTAGGAGAAACAATAATAACCCGCTTATCATTATAAGCATAATCAATTAAACTTCTAGTATTAGCCTTAACAGCCCCCACCTCAT
Source organism: Patescibacteria group bacterium (assembly GCA_050949525.1). GTDB lineage: Bacteria > Patescibacteriota > Patescibacteriia > Patescibacteriales > UBA12465. The sequence goes on along the minus strand of JBMNFW010000001.1, from coordinate 199,401 downwards.
TAACTAATAAATCATAATAAATAGCTTCGGCCGGAATAAACATTAAAGCAAAATCCATAGTGCCCTCTTTTGGGCGAACATATTTAGCTGTTTCGTCAATTCTCTTTTTTAAATCATTTTTAAATTCTTTTTCCAAAACAGCTCTTTTATCTTCATCATTCTCATTTAAAATCCGATTATAATTATCTAAAGAAAATTTAGCATCTACTGGAATTAAACCTTCTTTAGTAATAATAACAGCATCAACTATATCACCATCAGCAAAGGAGTGCTGAATTTTATAAGTCCCCGGAGGTAAAATATTTTCCAAAACTAATTTCAAACCAGCCTCCCCTAAACTACCACGCTTTTTTTGATTACTTAAAACTTTTTCTAAATTACTTAATTGTTCTGAAAAACTAATCACCTGCCTATTAGTCTCATCTAATTTAGTAAGTTTTTCAGTAATCTCGGAGATTAGTTTAGAAGATTGCTGACTAATACCCTGTATTAATTGAGAAGATTTAAAGGCTTGCTCCTGACTCATCTTATTAGCTTCACTTAATTTTTTATCTAATTCTTGTCGCAAATTTTCATTTTGTCGACTCAATTCACTTAACTTCTCAGTTAAAACTAATAATTTCTCACTGGCTTGATTATTAGAACTCTTTTTTACAGTTAAAAATATTAAAAAACTAATAGCTAAAAATAGAATGATTAAAATAAAATTAGTCATAAAAATTAATTATTTATTATATCTTAATTATACTATAAATCACTTAAAAACTAAAGAAAAAAAGACCTTATTTAGGTCTTTTTTTAATATATTAAAGCTAAATCTAAGCATAAGTAACACTGGCAACGCAATCATTATCATTTTTAAATCTCATAATTCGAACTCCTTGAGTATCTCGTCCTAATTCATTTACTGATTCATAAGGCACTCTAATAACTTGACCTTCATCAGAAATAATTATTAAATCTTTATTCTTCATTCTATCCTTATCAATTATAAAGGCGCTTCTAATTTTTCCAGTTTTATCGGTAACCTTAGCTGTTCTAATACCACTACCTCCGCGACCCTGAACCTTATACAAACTTAAATTAGTTCTTTTACCATAACCATTTTCCATGATAGTTAAAATTTGATAATTTTTCTTTTTAGCTAAATCAGTTTCTATAACTCCCATACCAACCACAATATCATCTCCCTTTAATTTAATACCTCGAACTCCAGCTGCATTACGTCCCATATCTCGAACTTCTTTCTCAGAAAATCTAATAGCTTGTCCATTAGCTGTAATCAAGCTAATCTCATCAGAACCAGAACTAGGTTTACACCAAATCAATTTATCATCATCCTTTATTTTAATAGCTATTAAACCACTACGACGAACATTATTAAAAAAACTAGTAACCACTTTCTTAACCAAACCTTTTTCAGTAGCAAAGAAAAGATAATTATAATTAGCAATCTTATCCAATGGTAAAGTAGAAGTGATCTTTTCACCATTCATTAATTGGAGAAAATTAACTACTGGAGTTCCCTTAGCAGTACGAGAAGCTGGTGGAATTTCATGAGCTTTTAATTGAAAGACTCGTCCTTTAGTAGTAAAGAATAAAATATCATTATGAGTCTGAGTGGTAAACATAAACTCAACGCTATCCTCTTCTTTAGTGGTTAAACCAATAACCCCCTTACCTCCTCGAGCCTGTACTTTAAAAACATCCGGATCAATTCGTTTAATATATCCATCCTTAGTCATCATCACCATAGTATCTTCATTAGGAATCAAATCTTCAACATTAAAACTTTTAACTCCATGAGCTACGACTTGAGTTCGACGTTCATCAGCAAATTTTTCACCCAATTCCTTATTTTCCTTTTTTATAATATTCTTAATTTTAGTAGCAGAAGCTAAAATTCCCTCTAACTCTTTAATTAATTTTAATTTTTCCTTTAATTCATCTTCAATCCTCATCCGCTCTAAATTAGCCAAACTTTGTAATCTCATCTCTAAAATAGCAATAGCCTGACGCTCAGATAATTTAAACTTTTTCTCTAAATTAATCTTCGCCACTTCTTTATCTTTAGACGCTTTAATAACTTTAATAACAGCATCAATATTCTTTAAAGCCACCATTAAACCCTCTAAGATATGAGCTCGATCCTTAGCTTTATTCAATTCAAATTCAGTTCGACGTCGAACTACCTCTTGTCGATGTTTAATATACTCCTCTAAAGCCATTTTAAGTGTTAAAACCTTAGGCTGTAAACCATCAATTAAAGCTAAAATATTAACATGAAAAGTACTTTGAAGAGCAGTGTTTCTATACAAACTATTTAAAATTTTTCGAGGATAAGAATCTTTCTTTAAATCTAGAACCACTCGAACCCCATCTTTATCTGATTCATCTCGTAAATTTTTAACCCCATCCAATTTTTTATTCTTCACTAAATCAGCTATTTTCTCCACTAAACTAGCTTTATTAACCTGATAAGGTAATTCGGTAATAATAATCTGAAAACTACCTGATTTATGCTCTTTAATTTCAGCTTTACCACGACAAACTATACCACCCTTACCAGTAGCATAAGCATTTAAAATATCCTTTTTATCATAAATAATTCCACCGGTAGGAAAATCAGGTCCTTTTACAAACTCCATTAAATCTTCAACGGTAGAATCTGGTTTATCTATTAAAAGGTTAATCGCACCAATTAATTCACCTAAGTTATGGGGTGGAATATTAGTTGACATTCCCACCGCAATTCCCATTCCGCCATTTAAAAGAAGATTGGGTAGTTTAGCCGGTAAAACTTGAGGCTCTTTCTGAGAATCATCATAGTTAGGATTAAAATCAACAGTATCTTTTTCAATATCAAACAGTAATTCCTCACTAACAGCCGCTAATTTAGCTTCGGTATATCGCATAGCCGCGGCTCCATCACCATCCATGGAGCCAAAGTTTCCTTGCCCTCTAACTAAAGGATAACGCATAGAAAAATCCTGAGCCATTCGCACCATTGAATCATAAACTGCAGCATCACCATGAGGATGATATTTACCTAAAACCTCTCCCACTACTGTAGCTGATTTACGAAATTTAGCGCTTGGCTTTAAACCTAAATCCCACATCGCATAAAGAATACGACGATGAACCGGCTTAAGACCATCTCGAGCATCAGGTAAAGCTCGAGAAACAATAACACTCATAGCATAATCTAGATATGAAGAACTCATTTCATCACTAATGGGTTGATACTCAACTAAACCATAATCGGTTTCCTTTCTTTCAGGTGTTTTTTCTTTTTTTATATTTTTTTTCATAAATTAATTACTATTTAATCTCTCTTCTAATTCTTTAAATTTTTCTTCTAACTCTTTGATTCTCTGCTCACTATCATCTAAATCACTAGATATGACTGGAATCAAATCTTCTTCATCATTATTGTTCTCAGAACTGCTAGAGGTAGCAACTCGCTCACCAATAGCTTTTTTTAATTTTTCTATCTCTTCCTGATTAATAGCATCATCTTCTTCTTTCATCTTATCCATCACTTCTTTAAACCGAGAAAAAGCTTCTTGTTCATTTTTAATATCGCTCTTTAAATTACTTAAACCCATACTATCTAAATCATCCTTAAAAGTTCTAGATGGAAAAAGATTATTTAAATTTAAAGACCAAATGATTATAATAAAAAGAGTGGAAGAGACAACAAATATCATTAACCAAAAATGATTATCTCTTTTTTTAAAAACTTCACCAAGCTTTGTTTTTAAACTCTTTTTTTTCATAATTATTCTCTAATTCCATCAAGGTTAACATCATAAAGTATCTGTTCGGAAATTAGTCGATATTTAATAATTTCTTCGGGACTAAACCATAAAGAAATTTCTCTTTCCGCTTCCGCTACTTCATCAGAACAATGAATTAAATTTCGTACAGCTCGATTATCAAGATTAGATAATTCATAAGAATCCAAAGTAAAATCTCCGCGAATAGTTCCGACATCAGAACTTAAAGGCTCGGTTCCACCAACAATCTTTTTTACAATTCCAATTGCCTGATTACCCTCAAAAATCATAACTATTATTGGACCACAGGTCATAAAATTTACTAAAGCTCTAATAATATCGCGACCATATTCAATTGCATCTTTTTCAATAGCTAAACCAGCTTTTTGACGATTTTCTACTACTCTTTCTCCTTTGGATAAAAACCACTCCTCATTTTTATTATAATGTTTCCAACACTGATCTTCAGTAGCTAAAATCATTTTCATGGCTGTCATTTTTAAACCAGTTCGTTCTAAACGAGAAATCAATTCTCCAATTAATGATCTTTGAACAGTATCTGGTTTTAAAATGACAAAACTTCGTTCTTTTTTTGGATTCATAATTTTATATTAATTTTTTAAAATAATTAATTGCATATCTTCACTCGGTAAATCCCTTTTACTAAGCTTAAGTTTTTCTTCATAATTAGGTTTTAAACCTAATTCCTTAATAAACTTATCAACCCCATCAATATCTATTTTAAGTCCGGGAATTTTGTAATGCATCGGGATCACAATGCGAGGTTCAATTTGAGAAATAGTTTCCACTGCCTTTTTAGCATCTAAAGTATAAGTTCCTCCGACAGGAATAAATAGTACATCTAAACCACCTAACTTTTCCAGCTGCTTATTATCCAATAATTCACCTAAATCACCCAAATGAGCTAAGCTCATACCCTCAATATCAAAACGAAAGATAATATTTTCTCCTCGTTTAGCTCCTTTTTCCTCATCATGATAAGATCTAATACCTTCAATCATAACTCCTTTAATATCAAACTCCCCCGCACTATCAATAATGATTGGTTTACCCCGCAGAGAAGAGATATTATTATGATCATGATGTTGATGACTAACAGAAACTAAGTCTGGTGAAAGGCTAGGAAGTTTTAATCCGGTATCTGAAGAAAAAGGGTCGGTTAACAAAGAAACATTTTCACCATTAATTTTTTCATCTATTTTGAAGCAAGAATGTCCAATCCAAGTTATATTCATAAGTATATTATTTAATATATAAAAAGCCATGAATGGCTTTTTAGTCTCTAATCTACCTAGATTATATCAAGAAAAAAAAATCGGGTCAAATACATTAAACCCGATATTAGTTCCAAAAAATTAAAAAAGGGTACTTATGTACCCTTATATTTTACCAGCCAATTTTAATCGTTTGACTGGATTTGTTTTCAACATGAAATGTCTTGATCCCGGTCTCTTGTCCGCAGACAATGAGACCATTAAAGAAGGTCTTTGCCAACCACACCTTGGTGGTTGATCTAGGCGCTATTTGAATAGCGGTCCAATTTACCTTCTTTTCCCCACTAACATCAGCAGCATAATTGCCACCTTTGCCAGCAAAGATTCCTGAGTTTTTACCCACATACCCTGTAGGTACTAGCAATGTTATTGGAACATTACGCTCGTTTCTCAAAGTCACAAGCGAGTTCCCTTTGCCATTACCGCCGTTAGACACAGCATCCAGACTAAAAGGGTTGTCCTTTAACATTAATTTACCATCACTAATTAATAATGGTAGTACCATTTTTGGAACGATATACGATCCTATAATGGGTTTTACAGAAAATTTATAAACTCCGTCCTCAGGAAGGTTAGGAGCTAAAACCCTAATATCTTTTTTCACTTTTTCCGTAGTTATAGAAAAAGATATTCCAAGATCTTCGTTTTCCACGAAACAGTCGAAAGGGATACCAGATTCTGCCTTAAAAACTAAGGTTGGAATCCCCAAAAGATCATCGTTAATAACCGCTTTGAAGATCGGCAATTCGCCGCCGAAATCTTCTTCGCCAATTTTCTCTAGTTGAAAATTGACGTTTCGTACAATCTCAACCCCATTGAGATTAAACTTTGCCAGAGCTGTAATATGTTTAGCTCTAGAAGTATTAATCTCTAGGTTAAAGATACCAGCATCAACGATGTTAGCATCTTCGTTCTCATTCATTTCCTCCTGAAATGCAATGAGAGCTGCTAGATCTACACGTCTAATAGCGAATAAGAAATTTACCACCGCCTTATTGGATTCAGGCAGTAATACAACTTTCTCAGCCACTGTACCCCAATTAGCAGCTAAATTCATATTTTTGTATCTAGTATCGGGGTATAATTCTAAGTTTTTCGCAAACTCAGAATCATTTTGAATCAGAACCTTGGCTTCCATCGGAGCCTTCTTAACTTTCACCATCATGTTGGCGAAAGATTTCAAATCTTTATCCTCCTGTGCCAAAACACTGGAAGAGATTGATGCTATGAAAAGCACTACTAAAAAAACTAACTTTTTCATAATTATTTATTTTAAATTAAACTTCGAAATTCACTGCCAAAAATTTAAAATCACTGATTTAAATTCTAGGTAGTGAACTTGAGTTTAATTGTTTGTTAAAGAACTTAATTTTAACTTAGGATTATAGCATATATGTTTTTATTTGTCAATAGGGCAAACCAATTTAATTAGAATAACATTAAATATATTGAAAAATAAGGGTATATACTACAATTAATTTTAATAAAATAAAAATAAAATATTATTATAATTATAAAATTATTTTAAAAAAATAATTATTAAATAATTTTTTAAAACCATAAATCTAAAATAAAAAAAGAGGTGATTTTTCACCTCTCTAGAGAGCAAATATTGTTAGAATATTTCTTCAAACTGCTCTCCGATCGCCTCTATATCTTCAAAAGAAAATTTCTTTTTCTTTTTAGATTTATTAGAGGTTTTCTTAGTTTTAGTTTCCTCAGCTACTGGTGGAGCTGGTGGGGTAATTTTAAGCTGATTGATCTCAGCTTTGTTGTTCTTTACCTCCACCTGAAGAGAATTAATTTTTCCTTTTAACTCTCTCTCTATTCTCTCCTGATCTGCCCTAATATTTTTTATGGAATCACTGATTCTATTTTCGAGATTGGTGATATCGTCTCTGATATCATTATCTCTATCAATAGACTCCTGTTCCACCTTGACCACATTTTTATTAGCGTTCACCACTTGAACGCCTATAAAAATTAACCCAAAAACTAGAGCTAATAATATAACAACTAAAACGATGGTTGTTATATTAATACTGGTGCCTTTTCTAGCATCAATATTATCTCTATCTCCATTTCTGTTTTCTACCTGATCATTTAGTTGCTCAGATCTTTCTTGAGCATTAGCGTTTCTGTTATTATCTTCTTCCATAATATTAAATTTTTAAAGTTCGACATAATTTAACTTGACATTCTATCATATCCTATAAAAAATGTCAAGAGGAAGGTTTAAGGAGTCTCCCTTCCATCCTTCACCCTAGGGGTGATGGATTTTAGATGAGGATTGAGGAGAGTTACGGGATTAATTCCCTCCTTTTCCTTTTCCTTAACCTCTTCTTTTTTTTCTTCACTTTTTTTTACTACAACAGGAGCAGGAACACTATCCTTGCCCTTATTCTTTTCTTCAATATCAAGCTTCCAATTTAGAAGACTTAACGTTTTGCTAGCCCAATACTCATTTATACTTTTTTGTTTTTCATGTTGCTGAGAAATAGTGTTTTTTAACACTGCAATTTCCCTTTTCATAGCATCCAAGGAATCCAATAAGGATAACACTAATGTCTCAGTATATACCTCAAGAGATTCAAAATCTTGAGAGATTTTTACTATCTCTTTAGTATTTTCTGAAGTCTTTTTTTTATTCTCTTTAACTTCATTTTCAATAAGATCGTTTTGTTTTCGACTTTTATTGATCTCGTTATTGAAAAAAACAAAAGTAACTATTAGAGAAATTAATAATAAGATGCCAAACAAAAGGATATATCTATCCTTTTTGTTTAAAGTTTTTTTCCTTTTCTTCATTTTCTTAGATTTTTTATTATTAAATTGTTAAATAACCACAAAAGATTATTCTATCACTATATTTTAAAAATGTCAATAGCAAAGTGTTGACATTTGATATTAAAAATGCTACAATGTCTGGTTGAACTTTAAAAATTTAATATTATGAGAATATTTTCAGTAAAAGAAGCCATCAGAGATAGAGATGGCGAATTAATCGGAGTGGTTCTAGTAAACAATGAAAGAAAACTCATGATCTCCCAATGGGATCATGAAGTTTTGAAAGAAGTTAATAATGTAGAAGTTAGAATCCCTAAAAAAGGGATCACTTCTAAATTCATTAACAAGCCCTTATCTCTCCGAGATAATGGGCAAATCATTGAAATCCCCAGCTATTGGCGCATGGGGACAATGCTAGAAAAAATATTGATAACCCGCACCTACCGTTTCGTCGGTCTAGGTGAAAAACGGGACGAAAGGCATACCAAGTTAAAAATGCCTTTCGGGTCAACTGTTATAGCAGATCTAGAGATCTGTTTAGCCACTAACAAAAAAAGTGGCGAAAAACGAATTATATTAAATTTCTTCCTAAGAAAAGAAGAAGGTCGAGAGGCCGACTTCGAAATAAAATTAGGAGGAAAAAGATCTTCTGAAACAATAGAGGAAATAGAAGTTCCTTTATCAGGAGAAAAAATATATATTAATAGGAAATAGATTAATATATAGTAGCCGCTAGGTATAAACTTAGCGGTTTTTTTATTACACTACCCTAACTTATCTTTAAAATAATTAATAAGTTTATCAATACTTATTCTTTCTTGTTCCATACTATCTCGATGACGCAAGGTAATATCATTATTATCCAAACTATCAAAATCAAATGTTAAACAATAAGGGGTACCGATCTCATCTTGACGACGATATCTTTTTCCAATATTACCATTATCATCAAACTCACAACGCCAATATTTTTTTAAAACATCAAAAACTTCTCGAGCTTTTTCCACTAACTCTACTCGATTCTTTAATAATGGAAAAACAGCTATTTTAATCGGAGCTAACTCAGGTTTCAATTTTAAAACTACTCGCTCCTCTTCCTCATGATAAGCTTCTGATAAAAGAGCTAAAAAAATACGTCCAAGTCCAGCTGAACTTTCAATAACTTCAGGAATATATCTTTCACCGCTAATCGGATCTAAATAACTTAAATCCTGTCCAGAATGTTTACTATGCTGACTTAAATCATAGTCCCCTCGAGCATGTAATCCTTCTAACTCCTTAAAACCAAAAGGGAAATTATATTCAATATCATAAGCTTCTTTAGCATAAAAAACTAAATTATCATGCTTCTTCCACCTTAAATTATTAGGACTAATACCTAAATCTAAATAAAATTGAAAACGAAGATCCTTCCATTCCTGATAATATTTATCGCGATCCTCCGGTTTAATGAAGTACTGCATCTCCATCTGTTCAAACTCTCTGGTTCGGAAAATAAATTGCCGGGCCGTAATTTCATTTCTAAAAGCTTTACCAATTTGAGCAATACCAAAAGGAATTTTTACTCGACTAGAATCAAGCACATTCTTGTAATTAAGATAAATACCCTGACAAGTTTCTCCTCGTAAATAGCTAGGCTCTCGCTCTAAATCTCCAGTAAAATTTCCTAAATTAGATTTTACCAACAGATTAAAATTTTTAGCCGGACTAAAATCTTTAGCGCCACAATATGGACATTTAATTTTATCTTTATTCTCAGAAAAAATATTATTAATCTCCTCCTCACTCATCTTTTCATCAGCCTCAACCCCCTCTTCTTCTAAAAGAGTATCTAAACGAGAGCGACGATGACATTTCTGACATTCGGTTAAAGGATCAGAAAAACCACTAAGATGTCCAGAAGCTTCCCAAACTTTAGGATTCATAAAAATAGCCGAGTCCAAACCGATAATATCATCGCGATACTGAGTCATAGTCTTCCACCAGATACTCTTAATATTATTAGCTAATTCTACGCCATAAGGACCAAAATCATAAACAGCCGCAAAGCCACCATAAATTTCGGAAGAAGGAAAAACAAATCCTCGTCGCTTAGAAAAGGATACAATTTTATCCATTTTATCTTGATTGTTATTCATATATTAAAATTAAATTTCATCTAAACTTTCTAGCCCTAAAAGACTTAAAGCATTTTCAGCTACCTGAATTATAGTCTGTAAAAAGAAAAATCTCACTTTTTTAATTTCTGGACTAGATGATAATATTTTTACTTTTTGATAGTAATCATTAAAGGTTCTGAATAATTCTAATAGATATTTAGCAATTTCACTAGGATCTAAACTCTCTTTAGTTTTTAAAACTATTTCTGGATATTTAGCTAATTTTAAAAGTATTTCTTTTTCTAAATCATGTTCTAAAAGACTAAAATCAAAATCTCCTTTAATTTTAAATCCCCCTTTTCTTAAAATACTTTTCACCCGAACCAATCCATAAAGAATATATAGAGCGCTAAAACCTTCAAACTTCAAAGCCTCTTTAATATCGAAAGTTATAATCTTATTAGGTGAAACCTTTAACATTTCAAATTTTAAAACAGCGACAGCTAATCTCTGACAATTCTGGCTAATCTTTTTTTCTGACCATTCTGGATGTCTCTTTTTAGTCTCCTCAATTAAACGATCTAAAACTTGTTGATAAAGATCAAAAAAAGAAACCGCATTACCAGAACGAGATGACATTAAGCCCTCAGGTAAAGTAACAAACTCATAAGAAAGATGAGTAAAATTTTCTTGATAACCAGCTAATTCTAAAATTTTAAATAATTGTTTAAAATAAAGGCTTTGTCGATTATCAACTACGACATAAGAATTCTTTAAATTTTTAAAATCATTAAATTTCTGAGCGGCCAAAGCCAAATCAGCCACCGGGTAAAGAGCTGTGTGATCACTCCTAATAATTGGCAAAACCCCCAATTGATACTCTTCTAAATCAGCGATAATAGCTCCTTGACTCTTCTTTAAAATACCTCTTTCTAATAGCTCTTGACTCATTTTTAAACCAGCACCAATAATTTGGCTTTCAAAATATGTTTTTTTAAATTTAATATTTAAAAGATCATAAACATTCTGAAAATTTTTTAAACTTATCTCTCGAGTCTTCTTCCAAAATCGATAATTTTCCCCTTGACGTTTTTCAATATCAGTCATAATACTACCAACCTCTTCAGCAATACTAGGATCTTCCTCCATTTTCTGGCTAGTCTGAGCATAAGACGCACCTAAATCAGAATTAGGATTTTGACGATAAGACCAAATGGTTTTAGCAGTATGAATACCAAAATCATTAATATATGAAATAGGGTAAGATTTAAAACCATTAGCTAAAAAAATTTGACAAAAAGAATTACCTAAAACTACATTTCTTAAATGACCAATATGAAAATCTTTATGAGTATTAACATTAGAAAATTCAAAAATACTTAAATCTCCTTGGCCACTATCATTAAAACCATAACCATCTTTTTCCTTATTTATTCTCTCTAAAACTAGGCTTGATAAATATTCGGTTTTAATAAAAATATTTAAGTAGGCTTTTAGTATTTCCACTTTAGAAACAATATTTTTAAGCTTAGAATCTTGAATAATTTTATCTCTCCAAGATAAAGCTAAATCCTCCAATGAAAGTTTTTTTTCTTGAGTAAACTTAAACAAGGGTAAAGATAAATCTCCCAGATGACTAAAACTAGGATAGACCAAATCATTTTTATCAATTTCCAAAACTTGAGCTAAATGCTCCCTAATCTTATCTAAAGGCATAAAAATTATTTACAATTTTAACTTGATCTGTAAAAAATGTCGCTTCCCTTTCTGAATTAAAACACTTTCTGAACCTAAATTAATAATCTTTTCCGGATCTAAAAGAAGCTCTCCATTCAACTTAAGACCACCCTGTTTAATTAAACGACGAGCCTCGCTTTTACTAGACACTAGAGATCCGGTTATTAAAATATCAATGATCGAATAATCTCCAGCTTCTAAGAATAACTCAGGTATCTCATCAGGGACTTCTTTCTTTTGAAAAGTTTTAATAAAATTATCTTGAGCGGCTTGAGCCAAATCTTCACCGTGATAAATCTTAACTATTTCCCAAGCTAATTTCATCTTAATATCCCGAGGATTAGATTGACCACTTTTTAAATCAGATTTAATTTCTTCTATTTCTTTTAAATCTAAATAGGTGCAATCAGTAAATAGTTGCGGAATATTTTCATCAGCTTGAGCCATAATCTGACCATACATCTCAATATTACTAGCATCTAAAAAAACACCGGTACCTAAACTCTTAGACATCATCTTTTCTCCGGTTTTAGGATTCTCTAAAAGAGTAGTAATAAAAACAAATTTCTCTTTATTCTTATACTTTTTCAAAAGAGTTCGTCCACAAAGAGCGTTAAACCTCTGATCATTACCACACATCTCTATGTCAACTTCCAAATGAACACTATCATAACCCTGCATTAACGGATAAAAAAACTCGTGCACATAAATAGGTTTATTTTCTTTTAACCTTTTTTCAAACATATCTCTTTCTAACATTCGTTGCACCGTAAACGTAGAAGCAATATCAATTAACTCCTCAAAGCTCAAAGCCGATAGCCAATCATGATTATACACAATCTCAACTGGATTAACTGGATCATCAAAACTAATAATTGGAGATAATTGTCTTTGCCAATCTTTAGTATTAGCTATAACATCCTCTCGACTTAATTGAACTCGAGTAGCCATTTTATCAGAAGGATCACCAATTCGAGCTGTAAAATCACCAAACACTAAATAAACTTTATGACCTAATTTTCTAAATTTCTCTAAAATAATATAATTAGTTGCGTGACCCAAATGTAAAGCTGAGCCAGTTGGATCAGCCCCAATATACATACTTAAACGTCGGCCCGAAAGTAGCTCTTTCCTTAAAAGTTCTTTATCTGGCAAAATCTCAACCACACTACGATTTAATAATTCGTCGATAATCTTGGCATCAGTAATAATTTTTGACATATTTAAAAAATTTAATGATACTTTACGCCAATATTTTATATTATTTAAGATCTTTTGGCAAACCCTTCATCCTTTTCATTTTTTTAAAAATTATGTTATAATTAAAATGTTAAAAATTAATAGCCCATCAGGGCTTCAAAAGTTTATGCTATCATATCGAAACACTCTAAAACAAGCTTGGAAAATTTCTTGGAAGAATAAAATCTTATGGTTTTTTGGATTTTTTGCTTCTCTAGTTAGTTTTTCAGCTGAACTCAAAGTTGCCTCTAAAATCATCAGTCCCGGACCTAGTATTAAGGAACTAACCAATTTTAAAATGTTTCTTGATACTGGTATTTTTTCTAAAAGCGCTTGGATTAACTTCTTTGAGCTTCTAAAAACTGAACCAAAAACATTGTGGCTTTTAATATTAGTAGTATTGATAATCATCGGTTTTGCTGTTTTCTTTGCTTGGCTTTCCACTGTTTCACAAATTAGTTTAATCAATTCTACTAAAGATATTATTAAAGAAAAAAAGGGGAAAATAACTATTAAAAAAGCTATAAAAAATAGTAACAAAAGATTTTGGCCCGTTTTCTGGTTAAACTTAATAATAACCATAATAATTAATTTGGTTTTCTTAATCTCTAGTTTTTTCTTTCTATTTATTATTATAAAAAACAAAATAGCCTATACTTTAGTCTACGGATTAATCTTCATTATCTTTACATTATTATGCCTACTTCTATCCTTCATAGCTAAATACAGTATTGCTTATGTAGTTTTAGAAAAAAAGAAATTTGGTCCAGCTATCAAATCGGCTTGGAAGCTATTTTCTGATAACTGGTTAATAAGTTTAGAAATGGCTTTAATTCTTTTCCTAATTAACTTTGTCGCGATACTCCTAATTTCCCTAGCTTCAATTGCTTTAATCTTCGTCTTCATAGCCCTAGCCTTATCAACTACCTTAGTTTCAGCTCCTTTCTTTTTCTTTGTTTTCTTTGCCATTATCGGAGCTTTAGCAGTTATTATCTTTAATATCCTAAGTGGATCTCTTTTAAATACTTTTCAAACTAGCGCTTGGACTGGTTTATTCTTGAATATAAAAGATAAAAAACAAAAAGCAAAATTAGAAAGAGTATTTAATTAAAAAATCAGAAAATCATGAGTGGATTTGATTCAATTTCCAGCTTACTAAAAAAAAGTGATGATCAAGATAGTGCCGCCTACAAACTAGCGGCCAAACAAGAGGAAATAAAAAATAAGGAAATCGAAAGAAAAACTCAAGCCCAAGCTCAATCTCTTGGACTTCCTTATGTTAATCTTTTTGGTTTTCCCATTAGTCATGAAGCCCTTGTTTTAATCGCTGAAGAAGAAGCTAATTTAAATAAATTAGTCTGCTTTTATTACGATGGAGAAAATATCCGCTTTGCTACCACTAATCCCAATAATCCTCAAGTAAATAAAATAATTGATGAAATAAATAAAGAATACTTTACCAAAAGTAGTCTTTATTTAATCTCCCCTATTAGTCTTAAACATGCTTTATCAGTTTATGATCTAATTCCTAAATTCAAAAAAATTATTAAGGGAGTAGAAATTAGTCCGGAAGACTTAGAAAGATTTAAAGAAATTATTACTGATTATAAAAGCTTGAATCACACAATCAATGAAGTTAATGTTACCGATGTAGTAACTTTAATTTTGGCTACCGCCTTAAAAACCGGAGCCAGTGATATTCATATTGAGGCTGAAGAAAGAGGTATAATTGTTCGACTTCGAATTGACGGTGTTCTTCAAGAAGCAGCTACTATCGAAAAAAATAAATGGAGAAAAATAATTTCTCGCATGAAAATATTAGCCGGAGTAAAAATAAATATTGAGGACAAGCCTCAAGATGGACGTTACTCAATTTTTCTTTCCAATGAAAGAGTTGATGTTCGATCCTCTTTTTTACCAACCGCCTTTGGAGAGAGTGTCGTAATGAGACTTCTGAAGTCCAGCTCAATTGGCCTCTCTTTTGATGATTTAGGTTTAAGACCTGAAGCTTATCAAATCCTAAAAAAAGAAATTAGTAAACCCAATGGTTTAGTTTTAACCACTGGTCCAACTGGTAGTGGTAAAACCACCACTCTTTATGCGATTTTAAATCGACTTAATCAACCTGGTACTAAAATAATCACCTTAGAGGATCCGATTGAATATCAATTAGAAGGTATTAGTCAAAGTCAAGTTGAACCTAAAAGAGGCTATACCTTTGCTTCTGGTTTAAGATCAATACTAAGACAAGATCCTGATATTGTAATGGTGGGAGAAATCCGTGACCTCGAAACAGCTGAAATTAGTGTTCAGGCTAGTTTAACTGGTCATTTAGTTCTATCAACTCTACACACTAATGACGCTTCAGGTGTTCTCCCCCGCTTAATTGATATGGGTATTAAACCCTATTTCCTTGTTCCAGCTATTAATGCAGTTATTGGACAACGATTATTAAGAAAATTATGCCCCCATTGTCGGGAAGTTCACTACTTAAAAGAAGATGAAGAACTATTATTAAAAAAAATATTGGCTGTTATTTCACCAAAAGCTAATATCAAAGTTCCAACCATTCTACCCACTATCTACAAAGCCGGACCTGGTTGTGAAAAATGTTCTGGTATTGGATATAAAGGACGTTTGGGTATTTATGAAATATTTACCATGGATGAAAAGTTAAAAGAATTAACCATGGACAATGCCCCTTCTTTTAAAATCATGCAACAGGCCATTGAAAATGGTATGGTCACTATGTTACAAGACGGAGTTCTAAAAGTTTTAGAACATCAAACTAGTCTAGAAGAGGTTTATCGAGTTATTGGAAATTTTGATTATGTTGAAGAATTGTACAAAGTAGCTATATCTCAAACCATTAGCCAGGGTATAGAAATAGGAGTTAAAGAATTAGACAAAGCTCGAAGTATGATAAATGATAAGATTTTAGTGGCTAAGACTATTAAAGAAATACCAACTAATGAAATTATAGTATTACTTTTATCATTAGCTATTGAATCTAAGGCTGGAGACTTACATATCGAACCCACAGCCGAAAATGTTAAAATTAGATTTAGAATAGATGGAATATTACACGATATGTTTGAACTATCAAAAGATATTTTTCTACCATTATTAGCTGAGATTAAAATTTTAGCTGGATTTACCACTAATATAAAGCGAGCTACTTTAGATGGACGCTTTGCTATCTCTCTAGAAAATAAAAAAATTGATTGTCGAGTCTCAATCATTTCTGGTGGTTTTGGTGAAACAGCGGTCTTAAGGCTCTTGACTGGTAGTGAAGGAGAATTAAATTTAGACAAACTAGGATTATCTCAATATTCTCTTCCGATACTACAGAACTCTATTCAAAAAACTAAAGGTATAATTATAACCACTGGTCCAACTGGTAGTGGTAAAACCACCACTCTTTATAGTATTATAAAACAACTAAATACTCCGGATGTAAAAATTATTACCATTGAAGACCCAATTGAATATCAAATGGAAGGCATTATTCAAACTCAAGTTAATCCGGCTGAAGGCTATACTTTTGCCGTAGCTATGAAATCATTATTAAGACAAAACCCTAATGTTATGATGTTAGGTGAAATTCGTGATCAAGAAACAGCCAAAACAGCAATCGAAGCTTCTCTAACAGGACATTTAGTATTATCAACTATCCATGCTAATAGCGCTGCTAGCGCTGTCTCTCGCTTCATGGGCTTGGGAGTTGAAAAATCAATGTTAGCCAATGCTTTAGAATGCTCCATTGGTCAAAGATTGGTTAGAAAAATCTGTCCTGATTGTCAAAAAGAAGAAGTCATTTTATCACCGGAAGTCTTAAATGAAATAAAAGAAATATTAGGAAAAATAAAAAACAAAAATTTTGTTTTCCCTAATGAATTTAAATTCTATCGTGGTAAAGGTTGTGACAAATGTAATCATATTGGATACCGAGGCCGAATAGGTCTTTATGAAATTATGACCTTAAGTCCAGCTAGCCAAGAAAAGATATTTAAAGAAAATTTAAGTGACCAAGAAATTGAAAATATTGCTATTGAAGATGGAATGATTACCATGCTTCAAGATGGCATCTTAAAAGCTCTTCAAGGACTAACTACTATTGAAGAAGTTATTAAAAATACAAAATAATGCTAAACAAAACATTTATCAAATCATTAAAGAAAGAATATTTAAATAAGACCATCGAAAGAAGGCAAATTATTAGTGCTTCTAATATTATATTAAATAATTCCAAGAAAACTATTTTTGCTCTTCATCGCCAAGAACTAGATGTAGCACAAAAACTCCTAAATGATAATGAAAAATCAATCCAAAAACTAATTAAAAAATTTACTTACTATCGATTAACAGAAGAAGGCTCTTTTATGGCGGCCCTAGAAGAGTATGTGGAAGCTAAACTATTCTTCAATTATATCCATAAGGGGAAAATTGAAAAAATTAAAGAAATAAAAAAACTCCCCATCGAATCATATATCGGAGGCTTATCTGATTTTACCGGAGAATTACTTCGTCTAGCAATTAACGAAAGCATTGAAAAAAATTTTAATGAAGTTAAAAGAATAAAAAAACTAATTACCGAGATATTGAATGAGTTAATTGATTTTGATATTACTGGACCTCTCAGAACTAAATATGATCAAGCTCGTAATAATTTAAAAAAAATCGAGCAAATGGACTACGAAATTAGCCTAAAAAATATTTAAACCATGAAAATAGCTATTATCTCTGATCTCCACGATAATATCAGTAACCTTCATCGCTTCTTTCAGGCTATAGCCAAAGAAAAAATCGAAAAAATAATTTCTTGTGGTGACTTAGGTAATCAAGATACTCTAAAAACTTTAATAAAAAATTTTAATAAAGAAATATTCATAATCTCTGGCAATGCTGATATTTATAACTTTTCAGACTTAGAAAATTATAAACATATCAATAATTTAGGTCGCTCCTCAAGTTTTAATCTGGGTAAATTTAAAATAGCAGTTTGTCATGAACCAATATTTATCAAATCTCTTTTAAAAGAAAACCCTGATCTTGATTTCATTTTCTATGGCCATACTCATAAACCTTGGATTTCTAAAAAGAATAAAACTATACTAATTAATCCGGGAACCTTAGGTGGTCTTTTCTATCGCCCGAGTTTCGCTATTTGGGATTCTGAAAACGGAAAAGCTAACCTAAAACTTATTCATTAATAGATAATTTTATGAAAAAAATTGCTCTAGAAGCTGTTTCTCTGGCAGCAGAAACATTAAAAAAAGAATATTATAAATTCTCACGGACTAAAATAAATTTAAAAGATAAGAATCAAATTGTAACTAAACACGATCTTGATTCAGAAAAAATCATCATCCAAAAAATAAAACAACATTTTCCCGAACATCGAATATTATCAGAAGAAAAAGGTGATAATAAAAAAAATTCAGATTATCTCTGGATTATTGACCCTATTGATGGAACTACCAACTTTTCAATTCATAATCCTCTTTGGTCAATATCATTATCTCTGGTATATAAGAACGAAATTATTTTAGGTATTATCCTAGCCCCCATTCTAAATGAATTATATCTAGCTGAAAAAAATAAAGGGGCCTTCTTAAATGGGAAAAAAATAAAAACCCCTTCTTATACAGGAGAAAAAATAATTAACACTTTTTGTCACGGTAGCAAAATAAAAGACAAAAAAAGAGCACTAAAATATTATAATTATCAAAAAATCAATAGCTTGGACTGTCGTCAATTAGGTAGTGCTACTATCGAGTTGGCCTATACCGCCCTAGGACGAGTTGACTCTTTAATGATTCCAGGAGCTCATCCTTGGGATGTAGCAGCTGGAGCCTTAATAGTAAAAGAAGCTGGTGGAAAAGTTACTGATTTTAAAGGAAAAAATTGGACTATTGATAGTCCAGATATTTTAGCTAGTAATCCTAAAATTCATTCTAAGCTTTTACAAATAATAAAAAAATTAAAAATTTAAGCAATTAATTTCTTTATTTTAGGTAATACTTTCTTTACCTCCTTTTCCCCTTCCTTCATCATCTCTAAGAAAACTTTTTGATTGGAATAAGCCTTTAAAATAGATGTTTCAGCATACTTAGAAACATCCGGACTAATAATAATATCAGAATTTTTAGTATTAGCTTTAAACGAATCTTGTAAAACAATTTCAATCACTCGATTCAAAATCCTAGAAGTGCTAGGATTTTTAGTTATCATCGTAGAATTATCATATAAATTAACCGATATAACTATATCAGCCCCCATCTCTTTAACAATATCATCCGGAACCGGTTTAGAAACTCCACCATCAATCAATAACATATCTTCATATTTCAAAGGTTTAAAAGCTAAAGGAACTGAAATACTAGCTCGCACCGCCTGAGCAATATCTCCCTTTTTAAAAATATAAGCTTGACCTGAAATTAAATCAGTCGCAGTTACTCTTAGAGGAATTTGAGTATTTTTAAATTCAGCTCCTTTAAACATTTTTAAAAAAGCTCGCTCAAAAGCTTTGCCACTCAAAATGCCGTTCTTAAGAGATAAATCCTTTAAATAACGATATTTTTTATCTTGTTCTTTAAAAATATCATCAACTATTCGATCAACATCTTTAAAAATAGCATAATGGGCTCCGATCAAAGCCCCAATACTACTACCAGCAATAAAGTCAATGGGAATATTATTATCCACTAAAGCTTTAATAATAGAAACATGAGCCGCACCTCGAAAGCCACCACTTCCCAGAGCCAACCCAATTTTCTTTCTATTTTTTTTCTTAAAAAATAAAGACATAAAATTATATTATCTTTTTTAAATATCGACCAGTATAACTTTTTTTAACCTTAATAACATCACGAGGACTTCCACAGGCTACCACCTCACCTCCGGCATCACCGCCTTCAGGACCTAAGTCAATTATCCAATCAGCTGATTTAATAATATCTAAATTATGTTCAATTACTAAAACCGTATTTCCTTTATCAACCAAACCTTGTAAAACTTTTAATAAATTTTTAACATCTTCAAAATGTAATCCAGTTGTGGGTTCATCTAATATATACAAAGTTTTTCCAGTAGCCGGACGAGATAATTCATAAGCTAATTTGATTCGCTGTGACTCTCCACCTGATAAAGTAGTAGCACTTTGACCTAATTTAACATATGATAAACCAATATTATTTAAAATTTCCAACTTACTCTTTATAATCTTCTCACTAGAAAAAAACTTTAAAGCTTCAGAAATAGTCATCTCCAAAACATCAAAAATACTCTTCCCCTTATACCTAACTGCCAAAACTTCCGGAATATATCTTTGTCCCTGACACTGATCACATTTAACATATACATCAGGCAAAAATTGCATCTCAACTTTCAAAAGACCATCTCCTTGACACTTTTCACAACGACCGCCCTTAAGATTAAAAGAAAAATGACGGGCTTTTAATGATCGTTTTTTTGCTTCACTCAAAGAAGCAAAAAAATCTCTAATATGTGTAAATAGTCCGGTATAAGTAGCAGGATTAGATCGGGGTGTTCGACCGATTGGAGATTGATCAATGTCAATTATTTTATCAATATGCTCTAAACCTAATATCGCCTTATGTTTTCCGGGTAATTCCTTACTACGATAAAACTTTTGATTTAAAGCCTTAGCTAGAATATCAATCATTAAAGTAGATTTACCAGAACCGGAAACTCCACTAATAACTACTAAATTCTCTAAAGGAATATGAACATCAATATTTTTTAAATTATTCTCTTGAGCACCAATAATCTTTAAAAACTTGCCACTAGAAGGACGATATTTTTCAGGTAAAGGTATAGTCTCTTGATTAAAAAGATACTTAGCAGTTAAGGATTTGTTTTGTTTTTTAAAATCTTCTAAGGTTCCAGAAAAAACTACTTCCCCTCCTTGCTCACCGGCTAAAGGTCCAATATCTAAAATATAATCCGAAGCTAACATCATACTAGCATCATGCTCAATAACCATAACAGTATTACCTTTTTGATTTAAGTTTTTTAAAGTTTTAATCAAATTTTCATTATCTCGAGGATGAAGACCAATGGAAGGTTCATCCAAAACGTAAAGTAAACCAACTAAATTAGAGCTGATCTGATGAGCTAATCTTAATCGTTGTGACTCTCCTCCCGATAAAGTGGTAGCACTACGATTAATAGATAAATATGGAAGACCAACCCGTAAAATATTATCAGATCTGGACACAATTTCTTGACTAAGAAATTTAAAAACTAAATTTTGAGTAGCATTTAATTTAAAGGATTTAGAATCTTTTTTAAAAAAATTCTTTAAATCTTCAATATTTTTTAAAGATAAATCATGTATATTTAAATCCTGAAACTTAACATCTAAAATCTCCTTAGTAAGACGTCGCCCCTGACAAACTGGACATTTAACCTCTTTCATATACTGTGAAATTTTCTGTCTAATATAATTAGAATCAGTTTCTTGGTATTTATCACGTAAACCCGGAAGAACCCCAGCAAAAAGTTGATCACCATTTAAAATTAAATTAACTTGAGCTGAACTCATTCTTTTTAAAGGTAAGGAAATATCAAAACCATGTCTTGAAGCTAAATTCTCCACTTCTTTAATCAAATTATTTTGATTCTCAAAATTATAATGCAACCAAGGCTTAACAGCTCCCTGAGCAACATTTAGATTTAAATTTAAAACCAAATTACTATCAATCTCCATCTTAATCCCGAGACCACTACACTCTGGACAAGCTCCTTGGCTAGAATTAAAAGAAAAGTCTATTGGCTTAAAATCAGGTCTTTCATAGTGCCCCAAAGAACAACTTAATTTATAACTATTCTTAGAATCCTTAACTTTAGTGCGAGAAAGTTTTTTACCACAATGAGGACAATGAGCTTGTCCAAGCTTAGAAAACAATAATCGAAAATAATCATAAATTTCAGTTATAGTTCCAACTGTAGAACGAGGATTATGACTAGCTGATCTTTGATCAATGGAAATAGCAGGAATTAATCCCTCAATTAAATCAACCTCCGGCTTATCCATTAATCCAACAAATTGGCGAGCATAAGAAGATAAAGACTCAACATAACGTCTCTGACTTTCAGCATAAATTAAATCAAAAACTAAGGAAGACTTACCCGATCCTGATAACCCAGTTACAACAATAAATTTATTATGCGGAATCTCTAAATCAATATTTTTTAAATTATTAACCCGAGCTCCCTTTATTTTTATTAACTTTAACATTTTTTTATTATAAAATAGAATAAAATATTCTAATTAAACCAATAAATATTCGTTCAATAAAATTTAAATTCTTATGATTAATCTCAAAATCTGAAGAATCTCTTTTCCAAGCCGAAATAATTTCATCTAATTCAGCTAATAATTTTTTATCCTTAATAAACACTCCAGACTCCAGATTACGATTAAAAGATAAAAAATCCAAATTTTGAGAACCAATTAAGGTTTCTTGACCATCCACAACTAAAATCTTAGCATGATTCATTTTATTATGAGCATAAAATTTAATTGGTAAATAAGAGTAACGCTTAACAAAAGCTCGATTTATTTTATCTAAAATCTTATGATCAGACTTCCGAGGAATTATTATCTCCACCTCCACCCCTCGCTCAATAGCATCCTCAATTAAAAACATTAACCATTTAGGTGGAGTAAAATAAGGCGTAACAATTAAAATACTAGTCTGAGATAAAATTATTTTTCTTTTGTAATAAGCTTGTAAAGTAAAAATTTTATGATTAGGCCAATGATCTAAAAACTGAGCCTTTATTGTTTTAAAAATATTCTTCCTTTTTAAAGCAAGCAAATCCTCATCCTTTCCGCCGCTTAAATAATAACTGCGGGCAAAAGATTTTAAAACATTTTTAGCTAGCCTTGGTCCCACTATTTTAACCTGTAAATCGACCCAATCCTTACTCTTACGCGAAATATTAACTCCACCTAAAAAAACTACTCTTTCATCTAAAATCAAAACTTTACGATGAGTATTACGAAGCCATTTTCTAAAAAATAAAAATTCAACTCCACTATCTCTCAAACCCTTAATAGTTGATCTTCTTAAAGAAGAACTACCAAAAAAATCAGCTATTAAAACTACTCTTAATCCAGCTTGAGCCTTTTCTTTTAATAACTCAATAAACTCAGAAGAATCATTTGAAAAAATATACATCTCAATAAAAACTGATTTTTGAGCCAATCGAATCTCCTCTAGCATGGCTTGCCACGCTTTTTTAGATTTAGAGTATAATTTATATTTCATAAGCTAAATAGTATTATAACAAATATTTAAAAGTTTTTAAAGGCTTAATTAAAACAAAAAAGAATACCTAAATTAAGTATTCTTTTTTGTTTTTTTGTGATTTTGAAGCTAACAGGCATCAATTCTGTTTTTTATCTATTATTTCTAATAGACTCTCTTTTACAAAGTAAAAGAGTCGACCTAGGTTTTAAATTAATAACCTAAAACCTAAACTCCCTAGAAAGGAGGTGATCCATCCGCAGCTTCCGCTACGGATACCTTGTTACGACTTAGTCCCTGTCGCCAGCCTTACCTTCGGCCCCTAAAAGGAGACTTCGGGTACTGCCAACTCCCTTGACTTGACGGGCGGTGAGTACAAGACCCGAGAACGTATTCACCGTAGTATAGCTGACCTACGATTACTAGCGATTCCGACTTCATGGAGTCAGTTGCAGACTCCAATCCGAACTGAGATAAATTTTTAGGGATTTGCTCCACCTCGCGGTTTGGCGTCCCTTTGTATTTACCATTGTAGCACGTGTGTAGCCCAAGGTGTAAGAACCATGCTGATTTGACGTCGTCCCCACCTTCCTCCCATTTAAAACGGGCAGTCTCTCATGACACATAAAACATAAGATAAGGGTTGCGTTCGTTTTCCGACTTAACGGTACATCTCACGACACGAACTGACGGCAACCATGCAGCATCTGTCTAGCACCCTCGAAGGCCTTCCTGTTTCCAGGACATGCAGCTAGATGTCAAACCTTGGTGAGGTTCTTCGCTTATCATCGAATTAAACCACATGCTCCACCGCTTGTGCGGGTCCCCGTCTATTCCTTTGAGTTTTAAGCTTGCGCTCGTACTCCCCAGGCGGGATGCTTAACGGGTTACCTTAAATTAACAACACTGAAAGGGTCGATACTTCCAATATTTAGCATCCAATGTTTACGGCGTGGACTACTGGGGTATCTAATCCCATTTGCTCCCCACGCTTTCGTCTCTGAACGTCAGAACTGTCCCAGCAATTTGCTTTCGCATTGAGTGTTCCTGCTGATATTAACGGATTTAACCCCTACACCAGCAATTCCGATTGCCTCTTCCAGTCTCTAGTTTGCCCATCTCTCCCGCAGCCCCCTGGTTGAGCCAGAGGATTTAACAGGAGATGCGACAAACCGTCTACAGACGCTTTACGCCCAATAAATCCGGATAATGCTTGGGGCCCTCGTATTACCGCTGCTGCTGGCACGAGGTTAGCAGCCCCTTATTCATTAGGTACTGTCATTGATTCATCCCTAATAAAAGTACTTTACACCCCGAAAGGCTTCTTCATACACGCGGCGTCGCTCCTTCAGGCTTTCGCCCATTGAGGAAGATTCTTGACTGCAGCCTCCCGTAGGAGTCTGGGCAGTGTCTCAGTCCCAGTGAGCCGGGTCATGCTCTCGCACCCGGTACCCGTCATAGTCTTGGTAGGCCATTACCCCACCAACAAACTGATAGGCCATAGACCCCTCCCGAAGCGCCGGAACTTTAATTAAAAAACTTTTGTTTTTTAATACCATCGAGTATTATTCTCACTTTCGTAAGGTTATTCTCGTCTTCGGGGCAGGTTATCAATGTGTTACTCTCCCGTTTGCCATGCCTCTTTACTTATTACCACGTATGAATTTCAAGGAATAATTACTTTTTCAGATCATAATTGCTCCGTGTAGCTCTTACGCAGTAAAAAGTAAAGAAGCATTCGACTTGCATGCCTTAGACACGCCGCCAGCATTCATCCTGAGCCAGGATCAAACTCTCAAAACAAAATATTGAGAATCTTGATTACTCAAGATAAAAATTTTGCATTATTTTTACTTGTTTTAAAAACAAGTCCGAATTGATGCCTGTTAGCATCAAAATCTCACCAAAAAAATTATATAAAGAACTCTGTAATTATATTAAATTACATAATCTTGGCGACGATCTACTCTTCCAGGGCTCAGGCCCAAGTACCATCGACGCTAAAGGGCTTAACTTCCGTGTTCGGGATGGGAACGGGTGTACCCCCTTCGCCTAGCCACCAAGATTATATAATCTAATATTTATTAAAACCAAAAATGTGAGAAAATCAAATGATTTATTAGTACTCCTCAGCTCAATCCATTACTGGACTTACACTTAGAGCCTATCAACCTCATAGTCTATAAGGAATCTATGAAACCTAATCTTAGAGATAGCTTCGCGCTTATATGCTTTCAGCGCTTATCTATACCGAAGGTAGCTACCCAGCAATGCCCTTGGCAGAACAGCTGGTACACTAGAGCTTCGTCCTTCCTGGTCCTCTCGTACTAAGGAAGGGCCTCTTCAAGTTTCCACGACCATAGTGGATAGGAGACCGACCTGTCTTACGACGGTCTGAACCCAGCTCGCGTGCCGCTTTAATGGGCGAACAGCCCAACCCTTGGGAGCTTCTCCACCCCCAGGATGCGACGAGCCGACATCGAGGTGCCGAACCACGCCGTCGCTGTGGACGCTTGGGCGTGACTAGCCTGTTATCCCCGGAGTAGCTTTTATCCGATGAGCTTCCACCATCCTATATTGAATGGTCGGATCACTAAGTTCCGCTTTCGCGACTGCTTGACTAGTAGGTCTTGCAGTAAAGCTGGTTTATGCCTTTACACTATCTCTCGGGTTTCCATTCCGAGATAACCAACCTTTGTAAACGCCTCCGTTACCTTTTGGGAGGCATCCGCCCCAGACAAACTACCCACCAGACACTGTCCCACATACTATGTGGTTAGAATTAAAAGCATACAAGGGTGGTATCTCACTGGCGCCCGAAGGCTCCCACCTATACTGAACATGCATACCCCTAATTCAATATCAAGCTGTAGTAAAGCTTCACGGGGTCTTCTCGTCCTACTATGGTTATCGAGCATCTTTACTCGAAATGCAATTTCGCCGAGTTCTTCGTTGAGACAGTGCTCAAGTGGTTAAGCCATTCATGCAGGTCGTAACTTACACGACAAGGAGTTTCGCTACCTTAGGACGATTATAGTTATCGCCGGCGTTCATCCGCGCTTCAATTCAGAGCTTCCCCTAGTAAACTAGGATGACCCCTCCTCTTAACGTTCGGACACTGGCCAGGCTTCACCCTCTATACATCATCTTTCGATTTAGCAGAGAGCTGTGTTTTTGGTAAACAGTCCCTTGAGCTCTTTAGCTGCGGCCCTATTGCTAGGGCAGACCTTCTCTCGAAATTACGGTCGCTATTTTGCCGAGTTCCTTAACGAAGATTCTCTCGTACACCTTAGGCTTCTCGCCTCATCTACCTGTGTTGGTTTTAGTACGGATACTATAATCCTTAGTCTTAGAAGCTTTTCTTGGTAATTCCCTTATCTAGGTTGGATCCATCGAAACTTCACCTTCAGACAACTTCTTGAAATTATTGATCCGGATTTGCCTGGATCATTTCTTGAAGCCATCAACGCTCATATCCATCAGAGCGCCTAAACCTAGGAATTACGTCCCTCCATCAGAGATTATAGTAGTGCTGGAATATTAACCAGCTCAGCCATCGACTTCTCTTGCACTACACAAGATACGCCTTAGGACCGACTAACCCTGGGTCGATTTACGTTGCCCAGGAAACCTTAGATTTTCGGTGGGCAGGGTTTTCACCTGCCTTTTTGCTACTCATGCCAACATTCTCACTTCCATTAACTCCACCAGACCTCACGATCTGACTTCAGTGCTAATAGAACGCTCCGCTACCGCATCATTGTAAACAATGATACTCGCATCTTCGGTAATATGCTTAGCCCCGATAAATTTTCGGCGCGAAACAACTGGATTAGTGAGCTATTACGCTTTCTTTAAAGGATGGCTGCTTCTAAGCCAACCTCCTAATTGTCGTAGTCACGACACCACCTTTCACACTTAGCATATATTTAGGGACCTTAGATTGCGATCTGGGCTGTTTCCCTTTCGACTGATGGACCTTAGCGCCCATAGTCTGACTCCTGAGCTATATTTATTGGTATTCGGAGTTTGATTAAAGATGGTACCTTGCGGCCCACCCTCATTCAGTGCTCTACCCCCAATAATAAACACTCAAGGCTAGTCCTAAAACTATTTCGCGGAGAACCAGCTATCGCCGAGTTCGATTGGAATTTCACCGCTAACCACAGCTCATCCCCTAGTGTTGCACGACTAGTGGGTTCGGTCCTCCATGTGAATTTCTTCACACTTCAACCTGGCCATGGTTAGATCACCCGGCTTCGGGTCTTGTCCATGCGACAGATCAATTATCTTATTGAAATAAGAAGCATCTTATCCCAATAAGATAACTGAAACGGGCTATTAACCCTCGCTTTCACTGGGCATATTCTCCAAAGGAGCTTATGCAAGCCACATAGAACAAACTCGTTGGCTCATTCTTCAATAGGCACGCCGTCACCCGAGTAAACTCAGGCTCCGACTCTTTGTAAGTATATGGTTTCAGGTACTATTTCACCTCCCTCATCGGGATGCTTTTCACCTTTCCCTCACGGTACTTGTTCACTATCGATCATAAAAAGTATTTAGCCTTGGATCATAGTCGACCCAGATTCATACGGGATTTCACGAGTCCCGCACTACTTAAGAACTACCAAGGATAAAGTAATATTTTTTTCACTTACAGGGCTATCACCTTTTATAGCTGAACTTTCCAGTTCATTCAGTTAAAAATATTATTTATGACTTTATTTTATTCCATCCAAGAAATAAATGATGGTAGTCTTACAACCCCCTGTAAACATGTGGACTTGGCTCCTTCCGCAACATCTCTTTCACATAAGTAAAATTAATTATTGCTCAGTTTACAAAGTTTAGGCTCCTCCCTTTTCGCTCGCCACTACTAAGGGAATAATTATTATTCTCTTTTCCTCCGGCTACTAAGATGTTTCAATTCACCGGGTCCTCCCCCTAACCAATGCTAGGGCATCCTGTCTCCAACAGGATAGGTTTCCCCATTCGGAAATCTACGGATCAAAGGTTGCTTGCCACCTCCCCGAAGCTTATCGCAGGCTGCTACGTCCTTCATCGTCTTTTTATGTCAAGGCATCCGCCATATACTCTTAACGAGATTTTCTCACATTTTTGATTTTAAATAAATTCAAAAATTTTTGGTTCTATACTTCATTGTTGAAATTGCTAAACTAACAATAAAGTATTTTTTAATTTTTAAAGTTCCCTTGATTTAAATATCAATTTTCAGGCACCACCTCAATGATGACTGAATTTTTAATATTTAAATTTTAAAAAGAAAAAACCGCTGAAAAGCGGCCCCGAAAAAAAGCTTATAAAGCTTGAAGCCGCTAATTTTTATTTAACAATAAAAATTTAATAAACATAATTTATTATTTATTTTTCAAACAGATCAATTTTTATAAACTGGAGTCATTATACATTATTTTTTAACTTATGTCAAGACACTATAAATAAAGGCTAAAAATCATATTTATTTTATTTTAATTAGTATTTTAAAAATTAATCACCTAAATAATTATATAATCTAAAAATGAAAAATAGAAAAATAAAAATAATATTTTTAGCTTTAGGAACTTTAACTCTTTTATTATTCCTGTCTTATGATTATATTCAATATCAAAAAAATAAAAATTTAGAAGTATCTTTTATTGATGTTGGACAAGGAGACGCTATTTTTATTAAAACACCTCAACAACGAAAAATTATTATTGACTTTGCTAATAAGCAAGGATTAAAAGATTTAGCTAAAAAAATTCCTTGGTGGGATAAAACTATTGATTTAATAATTATTAGTCATCCTCATGATGATCATATTGTTGGACTAATTCCAATTATTAAAAAATATAAAATAAAAAATATTATCTATAACGGAGTTTTAGATAACTCACCCTTTTATTTAGAACTATTAAAGATAATAAAAGAAAAAAATATTCCCTTGCTAGTCCCCCAAGAAAATCAAACCATTGAATTAGAACCAAATTGTAAAATTAAATTTCTTTTTCCGGGGGATCGCTATTATCAACGAGGACTAGATAATCTTAATAACTCCTCTATTGTTAATCAATTAATCTGTCAAAATTCAATTTTTCTTTTTATGGGTGATGCGGAGGCTGAAGTAGAAAACGAACTCCTAGAACAAGGGATAAATTTAAAAAGTGATGTCATTAAAATTGGACATCACGGATCCCTTAGTTCTAGTCAAGAAAAATTCTTAAAAGCTGTTCAGGCTAAAATAGCAATTATTATGGTTGGAAAAAATAATAAATACGGACACCCAAGTCTAAGAATTTTAAAAAGATTAGAAAAATTACAAACTGAAATATTTAGGACTGATTTAAATGGTAGCATCACTATTATTGACGATGGCAAAACATTAAAGCCAATTTTTAGCTTTTAAACCTTTCTCTGCCGCTTCAGCTTGAGCCTCCTGCTTAGATAAACCCTCTCCAATAGCTACCAATTCTTCTTCCAAAAAAAGACCAACTGTAAATTTCTTAGCATGATCTGGTCCTTCTTCTTTTAAAACTTTATAACTAGGGGTAATATTTCTTAACTCTTGTGCCACTTCTTGAAAACGAGATTTAGGATCAAGATAGCTCTTGCTCTCGATAATCTGATCTAAATTAGAAATAATATTTTTTAAAACAAAATCTTTAACTACTTCCATTCCCTGATCCAAATAAATAGCTCCAATTACTGCCTCAACTGAATCAGCTAAAATAGATTGACGAGCTTTAGAATTTTTATCTCGAGACTCCCCTTTAGATAATAAAAGATAATCTTCAAAATCAAGATTCTTAGCTACTTGATACAACATCTTGGTATTAACTAAACTAGCGCGCCAATTAGTTAAAACTCCCTCAGCTTGATTAGGGAAATTTAAAAATAGATATTCAGTAATAACTATCTCTAAAACCGCATCACCTAAAAACTCTAAACGCTCATTATGACCTAAAGAAAATTCCGAATGTTCATTAATAAAAGATCGATGAACCAAGGCTTGTTGAAGAAGATCAATATTATTAAACTTAATGTTAATTTTCTTTTCTAAAACATTTAAATTTTTCATACTATTCTTCTTTTTTTTCTTTCTTAAACTTATTGGCCTGCTCCTCTTTCTTTTTCTTTTCTGTCTCACTCATATTAGAGTAAATAGTTCCTAATACTCCATTAATAAACTTACCGGAAGAATCACCGCCAAAATTTTTAGCCACTTCTATAGCTTCATTAATAGCGACCTTAGGAGGAATATTTTCTGAAAAAACTAATTCATAAATACCTAATCTTAAAACATTTCTATCCACAGCAGTAATTTGATCCACTGGCCATTCTGGCGCATACTTCTTAATATAATCATCAATACTAGTAATATTTTTTAAAACCCCATTCACTAATTCCTTAACAAAATCCTGATTATCAGAACCAGGAGCAAAATTAGAAAAATTATTCTGAATAACACTATCAATGTCTACTTTTTGATTATTAAAATCCCAAACAAATAAAGTTTGCATTGCAATAGTTCGAGATAAATGTCGATTTGCCATATATAAAAAATTAATAAAAAAACAAAGCTCTTATTTAGTGCTTTGTTTTTTGCTTTTTATTTTTAAAACTGTTTTACCTTTATAGTCTCCACAAAAACCACAAGCGGTATGACTAGCTTTAGCCTGTCCACATTTTGGACATGAAGCTAAATTTTTTACCTTTAAAGCTTGATGAGACCTGTTTCGACCAACAGCGGACTTATTTTTTCTTCTCTTTGGTACGGACATATATTTTTAATTAAAACTTAATATCAGTAAGTATAATTTAAAAAATTATATTAGTCAATAAAACTAACCAGCCATAATTTCTTCAAACTCTTCCTTTTCAATAGTTTCTTTTTCCAATAAAACCTTAACTATAGCCTCTAATTTATCGGACTTTTCATCTAAAATACGTTGAGCTCGGAGCTCACCTTCAGAAATAAAACGAGAAATTTCTTCATCAATTAATTCAGCCACCTTTTCACTATAATCTCTTTGTTCATGAATTTCTCGACCTAAAAATATCATATCTTCTTTTTCACCAAAAGTTCGAGGACCTAATTTTTCACTCATTCCATAATCAGTAATTAATTTTCTAGCAATATTAGTTGCTCGCCTTAGATCAGAAGTAGCTCCAGTAGTTACTTCACCAAAAATTTTCTTCTCAGCTAAATGTCCGGCTAATAAAACAGCGATTTCATCTAAGAAATAATTTTTGGAATACATTCTCTTATCAAAAGAAGGTAGTTTTAAAGTATAACCGCCAGCTTGACCACGAGCAATAATTGAAATTTTATGAACTGGATCGGTATTAGGAGAAAAATGAGCTACCAAAGCATGTCCAGCTTCATGATAAGCAGTAATTTTTTTCTCCTCATCGGTAATAACTCGACTTTTTCTCTCAGGCCCCATTAAAACCTTTTCAATTGCTTCAAATAATTCTGGTAATTCAATAATCTTCTTATTCTCCCGAGCTGCTAAAATAGCTGCCTCATTTAAAACATTAGCTAGATCAGCACCACTAAATCCTGGAGTTCTTTCGGCAATACTCTTAAGATCAACATCTTTAGCTATCGGTTTTTTTCTAGCATGAACGGCTAAAATTTCTTCTCGATCCTTTAAATCAGGTAAATCTAAAACCACCTGACGATCAAAGCGACCTGGGCGAAGTAGTGCTGGATCTAAAACATCCGGCCTATTAGTAGCCGCAATAACAATAATATTAGTACTAGGATCAAAACCATCCATCTCAACTAAAATCTGATTCAAAGTTTGCTCTCGTTCATCATGCGAACCACCTAGTCCAGCTCCGCGACGACGACCAACAGCATCAATCTCATCAATAAAAACTATACAAGGAGAATTTTTTTTAGCTCTTTGAAATAAAGATCGGACTCGAGAAGCTCCAACACCAACAAACATTTCCACAAACTCTGAACCGGAAATACTAAAAAAAGGAACTTGAGCTTCACCAGCGACTGCCTTAGCTATTAAAGTTTTTCCAGTTCCCGGACTACCTAATAATAACACCCCTTTAGGAATTCGAGCCCCCAAATCAAGGAATTTTTTAGGAAATCTTAAAAAATCCACTATCTCACTTAATTCTTGCTTAGCCTCTTTAGCTCCCGCCACATCTTTAAAGCTAACTTTATTTTTCTGCTTACTATCAAATTCTCGAGCTTGAGATTGACCAAACATCATAGCTTTAGAGTTAGCCCCCGAAACACTTCTAGTCATGAAATAAAGAAAAACAACAATTAATATAAAAGGAATTAAAAAAGGAAGCAGAGATAACATAAAAGCTCCAAAGCCATCATTTTCCTCAATCTTAATATTAATTTTCGATAATTTATCTGGATCAATAGAATAATTATTAACTAAAGAAGAAAAGGATTCACCAACTTCTTTCTTAGCAAACTTTTTATCACCTGATAACAAAACAAGATTAATTTTATTACCACTAACCGTAATGTCGGAAATTTGCTCGTCTTTAACTAAAGATATAAAATCATTAATTCCAATATTTTCATTACTTACTGCCTTATCGCTTAACGCAGTAAATAAAGTAGCTATCACTAAAAAAATAAAGAAAAATACTAAAAAATTTTTAAAAATTCCTTTCATAAAAAACCATTAATTCTTAAACTATCTTCATTATATAACACTTTAAATTTAAAAACAAATAAAGAGAAAAAGAGGATTTAATCCTCTTGCTTCTCTTTTTTATCTTTTTTTTCACTTTTTTTCTCATCTTTCTTCTCCTCTTTTTCTTCCTTTTTCTTAGTCTTCTTTTTGTCTTCTTTATACAACTTTAAACCTAAACGATGATCACTAGGAGAAATTGATAAAATTTCAAAATCTAATTCATCGCCAACATTAAAGAAACTATTAATCTTTTCTTTAATATTTATACCGAGCTGAGTAATATGAGCTAAACCATGAATCTCCTCATCTAGTTTCACAAAAAGACCAAATGGATTAATTTTTAAAATCTGCCCCTTAACAATATCACCAACCTTGTATTTTTCCACAGCCTTTTTCCAAGGATCTTCAATAATCTTCTTAGCACTTAAAAATATTTTATTATTATCTAAATTTACTATTTCAGCTTTAATACTATCCCCAACTTGATATAATTTTTCTGGAGAATCAATTCTTTGCCAAGCTAATTCTGAAATATGAATTAAACCTTCCATACCTTCACCAAAACTAATAAATACACCAAAATTAGTAACAGCGGAAATTTTACCATCAACCACCATACCAATCTTGTATTTATCAATAATATGTTTTTGTCTCTTATTCCAAACATCTTTTTCACTAAAAATAATTTTATCAGAATCTTGCCCCAAGTTAATAACATTAACCTCAATATCTTGCCCAATAAATGATTTTAATTTTTCTAAAATTTTAGTTTTATCTCCCCCACTAACTCGAGGATAATTTTCTGGTGATAATTGAGATACAGGTAAGAAACCACCGATTTGATAATAACGAACTAAAAGCCCACCCTTATTAGCCTCAGTAACTCTAACTTTAATAATTTCCTTATCTTTAAAAGCTTGCTCTAATTTACTCCAAGCTTTTTCTTGTCCAGCTCGTTTAAAAGATAGCTCTAATTCACCTCGCTCATTCTCTTCATCAATAACAGTAGCCTCAACTTCATCTCCTGGCTTTAAATTAGCAAACTCTTCTGCCTCAAAATATAATTCCAGACCTCGGACTATTCCAATAAAGACGCCGTCAATATCAAGTCTAACTTCAGATTTAGAAGCTGAAATAACTTTACCAAGCACGACATCATCTTTTTGAGGAATTTGATTTTTATCTTGTTCTAACAAAACCTCTAAGGTATGGTTAGTTTTTTTATCTTCACTCATGTTAATTTTCTTTTTTAAAATAAAAAAAGATTCATTTAACCCTCTCCTGTAAAAACAAGTAGAAAGCTCTTAGACGCCTTAAATCTAAGAATTTATAAAAGGCTATTTATTTTATCAAGATTATAACAAATAAATTAAAAAATACAAGCCCTTGTATTAGTCCACGTCATTTTGGAAAAAAAATTATTATTAACCAAATAATTCATCGGAGATACTAATTCAAGGCTCCAATGTGGTCTATCGGTATTATACCAAAGAAGCCAATCAATTAACAAATTATTAAAATCATCTAAATTATCAAAGTATTTTTCACCACTCCAATCAATGAATTCTTCTTGAATAGTCCTATTAAACTTCTCAATATGACCCTGTTTGTATGGTCTACCTGGATAATTGAAATAATGCTCAATTTTTCTCTCTTCTAAGTATTTTTTAAAATAGAGATGGAATTCTAAACCATTATCAGTCTGAACAGCCTTAATATTAAAGGGCATGACTTCTTCTAATTTTTTAAAAAAATCTTTAGCATTAGAGCTACTAATTCTGTTATAGGCATAAGCGAAAGCTGTTCGGCTAAAAGTATCAACAGCGGTAATAATATATCTCTTTAATCCATTGTGAAATCTAACAACAGTATCTATCTCTATTAAATCCCCAGGATTATTTACTTGTAATTCCTTAGGTTTTCTTTTCTTTTTAGTTTTTTTAATTTTTTTAATCTTACCAAAATGAGATATTTTCTGTCTATGATGATATATATCTTTATCTTTAATAATTCTACCTATCTTTGATTCTGAGTATATTGGTAAATTATTAATTTCACAAAATTTATCTAAAAATTTTTTAACTTTAGTTTTACCCATATTAGGACAAATCTCTAGTCTTAAACGTCTAATCTCTTTTAATATCAGAGGATGTATTTCTCTTTTATTCTTGTTAATCCTAGCTTGGGATTTAGGATTGAGAGCTTCTATCTTGCCACCCCCTTCTCTAAATATTTTTTGCCAATTGTATAGGGTAGATTTTTTAACCCCAAAGGCATCAGTAGTGGCTTGAAGGCCATATTGCTTCCAAAATTCTAATATTTTGAGTCTTTGTCTAGCTTCTTTGGTAATCATATATTTTTGCTTAATTGCATCATTATATAATGTACCAAATCCAGGACAATTATAGTACTTAAACTTTATCTGCATACATTTTGGGCTTTTTATTTTCCAAAATGTATCTGAACTTATTCAGCCCTAAGGGAGTAGACATAAATTTAAATAATATCTATAATAGGAAATATGAAAAAAAATATTATAAAAACTTTTCTACAAGGATTAGCTATGGGAACAGTTGATATTATTCCTGGTATTTCTGGTGGAACACTAGCTTTAATTTTAAATATCTATTCTAAGATTTTAGAACAAATAAAATTAATAAATCTAGATTTTTTAAAAAAAATAATCCAATTAAAAATAAAAGACGCTTTTAAGCCCCTAGATTTAAAGTTTATTATTCCCTTAATTTTAGGAATTTCTAGTGCTCTAATTAGCCTAGCTCGAGTTATTAGTTGGGCTTTAAGTAATTATCCCGGCTATCTTTATAGTTTCTTTATTGGATTAATTTTAGTTTCAAGTATTCTTCTTTTTCCAAGAGGAAAGTTTAAAATTAACGGAGCTATCACCTTTCTAATAGGTTTTATTTTAGCCTTTCTGATCGCAAAACTTCAGCCGATAGAAAGCTCTCACACTTATTTCAACATTTTTATCAGTGGAGCTATAGCTATTTGCGCTATGATATTACCTGGAATTAGCGGTTCTTTTATTCTGATAATATTAGGAA
This sequence comes from Patescibacteria group bacterium, assembly GCA_050949525.1. GTDB lineage: Bacteria > Patescibacteriota > Patescibacteriia > Patescibacteriales > UBA12465. The sequence continues at coordinate 163,440 of JBMNFW010000001.1, read as the reverse complement.
AATATGATTTCATGTTATCACTTTTACATAATCCACTAAATAATATTCTCCCTATCCTGATTTTCGTCTTAGGATGTATTATTGGATTATTATCTTTTAGTCGAGTTTTAAATTTTTTACTAAAAAAATACTATCAAATAACTCTAATAACTCTAATTGGATTCATGCTAGGATCCTTAAAAAAAATTTGGCCCTCACAATACTTAGAAGGCCAAGAAATATTTCCAGCCCTTGGATTTATGATTACGGGAATAATAATTGGATTCTTAATTAATAAAGGTTCTAGAAATAAAAAAACAGGAAATTAAATTTCCTGTTTTTTATTCTTGACTATATATCTTTAGTTTGAACTTTCAACTAAATAATTAGGTCGTTTAATTTCTGAACGTGTAGTCATATAACTTCCGGAATGAGTTCGTTCAGCATATCTCTTAGCGGTCTCAGAACTTAAAGCTGGCTCTTTACCAGTTTTTACATTCTCAATTAACTTACTATTATCAACACCAAGAGCTTTAGATAAATCTTGAACCATTTCCTCAAAATTAATTTGTGTTGAACCAAAGATTCTGGCTAACCCTTTGCGATTCTTTTTATAACCACTAATTTTTTCTAATTTAGAACTAAGTCCTTCAATATAAACTCCGCTTCCTTTTTCATTATTATAATTAATAAACTTCTCTAAGTTTATAAGATGCTTTCCGCTCTTAATATTCTCATTATCCTTAAGAAGATTAATTTGATTATAAATCTTCTGTTGAACAAAATTTGCTCCCTCTACCTTATTCTGTGATAAAGACTCGGCAATACTAGCAGCTAAGAACATATTAATCTTGTTATAAGCTTGATTTTGATTTAATCCGCTTAATTCTTTTTTTAGAGCACTAATATCCTCTTTATCAATACCTAAATTCAATAAACCACTCTCTGGATTTTTTTCACTAATTTCAACTTTAATCTTAACCTTATCATTTTCAAGATCATAAATTTGTGCCCTAGACTCTTTAACCTTTTTCTGACTAACTTGATAATCCTGTTCTGCAGATTCTTGTAATGAAGCTTGAGCACTTTGAATAGCCTCATGTCGAGCCTCTTCTTTTTGACTTTTTTCTTCTGGACTCAGCTCTTGTTTTTCTTGCCCCTCAACTGGAGCTTCAGTTTTTAATTTTTTTTCAAATGACATATGTTTTTATAAATAATTAATTTAAAGAGTTTTTAAAATTAATTATTACGTTAATTTTTAGATCGAAGCCTTAAAAGCTTACTACGATCTAATTATATCATAAAATATAATTTTAGTCAATAGCAAAATATACCTCTTTTATTATACCAAAAAAAAATAAGTCTTGTAAATTAAAAAAACGCTCCCATTGTTGAAAGCGTTAATTTTTTGAAGGTAAGCCCAGGCTAATGAGCTTTCCTGGGTCGTGGCTTCGATTCTTCTCTTCAAAGAATCTAATATACTCCTCCGCCACTATAGAGGAGTGTTTCAAAAACTTTTCTGGAGGGTACAACTCATTAGTTGTAATTCCCTCCTCTAAGATCTCCTTCAATCCCTCTAGTATATCATTTAATTCCTTTTTACTAATCAACATAATGAAAGGATGAAGGAGATCTCCTTTCATTTTTTTAATCATATCTAATATATTTAAATGTACTATTTTAAAGCTAGCACATTTTTCAAATAAAGTCAAGAGCTTGTATTAGTCCACGTCATTTTGGAAAAAAAATTATTATTAACCAAATAATTCATCGGAGATACTAATTCAAGGCTCCAATGTGGTCTATCGGTATTATACCAAAGAAGCCAATCAATTAACAAATTATTAAAATCATCTAAATTATCAAAGTATTTTTCACCACTCCAATCAATGAATTCTTCTTGAATAGTCCTATTAAACTTCTCAATATGACCCTGTTTGTATGGTCTACCTGGATAATTGAAATAATGCTCAATTTTTCTCTCTTCTAAGTATTTTTTAAAATAGAGATGGAATTCTAAACCATTATCAGTCTGAACAGCCTTAATATTAAAGGGCATGACTTCTTCTAATTTTTTAAAAAAATCTTTAGCATTAGAGCTACTAATTCTGTTATAGGCATAAGCGAAAGCTGTTCGGCTAAAAGTATCAACAGCGGTAATAATATATCTCTTTAATCCATTGTGAAATCTAACAACAGTATCTATCTCTATTAAATCCCCAGGATTATTTACTTGTAATTCCTTAGGTTTTCTTTTCTTTTTAGTTTTTTTAATTTTTTTAATCTTACCAAAATGAGATATTTTCTGTCTATGATGATATATATCTTTATCTTTAATAATTCTACCTATCTTTGATTCTGAGTATATTGGTAAATTATTAATTTCACAAAATTTATCTAAAAATTTTTTAACTTTAGTTTTACCCATATTAGGACAAATCTCTAGTCTTAAACGTCTAATCTCTTTTAATATCAGAGGATGTATTTCTCTTTTATTCTTGTTAATCCTAGCTTGGGATTTAGGATTGAGAGCTTCTATCTTGCCACCCCCTTCTCTAAATATTTTTTGTCAATTGTATAGGGTAGATTTTTTAACCCCAAAGGCATCAGTAGTGGCTTGAAGGCCATATTGCTTTCAAAATTCTAATATTTTGAGTCTTTGTCTAGCTTCTTTGGTAATCATATATTTTTGCTTAATTGCATCATTATATAATGTACCAAATCCGGGACAATTATAGTACTTAAACTTTATCTGCATACATTTTGGGCTTTTTATTTTCCAAAATGTATCTGAACTTATTCAGAGCTAAACTTTAATAACTACCGGCAAAACCATCGGCCTTCTCTTGGTAGCATTAAAGAGAAATTGACCAACTTCGTTCCTAATTTTATTCTTTATATAATCATCATCAGCTGGAGTATTAGGGTTTTTATCGCGAACAATTGCTCTAACCCTAGATCTGGTTTTTTCAATCAAATCTCGATTTTCTTTCATATAAATAAAACCACGAGAAATTAAATCAGGACTACCAATTAAATCTCCGGTCTTAGAATCAATTGTCACAATCACTACTATCATTCCATCTTCAGCCATAACACGACGATCTCTTAAAACAATATTAGATACATCTCCGACTCCTAAACCATCAACCATTACATAATCAGTCGGAACTTTTTCTTGACTTAATTCTCCTAATACTTCATATTTTTTACCATCAATAATTTTTTGTCCTTTTTTAAATTTAACTACCTGACCATTATCAGCCACAAAAATATTTTCCGATGGAATTCCCACCTGTTCAGCTAACTCAGCATGAGCTTGAAGCATATAATGGTTAGCTTCGATGGGCATAAAATATTGAGGCTTAACTAAACGCATCATAAGCTTTAAATCTTCAGCCTTAGCATGTCCACCAGCATGAATATCCATCATCTTATAATTAATAACTTTAGCTCCCTGTCGAACCACCATGTCCATTAAATTCTGAATACTTCTTTCATTGCCAGGAATAACTGAAGAGGAAAAAATAACAGTATCTCCAGGCTTTAAACGCACTACGCGATGCTCATCATTAACTACTCGAGATAAAAAAGCATTACTCTCTCCCTGAGCACCAGTACCAATAATAATAACTTTATCGTCTCTTAAGCGATTTAAATCCTTGTCCTCAACAATAATTCTAGGATCAAATTTCAAATAACCAATCTTATGAGCCACATCAACGTTATCATTCATGCTACGCCCCTGAAGAGAAACTCGACGGCCATATTTTTTAGCTAAATCAAAAATCTTTTGAACCCGACTAAGTTGAGAAGCAAAAGTACCAATGATAATTCGTCCTGAAGCTTTTTCAAATAATTTTCCCATTTCATCTCCAATAGCTGATTCAGAAATTTGATAACCAGGATGAGTAGCATCAGTTGAATCCGACATCAGAAGTAATATATTTTCGGCTCCTAATTGAGCGATACGATTTAAATCAGCTGGCTTATCATTAACTGGTGAAAAATCAATTTTAAAATCACCAGTATGAACTACCTTACCGAGAGGAGTGTTAACAATAATAGCAAAACAATCAGGAATAGAATGATTAACCCGTAAAAATTCTACTTGAATTTTATCTGAAATCTTAACCCGATCATTTTCAGTAATTTCTTTTATCTTTAAAGTCGGCGCTTTCTTAAAATCTAATATCCTTTTTTGCACCAATCCGGCTGTCATTTTACCCATAAACATTGGTGGGTTACCAATTTTACCCATAATATGAGGAATACCGCCAATATGGTCATAATGACCATGAGTAATGAAAACAGCTTTAATTCGATCAATTTTATCTTCTAAATAAGTAACGTTGGGAATAATATAATCAATTCCGGGCATATCTTCTTCAGGAAATTGTAAGCCCATATCAATTATGATTATTTCTTTTTCATATTCAATCACAGTCATATTTCGACCTACTTCTTCTAATCCACCCAAGACTATAACTCGAAGCTGGCCAATATAATATTGATTTTTTATTTTCAAATTATCTTTTTCTACCACCCTAGTTCTTTTAGTAGGAAACTTAGTCCGACTTTTATACTTACTAACTAGAGGTGTTTTTTTTGAATCATTTTTCTGTTTATTTGTCATAACAATAAGCAACTTTAAATATTTAAAATATTTAAAGTCTACGATTAAGTTTTATTTTTAGAGATTTAAAATTTAATTTTTCTATTAACTTTTATATACCACTGAGAAATATTATTAAAACGATCAGCTGGATTTAAAATATTTTCAAAATCAAAACCTTTAATTTTCTTATTCTGAACATAGGTATAAGTTGGAAAATATAAAAATATGATTGGAAAATCTTTATTTAAAGTTTCTTGAAACTTCTTATAATTATTAATCTTTTCTTCTGAATTTAAAGATAGACGAGCTTCTTCTAAAAGTTTATCAACTTCCTTATTTTTATACTCCGAAATATTTAAACCGTTATCTCCAATTTGAGAAGAGTGCCAAAAAGCATAATTATCCTGATCACCACCAACTACCTGACCCAAAAGCAAAGCTTCAAAGTTTTTTTGTTTAATGATATCAGTCTGAACTTGACTAGGACTTATAACTTTCAAAAAAGTTTTAACTCCAGCTCGATCCCAGGAATCTTTAATAAATTCAGCTACCATAATATTATCAGCTAAGTCAACGGTAGTTAAATTAACCATTAAAAAATCATAAACCTTATTTTTATCACTAGACTTTTTAAATCGCCAAGCTCCGATAATATCATCTTCAATTAATGATAAGTTTTTTACAATATATTTTTTAACTTCCCACTTATCAATAGAAACTACTATCCCCTTTTGTTCTTCTAGTCGATTAAAATAATCAGAAAAATCAGCTCCCTCCTCCTCTAAAGCTTCAGTACTAGGAGCTTGACCCTCTAAATCTATCAGCTCTCGTATTGATAATAATTCTGATTCTTCAAAATTAAAGAGCTCCCAAGAGGCTTCATCTAATAATTTACTAGCTAAATCATAATCATAATTATATTTTTCTTCCATCTCTTGATAAGAGGCACTGCTAGGTAAAATAGGGCCATCAGCTCTTCTAGCATTACCAGAAAAAATTTCATCGCAAATCTTGTTCTTATCTATAAGGCGAGACAATATTTGGCGAATATTTTTATCATTTAAAATACTATTATTCTTCTTACTAAAAAAGATTGAAGTAATTTGAGGTAAATTTATTTTATTAAAATTCAAAGAACTCTGTGATACTAAATCAGATTTCAAAGCGTGAGGTAAATAACTAATTCCATCAATCTGATTATTATTCAAAGCCGAGCTTAATTCGTTGTAATTATTAAAAAACTTTAAAACTAATCTATCAATATAAGGGGTTTGAAGAAAATAATCACTATTAGCAACTAAAAGAAATTCTTTTATTTCACCAGACTTATTTTTAGTCAGCGATCTAAACTTATAAGGACCAGAACCGATCGGTTTAATATTTAATTCATGTAAATAAGCATTAGACGGACTGATATTAATCCATAAACTTTCAGGTAAAATTCCAAAAGTTAATAGCTCTAAAAAAGATGAATAAGATTCGGATAAAGTAAACTTTACTGAATATTCATCTATTTTAGAAATACTAACTCCAGAAAAAGTATTACGTAATGGTGAACCGTAATCCGGATTCTTAATCGCTTCAAAGGTAAAAACAATATCATTAGAGCTTAAATCTTCACCATGATGCCACTTAACACCCTCCCTAATTTTAATATCATATTCTAGACCATTTTCACTAACATTATAACTCTCAACCAAATCATTAACTAAATTTCCAACAGCATCTCTCTTAAAAAGAGCCGAATATATTAAACGACTAATATCACTATCAACATCCCGAGCCACGTCATAAAGAGGGTTGATATTTTTAGGAGTTCCAAGAAGCCCCTCAGTATACTTACCACCAAAAGCTGGGCTAATAATTAAATGTTTTTGATAAAATCTAAAAGCAAAAAATATTATAACTAAAAGAATAGCTACTAATGAAAAATTCAAAATCTTTTTTTCCCGAGGACCTAGAACCCTTTTCAAATATTTTACTTGCTTAATACTAGGAATCTTCTTGGGAGATAAAGAATAAACTAATTTACGATTTAAATCACCAAAAGGATCTTTTTTCTTTTTTCGACTAAAGCAAGAAAAAACTCTAGAAAATATACTTCTTTTTCTAAAAGACATCTTCTGATCTGATTGTTTTGAGATATTATCAGTATTCACAAAGCAAAATTAAAGCTTTATTTATCTAATAAAATTGAACCTAAAGAAACCGCAAAAAATAAAACGGCTAAAATAATAGTTAAAATAAAAAGTTTTTTTTCAATTCCTCTTTTAGTTAAAAAAACTGTATTACTACCACCAAATACTCCACCTAAAGCTGTTCCTTTACTCTGTAGTAAAATAACTATTATTAATAAAATAGAAATTATAAGTTGGATTATTTTGATCATAATTATTTTTGTTTAGACTTAAGCTCTTCAACTATTTTCACTAAAACTTCCTTATTATTAACAGCTAAATCAGCTAAAACTTTTCGATCCATCTCAATTTGGTTTTTCTTTAACAAGTCCATAAATTTAGAGTATGACAAATCATGCTCTCTAACAAAAGCATTAATTTTTACTTGCCATAAAGCTCGATTAGTTCTTTTCTTACGACGACGATCACGAAAAGCATGAGCTCCCGCCTTAGTTTGAGCAGTCTTAGCTAATCGAATTAATTTTTTTCGACCCCACTTAAAACCCTTAACTTGTTGTAAAAGCTTCTTTCTTCTTTTAGTATGGATAGTTCCTCTTTTAACTCGTGGCATAAAATTAATGAATTATTTATAAGGTGTTAACTTATTAACTGTCTTGGTTAATGTTGAACTCATTTCTAAGTCTCTTCTTTTTTTTCTAGTAGCATTACCAGATTCTTTAGCATTAAAATGATCTTGCCCAGCCTTACGATGCCTAACCTTACCTTTAGCAGTCTTAGTAATTCGCTTAACCGTGGCCTTGTGTGTCTTAATTTTTGGCATATTATTATAAAAACGCTAAAAAACAGGTTATCAAAACCTGAACTTAGCTAATATTACTTTTTATTAACTAGTATTATAGTAAAGCCTCCTGGCTGTTTTGTCAAGGGTTGTTCTTCTTCAATCCTTAATTCTTCCCTAGCCTTCAAGCTATTAATAAAATCAGTAATTATTTCTCGAGCTTTATCAAAATGTTGTCGCTCCCTTCCTCTTAACAATAAATCAATCTTAATTTTATTACCTTTTGATAAAAATTTAAAAGCTTGCTCCTCTCTAATCCCTAAATCATGCTTGCTGATCCTAAGAGATAATTTAATATTCTTTAACTCTATTCTTTTTTGTAAAACTTTTTGCTTATGAATTTTTTTATCTTGTTCATACTTAAACTGACCTAAATCTAAAATCTTAACCACCGGAGGATTAGCTCGAGGATTAACCTCAACCAAATCCAAATCAGCTTCTCGTGCTAAACTCAAAGCCTCTTCGGTCTTCATTACTCCCTGACTTTCACCATTTTCATCAACTAAAAGAACCTCAGGAGATTTTATTTTCTCATTAGCTCTAAAATCCTTATTAGAATCTTTTTTATTATTTTTAGAAAATTTAGATCTTCGTCTCATTTTTAATAAATCTTATTATTAAATAAAATGAGCGGGTAACGAGAATCGAACTCGTGTCTCAACCTTGGCAAGGTTACATAATAGCCACTATACCATACCCGCAAAAAAATAAGTGCCGCGGGGGAGAATCGAACTCCCAAGATATTGCTATCACTGGATTTTAAGTCCAGCGCGTCTACCAATTCCGCCACCGCGGCTTATTTTTTATTTTGTGGAGATGACGGGAATTGAACCCGTGTCTAACAAGCTTTTTTAAATACATTTACAAAAATAGCTTAATTAAATATTTAATTATTATCTCTAAAATTAAGCTAAATGAGATAATAACGAGCTGTCTAATCTTTCAATTTTAAAGGGACAACACCCTTAAAATCTATCTCTATAATTGACACCGGGAACTGGCTATAGAGACCTCACCAGGCCGATGGTTGAAGCTATTATTAAGCAACAACAGGAGCGAAAGCTGGAACTTTCCAAGAGAAAGCAGCTTTCTTAAATGTATTTTTTACACTTATTTTTTGAATATTTTTTTGTGATTATTCAACACATTTTGAATATTTAAAAAACTCTTATTATCGAACCCAAAAATCATCCCCTTAAGTTCGTAGTTTTTCTTTTGTTAAAGTTCTTAATTGCCGATCCAAATCTTTTTTCTTCAAATCTTCCCGCTTATCAAAAAGCTTCTTTCCTCGAACCAAGGCAATTTCTAACTTAATAAAACTTCTCTTAGTATATAACTTAATCGGAATAACTGTCAAGCCTTTTTCTTCTTTTTTACCAATTAAATAAGACAGTTCTTTTTTCTTTAATAAAAGCTTACGAGGCCTCTCACTATTATATTCAGGTTGCAGTCCAGCTGCTTTATACGGTAGAATATGAGCCTGAAGTAAAAAAGCTTCAACTCGTCCTTGACTGTTAACTTTTAAACTAACATAAGAACCTTTAAGGCTGGCTTGACCTTGTCGAATAGACTTAACCTCCGATCCACTTAAAACTAAACCAGCTTCATAAGTTTCTAAAATCTCATAATCAAAACTAGCCCTTTTATTAATAGCTAATATTTTCATATTTCTGAAATATCCTTTCCCTGCCGATCATAACCATCTTTATCATAACCATATTTATCATAACCAGCTCGATTAAAACCATCCCGATTATATCCAGCACGATTATAACCATCAGCATCATAACCATCAAAATTATAACCCTCGCGATCTAAACCTTGGCGATTAAAACCTTGTTCATTATAACCAAAACGATTATAACCAAAAACATCATAACCCTGAGGATCAAAACCATTGACATAATCTTGAGCGCGATAATTTCGAATCGAGAACCCATTCTCATTAAAACCAGCTCGATTAAAACCCTGTCGATTATAGCCGAAACGATCATAACCATCCTTATCATAACCCCCTTGATCTAACCTTCTTTCCAAATCCCGTCGAATAACCTTAGGATTACGATAATAAAGAAAATAAAGCAAAATACCAAAAACAATAAAAACCACCACAAATAATGGTATATCGGGCAATATTTCAATATTAAGAAAATCAAAATCCATACTAAAATTTTAAGATAAATTCCAGTCTTTTAATTGATCAACTGTTTTTTGATTTATTAAAAAATTATTTAAATAAGAACGATAAGCTGGACTATTAATGCTTTTTAAAGCCTCCGCATTACCTTTAGAACTCTCTCGAGCCTTATCTAATTCAACTTCAATCTCCTTATCCTCAACTTTAATCTTTTCTAACTTGGCTATCTCACGTAAAACTAAAGCTCCTTTAACTCTTTGAACAGCTTGAGGTAAAATATCCAACCTTAACTGCTCTTGATTCTTTTTTATACTATTTAAATAATCTTCAAATTTTCCCCCCTGAGATAAAACACTTTGTTCTATTTCCCTTAACATTATTTCAGATTCATTCTTAATTAACTCCTCAGGAATTTCACCAAACTTAGTTTTATCAATAATTTTATCAATAATTTGTGACTCCAGCTTTATTTCAAAATCTCTCTTTTTTTGACTTTCAATACTGGTCTTTAAGTTATCTTCTAAATCTTTTAAATTTTTAAACCGAAAAGCCTGAGCTATTTCATCACTAGCTTCGGGTACTTGTCGATCATAAACTTCCTTAATCTTAACTTTAAACTCTACCTTTTTTCCAGCTAAATTTTTTTTGTAATGATCCTTAGGATAAACCAAAGAAAAGCTTTTTTCTTCACCCTTTTTTAATCCTAAAAGATTTTTATCAAAACCATCAATTAAATAATTCTTACCAATTATAACTGTAGTTTCAGAGCTTTGACCATCTTCAACTGGAACTTTATCTAAAAACAAATTAATAGAAACTAAAACTTTATCACCATCTTTAATAACTTGATCAGATATTTTTTCTACTGCTCTCATTTCTAACAAATTATTCATTAATTTATTAATATCCTCAGAGCTAGCACTAACATCCTCCTTTTTAAAACCTAAATCCTTATACTCTCCCAATTTAATTTCTGGTAAACTAATTAATGTAATTTTATACTCTAAAGGATTACCGGGAGCTAATTTAGTAATATTAACTTCTGGTCGCCCCACAATTTGTTTATCTTTAGTATTGGATAAAATGACATCATCAATCTGTTTATTGATTATAAGTCGAGCTGCTTCTTCTAGAATTGGCATTTCCCCTATTTTTTGTTTAAGAATTTCTAGTGGTACTTTTCCGGGACGAAAACCCTCAATCTTAACCTCTTTAGATAAACTTTCAGCCCCCTTGATTATATAAGGCTCTAATTCCTCTAAACTCACTTCCACTGATAACTCAATCAACGATTTTTCTAAATCTTTACGATCAACTTTCATAATTTTTAAAATTATTAATTATTAGATTTAATTATTATAACAAAAAAGCGGGGACCTTAAAAGCCCCCACTTTTAAATGAAGTAAATTATTCTAATTAAAAGAATAAAGGCACAAATACTAAAGAAATGATACTCATTAATTTAATTAAAATATTAAGAGATGGACCAGAAGTGTCTTTAAATGGATCTCCAACTGTATCTCCAACCACCGCCGCTTTATGAGGTTCACTACCTTTGCCACCTAAATTACCAGCTTCAATATATTTCTTGGCATTATCCCAGGCTCCTCCAGCATTAGCCATGTAAATAGCTTGTAATACTCCAACAACTAAAGCTCCCCCTAACAAACCACCCAAAGCTTCCTTACCTAAAAACGGAATTAATCCAACCGCTATCGGAATAACCACTGCTAACACACCTGGAACAATCATCTCTTTTAAAGCAGCTTTAGTGCTAATGTCAACGCAACGAGCATATTCTGGCTTAGCCTTTCCCTCCATTAATCCAGTAATTTCTCGAAACTGACGTCTAATTTCAGTGATTAAAGAAGAGGCAGCTTTGCCAACAGCCTGCATAGTATGAGCAGTAAAAAAGTAAGCTATTAATCCACCAATAAATAATCCTGATACTACTCGAGCATCAGTAATATCAATTGAACTTAAACCAGCTACTTCCGTATAAGCAGCAAACAAAGCTAAAGAAGTTAAAGCAGCACTACCAATAGCAAAACCCTTACCAATAGCCGCAGTAGTATTACCCATTGAATCTAATTGATCAGTTACTTGTCTAACTTCCGGTTCTAACTGGGCCATTTCAGCAATACCTCCAGCATTATCAGCTACTGGACCATAAGCATCAACTGCCACTGTCATACTAACAGTTGATAACATTCCAATGGCGGCAATCGCAACACCATAAATACCAGCAAAATGATATGAAACTAAAATAGCGGCTACAATAACGATAATAGGAAGAACGGTACTTCTCATTCCAACTGATAAACCACTAATAATATTAGTAGCGGGGCCAGTTTTAGAAGCTTCAGCAATATCTTTAACCGGCTTAAAATGATCAGAAGTATAATATTCAGTAATTTTACCAATCAAAACTCCAGCTACTAAACCAGCTACAATAGCATAAAAAACTCCAAATCCTTTAAAAACCCCCATTCCAATAAACTTATCAACAATAAAATAACTAAGAATTATAACTACTAAAGCACTAATCCAAGTACCTCGCTCTAAAACTGAACCTAAATTTGAATCTTTTTTAGCTCGAACAAAAAAAGAAGCAAAAATAGAAGCTAAAATTCCAGCTGCTGATATTACTAATGGTAAAATAACACTTTCAAAACCAAAACTTACTATTCCTAAAGTCATAGTAGCAATCATAGATCCCACATAGGATTCAAAAAGATCAGCTCCCATACCAGCTACATCACCAACATTATCACCTACATTATCAGCAATAACTCCAGCGTTACGAGGATCATCTTCAGGAATTCCAGCCTCAATTTTACCTACTAAATCTGATCCAACATCAGCCGCTTTAGTATAAATTCCGCCACCAACTCGAGCGAATAAAGCTATTAAACTAGCTCCCAAAGCATAACCATTAATAACCACTGGATCTTTGATGGTTAAATATAAAACACTGAGACCTAGTAAACCAAATCCAGCTACCATCATACCCATAGTAGTTCCACTAGAAAAAGCTACTTTTAGGGCTGGATTAAGACCGGCTCGAGCAGCTTGAGCAGTCCGAGAATTGGACATAGTAGCTACCATCATGCCAATATAGCCAGCTAAAGCTGATAAAACAGCTCCTAATACGAAACTAAAGGCGGTTAATTTGTCAATAAAAACAGCTAAAACAATGGCTAAAATTAAGGCAAAAATAGCCAAATAAATATATTCTCTTTTTAAAAAGGTTTTAGCTCCTTCTTGAATAGCTTGAGCAATTTCTCTCATTTTAAAATTACCTCGATCTTGTCGAGAAATTTTTTCAATCAAAATTGCCCCAAAAACTATAGCTAACACTGGGCTAGCAATAATAAGAACTTCCATCATAAAATTTTGAAAGATTAATTATATATATATTAAATTAATTATTTTTTATCTTCTATTATTTCTTCCTCCTCTTCTGGATTTATTTTTTCTACTATAATATCATCAGCTGAACTATTAGTCGCCACTTCCTGTTCCGGACTCAATATGTCGATCTTCCAACCAGTTAATCGAGCCGCTAAACGAACATTTTGACCGTTTTTTCCAATCGCTAAAGATAATTTATCTTCATCAACTTTAACTACTGCCTTTTTATTAGCTTCATCAATTTCTAAACTTAAAATCTTAGCCGGAGCTAAAGCATTACTAATAAATCGAGCTGGATCATCACTATATTCTATAATATCAACCTTCTCTCCCCCTAACTCATTAATAATAGTTTGAATTCGAACTCCTCGTTGCCCCACACAAGATCCTACCGGATCAATATTTTCCGAATCAGTATAGATAGCTACTTTAGAACGAGAACCAGCCTCTCGAGCTACACCTTTAATTTCAACTAAACCATTAGCAATTTCAGGAATTTCTAAAATAAATATTTGCCGAACGATTTCTTCTGACTTACGTGATAAAATTATTTCCGCACCACGAAGACCTAATCGTACTTCTTTAATATAAACTTTAATTCGATTACCAACATTATATTTCTCACCCGAAATCTGTTCATCAAGTGGTAATATTCCAATAGCTTTTTCTAAATCAATAAAAACTAAGCGACCTTCAACTCTTTGAATTAAACCATTAACCACTTGACCTTCTTGATCTTTAAACTCACTAAAAATGGTTTCTTTTTCAATCTCGCGAATTTTTTGAATAATTACTTGCTTAGCAGTTTGAGCTGCCATACGACCATAACCCTCCGGAGCCTCTAAATCAAAAATGATTTCTTCCCCAACTTTAGCATCTTTTCTAATTAATAAAGCATCTTTTAATTGAATTTCAGTTTTAGGATTAAAACGTTTTTCAGTTTCTTCTCCCTCAGCTGAACCAGAAGCTTCTTCCTTCTTCTCAATTTTCTCACCTCGTTCTCGTTTAGCTAAGTTTTCTAATCTTTGTTTTTCAAACTCTTCTAATTCTTTTTGCTCCTCTTCAGTTAAATCTTCAACAATAGTTTTAATATCAAAAATTTTAGTCTTAGCTGTCTCAGGATTAAACTCAACTTTAATATTCTGCATTTTATTCCCATAATCCTTACGATAAGCCGCCGCCAAAGAAGCTTCAATAGCTGATATAACTAAATCATATTCAATCTTTTTTTCTTCACAAACTTGCTTAATAGCACTTATTAATTCTGACATATTTTAAAATTTATTTATCAAATATAAAGCTAATTGTATTATCAATTAGCTTTATATAATTATTATACCAAAGCTTTTAAAAAAAACAAGACTATTGGTTATTAGGCTGAGGATTTAAATAATCTGGTTGATTAGTAGTAATTTTCTCTAAACGAATTAAAATGAAACGAGATATAGACCAAGCTAGTATAATTATAATTAAACCAATAATAGCATTTTTAAGTATTCCTTGAGCATTTTTAACAGTGTCCTCATTTCCTCCAGCTGTCATCCATCTAAAACCAGCAAAAATGATTAAAACCACCACTAATAATCCTAGAATGGTTAAAGCTACATTAATAATTCTAACTACTCGAATCCTCACATCAGTTACCTGCCCCACTTCCTCTCCAAAAGAAGATCCAATCACATCCATTCCAACCTGCATATCCCAATAGCTTGGTTGTTGATCAGGAGTTGGTGAAGGATCACCAGCTAAAACTGGCTGAATGGAAAATCCTAAAAAAAGAATAGAAATAAATAAAATGTTTTTCGCTTTTTTCATAAAATTATGATATATTTTATTAACTCCTTATATTATAACTTATTTCTTAAAAAAAACAAATGAATCTCAAAAAAAGAGTAGCTCAAAATACTATAATTCAAATCATAGGTAAGGCGGTCTCAACTCTTCTCGGAGTAGCAGCCTTAGCCTTAATGACTAGGTATTTAGGAACTAATGGTTTTGGTCAATACTCAACTATTATAACTTTTGTTTCTTTTTTTGCTATGTCAGCCGATCTAGGCTTAACTTTAGTTAGCGCTCAAATGATTAGTGACCCTCAAGAAGATCAGGACAAAACTTTGAGCAATTTATTTTCTCTTCGATTGGTATCAGCTCTAATTATACTAAGTCTAGCTCCAATCAGTGTTCTACTTTTCCCTTATGACTCAGTGATAGTAATTGGAGTTTTAATTGCCACTATCTCATATATCTTTCCCGCCCTAAATCAAATCCTAATTGCTTTATTTCAAAAAACATTAAAAATGAAGCAAGCAATGATAGCAGAGGTTTCTTCTAAAATAATTTTGCTAATTGGAATATTTTTATCCATACAACTAAATGGAGGACTAAACGGAATTTTATGGGCTTCCGTTTTAGGAGCTTTCAGTAATTTTGCTTTAAGTTGGATATTAGGAAAAAGAGAAGCTAAAATTAAATTAGCTTTTGATAAAAAAGTTTGGAAAAAAATTATTAAAAAATCTTGGCCTCTAGCCCTAACTATTATCTTAAATCTTCTATACCAAAAGGGGGATTTAATTATTCTATCTTTATTCCAAGGAATAGAGGAGGTGGGAATATATGGAGCTTCCTATCGAACTATTGAAGTGATCGGTACCATCCCCTATATGTTTGCTGGCATTATGTTACCTCTGTTTACCACTAATTGGCTACAAAAAAACTTTGATTTTTTTAAAAAAATATCACAAAAGTCTTTTGATTTAATGATTATCTTAGCTCTACCCTTAGCTATCGGAACCCAATTTGTAGCCAAAGAAATAATTAGTCTCATAGCTGGTGCCGAATTTTCCGAAAGTGGACTAGCTCTACAATTCTTAATTACTTCCACCGCTCTACTTTTTATTAGTTCAATTTTTTCTCATTTAATAATTGCTATTGATAAACAAAAAAAATTAATCGGATTATATATTTTTACTAGTCTCAGTTCTCTTCTACTTTACTTCATCTTAATCCCTAAATTTTCCTATCTCGGAGCTTCTTTAGTTACTATTTATAGTAATATTTTAATATTATTAGGCGTAGTGTATTATGTTAAAAAATACAGCGGCTTTAGTCCTCGTTTAAAAATAATTGGCCAATCTCTATTAGCTAGTTTAGGTATGTCATTATTCTTATTCATTATACCTAGAACTTATTATCAAAATAATTACCTCCTATTATTAATAATCGCCTTAGCTATCCTCATATACTTTGGTTTATTATATTTTTTTAAAGGCTTTAGTCGTCAAGATATCGAAGCTTTATTACCAAATTCAAAATAATAAACATATGTTAGAAAATAAAATACAAATTATTGATGAAACAAAAAATTATTTAATAATTAATAAACCGGCTGGTTTAATAGTTCACGGTGGAACAGTTATTAAAGAAAAAACCTTAGTTGATTTTCTCTTAGATAAATATCCCGACTTAGCTAAGATAGGTGAAGATCCAATGAGACCGGCTATAGTTCATCGTCTTGATAAAGAAGCGAGCGGTTTAATGATTATCCCGAAAAATAATGAAGCATTCGAATATTATAAAAACCTATTTAAAAAACGAAAAATAGATAAGGGTTATATAGCTCTAGTCTTTGGTCAAGTACCTCGAGATGAAGATGTAATTGATTTTTCCATTGTTCGCTCTAGTCAAGGTCATAAAATGGCCTGCTTACCTAAGAGCATGAAAGAAGAAGCTTTATCTAATCGAGATGAGGGCAATTTGAAAGCTCGAGAAAAGTCTCGCCTTGCCTTAACTAAATATTCAGTTTTAAAAAGACTCATCAACTACACTTTATTAAATATACAAATAACCACAGGACGAACTCATCAAATCAGGGTCCATTTTTCAGCTTATGGTCATCCCTTAGTTGGTGACAACTTATACGCCAATAAGAAAACTAAGATAAAAAATAAAAAAATAAATCTGGGAAGAATTTTCTTAATGGCTAACCATCTTGGCTTTATTGATCAAGATGGGCAAAAGAAAGAATACTCTTTAGAAATAAGTTCTGATTTAAAAGAAGCTTTAAAGAGATTAAAATAATTTAAGATATTTTTAAATACTTAATATTATTATAAAGCCAAATTCTATATGAAAAATTTGGCTTTATTTTTTCTCATAATCTTATTTCCTAATTTAAAAGTTCTAGCTCAAACCGAACCCCTGGTTTTAATTAATCAAGTTTTAATTGAAAAAAGTTCCGGAACTAAACATGAATTAGTAGAATTATATAATCCTAATCAAAAAATAATTAATCTAAACAATTTTAGTCTTCAGAAAAAAACAGCTAGTGGAAAAACTAGTAACTTGGTATCAGCTAAAAACTTTAAAGGAGAGATTCCACCACAAGGATATTTTTTAATCGCTAGTCCTGAACTTTGTGATGAAATTGCTTGTGATTTAAAATATTCCAGCCAAGCCTCATTAGCTAAAAATAATACTCTAATTCTTTATAATCAAAATAATAAAATTATAGATAAATTAGGTTGGGGTGAAACTAATGATTACTATACCAAACCAGCTCCTAATCCAGCTAAGGATCAAGTTTTAAAAAGAATAAAATATAATAATACCAACCCTAACAATCAAATTGATTATAATTTAGAAAATACCAATATAAAAGTAAGGAATTCTCAGGGAAAAATAATAAAAATAAAACTAGAGGCCCCAGCAAAAAAGAAACGAGAGTTTAAAAATATTAGTTTAAAAAATATTAAAAACACTTCAGATAAAGATTATGTAAAAGTAACCGGCATAGTTTCGGTTTTACCCGGTACTCTCGGATTACAATATTTCTACATCCACGATCAATATGATAATGATAAAAATATCTATGGGCTTCAGGTGTATAACTACCATAAAATTTTTCCAGAAATAAAAATAGGTGATCGAATAGAAGTTCGAGGACAAATCTCTGTTACCGGACAAGAACCTTTAATAAACTATAAAATAAAAACCAAGGAAGCGAATGATATAAAAATTATTTCATCAAATAATAAAACACCATCAGCGGAATTAATAAAAATATCAGAACTTAAACCGCAACAACTTGGACAAATAAAAAAAATAAAAGGAGAGATAACTCAAAACAAAAGTAATCAGATTTATCTAGACGATGGACAGAATGAAATTTTAATCGATATAAGAAAAAATACTAATATTCCTAGGCACACTCTAAAAGAAGGAGAATTTTTTACCATTAGTGGTTTACTGCGAGAAAAAAGTAAGACTCTAAGTCTTTGCCCTTTATCTTTAAGTGATATTGAAAGCGAAAAAAATCTAGAAAATGAGCAAAACGATATTTTAATGCCAGAATCTTGGACTCTAGAAAAGAAAAATGATAAAAATAGTTTTTTTAAATATTTAATCACTTTATCCATTATTCTGGGCTTGTTATTTTTGTTTAAAATTGTTAAGATATAATAGTTATTAATAAAAATTAAGAAAAAAACTATGAATCAAAACAAAGAAGCTTCTCCGGAATTGAAGAGACAAGGAGATGCTAATGAGAAAAAAATTGTTTTTATCTCTATTACCGTAGCAGTTCTAATTTTATTAGGTCTACTACTTTTTAAAACTAAACCTACTCCTAAATTAGGAATGGAGGAAGCGAGAGAAAAAGCAGAAAACTTCATTAATGATAATTTAATGGCCCCAGGAATGAGTGCTACTATTTCTGACATTTCAGAAGAATATGGGTTATACAAAATCATGGTTGATGTTGGCGAGATGAGTCCAATTGAATCATACATTAGCCAAGATGGCTCATTATTCTTTCCACAATCTTTTGAAATCGAAAAATTTTCTAATAATTTCGACTATGATGATGAGGTAACTAATAAACAAGATATTCTAGATATTGAACTTTTTGTTATGAGCCATTGCCCTTATGGAACTCAAATGGAAAAAGCCCTATTACCAGTCATTGAAACTTTAGGTGCTAATAATGTTAACTTTGAATTAAAATTTAATACTTATGCTATGCATGATAAAGTTGAATTAGATGAACAGTTAACCCAATATTGTGTTCAAAAAGATAATAAAGATAAATTAATCCCTTATCTTAACTGTTTTAACTTAAAAGGAAATTCCGCTCTTTGCTTAACTGAAAATAAAATTAGTCAAGCTGATATTTTAAACTGTGTTCAGGCTACTGATAAAGAATACGGTATTACTGAAAAATATAATGACCAATCCACTTGGTTATCAGGCCTTTATCCAATGTTCCCAATTCATCAGGCTGATAATGAAAAATATGGTGTTCAAGGGTCACCGACTCTAATTGTTAACGGTCAAGAAATTTTTACTCCTGATCGTAATTCTCAAGCTTTACTTGATTTAGTTTGCACCGGATTCAATACAGCTCCAGCTGAATGTCAAAATGAACTACCAAATAACACTCCATCACTTGGCTTTGGAGAATAAAATACTAAATAAAATAAGCTAAAAAAAATCGTGATACTAGTCACGATTTTTTTGTAAGTAAGTAAAAATGCTATGAGTAGCTATCGCCCCCTCACTACAGGCTGTAATAACTTGGCGAAAAGAATTAGATCCGGTAGTAATATCTCCGGCGGCCCATAAATTTTCTAAGCTGGTTTTTTGTTCACCATCAACTACTATATAACCATGATCTAATTTCAAATCTAATTGATTAATAAGTAAGGGGTCAGGCTCAGTTCCAATTTCAATAAATAAACCGTTTAAATTTAAAGTCTCCTCTTTGTTATTATTTAAAATATTAACTGACTCTAAGCGTTCTTCTCCAGCTAAATCAGTAACTATAGAATTAAAGAGAACTTCAATGTGTGGATGTTCCTTAACTTGCTCAATCCAGGCCACTTCTCCAATAAAAGAATCTTCTCGAACAATTAAATAAACTTTTTTAGCTACTTTAGCTAAGTATAATGCCGCTGTTAAAGCGCTATTACCACCCCCAACTGCTCCCACTACTTTTTCTTTAAAAAACATCGCATCACAAGTAGCGCAATAAGCTAATCCTCGACCTAAATATTTCGCCTCTTTATCTAAACCTAATTTTCTATGTTTAGTTCCAGTAGCTAAAAGAACTGTTTTACTAGAAAACACTTTCCCAGATGAAGTATTAATCTTAAAAAGATTGTTATCTTTCTCAATTTTTACTACTTTATCCATTAATAACATCTCAGCTTCTAAAGCTTGAGCATGCTTTAAAAATCCTTCCACCAAATCCATGCCACTCATTTCATTAGCTCCAGGAAAATTGCAAACACTATGAGCCTCAGATATTAAGCCACCGGGGAGTTCTCCAATTAATAAATGATTCAACTTATACCGAGAAGCATAAATGGAAGCTGTTAGTCCAGCTGGACCAGCTCCAATAATTATTAAATCATAAATCATATAATTAAATCTTGTCTTTTATTTCTTGCTCCAAGCTCTCCTTTGATCTCATACCAACAAACTCAGCAATAACCTCCCCACCCTTGAAAAGTTTCATGTTAGGAATACTCTGAATTTGATATTGAGCCGCTAAACTTTGATTTTCAGCTTCTTCCGTATTAACTTTAACTACCTTAATTTGTCCGGCCATAGAAACAGCTAATTCATCTAAAATAGGGGACATCATACGACAAGGCATGCACCAAGGAGCCCAAAAATCTACCAAAACCGGTAAATCGGACTCTAAAACTTCTTTAGTAAAATCATCTTTTTTAAGATCTAAAACATTAGACATAATTTTATAATTAATTATATTATTTCTTTAAAATTTCAGAAAAAATTTTCTTAAGTTTTTTCTGGCTATCAGGACATTGTTTAGTAAAACAAAAATCAAGTTCATCTTCTAAAATCTTATCCATTAAAGAAGATAAAGAAGATCTAATAGCTTTGAGCTGAATTAAAGAATCAAAACAATTAAGATCATCTCTACTCAACATTCGCTTTACTCCTTCCAATTGTCCAATTATTATATTTATTCTTTGTTCTGGATTTCTCATAACTGAATTATAACATATACCCCCTGAGGGTGTCAATAATATATAATTGAAAATTATTTCTAAATAATATACAATAAATGAAAATAATTAATATAATATACTATGGCTTTATCAATTGGAATTGTAGGATTACCTAATGTTGGAAAATCAACTCTTTTCAATATTCTAACTAAGAAAAAAGTAGAAGCGTCAAATTATCCTTTTTGTACTATTGATCCTAATGTAGGAGTAGTTAAAGTGCCCGATTATCGTTTAGAAAAAATAGCTAACATCTCTAAACCAACTAAAATTATTCCAACTTTTATTGAATTTACCGATATTGCTGGACTAGTCAAAGGAGCTCATAAAGGAGAAGGTTTGGGAAATCAATTTTTATCCCATATTAGAGAATGTGATGCTATCTGTGAAGTTATCAGAGACTTTCAAGACCCTAATATTATTCATGTTGACGGTAAAATAGATCCGATTAGCGATCAAGCCACTATTAATCTAGAATTGATCTTCGCTGACTTAAAAACAATTGAAAAACGATTAGAAAAAAATAATAAAGATATTAAAGGAAATAATAAAGAAGCCTTAAAAGAAAAAACTATATTAGAAAGTATAAAAACCACTCTCAATGAAGGACGAGCTGTCAGAGAGATGAATTTTAAAGAAGAAGATTGGCCCTTTATCAAAAGTCTTAATCTTTTAACTATTAAACCTATTATTTATCTTTTAAATTCCGATGACACCAATCAAACTAATAATTTTAATTGGGATGGAGAAATGATTCGGATTAACGTTAAATTGGAAGAAGAAATCGCCTCATTACCCGAAGAAGAACAGGAAGAATATTTAAAAGAACTAAATATTGATCAAAGTGGTTTAGATAAATTAATATCCAGTTCTTATCGTCTTTTAGGATTAGAAACCTTCTTTACTACTGGAAAAGAAGAAACTCGAGCTTGGACCATTAAAAAAGGTAGCAAAGCACCTCAAGCCGCTGCTGAAATTCACACTGACTTTGAAAAAAACTTTATTAGAGCTGAAGTTATAAACTGGGAAAAATTTGTTGAAGCTGGAGGAGAGGCTAAGGCTAAAGAGCTAGGTTTAATGAGAACCGAGGGAAAAGATTATATAATTAAAGATGGAGATATTTGTCATTTTTTAATTAATAGATAGATTATAAATTTATTTATTTTTTATGTTATAATCATAATAGTTATAATATAATTTTTAATAATACAAAATATGAATAAAAACATAAACACAAAAAAGGAGGTATAGCTAGAACTATTATATTTAAAAACGGTAAATTATTTAAAGCCGTTTGTTTAGATTTTGATATTATAGAAGAAGCTAATACTAGATCAGAAGTTGAAATTCAAATAAAAGAGGTTGTAATTGGATATATTGAAAATGTGTGCAAAAATAATTTAGATGATAGTCTTTTAAATAGACATGCCGATAAAAAATATTGGGATCTCTATAATAAATACTTAAAAGTAATTAAGAATAATAAAATAGAAAAAACACCTCGGATATTAATAACACATCAATTTTTACTATTCCGATAAATTCAGAAATAACTTGCTATGCTTAAATATTATACCTAAAAATATTTTGAAGATTGGGATCAGAATGGTCACGTCCATGATAAAATTATATATTAAATATAAATAAAAAAACTGACTACTATGTCAGTTTTTTGTGACCCCTGGGGGAATCGAACCCCCGTTGCCAGGATGAAAACCTGATGTCCTAACCACTAGACGAAGGGGCCATCTATAATTGAGTTAAAACAATATCAATTCTAAAGGTATTTTCAGAATTGTCAAGCCCCCTTGACAATTTTTTATTTATATGCTATACTCTCCAGTTATACTTAAAAACCGATTTGAACGGGCCAGGCACGACAAGCATGGGATTTTCTTTCAGGGTTTCTAAGGCATTAGCTTTAAAATTCCTAAAAGAGATTTTCTTGCCTATCCCGCTTAAGTCGGTTTTTATTATTCTTCTTCAATTTTTTCTTCTGATTCAACCTTCTTTTCTACTCCAACTAAACACACTTCACGCCAAGGAACATATTTGGAATAAAAACGCTTTTCAATTACTGACTCCTCTTCTGTTCCAGGATTATAAGTAACGATATAATCAAAATAGGTATCGGCCCCAGTATGAGCACTTTCAGTACATCTTTTCTGACCAGGGGCTAAATCTGTAGTTTCAATAATCTG
The DNA here is from genome assembly GCA_050949525.1 of Patescibacteria group bacterium. GTDB lineage: Bacteria > Patescibacteriota > Patescibacteriia > Patescibacteriales > UBA12465. The sequence continues at coordinate 140,084 of JBMNFW010000001.1, read as the reverse complement.
AGTAGGTCCCGGTCGAACAATATTATACATCACTGGAGTAGTACTAGTAACTAAACGACCATCAGAACTTCCCCAAAAATCAAAATACATATCATTAGGATCTTCAAAACGAGCCTGAATTAATATATTGTTACCAGTATCATTAATAAATCTAAGATCAGGATGAGGAGAATAAATAGTAGCATCAGTTCCCGCTGGCTCATAATATGAAACACGATAAGAATGATTTCTTCTTTCGGTAATAGGTAAACCACTTTGAAGTGCTGCACGAAATAAAGTGGTAGCCACCTGACATAAACCTCCGCCATATTCAGGAACAGTTTTATTTCCCTTAATTACCATTTCAAATAAATAACCAGTTTCCTTATTAACATCACCTAAAGCTTTGACTAAAGAAAATTCTTCTCCCGGCTTAATAATCATACCACTTAGCTTATTCGATCCAACTCTAATATTATGTCGACGATTGGCTGATGAGCCATAAAAATTGGAATGACCACTACCTAGTAACTCTTTAATACCTAAGTCATTAAAATTTTCCAATTTTTCCACCGGATCAACCTCAACTATTAAAAGATTATCACCCCAAGCCCGATCTTCAAAAGATTTACTTATATTCAAAAAACTATCTTCATAATTCATTTTAATCCCATCCTTACCTGGACTAAAAACTTCAACTCGCTCCCCTTTAAACTCAAAATTAGGGCTAAGTGGCTCTTGTTCTATTTTCTCTTTTAATTCTCGATCAAAATATTCAAAAACTTTTTCTCGACTAAGACCAATTTTAACTCCGATCATTTTTTGATCTTGATATTCCGGTTCCAAACTTAGCCATTGAGCTAATTCTTTTTTTTCAATTGTAAAGCTTTTTTTAGAAAAATTATCAACTAAATCAAAAGGAGCTAAATCCAAAAGATCTTGAGCCACCAAATCTAAACCTTGAGATTGGGCTTGAGTAATAAGAGGTTTTTTTTCTTTTAGTACCAAAACTATTTTTTCTCGACTTAAACTTTTAAGTCGTTTTTTAAAATCATTAAAAAATCGATCTATATCAATCTCTTGACCCTCTTTTTCCTGACTAATTGAAAAAATAATATTATTCTCCTTTTCAATAATATTTAAACTAGCTTCTTGAGCTATGTTTTCTAAATCAGAAAAATTTTTTCTTAAAATTAAAATTAATTCTTCTTCATTTAAAAAAAAAGGAAGCTCAATATTTATTGGTCGAAAAAATAGCCGTAACTTAGCTGAATTATCACTTAATTGTCCTTGACGAGCTATTGAATAAGCTTGTGCTACAGCAAGCTCTACATCAAAATCAACCGTCGGAATAACAGTTTCTGTTTCTAAGGAATAAACAAAATTATTCCAAGATAACTCTCTATTATTTAAACTAATGGGAATGCCTCGATTCTGAAAAATATCAATTTTTTCTAAAATTAAAGATTGAGCCTCAGAAGAACTAAGACCCGAAACATCAATTCCCGCAATAAAAATATTGGGATAAATTCTATCTTGATATTTTTTTTCAAATATTAAAAACAGGATTAATAAGGAAATAAGTATTAGAAGAATAATATTTCCCACCCAAAAAAATATCTTTTTAAGCTGATAATTTTTAATCATCGATTTGTAAAATTTCATTTAAAACATCTTGAGCTACTTTTTTTCGCTCAAGTAAATCAGGCTCTAGAAAGACTGCTAAACTTAAAGTTTCACCAACCTCGACTGGACCAGGTAAATATTCCCGTGGCCACAATAATTCTTTTTTATCATCTAAGCTAAGCAAAAGCAATTCTTTGTCTAAAATTTTTAATACTCGAAATTCTTTTTCTAGCATAGACTAAGATTTAATCTGAATTTTAATCTTCTGCTCTTTATATAGTTTTTCTAAAATAATCGTCAAAACCCCATTTTCTAAAACTGCTTCAATTTTTTTCTCATTAACCTCAACTGGTAAAATAATACTACGAGAAAAAGAACCAAAATAACATTCCTGTAAAAGAGGTTCCATATTATCAATTAAATTATCGTGCTCTCTTTTCCCTTTAATAGTTAGAATATCGCGATTTAAAGAAATAAATAAATTATCTGGACTAACTCCAGCAATAGTTGATTTAACAATGATTTGATCATCATTTTGATAAACATCCACTAATAATTGCCCCTCTGATAGCTCCTCTTCTAGCCACTCAAAAGGAGTTTTATCATCCTCTCTAAAAGTCGATATTTTATAAGTATTCGATTTTTTGTTATTGAATAGACTCATATATTGTGGTGGGCATAGATGGAATTGAACCGTCGACCTCCGCCTTATAAGGGCGGCGCTCTAACCAACTGAGCTATATGCCCATAACATAAAAATAAGGTGGGTATATCCCGATTTGAACGGGAGACCTCTACGATGTCAACGTAGCGCTCTAACCAACTGAGCTATACACCCCTAAGCTTTTAAAATATATCATTATTAAAATATTTTATCAAGCTCGTGGCTAAGGCTAGCGATTAATTCTTTCTCCACCTCCTTAATTGGTCTATTTAAAGAAACTTGAGCTAATTTACTACTACCCTCAGGGTTAAATTTTTTTAATAATTCCAAGGAATCAAGATTTTTAACCGAATAAAGAGCGACTTTGGTTTCAAAAATATCTTGATCCTTGTTCGGATGAACAATAACAGTTTTATCAGAAAAATCAGCTTGATCCTCAGGAGCTAGATAATAATTATCTAAAACTGATAATTCTGATAAAGAATAAAAAATAACAATTAATTTAGCACTAGGAATACTAACTATCAACTCATCAATAACATCTTGCAGATTTTCTTCACCGGATTTGGACTCTTTAAAATCATTCTTGAATAAGGTTGTCCAAACTATATGATTATTATCCGAAAAAGAAAGATTATTTAAAACTCGACCCCAAAGCTTTAAAGTTGGTAAACTACGAGAACGATATAAATTATTAACTATCTCTTCCCGTCGAGCCCCTAATTCAATTAAACGTGAAGTTATTTTTAAAGTTTTCGGAGTTAAATTATTAGTTTTAAAGCTTTTAGTTTTAATAATAATCCCAGCTAAAAGACAAGTAGCAACATCTTCGGAAATTCGATCTTCAAAAGGAAAAAGTAGTTTTTCAAAAATTATATCACTAGTCGCCACAGCTGTTAAATCAACGATATTAAGTTGACCAAAATCTTCATTTTTAGGACTATTATCAATATTAATAATCGGTGTTTTATAGAAAAAATCAATATTACTATCGTAAATTCGGCCCAAAGACTCTAAATTATTAGAATTAATGGTAATAATTAAATCATACTTAAATCCACTCATACTAGATTTAATGTCTTCTTTAGTAAAAAAACCATCTTGAGGTGAAATAATAAAATTCAACTTTCCCTCCTCAATAGTATATTTAACCTGACTAACTTTAGCGTGCTTCAAATCAACTGAAACCACAAAATTCATTAAATGCTCCAAAGACGTTTTAATCTCTGAAAAACCAGGTAAAAACTTAAAGGAGCTAAGAGGGGTAGTAAAATTAACAAAATTCTTCATTTTTTCAGCTCCCACATCAACATTTTTTCCTAAACCCTTTAAATACAAAGCCAAAGCTAAAGAACTAGAAACTGCATCACCATCCCAGTCAATAGGAAAACTAATCAAGATATTTCTTGATTTTTCTATTAAATTAAAAAATTGTTGGCTAATCTTCATAGACATCTCATTCACAATCTTAACCATCTACTATATATTGATTTATGAAAATAGTCAACGCTAGACACTATTTATTTTTTCCAATAATTTATATTGTAATTTTCTAGATCGACAATGTTTAAGAACACCATTATAAGAAGATAAATTTTTCTCATTTATCCGTTTTAACATTCTTCGTTTTGTTTTAGTACGTAAAATACTATAACCAGGAAAACATACATATCCAAGATAATCAATACCAGTAGTGTATCTTTTTAGTTCTATTTTTTCCAAATGAATGCTAAGATGTAAATGTTTATGTAAAAAAATAATAATTTTATTAAGACAATTAATAAGTATATTACGATCAGTGTGAAGAAGAATAAAATCATCAACATATCTAATATAACCAATTATTTTTAACTCATGTTTAATAAATTGATCAAATTGATTTAAATATATACTGGCAAATAACTGTGATGTTAAATTACCAAGTGGTAAACCCGGATAATAACTATAGATTATATCATTTAATAATCTCATTAATTTTCGATCATTAATGCGTTGCTCAAGAATTTGCAAAAGAATTACATGATCAACAGAATCAAAAAACTTTTTTATATCTAATTTTAATACCCACAAAGTAACTGTATAATTATGAGACAATTTAAGTCCAAAATCTTGTAATCTTCTAACAGCTCCATGAGTTCCTTTATTTTTTCTCGATGACCAAGAATCAAAAATAAAAATCTTATCCCATTCTGGCTCAATAATTCTATGAATAGCATGATGAACTAAGCGATCTCGAACCGAAGCTTTATGTATATGTCGCCTTTTTGGATCATGAATAAAAAAAGAAGAATATCCGCTATGTTTATATACCCCGCCCCTCAAATCTTCATGAAGCCCGAAAATATTATCCTCAAGATTAATTTCAAACTCCATTACCTCATTCCTATTAGCTTTACCTTTTTTAAACTCTTCCCAGGATATAAACAAATTTTCTAAAGAAATAATTTTTTCAAACATATATGACCTTAGGTTTTCTTTTCTTTTTAGTTTTTTTAATTTTTTTAATCTTACCAAAATGAGATATTTTCTGTCTATGATGATATATATCTTTATCTTTAATAATTCTACCTATCTTTGATTCTGAGTATATTGGTAAATTATTAATTTCACAAAATTTATCTAAAAATTTTTTAACTTTAGTTTTATCCATATTAGGACAAATCTCTAGTCTTAAACGTCTAATCTCTTTTAATATCAGAGGATGTATTTCTCTTTTATTCTTGTTAATCCTAGCTTGGGATTTAGGATTGAGAGCTTCTATCTTGCCACCCCCTTCTCTAAATATTTTTTGCCAATTGTATAGGGTAGATTTTTTAACCCCAAAGGCATCAGTAGTGGCTTGAAGGCCATATTGCTTCCAAAATTCTAATATTTTGAGTCTTTGTCTAGCTTCTTTGGTAATCATATATTTTTGCTTAATTGCATCATTATATAATGTACCAAATCCGGGACAATTATAGTACTTAAACTTTATCTGCATACATTTTGGGCTTTTTATTTTCCAAAATGTATCTGAACTTATTCATTGATAATAAATAAATATAACCAACAATTATACCATAATATCGCAATAATGGCAATAGTAAAAACAATTCTGTAAAATTGACCTCCTCCTTTAATTTTGGTAAGATATTACTATATAATTTTCCAAAAAATGAATTCAAAAATGAATAAAACATATAATCCGCAAGAGAATGAAGACCAAATTTATCAAAAATGGGAAAAGTCTGGCTTTTTTAATCCCGATAAATTGCCTTTAGACTCTGAAGCTCCTAATTATACTATAATCTTACCGCCACCTAATATCACCGCTAAACTTCATCTGGGGCATGCTGCCACTATTGCCATTGAAGATCTATTTATCAGATTTCATCGTTTAAATGGGTATCGAACTCTATGGCTACCAGGAACTGATCATGCGGCCATTGCTACTCAAAACGTAGTCGAGAAAAAAATATTAAAAGAAGAGAATAAAACTAGACATGATTTAGGTCGAGAGCTTTTTTTAGAAAAAACTTGGTCCTTCGTCAAAGAAACCCAATCTACTATTTTAGATCAAATTAAAAAAATGGGAGCTTCTATTGACTGGAGTCGTCAGGCCTTTACTCTAGATGAAGATCGTCAAAAAGCAGTTCGAAAAATCTTCGTTGATATGTATCAAGAAGGAGTTATTTATCGAGGTGAAAGAGTGATTAACTGGTGTCCTCGATGTCAATCTACTCTAGCTGATGATGAAATTGAATACCAAGAACAAGAAGCGATGCTCTATACTTTCAAATATCAAGCTGATTTTCCAATCGCCATCTCAACTACTAGACCAGAAACTAAATTAGCTGACACAGCTCTAGCAGTAAATCCTAAAGATAAACGTTATCAAAAATATATTGGCCAAACTTATCAAGTAAATTTCTGTGGACAAGATTTAGAAATAAAAATCATCGCTGATCCTAATGTAGAAATGGACTTTGGTACTGGAGCCTTAGGAATTACTCCTGCTCATTCCTTAATTGATTCTCAAATTGCTCAAAAAAACAATTTAAAAACCATTAAACTTATTACCGAAGACGGAAAAATCAGACCCGGTTTTAAAGATTTTTCTGGAAAAACCAGTCTAGAAGCTCGAGATTTAGTCGTAAAAAGATTAAAAGAAAATAATTTATTATTAAAAGAAGAAAAAATAAATAATAATCTATCTCTATGCTATCGTTGCCAAAGTTCCATTGAACCCCTACCATCTAAACAATGGTTTGTAGCTGTTGATAAAAAAATCCCTCGTTTGGGGGATAAGTCTTTAAAAGATTTAGCTTTACAAGCTGTAGAATCAGGTGAAATAGAAATAATTCCGGAAAGATTTAATAAAAAATACCTTAACTGGATGAATAATTTACATGATTGGTGTATTAGTCGACAAATTTGGTTTGGTCACCAAATCCCAGTGTGGTATAAAGATGAAGAAATTTATGTAGGCATGGAAGACCCCCAAGATCCAGACTGGACACAAGATCCTGATACCTTAGATACCTGGTTTTCTTCCGGAATGTGGACCTTTTCAACTCTCGGTTGGCCTGATAATTTTAAGAATAACACTAAAACCGGTGATTTAAAAAAATTCCATCCCACTCAAATGCTGGAAACTGGTTATGAAATAATAACCCTCTGGGTATCTCGAATGATTATGATGTCCTTTTTTGCCCTCGAAGAAAAACCATTTGATAAAGTCTATCTTCACGGCATGGTATTAGATGAAACCGGTAAAAAAATGAGTAAATCTAAGGGAAATGGAATTGACCCACTAGATGTAATTAAAGAATTTGGTAATGATGCTTTACGATTATCTCTTCTACTAGGCAATTCACCGGGAAATGATTTTAAAATTGGATTAGAAAAAATTACCAATTCCAGAAACTTTGTTAATAAATTATGGAATATTAGTCGATATATCATTACTAATAGCCCCGAGCTATCTGATCAATATGATCCAGATAATCTAAGTCTAAGTGATAAATGGATTTTAAATAAATTTAAAGATCTAATCCATCAAGCTTCCTTAGATATTAAAGAATATCGTTTTGGTATAGCCGGAGAAAAAATGCGTGATTTTACCTGGAATGATTTAGCAGATTGGTATTTAGAAGCTAAGAAATTTGAAAAATCAGATAACAATTCTAAAATATTAATCTTTATTCTAAAAAACCTATTAAAACTCTGGCACCCCTTCATTCCTTTCATCACTGAAACTATTTGGCAAGAACTTCAAAATCAAGAACTCTTAATGGTTAGTTCTTGGCCAACCGAATTAAATCTTAATTTTTCTAAAGAGGAAGAAGAGTTTGAATTAATCAAAAAAATAATAATTGCTATCCGTAATGCCCGCTTCACTAATCAATTAGAAACTAATCAGAAAATAAAAGCTCAAATTATAATTCAAAAAGATAAAGAATTAATTCAGAGTCAAATTCCCTTAATCACTAATTTAAAAACTGGAATAAGCGAAATCAACTTTATTGAAGATAAGGAGAGACCAGAGGCGGATAAAAACATCTTGATCACTGTAGATGATATTGAAATATATTTATTAGATGTAATTAATCCGGAAAAAGAAGCTGAACGACGACAAAAAGAACGAGCTAAAATAGAAAAAATGATTTCTTTTTTAGAAAACAAACTAGCTAACCAAGATTTTGCTACCAAAGCCCCAACTACCTTAGTAGAAAAAGAAAGAGCCCGTCTCCAAGATTATAAATCATCTTTAGAAAAGTTAATATAAAAATATGAATTTAAGAAAATGTTTAATTAGTCTAACAATTCTCAGTCTAATTTTATGGGGTTTCTTTGTTTTTCTTTTAAACTTTCTTAACCCTGAAACTGCCAATATTTTAAACTTAACCTTATTCTATTTTACTCTTTTCCTATCTCTCAGCGGAACCCTAACCCTATTAGGGTTTATACTAAGACGAAAGATTAATAAAAACCGTCTAGCTTTCTATTCACTAAAATCATCTTTTCGACAATCATTCTCTTTCTCCTTTTTATTAGTAGCTACATTATTAATGTTAGCTCAGAATCTTTTTTCTTGGTTTAATGTTATAATAATAATTCTAATACTATCAATTCTTGAATACATTTTTATAAACGAAAAAAAATAATTATATGAAAGAAAATTTATTAAGAATAAAAGAAGAAATCTTAAAAAAACTAGAGGAAGTTAAAGATGGGCAAAAATTAAAAGAACTAGAAGATAAATATTTTAGCCGAAAAAGTGAATTAAACTTAACCTTAAAAAAAATAAAAGATTTAAGTTTAGAGGCTAAGAAAGAAATTGGACTTTTAGCTAACTCAATAAAAAAAGATTTACAAGAAAAATTAAATGAAATTAAAAAGAGAACTAATGACTCAACCGCTTCTTCTGAAATTATAGATCCGAGTTTACCAGGAAAAAAAATCGAGCCCGGCCATCTTCATCCCAGCACTCAATTTTTAGAGGAAATCGAGGATCTTTTTACTTCACTAGGTTTCCTAATCCTAGATGGCCCCGAACTAGAAAGTGATTATTATAATTTTACCGCCCTTAACTTTTCAGAACATCATCCCGCTCGAGAAATGCATGACACCTTCTTCATTGATAAAGCTAATAAAGATGGTGAATATGATTTAGTAATGAGAACCCATACCTCCCCCCTACAAATCAGGGCCCTAGAAAAATATGGCGCCCCCCTAAAAGCTATTATGCCAGGAAAATGTTTTCGTAATGAAACAACTGACGCTCGACATGAACACACCTTTTACCACATTGAAGGAATAATGGTGGGGGAAAATATTACTTTTTCTAATTTAAAAGGCTTTTTAGAACTAGTTGGAAAAAAGCTTTATGGGCCTAATATTAAATTAAGAATGAGACCTAAATACTACCCTTTTGTAGAGCCAGGTAGTAATGGAGAATATACTTGCTTTCTTTGTCAGGGACAAGGATGTCGAGTTTGTAAAAATAGTGGTTGGCTAGAGGTTCTAGGTTGCGGCATGATACATCCAGAGCTTTTAAAAAATTGTGATATCGATCCCGATAAATATTCCGGTTTTGCTTTTGGTTTTGGTCTAGATCGATTAGTGATGCTTAAGCATAACATAAATGATGTCCGACTTTTTAATAGTGGTGATATTAGATTTTTAGAACAATTTTAACTTATTAAACCTATGAAAATTTCCTTAAATTGCTTAAAAGAATTTGTTAATTTATCCAATATTAATCCTGAAGATATTAAAGATAAATTAACTGCCCATGTAGTAGAAGTAGAACAAATCATCAAACAAGCCGATCAATTTGAAAACATTGTAGTTGCTAAAATAATAGAAATTAAAAAACATCCTCAAGCGGATCGACTTCAAATTGCTTTAGTTGATGATGGAGAAGAGAATTTACGACCAATAGTCTGTGGAGCTCCTAATATCGCCGTCGGACAATTAGTACCTCTAGCTAAAATTGGAGCTAAATTATCTAACGGCCTAGAAATACAAGAGGCAGAAATTAGAGGAGAAAAATCCTATGGCATGTTGTGCTCAATTAAAGAATTAGGACTAGGAGATAATCATGATGGTATAATGATATTAGATAAAAGGGCTAAAATTGGACAAAACTTAGCTGAATTTCTAAAACTAGACGAAATTGTTTTAGAAATAGATAATAAATCTATCTCTAATCGTCCTGATTTATGGGGACATTATGGTATAGCCCGAGAATTAAGTGTTCTTTTTGAAAAAAAACTAAAAGAGCATCCCGCTAAAAATTTTAAAATCAAAAAAGGTAAAGATTCTAAATTAGAAATAGAAATAAAAAACAAAAATCTTTGTAAAAAATATATTGCTCTTAAAATTGATCAAATTAAGGTTGAAGAAAGCCCTAATTGGTTAAAAAACAAATTACAAGCCCTAGGTCTAAATCCAATTAACAATATCGTGGACGCCGCTAATTACGTGATGTTAGAAACTGGACAACCCTTACACATTTTTGACGCTAAAGGAATCGATAAAATCATAGTTAAAAAAGCAGAAAAAAATGAGAAATTTGTTACCCTAATGGGTGAAGAAAAAATTTTAAATGAAAATGATATAGTAATCAGTGATGAAAAACAAAGTATTGCTCTAGCTGGAGTAATTGGAGGTAAAGAAAAAGAGGTGAATAATACTACTACTAGTATTATTATTGAATCGGCTAACTTTGACGCTATCTCAATTCGTAAAACGGCCCAAAGATTAAATTGTCGAACTGATGCCGCTATGAGATTTGAAAAAAGCCTAGATCCCCAACTATGTCAATTAGCCTTAAATAGAATAGTGGAACTCCTTAAAACCATGCAAAAAAATATTGTAATCAGTTCAGAAATACTTGAAACCGGAGACTGGAAAGAAGAATTAATAATTATTGATTTAAATTTAGATTGGCTCAAAAAAATTATTGGAGAAGAAATTAAAGAAAAAACTATTAAATCTATTCTAGAAAGCTTGGGATTAAAAGTTAAAGAAAAAACTAATAAAGACTGGGAAGTTAAAATTCCTAGCTGGAGACAAGAAGATCTAAGAATAAAAGAAGACCTATTAGAAGAAATTATTAGAATCTATGGCTATAATAACATTCCCGCTAGTCTCCCAGATGACAAATTAGAACCCCCAATTAAAGACCCATTATTAGAGTTAATTAAAAAAGTAAAAAATATCTTATCTCGAAGCTATAAAATGACTGAAATATATAATTATTCCTTCTTAGGCCAAGAACAATTAACTAAACTCAATATTGATACTAATAATCACTTAAGATTACTAAACCCCAGCTCAAGCCACTTTGAATTTTTAAGAACCGACTTAATTGCTGGTCTAGTATCTAATATTCAAAGTAACCAAGCTAAAAAAGAAAACTTATCTTTTTTCGAAATTGGAAATATTTTTCTAAATGTAGCTGGAGAAATACCGAAAGATAAAAAACAAAATGAAAGCCTACCTTATCAAGAAAAAAAACTAGGTTTAGCCCTAGCTAATTACCAAGGAGACTCTTTTTCTAATCTAAAAAGTATTATTACTAGCTTTTTAAATGAAATACAAAATAATTTAAATTTAGAGTTTTTACCTAGTGACCTAGAAATTCCTTGGGCTAAAAAAGATGAAAACGCTCTCATTATGTTAAACAATCGAGAAATTGGATTTATTGCCAAATTAAGTCCGGAAGCTATCAAAAAAAACTCATTAAAAAAAGATGTCAGTTTAGCTGAAATAAGTTTAAAAAATTTACTCAATATCTTAAATGAAACCCCTAAAGCTGAATATCAAGCTCCGGCCAAATTTCCAAGCCTAAAAAGAGACCTAGCCTTTGTGATTGATCAAAAAATATTATATAATGATATTAATCGCGAAATAAAGAATTTTAGCCCACTGCTTAAAGAACTAGAGCTTTTTGATGTCTATAACTTAGAAGAAAATAAAAAAAGTTTAGCTTTTCATCTTAGCTATGCCTCCGAAGAAAAAACCTTAAGCACTGAAGAAGTAGATAAAATTCAAGCCGAATTAATTAAACATTTAGAAAATAAATTTTCAGCTCAAATTAGAGATTTTTAATATAATTAAAAAAACATATGTTTAACACTAGTAAAGATATCTTAAATCTATCAATAGCCCTAGCGGTTATTATACTAACTTTTTTCACCGCTCGTTTTCTCTTCTATCTAATTCAAAATTTACGTCGATTAAAAAATATTGGTGATGGGATCGAGGAAGCCGTTAATAAAACCAATGAATTAATTGATCTCATAAAAAACCGTTTTAAAAGTAGTAGTTCTCACTTGCTTCTCTTAGTTAATTTAATCGAAAAAGCTTTAGAATATTTTAAAGATAAGAAAAAAAATAAAAAATCAAACCAAGACACTTCCAAGAAAAAATTGAAAAAATAAAATTTATGAAAAAAATAGTTCTAACTGGAGATCGACCAACTGGACCATTACATATTGGACACCTTTTTGGTTCCATGTTAAACCGAATTAAATTACAAGAAGAATATCAAAACTATATCATGATTGCCGATGTTCAAGCTTTAACCGATAATTTTTCTCAACCAGAAAAAGTTAGAAAAAATGTTTTAGAAGTGGCTTTAGATAATTTAGCTATTGGTCTAGATCCTAAAGTTTCCACCATTTTTATTCAATCCTTAATTCCAGAAATTGCCGAATTAACTGTTTTTTATTCTAATTTAGTTAATATCAATCGTTTACAAAGAAACCCAACCGTTAAAGAAGAAATAAACCAAAAAAAAGAAATTTTTAAAAATGGAGTTACTTATGGATTTTTGGGCTACCCCATTAGTCAAGCAGCTGATATTACCATCTTTGAAGCTGATCTAGTTCCAGTTGGCGAAGATCAATTACCAATGATGGAACAAACTAGAGAAATTGTTAAAAAATTTAATAATATTTATGGCAATACTTTAAAATCCCCCGAAACCTTATTAAGCCCTAATCCTCGAATTAAGGGATTAGATGGAAAAACTAAAATGGGAAAAAGTTTAGGTAATGCTATTTACCTATCTGATAGTCCAGAGATAATTGAAAAAAAGGTTAAACAAGCTTTAACTGATACAAAAAAAATACATTTAAATGATCCTGGTAATCCTAAAATTTGTACCGCTTTCTATTACCACCAATTATTTAAATCAAGTCATTTAAAGGAAATAGAATCAGAATGTCGTCTTGGATCACGAGGTTGTCTTCAATGTAAAAAGGAACTAAGTCAAATTATTATCAACTTCTTAAAACCTATTCAAGAAAAAAGAAAATATTATCAGGATCGACCTGAATTGGTCCATAAAATACTTCAAGAAGGTACAAAAAAGGCCCAAGCTCGAGCTCAGGCCACTATGAAAAAAGTTAAAATGGCTATGAAATTAGATTATTTTAACTAAACACCAAACCATTTAGCTAATAAAGCATCGTACTCACCTGATTCAAATAAACCTAATAACTCCCGATTAAACTTCTCTCGTAAAGCACTACCCTCAGGAAAAGCAAAACCATAAGTTTGCTTATTAAAAGTTTCACTAGCAATAATCAAATTGGACTCATCATTGTGTTTAACAAAATTACGAATAACTGGTTCATCAAAAACCACAGCATCAATTTCTTTATTAGCTAATTTATCAAAAACATCTTCAATATTATCCTCTAAAACAATTTTGGCACCTAATTTTTCTAATTCCTTTTCTGAAGTGGTGCCTCTTTTAGTTCCAACTTTTTTACCAGCTAAATCTTTAGGATCGCTAATACTATGCTTCATTTTACTAAGAGTAATAAAAGAGGTTACTTGAGCTACAATAATAGAAAAAATTACTAAACCAACAAAAATTGAAAAAAATCCTAAAAATTTACCAAGCCCCGATTCAGGATATGTTCCTCCTGCTCCACTCATTACACCAGTAGTCCACCATAAAGAATCAATAATACCCTGACCATAAGACGATCTAATATTTAAAGAATCTAAATCTCGCTCTAAAAACCAAATAATATTACTAACAATAACAATTAAAACAAAGAAAAATAAAATAATATTAAGAATTTTTTTTAAATTTTTTAAGATCATATCTTTAAAACTCTTTAAAAAACTTATTTTATTATCTTCATTAATCAAAATAGCTAAACCGGTTCTTAAAGTAAAGTAAGAAAAGCTAAATTTTTCTTCCCTTTCCTTAGTTCTAGTAATACCCGCAAAAGCAATATCCACTTCTTTATCTTTAACCGCTTCTAAAAGATTAGTAAAATTGTATTTTTTATAACTAAAGGAAAGATTTAGCTTTTTAGCAATCATTTCCCATAAATCAACTTCAAAGCCTTTAAAACTTGAACCTGATCCACTAACTAGAGGGGCGAAAGATGATACTCCCACCACAATATCTTTTTTCATAAAATTAATATTATTTTAAACATTCTTTATTTGAACAACGAGATCCATCCTTTGACTCAATCATCAAAGATCCACACTTAGAGCACTTTTCTCCTGTTGGTCGAGAATTATACGCATTCTTACAATCAGGATAAGCGCTACAAGCATAGAAAGGTCCTCGTCGACTAAATTTTTTAACTATTTTACCTTGTCCACAAAGAGGACAATCAACTTCAATTTCTTTTTCCCCTTTTGGATCAATATTCTTAATACCCTTACATTTAGGATATTGACTACAACCTAAAAAATAACCAAAACGACCAGAACGAACTATCATCTCAGCCCCACATAAATCACAAGTTTCTCCTTGTAATTTTTCCTTCAAATTTAATAACTCAGGATTATCCTCTGATTCAACATCTTTAGATTTTAATGATTTAATGCTTTTACACTTAGGATAATCGCTACAAGATAAAAACTTTCCATAACGACCAATTTTAACTAACATCTTAGCCCCACATAATTCACAAATCTCATCAGATTCTTCAGCCGGAACTAAGCTTTCTTTATCTAACTCTTTTTCTTTTTTTTCTAAATTTTTAGAAAAATCCTGCCAAAAATCATTAACAACTGGTTGCCATTTTTTTTCTCCTAAAGAAATGCGATCTAAATCATTCTCCATTTCAGCAGTAAACTTATAATTAACAATATTCGGAAAATGTTCAACTAAAACATCATTAACTATATAAGCTATATCTGTTGGAAAAAGTCGTTTCTTATCATCACGTTGAACATAATTTCTATCAATAATAGTAGCGATAGTTGGGGCATAAGTAGAAGGCCGACCAATACCATGTTTCTCCAACTCTTTTACTAAACTAGCATCAGAGTAACGAGCTGGGGCTTGAGTAAAATGTTGATCAGGTTCTAACTTTTTTAAAGTTAACAACTCTTTTAACTCTAAATTGGGTAAATCATTTTCACTAACTTTTTCAGGATAAACCTCTAGATAACCTTTAAACTTAACTCGTTGTCCATTAGCTCGAAACAGATATTGACCCGCCGAAATATCAATCGCAACTGTGTCTAAAATAGCTGGTGACATCTGTGAAGCTATAGCTCTTTGCCAAATAAGCTGATAAAGCCTAGATTGATTCCGATCTAATTTAGATCCTAAATTTTCCGCCGTTAACAAAGCTGAAGTGGGCCTAATAGCCTCATGAGCCTCCTGGGCCTTTTTATTCTTATTTTTAAAAACACCTTTGCCAGAACTTAAATATTTATCACCTAAATTATCCCTTAAATATTGCTTAGCTTCTTGTCTAAATTTATCAGATAAATTAAAAGAATCAGTTCTCATATAAGTAATAAATCCCTTTTCATACAACTTCTGAGCTATCATCATAGTTTGTTTAGCGCTAAACCCTAACCTATTATTAGCCGCTTGTTGTAAAGTTGAAGTAATAAAAGGTGGTAAAGGATTTTTACTCCCCTCTTTAGCCTCAATTTTTGCCACTGAAAAGGAGGCCCCCTTAAGATTTTGTACTATTTTAGATATATCAGATTCATTTTTAAAATAAAACTTATCTAAACTTTTTTGATCTATTTTTAATAACTTAGCCGAAAAATCAAGTTTATCTTTCTTAAAATAAGCGTTTAAATCCCAATACTCTTGTGGAATAAAAGCTTGTATTTCTCGTTCTTTTTCTACTACTAGACGAACAGCCACACTTTGTACTCTTCCAGCTGATAAACCTCTTAAAACCTTTTTCCAAAGAAAAGGAGATAATTTATACCCCACTAAACGATCTAAAACACGTCGAGCTTGTTGAGCATCTACTAAATTTAAATTAATCCCTCGTGGCTCTTTTAGGGCTCCTGAAATAGCTTCCGAAGTAATCTCATGAAAAACAATTCGCTGATACTGACCTTCTTTTAAGGATAAAGCCTGAACTAAATGCCAAGCAATAGCCTCTCCCTCTCGGTCATCATCCGAAGCTAAAACTACCAAATCAGCCGATTGAGCTAATTTTTTTAATTCGGCTACTTTCTTTTTGGATTTATCAGGAATAATATATTTTGGTGTAAAATTATTCTCAATATCGATCCCCAATTCTTTAGCTGGTAAATCTCTAATATGACCAAAAGAAGACTCCAGACGATAAGCTGAACCTAAAAATTTAGCAATAGTCTTGGCTTTAGTTGGTGATTCTACAATTATTAATTTCATATATAATTTATCAATAAAATAATTATAGTATTAAATGGATAAAAAAACAAATATCTAAATAAAATCCTGATAAATATCTTTGGGATGATTAGTTAAATAGGCACCCGATTTTATTAATTCATTAGTACCTAATGAATTAGCATTAAAAATAGATCCGGGACAAGCCCAAACATTGCGCCCCTCGTCCAAAGCATAACGAGCTGTGACTAAAGAACCTGATCTTAATTGAGCCTCAATCACTAAAGTACCAATGGAAAGTCCGGCAATAATTCTATTCCGCTGAATAAAATTAGAAGCATACGGAGCCGTTTGAGGACAAAATTCTGATAACACTAAACCTCCCTGCTCTATTATTTCTTGAAATAAAGCCTTATTTTGTCGTGGATAAACTGAATTCCAATCTAAACCTGAGCCTAAAACTGCTATAGTTATTCCGCCACTATCGATAGTTTTTTTATGAGCCAAACAATCAATACCAATAGCCAATCCACTAACAATATAAATATCCTCAGTCACTAATATCGGAATAAAATTATTAATTACCTGCTGCCCATAAGAAGAAAACCGCCTTGAACCAACTACTGATAAAGACCTCGACCAATCTATATCCAAAGAACCACGATAATATATTAACGGCGGAGGACTAAATATCTCTTTTAGAAGATCAGGATAATTATCATCGGAATAAAAACAAACTGAAATACCCTCTCGCTTCATTATCCTTAACACATTAGACAACCTTAAACCTCGTCTTTTTTCTAAAAAATTACTAATAAAAGAATGCCTTAGACCAGCCAACTCTAAATCTCTTTTTTTAGCTTGAAAAGCCTTTTTAAAACTAAAAAAATACTTTTTTAATAATTGATAACTATTAAAATCAAAACCGCCTAAACAATTAAAAGCTATCTGCCAAAGTTGATTCTCGTTCATACTAAAATCACCTTAACTAATAACTCTTAAATTTAAAATAAATCTATTTTAGAAAAAATAGCTGGAAGTTGTTCTAGCTCTTGACTAGAAAACTTTTGCATCACAAAATCTTCTCCAGCCATCTTAGACTTTAGCTCATTTTTAATACCTAAACGAATTCGAGTAAAATTCTTAGTTTTTAAATGTCTAATAATTGATTCAACTCCTTTGTGTCCGGCACTAGAAGTATTAACTGATCTTTTGTATTTAGTAAAATCAAGATCAAGCTCATCATGAACTACTATTAATTCAGAACTTAGATCTAAATGAGATGGTAAAAAAAACCCCAGTCTTTTAGGCAGGAGCTGATAATAATCTAAAAATGATCGTAGAGATAAACCAGAATTATTCATAAAAGTCTGAGGTTTAATTAAAGTTAAACCCTGAAATTCTGAAACATTAGCATTAAATTTTTTCTCAAATTTCCAAGCATTAACCTCAGGCACTAGATAATCCAAAAACATAAAACCAAAATTATGCCGAGTTTTTTGATATTTATCTCCCGGATTACCTAATCCAACTACAATTTTCATATGATTTATTTATAAATCTCTCGCTTCTTTTTTCCCTGATAAGCTGTTCCGGCTGGAATTAAACAACCAATAATAACATTTTCTTTTAATCCTTCTAAATAATCAATTTTTCCACTTAAAGCCGCATCAATTAAAATTCGAGGAGTTTCCTGGAAAGAAGCAGCCGATAAAAAGCTGTCGGTACTTAAAGATGTTTTAGTAACTCCTAATAATAATCGACTAGCTTTAGCTTTTTCTTTTGCACTCTTGAACTCTTTATTAGCCTGCATCAAAACCTCTTCCTCAATTATTTCTCCAGGAAACAAATTAGTAGAACCAGAATCTTCAATTAAATAACGAGAAAACATTTGACGAGCAATAATCTCAATATGTTTATCATTAAGTGGCTGACCCTGAGAAGAATAAACATATTGAATTTCTTTAATAATATATTTCTGTGTCTCTAATCGACCCCGTAAATGAAACAATTCCTTAAGATCAAAACTTCCCTCAGTTAAACGATCTCCAGGTTTAACTTCATCACCATCTTTGACCCATAACATCAAACCTCGAGGAATAGTAAATTCTTGAGTCTTATTAACACTCGAACTTAATTCAATATATTTATCAAAAACCTTAACTGTTCCAGAAAGCTTAGCTTTAACTGATTGATCTAAAATTGAATAAAGTTCAGTTCCTTTAGATACTTTATCACCATCTTTAACTTTAATTTTTGGTTCTAAATCTTTCTTAGATTTTTTATCACCCCTTAACTTAATCTCATTAGCTAGTTCTCTAAAGTAATATTTTTCTACTGCCGGACCTTTATAAATAATTTTTAAGATTTTTTCTTGTGGATTATTAACTACTATATCTTTACCATCTTTATCTTTAATAATTTTTTGTCCAACTTCAATTTTAACCTTTCCTTCTACTTCAGACATTAAAGCCTTTTTCTTAGGACTTCTATTTTCAAAAATTTCCTCAACTCGAGGTAAACCTTGAGTAATATCCTCCGCACTAGCCACTCCTCCGGTATGAAAGGTTCTCATAGTTAATTGAGTTCCGGGCTCTCCAATAGATTGAGCCGCAATAATTCCAACCGTAGTTCCAACTTTTACTTTTTGATTATAAGCTAAATCTACTCCATAACATTTAGCACATACCCCCTTATGAAGTTTACAATTTAATACTGATCTAATAGTAGCAAAACGAATATCTTTATCCTCTAAATTTTTAACATCCTCTTCCGAAACTAATTCTCCAGCCTTTATATAAACCTTACCCTTTTCATCCTTCAAGTCCTCTAAAAGATAGCGACCAATAATCTTTCTAAAGAAGTCCTCATTATCTTTTTCCACTTCCGCTCGATCAATGATTAACCCCTCTTTATCACCACAATCTTCTTCAGTAACAATAACATCTTGAGCTACATCAACCAATCTTCGAGTTAAATATCCAGCATTAGCAGTTCTAAGAGCAGTATCAGATAAACCTTTTCGAGTAGCATGAGTAGCAATAAAATACTCTAAAACTGAAAATCCTTTCTTCATATTTCCCTTAATAGGAAGCTCAATAATCTCTCCAGACGGTGAGGTTACTAAACCTTTCATACCGATAATCTGAACTGGTTGAGCCCAAGAACCTCGAGCTCCCGAATCAATCATCGAATAAACTGGTAAAGAAACTTTTAAGCTATCTTTACAAAGATCAGAAATTTTTTCTTTAGTCACCGTCCAAGTTTCTATAATCTTACTATATCTCTCACTATCAGTTAAAAGACCGTCTTCAAACTGATCTTGAATCTGGCTCACTAAATCATTAGCATCCTCAATTAATTGATCCTTTTCTGATATCTCTGGTAAATCACCAAAACCAAAAGATAATCCACTCTTGGTAATATATTTAAAACTAAGATTTTTCAAATCATCAATAAATTCAACAGTTTTATCTTCTCCATAAAAACTTAAACAATCCTTAATTAAGTTTTTAATTTTTTTCTTATCTAAAATTTCATTAACATATTTTAATTTCTCGGGTAAAATTTGATTAAAAATAATTCTTCCCGCCGTGGTTTTTAAAAGCTCTTTTCCAATTCTAACTCTGATAACATCATGTAATTCTAAATATCCATGATTAAAAGCCAATAAAGCTTCTTCCTGACTAGAAAAAACTTTCAAATCTTCATCCTTCTTATCATTTTTATTTTCCAAAGTAATGTAATAAGCTCCCCAAATAATATCTTGATTCGGAGTAACAATTGGCTCACCAGTAGCAGGTTTTAATAAATTATGAGAAGATAACATAATATCTCGAGCTTCAGCCACTGCCTCCTTAGTCAAAGGAACATGAACAGCCATTTGATCACCGTCAAAATCAGCATTAAAAGCTGAACAAACTAAAGGATGAATTTGAATAGCTTTTCCCTCAATTAATACTGGTCGAAAAGCTTGAATACCTAAACGATGAAGGGTTGGAGCTCGGTTTAAAAGTACATAAGCTTCATCAATAACTTTTTGTAAAATATCAAAAACTTCATCATGACCAGCTTCAATATATCTAGAAGCGCTTCGAACATTATGAACTATCTCTTTTTTAATTAACTCTGAAATAATAAAAGGTTTAAATAACTCTAAAGCCATAATCTTAGGTAAACCACATTGATCTAAATTTAATTTAGGATTAACCACAATAACACTGCGACCAGAATAATCAACTCTTTTTCCTAGAAGATTCTGCCTAAACCGACCTTGTTTTCCCTTAAGTGAATCAGCTAAAGATTTTAATTGTCTCTTTTGTCCAGTAGAAGCAGTAACCATCTTACTATTACGAGCCGAATTATCAATTAAAGAATCCACCGCCTCTTGTAACATTCTTTTTTCATTACGACAAATAACTTCAGGAGCATTGAGCTCAATTAATTGTCTTAAACGATTATTTCTATTAATAACCCGACGATAAAGATCATTTAAATCTGAAGAAGCAAAACGTCCCCCATCTAAAGCCACCATCGGTCTTAAATCAGGCGGAATAACTGGTAAAACATCAATTATCATCCATTCCGGTCTAATTTTATTCCTCTCTAAACCTTTTAACAATCTTAATCTTTTAATTAAACGGTCTTTCTTGCTTTCTACTACTGTTTCTAATTTACTTTCTAAATTTTTAATAGTTTTACTTAAATTAATTCTCTTTAAAAGAGCTTGAATGGCTGCTGCTCCAATTCCAGCTTCAAATATATGACCAAATTTTAAACTTAAGTTTTGATATTCTTGTTCAGTTAGGATTAATAAAGGTTTTAAATCTTTTAACTCTTTTTTAACGGTTTCAAAATCTAAATCTAATTTAGTTACCTTCTCTTCCCGATCTTTAAGAATTTCATCAATACCTTTATTTTTAAGTTCTACTAAACTTTTTTTATCAATTGTTTCTTCTAAACCTAAAACTTTGATAGGATCCTTTTTTAAAGCTTCAACCTTTCTCTCCGCCTCAGCTTCAATATTTTTAATTTTGTTCTTATATTCTTTTTTAATAATCTCCAAGGTCTCCTCTTTTAATTTTTCATCAACATCGGTAACAATAAAATTAGCGAAATAAACTACCTTTTCTAAAGCTTGAACACTCAAATTTAGTATCAAACCAACCTTAGATGATAAACCCTTTAAAAACCAAATATGCGAACAGGGAACTTGTAATTTAATATGCCCCATTCTCTCTCGACGAACCACACTTCTAGTTACTTCAACGCCACACTTATCACAAACTACTCCTTTATATCTTATTTTTTTATACTTACCACAGGCACATTCCCAATCTTTGGTTGGACCAAATATCTTTTCACAAAATAGACCATCTTTTTCTGGTTTTTGAGTTCGATAATTAATAGTCTCAGGACGAACCACCTCTCCATTTGACCAAGATAAAATATCATCAGGAGAAGCTAGAGACAATCTAATAGCGTCAAAATCGCTTGTTTTTATAGGGTTTAACATATTATTTAAATTATTTTTTTATAATAAAATTATTCTTTTTCCTCGTCTACCTCAGTTTTAGTTTCTAAGCTTCCTTCTTCAAACACAGCTTGATCAGCTTTATTAATCATTTCAGGACTTAAACCTTCTTCCTCTAACTCTTCATCTTCTTCTAACTCTGGTGTTCCACCTAAGAGTTCAATATTAAGACCTAAGCCTTTTAACTCTCGAATTAAAACATTGAATGACTCGGGAACATTTTGTTTTTGAATTTCTTCCTCTTTAATAATAGACTCGTAGGCCTTACTTCTTCCTGGAACATCATCAGATTTAATAGTTAAAATTTCTTGTAAAGTATGAGCAGCTCCATACCCTTCTAAAGCCCACACCTCCATCTCACCAAATCTTTGTCCACCAAATTGAGCTTTTCCTCCTAGAGGTTGTTGAGTAATTAAAGAGTAAGGACCAATTGATCTCTGGTGGATCTTATCTTCTACCATATGATTTAGTTTAAGAAGATATTTATAACCCACAGTAACCGGATTATCATATTGCTCACCAGTTTTTCCATCATATAAAACTACCTTACCATCTTCTGGATATCCAGCTTTTTTTAACTCTTCTCTAATTTGCTCTTCAGTAATTCCATTTAATGCCGGAGTAGCTACTTTATAACCTAATTTTTTAGCAGCTAAGCCCATATGAGTTTCTAAAAGTTGACCCAAGTTCATACGAGAAAGAATTCCTAATGGAGATAATATAATATCAATTGGAGTTCCATCTTCCATATAAGGCATATCCTCAACTGGCACCACCTTAGAAATAACTCCTTTATTACCATGTCGACCGGACATCTTATCTCCAGCTTGAATTTTTCTTAAATTAGCCACTGACACTTGAACCGATTTTAAAACTCCGGCATCTAATTTATCCCCTTCTTTTCGAGAAAAAACCTTAACATCAATTACTTTCCCGTGCTCTCCATGCTCTAAATAAAGAGATGAATCTCGAACATCTTTGGCTTTATCACCGAATATAGCTCGAAGCAATCTCTCTTCAGCACTCAACTTAGTTTCTCCTTTAGGAGTAATTTTCCCTACTAAAATATCACCACTAGAAACTTCCGCTCCAATTCTAATAATACCATCTTCATCCAAATTCTTAAGTTTTTCTTCTGAAATATTAGGAATATCATTAGTAATAACTTCAGCCCCTAATTTAGTATCACGAACATCAATAGTATAATTTTCAATTTGAATAGAAGAATAAACATCTTCTTTAACTAAACGCTCTGAGATAATAATCGCATCCTCATAATTATAACCCTCCCAGGTCATATAGGCGACTAAAACGTTTTTTCCTAAAGCCAGTTCTCCATTAGAAATGGCTGGACCATCAGTTAATACTTGTCCCTTTTTAACTTTATCTCCCGGTAAAACAATGGGGCTCTGATTAATACAAGTTAAAAAGTTAGAGCGTAAAAATTTATTTAAATTATATTTTTTAATTTTTCCTTTTTTGTAAGCGACATGAATTTCAGAAGAATCAGCCTTAATAATCTCACCATCCTCTTCAGCAATAATAATATGACCTGAATCCCGAGCTGCAATAGCTTCAATACCAGTTCCAACTATTGGAGCTTCGCTTTTAACTAACGGTAAAGCTTGGCGTTGCATATTAGTTCCCATCAAAGATCTCTGTCCATCATTATGTTCCATAAAAGGAATTAAAGAAGTAGCAATAGAAACTATTTGATTAGGGGATACACCAATAAAATCAATATCATCAGTTAAAACTGTTTCTGGATTTCCACCTTGTCGAGCTGGATATTTATCAATTAAAAACTCCCCCTTGGCATTCAAAGGAATAGTAGCGTCAGCAATAACATATTTTTCTTCTTCAAAAGCATCGATATAGACAATTTCATCACTAACTCGAGGTTTTCCTTTTCCTTTAATAACCTTACGATAAGGTACCTCTAAGAATCCATAAGAATTTAATTTAGCATAACTAGCTAAGTGTCCAACTAAACCAATATTAGGTCCCTCAGGAGTAGCAATAGGACAAATTCGACCATAATGAGTAGTGTGCACATCTCGAACATCAAAACCAGCTCTCTCCCGAGTTAAACCTCCTGGTCCCATAGCTGATAATCTTCTCTTATGCTCTAACTCAGCTAAAGGATTAGTCTGATCCATGAATTGAGATAATTGCGAAGACATAAAAAACTCTCTAATAACAGCAATAACAGGACGAGCATTCACTAATTTATTAGGCGCAATAGTATCAACATCAATAATACTCATTTTATCTTTAATAATTCGCTCCATTCGAGCTAAACCAACTCTGAGACGATTCTGGACTAAACCTCCAATAGCTCGAATTCGACGATTACCTAAATGATCAATATCGTCTTCTGGTTCTTTGGTAATATTAAGTCGAATAACTTCACGAACAATATTTAGTAAATCTTCTTTTCTTAAAACTCGATTCTCTTTATTAATCGCTAAGTTTTCACCAAAACGACGATTTAGTTTATAACGACCAACTCGACCAAAATCATAACGATCAAAACGAAAAAACATATTTTCAATCATCTGTTTTACGTTCTTGTCATCGGCCATATCTCCAGGTCTAATACGACGATAAACCTCCTGTAATCCCTCAACTTGATTTTTAGCCAAATCCTTCTTAATAGTGGCTTCAATAAAACTAGGTTCATCATCACCGGTAATTAAATCAACATCTTTAAAAAGTTCTAATAATTCTTCATCACTCTCATAACCAAAAGCTCGTAATAAAGAGGTTACTGCAACCTTTCTTTTTCGATCAATTTTAACCCAAATAACCTTATTAGCATCAGTTTCTAATTCTAACCAAGCTCCTCGATTAGGAATAATCTTAGCTCCATAATACTTCTTACCCCTAATATATTCTGAACTAAACATTACTCCCGCACTTCTAACTAATTGAGAAACAACCACTCGCTCAATTCCATTAATAATGAAAGTTCCATTTTTAGTCATTAAAGGAAAATCTCCTAAATAAACCTCTTGGGTTATACTCTTAGATGTTTTTTTATTCTTCAAAACCACCTTTATTCTCAAAGGAGCTTCATAGGTAATATTCTTTTCTTGACTTTCAATTTCATTAAACTTAGGTTTATCAAAATAATACTCTTTAAAATATAATTCCAGCTCACGATCATTAAAATCAGTAATAGGAGAGATTTCATCAAACAACTCAGCTAACCCTTCATCTAAAAACCACTGATAAGAATTTTTCTGCAATTCTATTAAATCTGGAACAGGCATAACTGATTTAAAGTCAGTAAAATATTTACGCTGATCATTGATAAAATAATTTTTAGAGGCGCTAGACATAAGTTTATTTAAGTTTTATTAATAAAAAAGAAGACCCAACAAAAAAATGCCAAAACCATAGCTGGTTCGGATTTTTAGCTGTTAAAAGTTTATTTAATATAAATATTCACTTTTATATTAAAGTTAAGTTTTTATGTATTAGATAATATAATAATAAAGAAAGCTTGTCAAACTATAGTTTTACAGATTTTATCCCCAACTACTTCCTCTCTATATAAGAGAAAGCTGGACCAACTGCAAAGCTTCTTTTTTCATCATTTCCGGTGATTACCACAACTAATTTAGGTTTTCCTAAATCATAACTTAAAGATCTATTATTTTCTCCAAAAATTTTTAAAACCTTATTTTCAGCTTGATCTAAGCGATATTCTAAAGCTAAAGAATTTATAAAATTCAAATCATTCACACTTAGAGGAATAGACTGTAATTCCTTAACCATAATCTCCTTAACCCTAGATAAATTAGATCGAAGATCCTCTAAGCTCATAGCTACTGTTCGCAATTCTTCTGATATTTTTAATAAATTAAACATTTCAATAATCATTTCGGTATTAGAGATCTGCTCATTAATCAAAGCAATCTGTGGATCAATATAATTAAAATTGACGAAATTAGTCTCACTATCCGGAGCTAAAAATTTATGGTTCTTTAAAAATACCTTTAATTGATCAGGAGCTAATTGTAAATCAATCCAAGCCCCAATAGCAGTATGAAGCTCTTTCTTAGGCCAAGATAAATTTTTAGTAAACGGCAAATCAGTATACTGATCGGTTAAATAATTTTTAATCAAACTTAAAGTCTTCCAATAATTATTATAATGCCACAAGTTAGATGACTTAAATAATCCCTCCTTTAATTTATCTAAACTAGATTGATATTGATCATAATTAGAATTTTCTAAAAAATATTCATTATTCAGGAGACTATCTTGATTAATTAAAGCAATAATATCTAAAGAAAAACCATTACATCTAAGATTATCGCCACTTCGACCTAGACGACAAGAAGTAATATTGCTTTTACTTGGACTTCCTCCCTGATAAGCTAAAACCTGAGGATAAGATAACTTACTAAAAATATAATCGTTGGGCCAATAAAACTCAGTTAACATTTTTACTCCTAATTTATCTCGATTACGAGAATCTTTCTTTAAACCTCCCTCAATCTCCGAGAATTCATAAGATAAAACTTTATCCCTAAACTGCCTCATATTATTAATAGCCTCCGGATTTTGATCAGCAAAAATTTCAGAAATATTATAATCATCACCAAATAATGATACTAAAGCATCGCGATAATGAACATAAGTCAAATCCCCTCGCAAACCCTTAAAAAAAGCTAGTGTTTTATAAATTCTCGCCCATTTATTCTTGATCGGATAACTATCAAAAATATCCTGAGCAATACGAGTAGCAGTGATTAAACTAATTCTCCAATCATCAAAATCCAACTGACAAGAAGGACAATCCTCCCCCTGATAATATAAAGGAAAATTAGATGATAACCATTTAGTAGTTAAATAAAAATTATAAAGCTTAGCATGAAATTTATACTCATTAGGAACTTTAAAATCTTGATAATTTCTCTGATAAAGTAAAACTGGCGACTTGGTCATCTGTCGAGCTTCTTTAATTAAATCTAACTCTCTCTCAACATCAACCTTTAAATAATCAGGAAGTACAAATGTATAATTACTAACTTCAAAAGGGGAGAAAAAGGCTGTGTTAGCAATATTATTATCAGAATTAATCTGATCAGGCCGAGGTTTTAAAAGCTCTAAAGAAACAGCAAAATAGGCCGCTGACAATCGTTCCGCTTCCAATACCCGATCATTAACATGTCCAATTCTAGCTAAACTTTCCTCATATCTTTCTCGAGCTTGATTATATAAAAAATAATTAATAGCCCAAAGATTATCATAAAAAATATGTTCCTCTAAATCTTTAAAAACTTTTTTAAGAGTCGTTTGATAGTAATATATTAAAAAATCAGAAGTAATTAATAAAGGAATCTCTCTTTGATATAATTCAGCATAAATATCATAAAAATTACCCGAATCAAAGGGATTATTAACCAAAGCAAAGCCCTCATTATTTAACTGATCCAAATATGGATCTAAATTTATTTTTCGAGAAATATCATAATAATTTAAAACCTCAGTTTTAACATTTAAAGGCAATTGATAAGAAGGAATATTCAAATCAAAATCATCTTGTTGCTCTTTATAAAAATCCAAAAAAGAAATATATTCAATTAAATGATCCTCATCGCCCTCTAAGAAAAGAGCTTCAATTCTTTCATCACTACTAGGTAAACCGCCAATTAAGCGAGAAGAATCGATTAGGGACTCTAAAGGATTAACCGGAGCCTCCATCTGCTCCACCGGCGGAGCTGTATTTTCAGCCTTAGGAGTGCTGGGGGTTTTTTTTCTTAAAATAAAAAACAAAGGTAGTCCAGCTACGATAATAAAAAAGACGATAATAATAATAACTTTTTTTAAATTCTCGGACATAGTTTTTTATTTTATATATTTATTTTTATCAATTAAATGTTGTTCGTAACTTTCATTAAAAATGGTTTTTCCACTCTCAGTGGCCGTTAAAAAATAATTATAATTGGTTTCTTGTGGATAAATAGCAGCTTCAATAGCTTTAAGTCCTGGGTTAGCAATTGGCCCTGGAGGTAAACCGCGATGAAGATAAGTATTATAAGGTGAATCAACTCTAGTATCTTCATAACTATACTGACTCTTATTAACACCTAATATATAAGCTAAACTAGCACAAGATTCTAAAGCTTGACCATTTTTTATTCGATTCCAAAAAATACCAGACACTATTTTCATATCTTTTTCACTTCGAACTTCTTTTTCAATAATAGACGCCATAGTAACAATCTCGAAAATAGTTTTTCCTTGAGCTTTAATATCAGCTCGCATTTGAGAATCAAGTTTTTTATCAAAATTACTTAAAATTTTTAAAATTAAATCTTGACCCTCAATATCTAAGAAAAAACGATAAGTATCCGGAAAAAGATAACCTTCTAAATCATGAGATAAAGGCTTATCAGCTAAAAAAGAAAACTGTTTAGAATAATCTTTTTTAGTTAATTCTAAAAAATTATCAACATTTAATAAACGACTTTGCTTTAAAGCTTTATCATAATCCTTTAAAGACCAACCTTCGATGAAAGTAATTTTTTCTTCAGGTTTTAAAATATTTTTTTCAGTTAAATCTCGAACAATCTCTTTTATACTCATACTACTATTCAAATCAAAATCTCCCACCTGAAAAGAAGCGCTCTTTTTATTTATACCAACATAAAGTGTAAAAAAGAAAGTCGAATTAATTAAACCTTCCTTTTTTAAATTTTGAGCAATTTGAGTAGCATTCTGACCATTCGCCACCGAGAAAGTTTTTTCTACATTACCACCCACACTCTTTTTAACCTTTGTATTATAAACACCAATAAAAATTATAATTATCAACAAAAGTAAAAAAAATAAAACTTTAAAATTACTCTTTTTTAGTAATTGAGGCATTAGCAATTAAGGTAGAGCTAGAACGAATTTTATCCCCTAGTCCATCCACCATTTTAATATTTAAATCCTGACAAATATCATATTCAGGAACATCATTAAGATTTTTTCGATCTCCGCCATTAGCAAAAATATGAGGTTTAACTTGAGCTAAAGATTGACAAACTGTTGAGTCTTGATCAATTGATAAAAAAACCTCATCCACATCTCTTAGGGCTGAAATGATTTTAACTCGATCATCTTCTGACATAAAAGGAACACTACCCTTAATCTTAACTTGATTATCATTGTTAATAATCACTACTAAATAATCACCGAGCTTTTTAGCTTTCTCAATCATCTCTAAATGACCCACATGAAGAGGATTAAAATACCCACTAACAGCTACGACAATTTTATCTTGCTTATTCATAATAAAATATTAGCTTTTACCAATATAAATTTCAAAAGCCATTCTTAAAATCGCAATTATTAATATCGCAGCCCCTTCTCGTCGACTAAGCTTCCAACCGGTTCGCATAAAAATTAATAACAAAACTAAAGTCGCCATTAATAATATTACTGAAAACAGAGGGGCTGACATACCTAAAATAACTCCTTCGGTACTAAGACTAATCGGAGCTATCACACTACTAATACCAATTATACCAAAGGTATTAAAAATATCTGAACCAATCACATTACCAATTGATAAACCAAATTTCTTTTTTAAAGTCGCAATAATTGAAGTAGCTAATTCTGGTAAACTAGTACCAGCAGCTACGATAGTGGCTCCAATAGCCCAAGCGGAAACACCAAAATACTTAGCGATATAAGTAGCCGATGAAACTGTAAAATCAGAAGCCTTAATTAAGAAAAATAAACTAACTAAAAAAATTAAATAATCTTTTGGTTTAGCCTTTTCACCATTATCCTCCTCAGTCTCAACATCTTTTTTAATAAAAAGAAGTGATAAATAACTAACTAAAGCCGCTAATAAGACTAATCCTTCCCATAAAACAACTTTTCCATCTAACATAAATAAAAAAATCAAAGCTGTCACCCCTAATAAAACCATACCATCACGACGTACCATTTTTTTAGGAATAATTTGAGGAGTAATAATAGCTACTATCCCTAAAATAAATCCCAGATTAAAAATATTAGAGCCAATCACATTTCCAACCGATAAATCTCCTTGCCCTTTTAAAGCAGCAAAGGCTGAAACCGCTAATTCAGGAGCCGAGGTTCCCATAGCTACGATAGTTAAACCAATAAACATCTCGGAAACCCCCCATTTACGAGCAATCTTAATACTGGCATTAACTAAATAGTTAGCTGAAACCGCTAAAACTACTAAAGAAACAATTAAAATAACAACTTGCCAAAACATAAAGTTTTAAAAAAATTAATTATAATACTAACATTTTAACAAAAAAAAAGATTCTTAGCAATTAAAAAAAGAACCGCTTGAAGCGGTTCTTTAAATAATCTTTTTACATCATTCCCATTCCTGGCATTCCTCCGCCCATATCTGATCCTAAAGAACAATCCTTCTTTTCTGGTTTATCCACTACTACTGTTTCAATGGTTAAGAACATAATGGCAGCGGAAGCAGCATTTTCTAAAGCACTACGAACTACTTTAGTCGGATCAATAATTCCAACTGAAACCAAATCTTCAAATTGATTATTAAGAGCATTATAACCAATGCCAGTTCGACCATTTTTATGCTCATTAATAATATTAAATAAAACTAAAGAACCGTCTTGTCCAGCATTTTGAGCAATTTGCTTAATCGGCTCTAGAATAGCTTTATCAACTATAGCCACTCCCGAATCATTACTTTTTTCATCAGAAAAAGCTTTACCAGCCAAAGCTAAAGCTAAACCACCACCAGGAACTACACCTTCTTCTTGAGCAGCTCTAGTAGCATTAAGAGCATCTTCAATTCGATCTTTCTTCTCCTTCATTTCAGTTTCAGTGGCCGCCCCAACTTTTAATACTGCCACTCCACCACTCAACTTAGCTAATCTTTCCTGTAATTTTTCTTTATCAAAACTACTATCACTAACTTCAATTTCCTTAGTAATTTGATTAATTCGATCTTTGATACTACTATCACTACCTTTACCATCTACAATAGTAGTATTATCTTTAGAAGCAATAACTTTTCGAGCTTGCCCTAAATCCTCTAACTCAGCATTCTCTAATTTTAAACCTAGATCTTCAGTAATTAATTTAGCACCAGTTAAAATAGCAATATCTTCTAAAATAGCTTTGCGTCGATCACCAAATCCTGGAGCTTTAATACCCAAAACATTAAAAGTTCCCCGTAACTTATTCAAAACAAAAGTAGTTAAAGCTTCACCTTCAATTTCTTCAGCAATAATAACTAAATCTTTTTTTCCTGATTGAGCTACCTTTTCTAATAAAGGTAAAATCTCTTGAATAGAAGCAATTTTTTTATCGGTAATTAAAATGAGGGGATCACTAAACTCAGCTTTCATATTCTCGGAGTTAGTAATCATATAGGGAGAAACATATCCTTTATCAAACTGCATTCCTTCTACTACCTCTACCTCTAAACCAAAAGATTGTCCTTCTTCTACTGTTACTACACCATTAGCTCCTACCTTATCCATTGCTTCAGCTATTTTTTCACCGATCTCTTTATCATTAGCAGAAATAGAGGCTACCTGAGCTAATTCTTCTTTAGTACTAATACTGGTACTCATTTCTTTAAGATTTTTAACTATATCATCAACTTTTTTTTCAATTCCAGCTCTAATTTCAATCGGAGAAACCCCTGCTGAAACTAATTTTAAACCTTCCTTAATCATTGCTTGAGCTAAGATAGTAGCAGTGGTAGTACCATCCCCAGCTACATCATTAGCCTTAGTAGCAACTTCTTTAACAATCTCCGCACCAATATTTTCAACCTTATCTTCTAATTCAATTTCCTTAGCGACACTCACACCATCTTTAGTAATAGTGGGAGCTCCATAAGATTTTTCCATAACCACAGTTCGCCCCTTAGGACCTAAAGTAACTTTAACAGCATCAGCTAATTTATCAGCTCCTCGCTTTAAAGCATTACGAGCCTCTTCACTATAAATAATTTGTTTTGCCATATATTTTAATATTAATTATAAATTACTCAATAATTGCCAAAACATCATTTTCGCTAATTACTAAGTATTCCTCACCATCAACTTTAATATCATCAGGTGAATATTTTTTAAAAACAACTTGATCACCGACTTTAACAGTCATTTCAATTCGTTGTCCTTGATCATTCATCTTACCGGGACCAACAGCAATAACTTCTCCTTGAGCTGGCCTTTCTTGATCAATGGTATCAGGTAAAACTATACCAGATTTACTAACTTCCTCCTTAGAAGAAGCCTTAACAATAAGATGATTGTTTAAAGGTCTTAACTTCATAAAAAAATATAGCCTCCATTATTAATTATTATAAATAATTTAATAACTCAGCTCTTAAATATTAATAATTACTTTAGCAATCAAGACACCTGACTGCTAATAAGTATTTTAGCACAAGAGAAAATAGTGTCAAGATAGGTAAATTAAGTTAAAAAATAAAAAATCTCCTATTTTTTCAAGGAGATTGGATCTCTAAGAACCAGTCTATATCCATACCTATGGTTCCAACGATTAAAATAATCGTATGGATATAGAATTATAGCTGGATCCTTGGAGCTAGTTTCAACTAAAATAAAATATAGTTCACTGTCTTTTTCCACTAAGAAAAAGACTCCAAAACTTTTCTGCCTAATATATTTAAGATATTTTTGGCAGAAAATTAAGAATTCCGCTGGACTTAAGCTTAAAGACCTTAAGTCCCCTTCCTTTAGTGACTCAACCATCTCATGAGCTCGAGCCACATGTTTGAGATTATAAACTTTATAATACTCCTCATAGATTATAAAAAAATCTTCTTGCCAATCCCAATCTTGGAACTTTAAATCTATCCAAGAAAAAATTTCTTGAGGAGCTGGAACCCTTTTAGGGTTCTTAATTCTTAATTTTTGAAACCTCGGTGCACTTAAGGTTTCATTAATATTTTTTTGTCTTTTTTCCCCTAATAATTTATTTAAAATTATTAAAGTTATTGTTATCCATATCATATTTTCATTTTTAAAGAACTATCTTCAGTATGCTATAATAGATTAATACTGTCAATATAGCATTTTTTTTTAATATATATTATTATAGTATTAATGGTCCGATGGTGAAGCGGTCTAACACTGCAGTTTGCAAAACTGTTATTCGTGGGTTCGAATCCCACTCGGACCTCCAAACAAAAAAACCTCCTATCTTGGAGGTTTTTTTATATATATAAATTTATTTAATTATTATCAGGACAAGCGTTATTTAAATGATCAAAACGCTGACACAAACACTCACAACTACTCGGCATAAAACAAGGATCGATCAAATCTTTTAAAATAATATTATCACAATTACATTCTTGAAAATTAGTATTACTTAAAAGAGCTTGTAAATCTTCTTGATCTCTCTTTAAACAACTATCGCAAGGAATTAAATCAGAATCACAAGAAACAACTGAATTAACATTATACCAAGGATCAATTTCGGTATTTTCACCCCCAGACCAAGATAACTCAACACAAAATCCATCTTCATGAGCTCTTAAACAAGTCTCACAGCCCTTCTCACTAGGGCTAGTACAAGAAGTTATTTCACTTTCTGGTATTATTTCTTCGACTTGATTCTTGGAACAAGCTGAAAGAGTTAATATTAACCCTAATATTAAAGATATTGTTAAAAAATATTTTCTTCTCATATTTATTTTCCTTTTAAATTACGCCACTTACGTACCGAACGACTTCTAGCCAACTCTTTTTCGATTTGAGAAGCCAAACGACTAAACTCAAGTGAATCGGTATCTTTTAACTTACTAAGTGATTCTTCAGCTCTCTTACGAGATTCTTCAGCTCGAGCTAAGTCAATCTCTTCAGCTCTTTCCGCGGTATCAGCTAGAATAATAACTTTATCTTGAAGCACTTCAATAAATCCCCCAGAAACAGAAATAACTTCAAGAGAATTGTCAGCTTTTTTTAACTCCAAAACCCCTGGACTTAAAATTGAAACCAAAGGTAAATGATGTGGTAAAACAGTTATTTCCCCATCCAAAGTTGGAACAGAAACTTGTCGAACCTGCTCTCGAAACACAACTCTTTCCGGAGTAGCTATTTCAAAATTTATCATTTTTTCTTCTGACATATTAAATCTTTATTTATTTTTTAACCACTTCTTCAATAGTTCCTTTCATATAGAAATCACTCTCATTTTTATCATCATGTTTTCCCTCTAAAATCTCTTTAAAACCTTTAATGGTATCAGCAATCTTTACATATTTACCGGCAGCACCAGTAAAAGTTTCAGCAACATGAAAAGGTTGTGATAAAAATCTTTGAATTTTTCGAGCTCGGGATACTGTTACTTTATCTTCATCTGATAATTCCTCCATACCTAAAATAGCGATGATATCTTGCAAATCTTTATACTTCTGTAAAACTTTTTGCACACCTAGAGCGACATCATAATGCTCTTGACCAACTATTTTGGGATCCAAAATAATCGAGAAAGATTCTAATGGATCAACAGCCGGATAAATACCTAACTCAGCTAAAGATCGAGACAACACCACACTAGAATCTAAGTGAGCAAAAGTAGTAGCTGGGGCTGGGTCAGTTAAGTCATCAGCTGGCACATAAACTGCCTGAATAGAAGTAATAGAACCCTTATTAGTCGAAGTAATTCTTTCCTGCAATTCTCCCATTTCAGTAGCTAAAGTTGGTTGATAACCTACCGCACTAGGCATTCGTCCTAAAAGAGCTGAAACCTCTGATCCAGCTTGAGTAAATCGGAAAATATTATCCACAAAGAAAAGAACATCTTGATTCTGCTCATCTCTAAAATATTCCGCAATAGATAATCCACTTAAAGCTACTCGAGCTCGAGCTCCAGGCGGCTCATTCATTTGACCAAAAACCATGGCTACTTTATCTAAAACTCCCGCATCTTTCATTTCATGAAATAAATCATTACCTTCACGAGTTCTTTCTCCAACTCCTGCAAAAACTGAATAACCACCGTGAGCCTTAGCAATATTGTTTATGAATTCTTGAATAAGAACAGTTTTTCCAACTCCAGCTCCACCAAAAAGACCAACTTTCCCTCCTTTAGAAATTGGACAAATTAAATCCACCACCTTGATACCAGTTTCTAAAATTTCAGTCTTAGTAGATTGATCAACAAACTCAGGAGCTGGGCGATGAATTTCATATCTTTTACTATCCTTCAATTCTTCACCACCATCAATAACATCTCCTAAAACATTTAAAATTCGTCCTAAAGTCTTTTCACCTACAGGAACAGTTATCCCTTTACCAGTATTAATAACCTGATCACCGCGCTTTAAACCATCAGTAGAGTCCATAGATATAGTTCGAACCACATTAGAACCTAAATGTTGCTGAACCTCTAAAACAATCTTTTTCTCACCCTGATTAATTTCTAAAGCGGTATAAATATCAGGCAAATCTTGGTCAAAATGAACATCAACCACTGCTCCAATAATTTGCTTAATAAATCCAATTTTTTTATTTGCTTGTTCCATATTATTTACTATTTATATTTAAATTATATTATAAACTACTTAGAATTTAAAGCATTAGCTCCAGCTGATATTTCGGAAATCTCCGAAGTAATAGCTGCTTGACGTGCTTTATTATAATAAAGCACCAATTCATCCACCAACTCAGTCGCAGCTTCACTAGCCTGATGCATAGAAGTCATTCTAACACTATGCTCAGAAGCATTAGACTCTAATAAAGCTTGAAATAATTGAACCTCAATCAATCGTGGCAACATTTGATCCAAAACTAAATCAGGAGATGGTTCATAAATAAATTCATATTGATATTTATCACTTTTTAAATATTTATCTTCTTTAGATTTAATATAGGTTTTAGTAGTAGAAACATTCTCTCCTTTTCCAACTACACCTAAATATTCATCATCAGAATCAATTTCTATTGGTAATAATTGCTTAACTCGAGGAACTTGTTTAACTGAATTAATAAAGTCAGTATAGGCTACCATAACCTTATCATATTTCTTAGCTAAAAAATCATCAATAACCATTTTAGCAATAGGCTGAACCTCCTTAATTTCAGAAATAAAATCCTCCTTATCAAATTCAGCTGAAACATTATATTGGAAACGACTATTAACTGCTAAGCCCTTTTTTCCAATTAAAATAAAATCGGTATCTAAATTTCCTTGTTTTTTTATTGAATCAACCGCCTTATTTATAATATTAGAATTAAAACTACCACATAAACCTCGATTAGAGCTAATTAAAATGATAGCCACCTTCTTAGCCTGAGGACGCGGATCTAATAAAGGATGAATACCCTCTTTAGATTCAATAGAGCCAGCAATATTTAAAACAGTTAACCAAGCTAAATTAGAATAAGTTCGAGTCTTTAAAACAGCTTCGACTGAGCGTCTCATCTTAGAAGCTGCGACCATCTCCATAGCTCGGGTAACCTTTTTAATACTGTTAACCGATTTAATTCTTCGTTGTATTTCCTTGGTTTTAGCCATAAGAAAAATTAATCTTTAATTAAATAATCTAAACCTTCTTTAAAGGTATTAACCGCCTTTTTAATTTTATCTTCAATATCTTCATTTAAATCTTTAGCTTTTCTAATTTCCTCTAAAACATTAACCGCAGTATTATTAAAATAATGTATTAAAGTACTTTCAAATTCTCTCACCTTTTTCACTGGAACATCATCCATTAAACCATTAACTAAGGAATAAAAAACTACTACCTGCTCACTTACCTCCATTGGCTCATATTGACCTTGCTTTAAAACCTCCATTAACCTTCGTCCTCGCTCTAATTTTTTCTTAGTTTCATCATCTAAGTCAGAACCAAATTGAGTAAAAGCAGCTAATTCCCTAAACTGAGCCGCCTCTAAACGCATTTTTCCCGCTACCTTTTTCATGGCCTTAATCTGAGCACTACTTCCAACCCGAGAAACAGATAAACCAGCATTAATAGCCGGACGAGTTCCCTCATAAAAAAGATCAGTTTCTAAATAAATTTGACCATCAGTAATCGAAATAACATTAGTTGGGATATAAGCAGAAAGATCACCAGCCTGAGTTTCAATAATTGGTAAAGCAGTAATTGACCCCCCACCAAAATCATCACTTAATTTACAAGCTCTTTCTAATAATCGAGAATGAAGATAGAATACATCTCCAGGATAAGCTTCGCGACCTGGAGCTCGCTTCAAAAGCAATGATAATTCTCGATAAGCAGCAGCATGTTTAGATAAATCATCATAAATAATTAAAACATCTTCCCCCTTATCTAGAAAATATTCGGCCATAGCACAACCAGCATAAGGAGCAATATATAATAATGAAGCAGAACTAGAAGCTCCCGCTAGAATAACAGTAGTATATTCCATAGCTCCGGCATCTTTTAACTTAGCCACAATATTAGCTACTTTTGATTCTTTTTGTCCAATTCCAACATAAATACATTTAACCCCCTGTCCCTTTTGATTAATAATAGTATCAATAGCGATAGCAGTTTTTCCAATTTGACGATCACCAATAATTAATTCTCGTTGTCCTCGACCAATTGGAATCATAGCATCAATAGCTTTAATTCCAGTCTGTAATGGTTCCTTAACTGGAGCTCGAGTAATAACACCAGGAGCAATTTTTTCTACTGGATAAAATTCCTTAGCTCTTAATTCCTCACCTCCATCTAAAGGTAATCCAAGAGGATTAAGAACTCGACCAATAATATTTTCTCCCACTGGAACCTCTAAAACTCTTTTAGTTGATAAAACCTCATCGCCCTCCTTAATAATAGTAAAATCATCAAAAATAATAGCTCCAACTACATCTTCTTCAAGGTTTAAAACTACTCCCATAATTTCTTTATTACCAGATTTAAAGACTAAAATTTCGCTCATCATAACATCAGTTAAACCTGATACTAAAGCAATACCATCCGAAATCTTTAAAACCCGACCAATAGTTTGCTCTTTAATTTCATGCTTAAAATCACTAATCTGTTTTTTAATTTGATTAATTATGAGTTCTTTATTAGACATACATTTATTTTTTTATATTACTTTTTAAATTATTTAAATTATTTTTTAAACTAGCGTCAATAACTTTATCATCATAACGTAAAACTACCCCACCTAAAATATCTTCATCAATCTCCTCTTTAAGACTAATCATCTTAGAATCAGTTTTAGTCTTTAAATACTCCATCACTAATTGACGTGATTCATCTAAAAGGGGATAAGCACTACTTAAAACAGCTTTTAACTCTTTCTTTTCTTGATCCCAAATTTTTGAAAACTCTATAATAATTTCATCAACCAATTTATAATCACCATTTTCAATTAATAAATCAGTCCAATCTTTAATTAAAGCTGACCAAGATTCTTTTGATTCACTCTCTAAAAGATTAAAAAGACTAAGAGCATATTGTCTAGCTAGGCTTTTCATATCACTATTTTATAGCGTTATTTATAATCTCATGATCCTTTTGGCTATCTAACTTTTCTTTAATGATTTTTTCAGTAGCTAAAACTACTAACTCAGCTACTTCACCTCGAACCTCTTTAAGCATAGCTTCTTTTTCAGCTTGAATATTCTCCTTTTCTTTCTTAATAATTTCAGCCACCTCCTCTTTAGTTTTAGCAATTAATTTTTGTCGATTTTCTTCCGCTGACTTATTAGCCTGATTAATAATTTCAGAATATTCTTTTTGGGCTCGACTTAAAATAGCTTGACTCTCAGCTTCTGCTGAGGCTAAATTTTCCTCAATTTTTTTAGCATCATCCAAACTCTTTTCAATGGTAGCAGTCCGCTCTTGCATAATTTTAGAAATAGGTTTGAAAGCAAAAAAATACAAAATAAGGAAAATAATTAGAAAGTTAACCGCCTGAGCGATTAATAATTCTACATTAACATGAAAAGTTGAAACAATTAAATCCATATAATAATAATCAAAATAATAAACTAACCGCTGCTCCTAAAGGAGCAGTTCGTCAACTTACTATTTAATACTAAAAGCAATAACTAGAGCATAAATAGCAATAGCTTCAGCTAAAGCGCAAGATAATAACATTGGAACTAAGATTTTTCCAGCAGATTCTGGATTTCTTCCAATGGATTTCATAGCGTTAGAACCAATCATTCCGATACTAATAGCTGGAACAATGGAACCGATGGCAATAGTGAAAGCCTTGGCGAACATGATGTTTTCCATAATTTTTAATTATTAATAATTAATATTTTAAATAAATAATTTATGCCTCTTCCTCCTCGGGCGCCATACTGACAGATGTATATATCAAAATCAGAATTGAAAAAATCATAGCCTGAATTAATCCCACCATAATCTCTAAAGCTATAAAAGGTAGAGGGACTAAAAAAGCAAAAATAGCTGACATAGCGGATAAAAGAACTTCACCAGCAAAAATATTACCAAAAAGACGAAAAGAAAGACTAGCTGCTTTAGCTATTTCTCCAATTATTTCTAAAAGACCAACAAAAATCTTAACTGGATTAATTAATAAAACAGTTGGATCTTTAAAAACTTTCTTTGGAATGTCTACTAACATTCTAATATTAACAAACTTATTCAAATAATTCCAAGCACCATGGGCAACCGTACCAAAAATATGGACAATAACTAAGGCTACTGAAGCTAAAGCCAAAGTAGTATTTAAATCAGCGGTAGCCCCACGAAAAAAGGGGACAAAAACTTTCTGCCCATCCTCCATAACTATTTTTCCAATAGACCCAATTCCAGGCAGTAATCCTAACCAGTTATTTAATAAAATAAAAAAGAAAAAAGACAGAACAATTGGTAAAACTTTTAAAGAAACTTTTCGACTACCAGTAACCTGATCAGATAAATTTAAAAACCAATCTATAATTACTTCCAGAAGATTCTGCATTCCACGAGGAACTCGTCTAATCTTTTTTCTAATAGAGAAAGCAAAAATTAACACGACAATTAAAACTATCCAAGAATTAATTAAAGAATTAGTAACTGAGAAATTTCCAATATTAAATATCGGCTCAGCAAATAAAGTGTCTTCGTGTAAAATTTGTTCTTCCATAAAAATTATTATTCGACTTTATTTTTTTCTTCCATTTTTTTGGCCTCCTTAGAAACATATTTACTTAAGCCAAAAATAGAAATGACAAAAGAAATCCCCAAAACTATTAAAAGATAACGAGGAGCGGTAAAAAATCTCCGATCTAAATAGGATCCTAGAAAGAGTCCTACTAAAACTGGAATTATTATCCAAGCTGAAATATTAAGGGCAATATCAATCACTAGCTTCCAAGCTAGTGCTTTTTTATTATCTTTGGTCATGATAAAAAAATGATTCAAAAACCGAAATGATTTTTGAATAAATTAACACCTTAATTATATTACCAAAAAAAAATAAAAGTCAAGGGTCAAAAAGCTTGACTAGATTTTGAAAAATTTAAACGAATTTCTCCATAAAACATCTGCTACTAGCTTCAAATCTAAAGATTTTAACTCAGCTATTTTCTTAGCCACTTCAATCACTCTCAAAGGTTCATTTCTTTGACCCCGATAGGGTAATGGAGATAAATAAGGAGAATCAGTTTCTATCATTAAATGTTCTAAGGATATTTTTTTAATAAGTTTATCCCAATTAGACGCAAAAGTAATTAAACCAGTAAAAGATATTTTCAAACCTAAATCAATATAATTCTGAGCCTCTTGATAATTTCCTGAAAAACAATGGATAACTCCCCAGTCATTAAGCGGATTCTTTTCTTCTTTAAACTTTTTTAAAATATCATAGAGATCATTATGAGCTTCACGACAATGAATAATAACTGGTAAATTATTTTTATAAGCTAAATTTAGGTGCTGATAAAAAACTTCTTGCTGTTTAGATTTAGCTAAATCAGAACGATAATAATCCAATCCAGTCTCACCAATAGCCACTACTCGATCATTATTATCAATAATAGCTTGAAACTTATCCTCAGAAAAATCTTCTTCTAAAACTCCATTAGGATGAAGTCCAATAGAAGCATAAACTCCCTTGGGAAAATTTTGAGCTAAATGAACCCCTCGTTCTGAACTGGAAAAATCAGAACCCACTAAAATCATAAAAACCCCAGCCTCCAAAGCTCGGGTTATAACTTCTTGATAATCAGAATCATAATCAGAAAAATTTAAATGACAGTGTGTATCAAAAAACATATTATAAATCTATTTCTTCTAAAAGTTTTTTATCTTTTTTAGATAGTCCTTTAGGAATCAAAACCTCTACTTCCACTAAATGATCACCCTGTCCTAAACCTCGAAGTTTTGGCACTCCCTTACCCTTAATTTTAAAAGTGGTGCCTGACTGAGTCCCTTCAGGAATTTTAAGTATAACTTCTCCATGAACTGTTAAAACCTTAACTTTATCACCTAAAATAGCCTGTTTAACATTAATCTTTAAATTACTATATATATCATGGCCCTGTCGCCTAAAATCGGAACTAGGACTTATCTTAATTCTTAAAATTAAATCTCCAGCTGGGTATTTTTTAGAAGCATAATGTCCTTTACCCGCTAAACGAATAGCTTCGCCTTCATTAATACCAGCGGGAATTTTTACTTTCATTTTTTCCTGACCAGCATAAAATCCTTGTCCCTGACATTGAGAACATTTTTTAGAATAAGTTTGCCCCTCTCCATGACAATCAGAACAAATTACTTCCGATTGCATAGCCCCAAAAATAGTTCGCTGAACCTTAAAAACTCGCCCCCGTCCTTTGCAAGTTTTACACTGTTCAATCTTGGCTCCCGGTTCAGCTCCACTACCGTTACATTTTTGACAAGCAATATTTTTATCAACTAAAATTTCTTTTTCAACACCAAAAACAGCTTCTTTAAAATCAAGCGAAAGAATAGCTTCTATACTTTCACCACGATTAGATCGACGAGAGGAGGATGTAGAAGAAAAACCAAACATATCCCCTAAACCACCAAACAAATCACCCAGATCTTCAAAATTAACATTAGCTCCAGAAAAACCACCACCAAAATCAAAACCACCTCCGGCCATATTTTCAAAACCGGAGCCAAATTGATCATACTGCCTTCGCTTATCTTCATTACTTAAAACTTGATAAGCTTCATTAATTTCCTTAAACTTAGCCTCATCACCACCCTTATCAGGGTGGTGTTTATGAGCTAATTTTCTAAAGGCAGCTTTAATTTCATCTGGCTTAGCTGTTTTGGAAACACCTAAGATCGCGTAGTAGTCTTTTCCAGCCATAAATTATTTATTTACTCTCCTCAACTTCACCTTCAACAACATTATCATCATCTTTTTTTTCTTCATTTTTTTCTTCTGTGGCGCTAGTTTGAGATTGAGCTTGATACATGGCAGCACCAATTTTCTGAGCTACTTCATTTAAAGCTTCCATTTTTGATTTCATCTCTTCATAATCTTCACTATCCTTAACTTTCTTTAAGTCTTCCATTTTTTCTTCTAAACTTTTCTTATCCTCTTCGCTCATTTTATCACCTGATTCTTTTAATAATTTTTCCGTAGTAAAGACCGCCGCTTCAGCCTGATTTTTAATCTCAATATTTTCTCTCTTTTTCTTATCTTCCTCAGCATGTAATTCAGCCTCCTTCTGCATTCTTTCAATTTCTTCCTGACTAAGACCAGAAGAAGCGGTAATAGTAATTTTTTGTTCTTTATTTGTAGCCTTATCTTTAGCAATAACATTCAAAATTCCATTAGCATCAATATCAAAAGTAACTTCAATTTGAGGAACTCCTCGAGGAGCTGGTGGTAAACCATCTAAGATAAAGCGCCCCAAAGTTTTATTATCAGCTGCTAAAGGTCTTTCACCTTGAACAATATGAATTTCCACACTAGGTTGATTATCAACAGCCGTAGAGAATATTTGTGATTTAGAAGTCGGAACAGTAGTATTACGTTCAATTAAAGGAGTGGCAACACCACCTAAAGTTTCAATACCTAAAGTTAAAGGAGTAACATCTAAGAGTAAAACATCTTTAACATCACCCTGTAAAACACCAGCTTGAACAGCTGCCCCAATAGCTACTACCTCATCCGGATTAACGCTTAAATTAGGTTCTCTCTTAAAAAATTCTTTGACCTTCCTTTGTACTAAAGGCATTCGACTCATTCCTCCTACTAAAATAACTTCTTCCAAATCTTCAACTTTCATACCAGCATCATCTAAAGCTTTTTGACAAGGCTCTAAAGTCTTGTCAACTAAATCTTCAATTAATTCTTCTAATTTAGCTCGACTCATTTTCATAACTAAATGCTTAGGTCCATCAGCATCAGTAGTGATGAAAGGTTGATTAATTTCAGTTTCCATAGTGGTAGAAAGCTCAATTTTAGCCTTCTCAGCTGATTCTTTAATTCGTTGTAAAGCTAAAGGATCTTTAGATAAATCAATACCTTGATCCTTTTTAAACTCAGCAATAATCCAATCAATAATTCTTTGATCAAAGTCTTCTCCACCTAAATGAGTATTACCATTAGTAGCCTTAACCTCAACTGTATCAGCTGAAATATCCAACACGGAAACATCAAAAGTTCCACCACCTAAGTCATAAACTACTGCTTGCTCTCCGGTTCGCTTATCAAAACCATAAGCTAAAGCCGCCGCGGTTGGCTCATTAATAATACGCTTAACTTCTAATCCAGCTATTTTTCCAGCGTCTTTAGTAGCTTGTCTTTGAGCATCATTAAAATAAGCTGGAACGGTAATTACCACTTCACTAATTTTTTCACCAATTTTAGCTTCAGCATCACTTTTAAGTTTAGATAAAATCATAGCTGAAACCTCTTGTGGAGTATAGTCCTTATCACTCATTTTAACTTTAACTCCCTCACCAGCCTTAATAATCTCATAAGGAACCATTTCCAAATCTTTTTGCACCTCTGCATCTTCAAACTTTCGCCCAATCAATCTTTTAACGGAATGAACTGTATTTTTGGGATTAGTTACCGCCTGTCTTTTAGCTGATTGTCCAGC
This sequence comes from Patescibacteria group bacterium, assembly GCA_050949525.1. Classification (GTDB taxonomy): domain Bacteria; phylum Patescibacteriota; class Patescibacteriia; order Patescibacteriales; family UBA12465. Next base: position 96,152 of record JBMNFW010000001.1, on the reverse strand, counting down.
TAATCTTTCGCCACTCTTAGAGATAGCTAAAACTGATGGGGTGGTGCGATTACCTTCCGCATTTTCTAAAATCTTCGGTTGACCACCTTCAATAATAGCCATAGCCGAATTAGTAGTTCCTAAATCAATACCTAATATTTTTGCCATAATGTTTAATATTTAGTTTTATAAATCTTACAATATTACAAAACCTAATTTTATTATATATTAATGTTTATTCCTCGACCCCCTAACAGGGAGCCGAAAAGAAACACTATTTCTTAGTTTTAATTTTAATAGATTTAGGTTTAGCTTCAGAAGCTTTAGGGATATATATTTTTAAAATACCATCCTCAGCTACCGCTGACGCTTTATCACCATCAACTCGGGTTGGTAAAGGAATAGATCGGTAAAAATTACCTCGTCGAATTTCTTTACGATAATAATTTTTTTCTTCAACCTCAGTCTTTTTTTCACCTTCACCTTTAATACATAAAACATCATTCTCAATAGAAATATCAATTTTTTCTAGATCAATACCTGCTAATTGAGTTTCAACAACTACATTATCATTGTCCTCATACATATCAACAGCCGGCATAAATCCTTTATTACCTCGACTTATGGACATAAATTCAGAAATCATTTTATCCATATCATCAAAGTAATTGTCGCTTAAAAAAGGACTCCATTTAATTAATGACATATGTTTAATAATCTTTTCTACAAAATAATTTAATTATGGATGTAGAAAAGAAGAATAAATTATTTTTCTTTTAACTTTTTTTCTTCAGATTCATTTTGAGAAAAAAGAATCACTTTCGCTGGAATAATAACCTTACCTTTAAGAGTATAACCGGGTCGCATTTCTTCTTTAACTATCTCTCCATCACCTTCAACTGCTTCCATAGTATGATAATCAAAGGGCTCACCAACAGTTTTAATAGCTTCAACTCCTTGAGCCGAAAAAAGATCCTGAAATTGTTTAATAACATGTCGTAAACCAACAACCCAAGAACTTTTTTCTTCTTCTGGACTTAAAGTACTAATAGCCATTTTTAAATTATCAAAAATTGGTAAAAATTCTAGAAAAAAATCAGCTAAAGCATATTTAAAAAATTCAACTTTTTCTTTATTACTAGTTTTTAATAAATTTTGATAATCAGCTAAAGCTCTTTTATGAGCTAAATCTAATTCATTTTTTTCTTCTTCTAATTTTTTTAATAAATCTTCTTTTTTTTCTTCTTTTTCTTTTGACATAAAATATTAATTATTTAATTTTTCTTTTAAAAAATGAACTAAACTTAAATTCTTTTGATAATCCATTCGTAAAGGTCCTAAAATACCAACTATTCCCATCTGTCCCTGAGAAACGTACTTTAAAAAAACTACACTAAGAAAAGAACCAAAAGGATTTTTATTACCAATCTCAATGCTAATACCATTTTTAACTTGATCAAAAATATCAGCAATAATATCTTCCATCTGATCAATAATTAACGAAACATCAATTATTACTTCGCCTTGTTGAAACTCGGGCTGAGTAAAAAGATTAGATATTCCAGTGTAATATAAATTATTTTTATGAAAGGCCCAGAAAACAGCATTATTAGAAAAATCAGCTATCGCCCGTGCTACCTTCTTTAAATCCTCCTCATTATTACCAAAAATTTGAGATAAATCTTTTAAATTAGGCCCGATAATCTTTTCCTTTAATAATTTTTCATCAACGTAGTATTGATAAGCTTTCTCGGTTGGAATACGTCCAGCTGAAGTGTGTGGCTGGAAAATGTATCCCTGACTTTCTAATTCAGCTAACTCATTTCGAGCGGTAGCTGAAGAAATTCCTAATTTATATTTTTTAACCAAAGAACCAGAGCTAATAGCTTTAGCCGTTTTAATATACTCCTGAACTAAGGTTAATAATATTAAATTTTGTCGGGGACTCATCTTCATATTTTGATTATATAAAATTAGCAGTCCGATGTCAAGAGTGCTAAAATTAGCAAAGTAGAAATGTCATGGTTAAACAATTTATATTATAATTAATTATTAAATAAATCTACTCTGAATTAATAATTATAAAATTAAATTTGCATTTACCGCTATAATCCGCTATAATCCGCTATAGAGATTATAATCATAAACTTATGTCAAAAAATAAAATTTTAAATAAATTTGATCACCGCTTACAATACATTAATCCTCAGATTGTTAATACCTTAGCTGAAATTGATGAAATTAAAGGTGAATTTAAAGCTAGTTTTAAAATGACTCCACAAGCTGTTACCAATCTTAAAAAATCTACCTTAATTACTTCTACTGGTGCCTCTACTCGTATTGAGGGTTCAAAACTAAGTGACAAGGAAATTGAAAAAATCATGCGTGGTCTAACTATTTCTAAATTTGCCAATCGTGATTTTCAAGAAGTTCAAGGCTATTTAGAAGTTTTACAAAATATTTTTAATAATCATCAAAACTTAACTCTTAAAGAAAGTTTAATTACTTCACTTCATAATCAACTTCTTAAATATTCCACTAAAGATGATACACATCGTGGTGCGTATAAAAAGAAAGAAAATACTGTTGGCGTTCTCGGTCCAGATGGGAAAATTGTTAAAATAATGTTTAAGACTACTCCAGCTTTTCTCACCGGCAAAGAAATGCAAGAATTAGTTGAATGGACTAATAACGCTTTTGAAAAAAATCGTTTTCATCATCTTTTAATTATTGCTAATTTTATAATTGAATTTTTAAAAATTCACCCCTTTGAAGATGGTAATGGTCGCTTATCACGTATCCTAACTAATCTTTTATTATTAAAATCAGGTTATCAATTTACTCAATATGTTTCACACGAACAATTAATTGAGCAACGTAAAGATGAATATTATATTGCTTTACGTCAATCACAAGAAACATTTCAAACTAAACAAGATAATATTTTATCTTGGCTTATTTTCTTTTTATCCATTATCAAAGAACAAGCTACAAGAGCTTTATCATATTTAAATAAAGAAGAAGCTGAAGATGTTCTTTCACCAAAACAATATGAAGTTTGGCAATATTTAATAAGTACTAACAAGGGAGTAGGGCCTAGTGAAATTGTTAAAGCAACTGGTATTGCTCTAGGAACTGTGCGTCAAGCACTTAATCGTTTACTTGAACTTGATAAAGTGAAGCGAATTGGTCGTGGTCGAGGCACAAGATATATACAAACATTGAATTATTAAATAAAAAACCTCGAACAATCGAGGTTTTTATGTATTATCTTTTATTTTTTACTACTTCTTAATCTTATTTCTTAAAAAAGCCGGGACATCAAGATCATCTTTTTCTTCATCATCAACTTTCTTGGTTTTTAATTTATTTCTTAAAAAAGCCGGAGCCTCTAAATCATCTTCTTCCCCCTTATCAATCCGCTCTTTATTAAAAACACTTTTAGCATTAAAATTAAAAAATGATTTTTTAGAATTTGCTTCTTCTTTTTTAGTAAATGAATTTTTACCTTTATCCTCTTCTAAAAAATCATAATCCTTTTTTTGAAAAGAGAAAAAATCCTGATCAATCTTCTTTTCTGGTTCTTTCTTGATAGCTGGTTTTTGATTTTTATCATCAAAGCCAGTCGCCACTATAGTAATCTTAATTTCATCACCTAAGCTTTCATCAATAACAGCCCCAAAAATTATTTTAGCCTCTTTATCAGCTAAAGAATTGATCAATTTAGCCGCATCACTCACATCAGCCATACTTAAATCACTACCACCAGTAATAGTAAAGACTATACCTTTAGCTCCGTTGATGGAAGTTTCTAAAAGTGCCGAATTAATAGCTGATTTAACCGCCTCAATAGCTTTATTTTCTCCAGACGCTTGACCAACTCCCATTAAAGCGGTACCAGTTCCAGACATAATAGTTCTAACATCAGCAAAATCTGCATTAACTATTCCTGGAACAGTAATAATCTCCGAAATACCTTGAACTCCTTGACGTAAAATATTATCCGCCATCTTAAAAGAATCGATAAAAGTAGTACGCTTGTCAATAACTTCTAGTAATTTTTCATTAGAAACAGTGATAATAGTATCAACTTTATCAGCTAAATTTTGATAACCTGTCTCAGCTATTTTTTGCCTCAAGCCCCCTTCAAAAAAGAAAGGTTTAGTAACCACCGCAATAGTTAAAGCTCCTAAATCGCGAGCAATCTCAGCAATAACTGGAGAAGCCCCAGTTCCAGTCCCGCCCCCTAAACCACAAGCAATAAAAACCATATCCGCTCCTTTTAAAAGTTCTCGAATTTCATTTTGTGATTCTTCGGCGGCTTTACGACCAATATCGGGATCCATTCCTGCACCCAATCCTCGAGTAATATTTTTACCAATATTTAACTTAGAACTAGCTCGATTATTCTGTAAAGCTTGGATATCAGTATTTATGGCAATAAACTCTACTCCACGAATACCAGCTTCAATCATACGATTAACAGCATTTCCTCCTCCTCCTCCAACTCCCACTACTTTAATCTTAGCTGAAGTCTCAATACTTGGTTTTATTTCTGGCATATATTTATATTAATTTTATTTTGGAATAATTTTTTTAAATAAATTACTAGCTTTTTTAAAAGCATTTTTAACCCCATCTTTTAAAGCCGTACCACGATAAGAAGATCCACCAACATAAGAACCAAAAACAGCTAAACCTAAAGCACTTAAAAACTCTGGTCGAGCCGCTTTATCAACCTCAACCCTAACTTCACGAGACTCTAGAAAAGCTACTGGCAATGATAAAGTTCTCTTAGCCACTTTGACAATTCCATCTAATAAAGAACCACCACCAGCTAAAAATATTCCGACTGGTAAAATCTTAGAACGATTAATTTTTTTTAAGTCTTCATCAACTAAATTAAAAATTTCCTCAACTCGAGCCTCAATAATTTCGCTTAAATGATGTCGAGAAATAATTGAATTTTCATCATCAATTTTTTCCTCTTTTAATAAATGAGAAATATCAATTTCCTCTGAACTATCAACATCACTAGAATCAGCTTGACCAAACTCTAACTTAATTCTTTCGGCTAAAGTAATCGGACATCGTAATCCTAAACCAATATCAGCAGTAATATATTCTGATCCTATCGGTAAAACATTGAAATGTAGAAGAACACCATCTTCAAATACAGCTAAAGAGGTAGTGGTTGATCCAATATCTAAAACCGCAGCACCTAATTCTTTTTCTTTATGACTCAAAAATAATTCAGCCATATTAACTGCTGACGGTAAAATATCTTCAACATCTAAACCAACTCGTTGCACTATTTTTACTAAATTATTTATCTGACTACTTAAAACTAAAGAGACTATTACCTCCACCTCTAAACGAATACCTCGCATTCCGATTGGATCCTTAACATCTTCATTGTTATCAATATTATACTTAACCGGAATAGTCTTAAAAATCTCATAATTATTAGAAACTGGAAAAGAGCGGGCTGATTCAATGGCTCGATCAATATCATCTTGATCAATCTCTCCATCATTTTTACTAACAATAGCAACCCCCTTAACTCGCTCATATTGAGTCTTGGCATGATTATAGGCTAAATAAACAGAATCAATTGGAACTCCAACTAAACGTTCGGCTTTTTCTAAACAAGCTGACAAAGCTGATACCGCATCTTCAATACTATTAATAGTTCCATTTTTTCCTACTCCAGCACTAGGATGAGATACAGCTCCAATAATATGTAGCTTTTCTTCACTATACTCTAGTTTTTTTTGGGCGATAATCAGCTTAATTTGACTAGAGCCGATATCAAGACCAACGATAATATCGTTTTTCATAAAAAATCATTATTTATTTATACCTAACATTATACTAAAAATTTTAAATATTAGCAATTAAAAAAGAAAGAGACCTAAATACCAAGAAAGCAAAGGTTCACCAAAAAATAAGACTATTAAAGCGGCTAAAGACATAAAAACTCCTAAAGGAATTTTCTCCCCTAGTTTTTTGTAACCAGAAACGATAAGAATAATTGAGACTAAACCACCAATAATATAAGTTAAAAGAATAAAAAACAACACTAAAAAAGGTTTAGCAAAAACTAATCCCCAAAAGCCTCCTAACCATATATCACCCTCCCCAATCCATTTTCCTCGACTAATAAAAAACTGAAGAGCAAAAAAAGCCGCTCCTAAAAAAACCGAAATCAATATGTTTAAAACAGAGACATTAAAATATAATTGGAAGAAAAAAATCAAAACCGCTCCTCCAATTAATAAATTTACCGGAACCAAAAACCAGCGTAAATCGAAAACAAAAAATATAATTAAAAAAGAAATTACTAACAGAAAAAATATTAAATAAAATAAATTAAAATCTAAAACATAAGCATGATAATAAAAAGAACCAGCAAACAAAAGTCCAGTTACCAATTCCACCACTGGATAATACCAAGGAATTTTAGCCTGACAAAACCGACATTTTCCCCTTAATATAAAAAAACTCAACACCGGAATATTGTCATACCACTTAATAGTTTTTTGACAAGATAAACAATGAGAAAAACCCCACATACTTTCTCCTTTATAAACCCGCCAAATCAAACAATTTAAAAAACTACCAATTATTAAACCCAAAATAAAAAAAATAACTATCATATTATAAGTCTAAATTATTAATTTCCTCTAATATTAAAGCTTTAAACTCTTCATAAGCTCTTAGATTTATATCACCCTCAATATTTTCTTTAACTGGCAATAACTCTAAAACCTTATAATAATTAACCAAAGCTAATTCTTTGTTGCCAGCAAAAAGATGAGCCTGAGCTTGACGATAATATAATAAGGGATAAAACGGAGATCGAGATATTAAAACATCAAACAACGCTTGAGAAGACTGCTCTTTACCCAGGATGCTATAAACCTGAGCCCAAAAAACTTGATCAGTAAAAGATTTCTTAATGCTCTTATCTAGAACATAAGCTATCTCTTTTAATTCTTCTTGAGCCAGGAAACGAGTAGCCTGATCGGGAAATTTAGAATAATTATCAAAAAATAAATTAGCAATCTGATAATAATACTCTCGATTTACTAATGAATTTTGTCTTAAATAAGAAAAACTTATAATAGCGCTAGAAACTTGATTTTGATAAAAATATCTTTGACCAACATAAAAGTAATAATCAGATTTCAATTTATTAATCTCACGAAAAAAGAAAGTTCCCAAAACTAAAGCTAATGTTATTAAAAATATTTGATGATGAAATTTTAATTTTTGCTCCTCTATTAAAGAAAATACTTCTTTCTTAGATTGATAATCATTAACGCTAATAATAGAAAAAAAACTAACTAAATAAAGTAAAGACACAAAACTACCAAAACCAAACAATAAAGATATAAAAAATGAAGTAAAAGCTAAAGTTAAGCTAAGTGACAACCCTCCGTCCTCCCTCTTTCTTATATTACTAACCAACATTTTATAAGTAAACAATAACCAAGCCATTAATAAAGCTAATGCTACAAAACCTCCGACCAATAAAGTATCTAAAATAAAATTATGAGCTCGATCAAAAACAACATTCACTTTATTAAACACTCCCCAATCAGGTTGATAATAATTAATAAAAACCTCTTTTTGATTTTCTAAACCATAACCCCAAGGATTATCTAAAACCCCAGCCAAAGAGGCCGACCACAAATCAACTCGAGAGCTAAAACCACCCATAGATTTAACCCGAGGAAATAAAAAAATTAAACCAATAAAAATAATAACTATAAAAAATTTTAACCTTCTCTGCCTACACCAATAAATAATAAAAATCAAAAGCGAAAATAAAAATCCTAAATAAGCCCCGCGACTAGCTGAATATAATAAAGCTAAAAACTGAAGCCCACCACTAAGAATAAATAAAAGACGAAAATATTTATTCTTAGTATTTTTAAAAAGATAGGGAATAATAAAAATATTAAGCAATAAAAAAGATCCTAAAAGATTAGGTTGACCTAAACTAGAAAAAGCTCTTTTAGTAATTACAGCTGGCTCATTCCAAGATAAAAAATCAATTCCCCAGAACTGAAAAACAGCATATAAAGAAACTATAGTGGCCGAAAAACCAGAAACTAAAAAAATGCGATAAATACTTTTTTTAAAATCTGGGCTACTTAAAAGATTAAAGGATAATAAAACAGAAAAAAGTCCTAAAAAAATCCAAGTATTAATTCCTAATTGTCGCTCTAAAGATCCGACCCAAGATAAATTAGGATTAAAAGACCAAAGAAGAGAAAGTAAAAAGAATATTAATGATAATAAGGGAATTAAATAATATTTTTTAAAAAATTTTCTTAAACTCAACCTAAAATCCAAACTTGACTCTAAAAGAAAAGCCTTAAAAACTGATAGAAAAAAAAGAAGCCCTAACAGGATCTTGAACAATATTAATCTTTGTAAATCAAAGGGATTAGCGCTAGGAAAAATAAAACCAAAATAAATAGGGATTAAAAAAATAATCCCTAAATATATAATCTCTATTAAATAATTTAAATATCGTTTTTTCATTTGAGCCTAAGCTTTTCTTTTCTCAAACCAAACTAATATTGGACTAGCAATAAATATAGAACTATAAGCACCAACGAAGATTCCAATAGCTAAAGCTAAAACAAAATCTCGAATAGAGCTTCCGCCAAAAATAATAATAGCTAAAAGAGCTAAAAGGGTGGTAAAAGAAGTATTAATAGAACGAGTTAGAGATTGATTAATACTCCTATTAACCGTGGTCTCAAAATTATCAGGACTCTTCGGTAAATTCTCTCTAATTCGATCAAAAATAACGATAGTATCATTAACGCTATAACCTAGAATAGTTAAAATAGCTGCGATAAAAGCCGCGTTTATTTCTGTATCACAAAAATGACCCAAAACAGAAAATACTCCAAGAACAATAATAACATTATGAGCTAAGGCTACAACAGAAGCAATACCATATTTCCAAGAAGAAACTGGTCGAGACACCTTTTTAAACACCAAAGCAATATAAAGAATGATAATAGCTAAAACTAAAATCATAGTGTTAAAGGATTTATTCTTCAACTCTTTTCCAATAGAGGGTCCGACCGACTCATAACGCAATTCTTCAATTTCTGATAAACTACTCAGCTTATCTAAAACAGAACGATAAACTTCATGACTATCCTCTTTAAATCTTAAAATAACCGAACCACTTTCAGTTGGTTGCACCACCAAACTATTTAGACTTAACTCTTCTAAACTTTCTCTAACAACCATCACGCTAGGAATCTCTTCACCTTTAAATTCTACCTCCAAAAGACTACCACCAGTAAAATCAATACCAAAATTTAAACCCCAAGTAAATAAAGCTAAAATTGAAGCCACCACTAAAACACCTGATAAGCTTAGCCATATTTTACGATACTTTATTATATTTAGATTAAACATATTCTTTATTATTATTTAATTTAATTATTTATTTTCTTCTGATTTCACTTTAAATCCTAAAAGAAATCGACATTTTTCAACCCTCTTACCTAAAAACTTGTTTAAGAAAACTCTAGTAGTAACAATAGCACCAAACATAGAGATTGAAACCCCAATAAAAAGAGTGGTTCCAAAACCTTTTAAAACTCCGGTACCAAAAGTCATTAGTACTAAACAAGTTAATAAAGTAGAGATATTTCCATCGCGAATTGAAGGCCAAGAACGACGAATGCCCTCGTCAATGGAACTTTTTAAAGATCGACCTTGGCGAATTTCTTCTTTCATCCTTTCAAAAATTAAAACATTAGCATCCACAGCCATACCAATTGAAAGTATTAAACCAGCAATACCAGCTAAAGTTAAGGTAACCGAACCTAAACTATAAACAAAAAGAACAATACCAATAACAAGGAATAAAACTATCATTGATAAATCCAATATTTTTAATTCATTAAAGCTTATAAAAATCATGACCACAAAGAAAACAGCGATAATTAGGGCCGTAATAACTGGTAAAGATTTAAAAATAATCAAAACAGTAAAGCCATATATAACTAAAGAGAAAACTGATAAAAGTCCTGGTAAACGATAAACTATAATCATAAAAAGAGCGATTAAGATCAGACCAATAATACCAGCTTTTAAACTATCTTGAATAGACTGACTTCCTAAACTAGCACCAACTGTTTTTTGATTTATTAACTCAATTGGAACTGGTAAAGCTCCAGCTTTTAATCTTTGAATTAATTCTTTAGCCTCAGCGATACTAAAACGACCTGAAATAACAGCTCGACCATCTGGTATTCTTTCATTAACAGTTGGAACACTAATAGCATAATCATCTAAATAAATAGCTACTGGTCTTCCAATATTTCTCTCAGTAATATCACCAAATAATTGAGCGCCTTCATCATCAAATTCTAAAGATACTTCCGGAGCATTAGTATTAGGATTAAACTGCAAAACCGCTTTCTTTAAATTTCTTCCAGTTAATTCAGTATTTTTCCAATTATCAGAAAACTCTAAAAGATCACGATCACTAATCTTATTTAAAACTATTCGCCTTACCTTATACTCAGCCTCTCCTTCAGCTGAACCTAAAACTCCTTCAACCGATGATCTTTTATCTTCCACCTTAAAAATATTATAATCGGCTTCAGTTTCAATAATTTCAGAAAATTTACCAATTTCAATATTTTCTAAAATCCCATATAAAACCGCATCGTCACTAGAGCTAATCCAACCTAAATCACCATCATTTTCAGCCCCAATTCCTTGACTAGGATCAAGCACAATTGGACTATTATTAGCAATAGCTAAAGATGAAAAATCTTCTCCATTTAAAAGCTTTTCATAAATCTCTTCAGCCTTTTTCTTTAAAGAATTATTATATTCTTCTTTTAAGGCTAAATCTTCTTCTGACAAACTAGCTGAATCTAAATCTTGTTCTTTAAACTCTAATTTAGGCGTTTCCCCAATCTCCTTTATAGCCTCTTCAACACTCTTCACTCCAGCTAACTCAACAATAATTCGATATTCACCATCAACAGTCTTATTAACCTGAATTATCGGCTCACTAACCCCAAAAGCATTAACTCGTTTTTCAATAACATCTCGAACTCCATCTAAAACATCATCTTTATCAAGATCCGGAATTTGAGACACATCAGCTTGATAAACTAATTGAGCTCCACCCTGAAGATCTAGTCCTAAACGAAAGGGAGATTCCTTAATTTTAGGTAAAATAATAACATCATTAGTTTTCTTAGCTAAATAATCAGAAAACTGATTATAGTAAATATCAGCTCCTTTTAAGGCCACAAAAACAAAAAAGATTAAAATTGAAGCGAAAATCAAGCCATTTCTTTTTTGTTTAAAAAGATTCGATTTCAACTTAGACATAAATTGTATAAATAAATTAAATAAGTATAATTTATCTTAGAACAAATCATAACAAAAATCAAGTTTTTCTTGTTTTTTAAGGCATTATATGTTATAAATAAAATATTAAAATTAATCTTTAAATTATGTCTATTATACCAATGGTAATCGAGAAAAGTAGTCATGGGGAAAGAGCTTATGATATCTATTCTCGTCTCTTAAAAGACAGAATAATTTTTCTCGGAGGCCCCATTAATGATCATACCGCCAACCTAGTTATTGCTCAACTTTTGTATCTAGAAGCTGAAGACAAAACTAAGGATATTAAATTCTACATCAACTCCCCAGGGGGATCAGTTGTAGCTGGTCTAGCTATTTATGATACCATGCAATATATTGCTTGTGATGTGTCTACTATCTGTATTGGTTTAGCCGCTTCTATGGCCTCAGTTCTTCTAGCAGCCGGAACCCCAGGAAAAAGACTGGCTCTACCCAATAGTGAAATAATGATTCATCAAGTTATGGGTGGCTACGAAGGACAAGCTAGTGATATTAAAATCCATGCCGAGCATATTTTAAAAATAAAAGATAAAATGAATCGAATATTATCACATCATTCTAAAAAAAGCTTAAATGAAGTAGAAAAAGATAGTGATCGTGATTATTTCATGAGCGCTGAAGAAGCAAAAAAATATGGTTTAATAGATAAGATAATAAAATAGGGAGAAATAAAAAAATAGAGAGTTTCACCTCTCTATTTTTTGTTACTTAAACTTATTTCAATTGAAACGAATTAATCATCATCTTAAAAATATTCATATATAAAGGATTTTGATTTTCCGGAAAATTATACAATATAGTAAATACATATTTTCGATCATGATCACCTAAATAAAAAGATGAACCATCAGAAGTATAAAATCCTGACCAAGCATCTTTCTCTATTATTTCTGAGTTATCAATAAAGCTAAAAAATCGAGACCCATACCAAGAGGCAATATTCTGTTGCCCTTCATTTTCCTCTAATAATATTTGAATAAAAGAATTATCATCCAAAAAGAAAAGAGTATTATGACCATCATTAGAAATACTAGGCTCTAAAGAGGAAGGATATAAAACTGAGTAAACCAAATTATCATCTTGTAACTCCTGAATATTGCGATTATCTTTTAATAATCCCGAACCTAAGGGATTATAAAGATTAGAAACTTCAGTAAAATCATCATAACCATCACCATCACTGTCAGACTCTAAAGGATTAGTACCAATTAATACTTCCTCCTGATCACTCAAGCCATCACCATCACTATCTAAAAAAGAAACACTCACCTCTACTTCTTCCTCCATATTATTTTCTTCATCTATTATTAAATCCTCTTCGATATCTAAATCTAATTCTAAATCCTCCTCTTCTTCTATTACAACAGGCTCTTCTTCGTTAATTAATGAAATAGCTGGTTCTTTCTCATTCAAAACTACTGGAGATGGTTTCACTGCAGTATTAGATGATTTAAATTTAAAAATTCCACCCAAAGAGAAATCAGGTTGGCTAAGATAAGAAATAATTATATAAATTAGAAAAACAACAATTATTGAGCCTAGAGAAATAATAAGTAATCCCACCTTCTTATTAGACCCACCAGAACTTTTTTCCTTGCTCGGATTACTAGAAAAAGCCGAAGGCTCAAATCGACCACTTTTATAACCCTTAGGCATTCGATGAACCTTAAAAACCGGCTCAGGAACATTAGCCTTAGTATCTTCAGTTTTTGTTTTTTTCCTCTTCAACATGATTATTATTGTGTAATTTTAGTCCATAATTCCGGATATTTTTCCTGAAAAAGCTCTTGATCTAAAATTGAATCTAAATCAAGCTTTTTAGGCTCAGCTGATAATGGACTATAACCAGCTAAAACTTCACCTCCATCTAAAAATCCATCATTATCGGTATCAGGATTTAAAGGATCAGTACCAAATATCATTATTTCATCAAAATCACTTAAACCATCACCATCAGTATCAATAATATAAGGATTGGTACCATAAACATAAATCTCATCATCATCACTTAAACCATCATTATCACTGTCTGCTATAACCTCTTCGACTTCTTCCTCCTCTAAAATATTTTCCTCAGAACTAGTAGCTATAAGACTATCTTCTTCATCGGCAATAACTGGAACTAAGCTATCTAATGCGTCTTCATCAGTATCCACATCGACAACATTAGACGGAATATTAACCTCGTTATCTATTAAAGGAATATTATTATCTAAACCAGATCCTTGATTAACAGTTCGAGGTAATAATACTTTAGAATATAGAATATAAGCTAAAATAAAAATAACTAACAAAATAACAATAACTAAAAAGAATTTTTTGATTATTTTCCCAGATCTTCCACTACTATCATCTTCATCAAAATCAGGTAAAGTTGCCGGAGCTTGAGGAGCCGGCCCCCTATCTATATTAGAAGGAGCTACTCTTGGTTTTGGCTCCTCCACTCGATCAGAATCAGCAAAGATATCATCAACTTTGCTATTAGGATCGTTTTGTAAATCTTCAAACATACATTTTTAATTAAGTATTAATATTGTTAATAAATTATAACATAAATAATTTAATAAAACCACTAAGGCTTACCTGTCATTCCGCCAGTAAATAATGTTCCGGTATTTAACCCTGGAGAAGTATTGCTACCAGAACCAGAGTTAGTAGTACCGCCCTCTATTATACCAACAGCTCCAGTATGAATATTTGGTGGAGCTATAGTACTATCATCAGGAGAAACATTATCTCCGGAACCAGTAGGTTTATTAATGGTTGTCCCTAGTTCAGTACTCACATTTGGTGGTGTTATAGTACCCGGAATATTATTATCATCAGAACCAGTTGGTGTAACTATGGGAGTATCAGTGGTTGCTTCTAACTCAGTACTTGCATTTGGTGGTGTTATAGTACCTGGAGTATTATTATCATCAGAACCAGTTGGTATAGTACCAGGGACAATAACAGGTGAAACTGTTCCACCACTAATAACATTTGAAGAACAGAGATTATAACTATTACATGTATATCCACCTCCTAAATAAGCGCAATCAGAATTATTGTGACACTCTTTAACATCCTTAACACACCGAACCGCATAAAACCCACTATTTCTAGGTTTCTTTTGTCGTTGAATTAAGCCATTATTATGAAACACGTGTCTAGTAAGCACATTATCATTATCATATAAACTTGATGTTAACCAGCCAGTCCACTCAGTATTTAAATTATCAAAACCCCACCAAGCACTACTCATACTAGGAGCACAAACGGCCGAAAAACCAGAGGAATTATTTCCTGGCCAATTAGTACAATTATTATCATCATTATTAGCACAACACTTTTGATTCTTTGTAATCTTAAACCCAGTTGAATAACACTCTTCTGACCCCATTACTCTATTAGCATTACAACCTTGTCCAGGATCTTTTAAATAATTTTCTAAAACATACCAATCATTATCTGTGGGCACTCTCCAACCATTAGGACAAATACCTTGAAGTGTATTGTTATGGAAATAATCCATTGCTTCATCCCATTGATATACTCCACCAAGTTTCTGACAATAAATTTCATTATCATCAAAACAATGTTTTTCAATAGTAGTATTATTATGAGGCTCACTACCCAACATAAGCATCGTTCCAATATTTAAATTTTCCTTTAACCAACATTGTCCACCAATCAACACTGTCTTATAATAACCTCCATTATTTCTGGTACTTCCTGAAGAATTCCAAGGACCTCCTTCATGCTTAACTAGACTATTTTCACAATCACTAAAAGTACTTAAAGTAAATGTTTTAGAAGTATTAGCCCCAAAATTATTATGAGCTGAAACATTGATAGGATACTGATCTAAAGAATCTAAAATATATCCTTTAATTTTCTTTTCCGAACTATTATATGAAAGTCCTCGAGGTAAGCTTGATTCAACAGAAAAATTAACTCCATCATTGGAACCAAACACACTTACTGGACACACATAATATGAACCAAGAGGAGCAATAGTAGGACAATTACTTAAATCCAAAACTAAATTCTCAGCTGCAACATTAATAGAAAACTGTTTAGTACTAGATCCATATGGAGTAGTAACCTCAATGGTATAGGGATAAGATCCGGCAGGAAAAACATTATGATTTAATGTTCCAAAAATTTTAAGAGAATAATCTTGATCAGATAATTTTGTTAAACTAGCCCGTAATCCACCTTCAAGGGGCGGTAAAAAGGGGGGGATATAAAAAAGCGGTGATCCACTTTCTATAATATTTAAAGAAACTTTATTACTTTCATTATTGCTTCTAAAAATTTTAACATCTCCATTGGATAGAGGAGTTTTAGACTTAATCAACATCTCACCCTGAATTGAACCTGAACCTAAAACATAATTAACATCACCAGCTATTATCTGGGGATTAGAAGGATTAATAACAATATTCAAAACTTCAGAACTAGAAGAACCAACATTATCAGCTAAATTAACCTTAATTTTATACACCCCCGGAGACCCAGCTTTTTCAGCCCATAATCTTTTTTGTAATGGATTGTTAGTATTAATAAGTTGAGGCTTATTGGCTGGTGTCCAAGAACTAAAATTAGTTATTAACATAGGTGCTGTATGGATACTAGTACCCCAAGTAATAGAATGCCCCTCAGGATCAATGGCTTTAATATAACCATTAAATTCTTGTCCGGCCTCTCCCTCTAACATATATTCTGAAACATAGGGAGCTTGATTAGTATTATGTCCAACGAATCCAGTATTTCCTACACCAGAACCAAGAGAACAAGTTAAATCAGATAAGGGTCCACCAGAAATTGTATAATTATCTCCACCTAAAACTGTTTCCATTACCGCACAAAGATTATAATTAGTGCCATTAGGATTAGAAGTATAAGCGATAACATAGCTATATGGCGGCAAAGTAAAATTATTATAATTATTATTAGGAGTAAAAAAATAATTACCTTCTTCTCGCCAACAAGTATTGAGATCAAACTTTTTATTCTCATCAGCACAAGATCCTAAACTATTAATTGGATCAACAACTCCACTAGCCCCAATTTGCCCTAAAAAAGAACTTTGCCAAGAAGGCCAAGTGGAAATAGCAACATGAGGTAAATAAGTTCCGGATAATAAAGTTGGATATCGCCCATTCTTATTATTATACTGTTCAATCTTTTCTTTTAAAAGAATTATTTTTTCTAAACGATCTAAGTCTCTAATAATTCTGGATTTTAGACTAGTGCAAAATAATTTTCCTGGACAATCAGAATCAAGTAAACAACGTGGAGAACTTTCTAAACTAGTATAATCTTCATCAGCTTCTTTTAAAATACATTTATTAGCTTGAGCATTACCAAGACTTCCACAAACATAACCTTCAGAGCAATCACTATCAGAGTAACAACTTCGATTAGAAATAACACAAGAACCAACATTAGCATTAATATTAGTATTAAATTTCCAATTACTTAAGATTTTACCAAAAATATCTACCGTTTGATGATCAGCTTCTTGATCATAGGAAATTAAATAAATATTAGTATAAATATTATTTCCCACCACATTAGTAGCCGAAACATAAACTGTTCTTCCATCTCGAACTGCTTGATAACCATCAACTATCAAAGATTGGGGCGAACCAGAAAATCCTTGAGATTTATACCATTTCTGAGCACTGAGATGATTGGGATTAGGAATAACTCTAACCGCAATAGCGTCAGATTCCCCCGATTGAAAAGATTCTTGAGAACTAAGAATGGGGGGATTAGTCTGATAATTACCACTACCTGTATTAGAAGCAACCTGTTCCTGATTACCCAAATTACCCACCCCAGAAAAAGCTCGTGATACTTGAGTAGATATTAAAAAGAGAATACCGAAAAACAAAGTTATTAAAAAAACTCTTCTTATAAAAATATTTTTTTTCTTCATTTTTTTTATTTTAATTTTTAATACACTAAAATAATTATGGTAATAATGGTAAGGCGCCAAAATCAACTAGCACCATATTAGATTTATCACTCTCTACACTATTAACCCCAATAGTACTGACTGCTAAATAATGCTTAGTCCCAGATCCAGATGGTAAAATAACTATAATTTCAGTTTCAGTACTATTAGTTAAAAAAGAAGAAGCATAAACACCTTGAGAAGTTCCGCGATACACTTTATAATTAGCTACTTGATAATTAGTTGGGGCAGTCCAAGATAATTTAACCTTTTTTTCATCATATGATTCAATCTGAGCAACTAAATTAGTTGGTATATTGAGACCCTCCGCCTCTAAGACTCCAACTGTAGGAGTGGCAAAAACAGTGGCAGAAAAATTAGTCTCAGCCTGATTCTCACTAAGAGCTGTGACTCGGAAAGCATATTGTTGCCCATTAGTTAAATTATTAATATCAATTGAACAAGTATATTTACTACCTCCTACAGTACATTCAGTTTCAGGATTTATTATTTTCTCTTGATTATTATTACTAGCTACTGGATTATAATAAATCTTATACCGATGAACTAAACTTTTATCTGATTCCCAGGAAAGCTTTATACTGCCCCCCATACCATTATCACTAGCGGAAATATTTTTAATAAAATGAGGAATTCTTTCTTTAAAGAAATATATTTCCTTTAAAAAACTACTTAAACATATTCCACCATTAGAACAATCATTACTATTTTCACAAATCTGAGTAGGGGCATTACTGCAAACCTTAATTAAGCTATTACCCTTAACGATAGCTAAATCACTTAAAAATGCTGGTAAATCATCAGCGGTACCATCCTCACCGGCATCCCGACAATAATAAAATTCATGATTATATCCAGCTATACCACTTTGAGGAGTGTCTTTCCATGGAGACCAAGTCTCACCATTAAACGCTGGCCAAGGATTTTTACAATTCATAACATAAGCAGGAACTGATTTAGAAACATTATTTCCATCAGTAGTATAAGGAGAAGACAAAACGGTAGTAGCAGAAACCCAAGTTTCTCCATTAGTTACACCACCCTTAACTCCAATTAATCGCTTATCACCATCTAAACTAAAACCAGTAATACTACTTTCCTCACCTAATACATCATAGAAATTTAAAACATCTTGATTATCAATATTCCAATCCCAAGTCCAACTATATCCAGTGGTAGGTTGTAGTCTTTGATGATCAGAGGAATAAGCTTTGGCTACATATACTTTATCCCGATCTTTAACAGAATCAAAAGAGGAATGGTTAGAATCTTCATCATTCTCATTAAGATCATTTTCAAATGTTTGAAAAAGATAAGAATCAGGAGACACTTCTACATGATCAATTGTACAAATTCCTTCTCCTGGAGAATTTACTGATTGAGTAATAAATCTCCAGATATATGAATTTGGATATCGAACATTATTAAATAAAACATTAGATCTCCAACCAGAAAAAGTAGAAGGCGCAGTAATTCTATAATACCCAGAACCTCTCATACCAATTCCGTGCAAACTTTTAATTCCACTTTGACTATTTAAATTAACATCTCCTTTTACCACGACAAAATATTTAGTTCCGGCCTTAAGAAGATTATTGGGTTTAAAGAAAACTCGAGTTTTATTATTACTTAAATGCTCAAAATCAACACTACCTAAAACAGCGCAATAATTTTTAACTGATGATGGCATATTCAATACAGATATCGGTAAAAATGGCAGATCTATTGGTATTCCCCCGATTTGAGCTAAAGCATCTTTCTTAAAAATTTTTAAAATAGGTTTTAAAATTCGAGCTAAAATAGTATCTTTTTTAAAATTACTTTGACCAATAAAATATGTACCGGGAGAACAAGCACCGCTGGTTTCCTCTAATAATAATATATTATTACTCAAACTATTAATATCTATTCTTTGATCAAAATTTATTTCAATCATGGCATTTCGACAAACATTATGATCTTCATGCTCCGGCAAAACATCCAGCTCAGCAAATTTATTAATATTTGTTTCTATTTTAGGTCGAGCTCGACAACAAGTATCGAGACCACAACCAACAAAGAGAGGCGATAAACCAGGATTAACACAGCTAGCATCAGTACTACAACCACAACATAAACCACGTTTTGATCCAGTACACAAACCTTTATTTGGTAAACAAGTTAAGCTGCTACTAATCTGTGTACATTGATCATTTGAGCTATTTGGATTACAACAACAAACTCCACAATCAGTAGAGTTAGAAGCTACCGCTCCTTCACTAGTTAAACAAGAAAATAAATTACAAACGTTAGAATCACAAACTGGATTAAGATTAGTATAATTAGGAGTAATAGAAGCGCAATAATTACCAAAACCTAGAGATTGGTTTTTACATTGAAGTGTACAAATATTTTCTTTTAAATAATTAGGATTATCACCATCACTAGATTGATCAGTTACTGTACAAGGTGAATCACTTCCAGGATTAGAACATTGATAATATTTACACTTTCCTAGATTTGCCTCATCACTAAAAGCAGCTCCCTCCAAACAAAGATTAGATTCTTCATCCCAACAACAATTATCAGTATTTTTACAATGATCAAAAGTTAAATACTTATTACAATTTTTTTGACAAGCTATGGCACAAGAGCTAGTAGAAGAATAGAGATAATTATCATTACTATCACTAGATGGTGAAGAAAGATTACAAAGATTTGGTTGATCCTCTCGACAAGAATAATAAGGGCAATAACCCCAATTAGCATCTTCTTCATCCCAAGGAATACTATCAGACTTTATACCACGACAAGATTCATTTTTCTTATCCCAACAACAAGAATTACCATGCTCTTTACAATTAATTTCACTTTGAATAGCGGAACAATCTAAGCAAGCTCCCTCAGGATAAATATTACTAACCTCGCAAAATTTACCATAAGTTCCTAAACAATTACAAGCATTATCTCGATCAAAAATACCAGCTGAATCCGATAACTTACAACCAGAACATAATCCATAATTTTCATTATTAGTCGGCTCATTAGCGCTAACACCGCATTTATAATCACAAATCAATGGAGTACAACAAGCTGGATTACCATAGCTATCAGCATCAGTACTATTTTGATCCTTATCACAACAACACTGACAATCACCTAGATCTTCTTTTTGACATTGACCATTAATACAAGAATAATCTCCAGAACATAAAGGACCAGAAGCACATATACCTAATTCAACATTTCCATACAAATTTTGACAACTTAAACCTGAAGGACAAGCACCACATGTATAACTATATTCTTCACTATAAACATTAGGAACATTAACACAACGACCAGGAGAAATCATGCTCCAACCATTAGGACAACTAGTACTAACTGAAATCTCAAAAAAAGATTTTCTTGTCCCATTAATATCATAATTTTTACAAACTGCTATTTTAGTTGTGGTTCCCAAACCTTCTCCTAATGAATACTCTATTTTTTTATCCAAATGACAATTACCTATATCTTTTACACATCGATTTAAATCAGATCGATATATAGAACCAGGGCAAATACTCTGACAAGTATCATCACAAGTACCAGAAATTAATACTGATTGACCACCAAGATATTTAGAACAAACTCCAGGAGAATTAGGACAAACATAAGGTGTCTCAGGACAATAAGTATAGCTAGCACAACTATAAGGCTCATCTCCGGTGAAGGATGGACTAGCATCAGCTACTCCAGTATCAAAGCTCCATTTAAATAAAGAATTACTAGGAGCTCCTTCATTACAAGCATTGCTATCAGAAACACAAGATCCAGCTAAAACAGTATTAGCCCCACAACAAGTATTAGACCCAGAACAATCATCATCAGATAAACAAGCACCAATTAAAAAATTTAAACTATTGCCACTAATATTATCTCTCTCAACTTTAACTGGACCAGAAATTGATTCGGCAGGAACAAAAACTTTAATTTTATCAGCTCCTCCCTCTATTTCAGGTGTAACTGAATCAGTGAATTTCTGATAACTAAACACAGCTCTAGCTTGAGTACCAAAATACTCTCCCCACATATTAACTAAAGTGGTGCTATGAGGACCAGAACTAGGACTAATTTTACACAAACTAGGACCTAAAGCAATATCAGCTGAAACCTTAAAAGTATCGCTAGATATAATTTCGTTCCAAGTACCTATTTGAAGCACTAAATAATAATCACCATCATCAATATTATCTGGAATTTTTATTAAAATTTTATCGTCCGACCAAACTGATTGTAAACAAACTGGCGGAAAATTATAATCAGCTTCAATAGAACCTTGATTATCACCGACCAAATAAACCGCACTCATACCTTTAAAACTACCAAAACCACTACCATAAATAGTGACATACTGACCAGAAGATCCTTCCACTGGATCAAAGAAAGAAATAGAAGGACCTTGAGGAGCTTCAGCCATCTTTCTAAAATCCATAAAATTACTAGGTAATATTTCCTTCTTGGCAAAAGTACTAGTTTTTCCAGTTGATAAATTAGGAACTCGAGCCCTTCCTTTTATATCATTATCAGAAAAATTATTAGGTGAAAGTCCTAAAATATTACTAACAGAGTTACCAAAATAAGCTTTGCTATTAATTAAATTTAAACCATGATATTCTAGTTCATCATTCATTTGCCCTTCTAACTCCCCCTCAGTATTATCATCTCCCACCTTTTTCACGCTACATAAACCCGGACGTTCTAAATTATTTATTAACAAAGACTCTAATAGTGGACCATTTTCATCTTGACTCCGATCGGTTTTTTCTAATCGAGTAACAACCTCTATTTCTATCTCATCTTCAACGCTAAGTGCTGTGCTAGTAGGGATAGCAACTACTATCTGTTGATTATTCCAAGAATTACCACAGGCAGCATTTAGTTCGCTAGGAACTTGAGCGGTAATAATAATCTCTTCTTCTCCATCCCTTTTTATTAAATTAACTTTGGAATAATCTTGATCATAGTGATCAAAATTATAACCATAAACAGTAATCAAATTTCCTAAAGCCCCATTAGCTTGACTAATATTACATGAACCCCCATCACAAGCAGTATCATTTAAGCAAGCTTGATTAATATCATTATCACAAAAACCTCCTTGCGGACTAATACCAGTTATAATCGGCTCCCCCACACAAATACAAGCATCAGGATCACAAGATAAGCCATAATGAGGATTACAAGTATTACTAGAGTCATTACAAGTATTTCCATCACTACAAGGTTCGTTTAAATTAGAGTAGCCCAATAATTGACAAGTACAATCTGCCTCAAAATCACAAAAGAAACTACTACCACACTCTGGATTATTGCTAGTACAAACATCACCACCAGAACATGGTGTACCAGTTTCATCTGGAACACAAATACAATTATTATTACAAACTAATCCATCATTACAATCAGTGTTATCTGGAGTACATTGATTACCATAATAACTACCGCAATTACTTCCAGGACCACCAGGAGGAACAATATTATTATTAGTTGAAGTGGAATGATCCCCAGTACTAACACCCGTACTAACCCCTAACTTATTAAACACTAAAGTAACTATACCCCAAGCCGCTAAAATAATAATCAGGCCAATAACACCTGATTTTAATATACCCCGAGCTTTAGAGATTTTATCCTCATTTCCTTCAGCTGTCATCCAAACAAAACCACCATAAATAACAATAATAACCGCAATTATACCTAAAACACTAAGAGAAACATTAATAATTTTAACAGCTATAGTGCGAGGATCTTTAGCCCCCAATTTAATACCCTCCTCATTACTCATTTCAGGATTAGTACCCTCAACATAATCAAGACCAAAAGTGGTATCAACCACACTCGGACTACTGGTAGCTAAAGCTATTTTTCCTAAAAGAAAAACCGAAACTAAAAGAAAATAAATCAAAAAAACTAATCGACGAGTTTTATTTTTTTTACTAATCATAATAATATAAAATAATTGTTTTTATACTATTAGATTATCATAATTTTTATTAAAAGTAAACTAAAATTTATTCTAAAAGGGAGTTTTCCCAATCTGAAAAATCACTCGGTAAAAGATTCTCGTTATTCTTATCTTTTTTTTGAAAAATATTAAAATTTATTTGCCCAACTCTTTCAGAGCTAATAGTAATAAACTCAAATATTTCTGACACATAAGGCATTTCTTGAATAGTTTTTTTATCACGATTAAAAAAAAGAAAAGTAAAAACTACTAAAAAAATAAAGACCACTATTAAGATAATTATTTTTAAATTATTTTTCATTTTTGATTATTTTTTCTACTATCTCTAACTCCTCTGGACTATTAATCCCTAAAACTTCAGAAGCAGCCACTGGACAACTATCTATATTTACCCCTTGATTAAAGGCTATTTTAACTAAATCAGTTAAATAATATTCTTTTTGATTATTATTATTCTTTAAATTTTTAATATTATCAAATAGCCAATTCCGATTAAAACAAAAAATAGCTGGATTAAGTTCGGTAATCTTTTTTTGTTCTTCACTAGCATCTTTAAACTCAACTATTTCCCTAATTTCTCCTTTTTCCCCCCTCAAAATTCTCCCCCAATGAAAGAATCCTTGTCTCCAATCATTAAAATCTTCCAAGCTTACTGTCAACATTGAAAGCTCTGATTGATGAATATCTAAAATTTTCTGCATTGATTTTTGGCTAATAAAAGGTTGATCGCCATAAAGAACTAAAACATTTTCAACATCTTCAGAAATTAAGTTCTCTGTAACTGATACGGCATGCCCAGTTCCTAAAGCCTCAGTTTGTATAGCATAATTTAAATTATATTCCTTAAGACTTTCTTTCATTATTTCTTCTCCAATCGGAGACACTACTACAACCGGCTTAGAATCAATTTTGGAAGCTATAATAGAATCAAGTAAATACTTAATCATAGCTCGATTATTTACCGGAATAAGAGGCTTAGGTAAATCTGACATCATTCGTTTTCCTTTCCCAGCCGCTAAAATAATAATTTTGTTTTTCATATTTTTTATTTTAATAATTCTGAAACCTCTTTAAAAATATTTTGCGCTCTAGAGCGACTAGAAGCTTCACAATATATTCTAATTAAGGGTTCAGTATTAGATCGTCTTAAATGAACCCAAGCTCGCTCATTTTTAAAAATAATTTTTAAACCATCAATTTTTATTATCTCCTGATCTTGATATTTTTTTTCTAAACGATTTAAAAGTTTATCAATATTAACCTTTGAATCTAAGACAATTTTTTCTTTTAATAAAAAGTATTGTGGCCAAGTTTTTCTTAACTCTGAACAAGGTTGCTTACTACTAACTAAATAAGATAAAAATAAGGCTATTCCGACTAGAGCATCGCGACCATAATGGAGCTCAGGATAAATTATTCCGCCATTTCCTTCCCCTCCAATAACCGCTTGAACTTCTTTCATTTTATTAACCACATTAATTTCTCCGACTGCCGAAGCTTGATATTTAAAACCAAAACGAAGACTCAAATCTTCTAAAGCCATAGAAGAAGATAAATTAGAAACACTAATAGCTTTATACTTATTTTTAAATTTTGAAAAATTTTTAAAAACATAATCAGCCACAGAAACTAAAGTATACTCTTCGCCAATCGGTCGACCTAAATCATCAACTATAGCTAAACGATCAACATCCGGATCCACCGCTAAACCTAAATCCGCTTGATGCTTTAAAACTGCTTGACATAATTGTTTTAAATTTTTTTCTATTGGTTCTGGATCATGATTAAATTTTCCTTCTATCTCACTATTAATACTAATTATCTCTTTAATTCCTAAGGCTTTTAAAAGTTGAGGTACAACTAAAGATCCGACCGAATTAACTCCATCTACCACTATTTTAAGCGGAGTTGATTTTATTAAACTCTTTTTAACTAAAGATAATTTTAAAATCTCATCAATATGTTTAAAATGATAGGAAAAATCATTTTTTAAACATCCTAATTTTGACTCTGCCACAAAAGCTATTGGTCCTTTTTTAGCTCGAGCTATTACTCTCTCTCCAGTCTCTTTATCTAAAAACTCTCCTTTAGAATTTAACAACTTTAAAGCATTCCAATTCATGGGATTATGTGAAGCGCTAATAATAACTCCACCATCAGCTTTTTCTAGTATAACTGTCATCTCCACTGTTGGAGTAGTAGCTAAATCCAAATTTAAAACATCCACCCCTAAAGATAAGAGAGTACTAGTAGCTAAAGACAAAAACATAGCTCCACTAGAGCGACCATCACGACCTAAAACTATTTTTAAATTTTTTGAAGTTCTCTTTTTTTGATCTAACTCCTCCTTAAAAGCAGCTAAAAAACTAATTAAATTAAGAGGATTTAAATTGTCATCCCCCGGACCAATTGTTCCCCTAATACCCGAGATAGAAGTAATTAAAGCCATATATTATTTCTTTAAAATATAATAGTAATTAAAATTATCTTCAAGAATTTTTTCTAGTTTAAAATCGCTCCCCTTAATTAATTTCTTAAGTCCTCGAAGCGAAAAAGCATGATAATATCTAAGACTATCCACCCCACCTTTCCATCGGAATAAGAGATCACCCCAATCTACTAAACGTCCTCGAATAGCTTGCCCTAAATAAGTTTTTAAACTTAGAAAGAAAAAATTTTTTCTCTGTCTTAATTTCCAAACACTAAAAATAAAATATCCTTTAAGTTGAAGTTGATTATAAACATCATTTAAAATTTTTTTTCTTAATTTTTTTCCGGGAAAATGATGCCAAACCGCCCAACTAAATATATAATTATATTTTAACTCATTTCTAGAGGCTAAATCAAGTAAATCAAAAACCTCAAAATGAGAACCATATTTATCTTGAGCTAATTTGATCAACTTCGAACTATTATCTAAACCCAAATATTTCCAAGATATATCTTTTTTTAAATTTGTTAACACTTCAAAAAAACAGCCATTACCACAACCTAAATCTAAAATCTGATCTCCATTAGATATCTTTAAATTATTAACTATTTCATACACCATTGGCTTCATTGGTTTTTGCCGAGTCTCATTAAATGATAAAGCAATTTCCTCATAACCCTGAGAAACTGTTTTTAATAAAAAGTTTTGAGCTAATTTATTCATCCTAAATATTCCTTATGACGAAAATTTTCCGAAATATCAGGCTCCGGAAAACCTCTTAAACATTGATCGCATTGTCCACAGTTTTTTATATTCTCTTCACCAAAATATTTTAAAATATAGGCCTGTCGACAAGAAGAAGAATAAACATAATTTTCCATAGCATCTAATTTAGCTTCGGCATTTTTAAGCTTTTCCCTTAAAGCCCGAACATCAATTTCTAAATCTTCAGGAGCTACTGATTTTAATATCCTAATCTCAGTTCCCCGAAATGGTGGTTGATACTCAATTAAACCTTTTTCTTCAAGAGTCTTAAACATTCTTAAAATTGAATTCTTTTTCACCTTGATAGTCTCAGACAAATCATCTAAATTAAAATTAACTCCTTTTTTTAATTTCTCCGAAAAATAATCATAAACTTTATTCAAAGCCTCAATTTGAACCTTGGCTCGAGAACTCAAAGCTCCTAACAGATTATTAAAATCATCTTTAAATTTTAAAAAAGCTTGACCATTTTTTTCACTTGGTCGGGAGATATAAGACTCTTTTTCTAGAATTTTTAAAGCTGTTCCAATCGCCATCTCTGGAACATTTTCTGATAAATCTCGAGCTAACTCAGCATAAGTAATTAAAATAGCTTGACCCGGAACCTCTTCTTTTTCTAATAATTTTTCATATACTTTAGTAATTAACTCTGGAGCCGGATTATCTCCTTGGATAAAAAACTCTCTCAAATAACGATCGCTGGGGGAATATAAAAGAAGACATAAACTGGGTAAACCATCGCGTCCAGCTCTTCCGGCTTCTTGATAATAAGCTTCAATAGTTCCCGGTAAATCATAATGAATAACAAAACGAATATCTTTTTTATTTATTCCCATACCAAAAGCATTAGTAGCTACCACTACTCGAGCCTGACCATTCATAAAACTATCCTGAACCCACTCTCGACTATCAGCATCTAAACCAGCATGATAAACTACCGCCGATACATCATTGGCTAATAAAAATTCTAAAAGTTCCTCGGCCTTAGCTCGAGTTCCAACATAAACAATACCAGATCCATCAGCCGAGCCCATAATAGCTTCTAAAACTAAATCGGCTTTTCGACTATTAGCAGCTTGAATAACACCAAACTGAAGATTGTCTCGAGCAAAACCGGTTACAATAACTGCAGGATTTTTTAATTCTAACTGCTTGATAATATCATCCCGAACCTCAATAGTAGCCGTAGCGGTTAATGTTAAAACTACTGGTCTTTTTAAAAAATCAATAACCTTTTTCAATCTTAAATAGCTCGGCCTAAAATCATGTCCCCACTGACTAATACAATGAGCCTCATCAATAGCAAAAAGGGAAACTGAAACCTTACTTAAAGCTTCTAAAAAAGCTTGGTTATAAAATCTTTCTGGCGCTACATAAACTATTTTATAAAAACCATTTTTTATCTGTTCTAATCTTTCATTAGTTTCTGATAAGCTAATTGAAGAATTAATAAAAGTGCTAGGAATTCCTAGTTTTAAAAGAGAATCAACCTGATCTTTCATTAAAGCAATTAAAGGAGAAACGACTAAAGTCACTCCCTCTAATACTAAAGCGGGTAATTGAAAAATTAGAGATTTTCCTCCTCCAGTTGGCATAATAACAACCGTATCTTTTTTATTTAAAACTTGAGAAATAGCCTCTTCTTGACCAAGCCGAAATTCAGAAAACCCATAATATCTCTTAAGTAGGTCTTTAATTTTTGAAATTTTTTCTTCCATGTTGATAAGCTTTAAAAACATTTTCCAATAAACTAACAACCGTAATAGGTCCAATACCTCCAGGAACTGGACTAATATAACCAACTAAATTTTCACTATCGGAAAATTTAACATCACCTAAAACTCGTTTACCTTTTTTAGTAATTCCAATATCAATTACTATCATTTCATCTTTTAAAAAATCAGCTTCGATAAACTCTGGCCAACCTAAAGCTGAAATTAAAATTGAAGAAGCTTTAATTTTTTCTTTTAAATCTAAAAAATTCTTTTTGTCTTTTTTAATTTCTAAAAAATCTTGACTAGAAATAGAGTCTAAAATAATCCCCATTGGGCTTAAAGCTTTTTTTACTTCTTCAGCAAAAATAGGTGAATTAAAAAATAAAAAAGCTTTTTTCTTAGATAAATCTTCTTGAGTTTCTTCTAAACAATACCAAATGGCCTTAATTAAAGGAGAGAAAAAAACCTTGTCATGAGAATCAAAACCATCAACATTTTTTTGTGGAGAAATTTTAGATAAAATTTTATCAGTATTAAATCTTTCTGGTAAAGGTAATTGAACTAAAATACCATCAATAGAAGAATCTTGGTTTAAAAACTCAATTAAAGAAATTAACTCATCCTCCCCCTCATGTTCAGAAATTAAATAAAGATTAGTATCAATTCCGACCTCTTTAGCGGCTTTTTCTTTTAAAGAAACATAAAGCCTAGAGTCTTCTCGAGCTCCCGCTAAAATAATGGCTAAATTAGGACGACGACCGCCTTCTTTTTCTAAAACCTGATAAACCTCCAGAGCCAATTTATCTTTTATTCTTTCAGCAATTTTTTTACCATCAATTTTTTTCATATTTTTATTTATAAACAGGAAACTTTTTAGCTAAAGCTTGAACCTCAAAACTAAGTTTTTTTAAATAATCCTGATCCTCTCTATTCTTAATCGCTAAATCAATTAATTGTACTAAGATTTTAACCTCGGGTTCTTTAAAACCCCGAGTACTAATAGCGGGAGTCCCTAATCTAATTCCAGAAGGATTACGTGGAGAAGCAGTATCATTAGGAATAGTAGAGCGAGAAACTGAAATACCAATGCTCTCTAAAATTCTTTCAACCTCTAAACCACCAACTTCTTTATTTCTTAAATCAACTACCATTAAATGATTACTGGTTCCACCTGAGACTATTTCATATTTTAAATTTAAAAATTCTTCGGCCATAGTTTGAGAATTTTTAATTATCTGATGACAATAATCTTTAAAACTTGGATCTAAAGCTTCTTTAAAAGCTACCGCTTTAGCAGCTATAGCATGATCATGAGGACCACCTTGAAGTCCCGGAAAAACTGCTTGATCAATTCTCTTAGCATGCTCTTCTTTAGATAAAATAAAAGCTCCTCGCGGACCACGTAAAGTTTTATGAGTGGTACTAGAAATAACATCAAAATAAGGAACGGGACTATCTAAAACTCCGCCGGCAATTAATCCAGCAATATGAGAAATATCAGCTAAGGTATAAGCCCCAATCTCATCAGCAATTTCTTTAAAAGTTTTCCAATCTAAATTTCGTGAATAAGCACTAAAACCAGCCACTATCATTTTAGGTTTTTCCTTAAGAGCAATTTTTCTAACTTCATCCATATCAATTAAGCCAGAAGAGTTTAAACCATAAGAAACAAAATTATATAAACGACCAGAAAAATTAACATGATGACCATGAGAAAGATGACCTCCATGATCTAGTTTTAACCCCAAAACTTTATCACCTGAATCTAAAAAAGCCATATAAACAGCTAAATTAGCTGATGAACCTGATAGAGGTTGAACATTAGCATGTTCAGCTTGAAACAAAGTTTTTAAGCGATCAATAGCTAAAAGCTCAATTTCATCAATAATATGATTACCCCCATAATATCTTTTTCCTGGATAACCTTCACTATATTTATTATTTAAAGAAGACCCTAGAGCCTCTAAAACCGCTAAGGAAGCATAATTTTCCGAAGCAATTAATTCAATACCCTCTTCTTGTCGCTGAGTCTCTTGTCCAATTAGTTTAAATAAATCAGGATCACTCTGACTTAAATTTTTATTAATTGTCATATAAAAAATTAAATTATTAATATTAAATATTTTTTATCATATAAGTATCTTTTAGTCGATACCCCAAATTTCGATAATAATTTCTAACTCCAACACCGGATATAATTGCTATTTTTTGAGCTCCTTTTTTCTTGGCTATTTTTTCAGCCTGAGCTACTAATTTTTTTCCTAAACCTCGATGCTGGACTTTTGTTTTTCCTCCGACTGGAACTAATTGACCATAAACATGTAGCTCTCTAATTATGGCGACCGCTATCGGACTAGAAAAATCAAGACGTAAACGACAAAACCCATATAATGTTTTACTATCAGAACTATCAAAACTTAAAAAATATTCCTGAGCTTCAGAAGCTTCATATTCTAAAATATTTAATTTTATGTTTTTTTCATTAATATTTTTTTCTCCAACCTCACGACACCTAATACAACGACAAATCACTCCTTTACTTTTTATAACCTGTCTCAAATTAGTAATTTTATTACCAGCCTCAATGGAAACTCCTGGGATATCTCGAATTAAACGAATAATACGAGTATAGATGGGAGTAATTTTTTTAGCTTCAATAATTAAATTCTCTAATTCTTTGTCTGTATAGGGTTGATATTTTCCTTGCTTCCACCACCTATATAACAAACTATCTTTTACTACTACCGTAGGATAGAATTTTATCTGATCGGGTTGAAAACGAGCATCATTATATATCTCCTTAAACATTGCTAAATCTTTTTTAGGATTAGATCCTGGTAAAGCTGGCATAAAATGATAGGTAATCTTAAAACCATATTGCTTTAAAAGTTTAGTAGCCTCAACTGTAGCTAAAATACCATGCCCTCTTTTATTTAACTTTAAAATATCATCATCTAAGGCTTGAACTCCAATTTCAACTCGAGTTGCCCCCAAATCTCTCATTTCTAAAATTTCTTTTTGATTTATATAGTCTGGTCGAGTCTCTAAGGTTAATCCAACTATACTATAGATTGATTTTTCATTTCTTTTTTGCTCTTTTTTCAAAAGTTTTTTTAAATCACTTAAGGATAAAGATTGAGAATAAGAATTATGGATTAATTTTTGTGGAATTCGAGGTTTTTCACTTTTCTCTATATTAATATGTTTCTTAATTTTTTGATAATCATTAGCAGCTTTAAAGCAATTTAAAATATACCAATATTTATACTTACTAGGAAGATAGCTCCAAGTTCCACCAATAACAATTATTTCAATTTTTTTGGGTTCATGTCCATTATTTTCCAAAGCTTTTAAACGATAAATTGTTTGTAAATATGGATTAAACTTTAAACGTAAAGCTCGCATCACCGCTGGTTCATTAGGTAAATAACTAACCGGAACATCAGCTTTTTGTGGACAATAAGCACAATTACCAGGACAAGGATAAGGTTTAGTTAAAATAGCTACTGGAGCAATACCAGATAAAGTTCGAATAGCTCGTTTTTTTAAAAGAGATAAAAAAAGATCTTCATATTTTTCTCGCCAAGCTAAACTAATTTTATTAGCCTGAACTAAAGAAAAATAATCCTGTAAAATATCAGAATTCAACCATAGAGGAACCTGATATTTTTTTGATAAACGACGTTTTAACTCATTTAAATCAGCCTCATTTTTTATTTTATCAATGTTTCGAATTAATTCTCGAGTTGCTTGTCTCATTATTTTGAGTTATAATAATAACAGAGTCATTATAACTTATAAAATAATAAAAAACAAAATTATGAAAAAAAAGTATTATTTACTGTTTTTACTAGTTTTCCTTTTATTTCCTTTTAGCTCTAAAGCTCACACTACTAGAGTTAAAGATTTTATTTACATTGCCAAAGATGAAATTGTTGAAGGTAATCTTTATTTTATTGGAAAAAGCGTCACTGTTGAGGGAGAGGTTTTAGGAGATTTAATTGGAGCAGCTAATAATATTCAAATTAATGGTAAAATAGGAGGAGACCTTATTACTATTAGTGAAAGTTTAAAAATGGATGGTGAGATTATGGGAAACCTTAGATCCATCGCTAGCAACACTACTATTTCAGGAAAAGTAGAAAAAAATACTAACCTGTTATCAGAAAATTTAATTTTAGAGAGCAATTCTGTTTTAAACCAAGATTTATTATTCTTAGCTGTTAACTCTGAATTCAATGGTCAAATTAATGGACATCTTAGAGGAGGAGCTAATCAATCTCTTATTCGAGGAATTATTGGAAAAGATGTAAATATAAAGTTAGATCATTACAAAAAAAATCGTTATTATAATTCATTACAAATAGAAGAATCAGCTCAAATCTTAGGTAATCTCAGTTATCAATCCGGACAAGAGGCTCAAATTAAAAGCCAAAATATAAGTGGAGAAATTTTACAAAAAGAGCCAGTTAAGTATAAAACTTTTAGCTCTAGAGTTCGAAGTATTCTTTATCTAAGTTTATCATCTTTCTTATTAGCTCTATTCTTCTTCCTTTTTCTTAAAGATAAAACCAAAAAATTAAATAATATTATTATTAAAAATAATCGTCAATTATTTTTACCCGGAATAATATTATTAATTACTGGACCCTTTATTTTCATAGCTTTACTAATGACTGTAATTGCTATTCCACTAGCTATAATATTTTTAGCTCTCTGGATACTAGCCATGTACTTAGGAAAAGTATTAATTGCTCTTAGCTTATCAACTTATGCTTCAGAACGTTGGAAAATTAAAATGCCAGAAATATTACAAATTTTCTTAAGTGTTTTAATAATATCAATTTTATTAAGTCTTCCTTATCTTGGAGGTTTCTTTAGTTTAATCTCAGCTATCTTAGGATTAGGACTAGCTTACCACTTAATTAAAAAGAAAAATGTTGAAAGTCAATCCTAAAATTTTTAAAGCCTACGATATTAGAGGTATCTACCAAAAAGACTTTGATCACCACACTGCTTATCAACTTGGCTTAGCCTATTTAAAACTCCGAAATCAAGACTTAAAAGGAAATTCAAAACAATTAAAAATCGTAGTAGCCGCTGATAAAAGATTGTCATCACCAATTTTAAAAAAGAGTTTAATCAAAGGATTGGTAGATGGTGGAGCTAAAGTAATTGATATTGGTCTAGCCTCAACTCCCACCTTCTATTTTGCCGTAGCTAAATATAATTATGATGGAGGAATAATGGTTAGCGCTTCTCATAATCCTAAAGAATGGAATGGTTTTAAAATAACTAGAGAAAGAGCTATTCCGGTTAGTGGTGAAACGGGTATTAATTTTTTAAAAGAAGAAATCTTAAAAGGAAATTTAAATCCAGCTGAGAAAAAAGGTAAAGTAATAGATCAAAAAAATGTTTTGGAGGAACAGATTAAATATGATTTAAAAATAGCTAAAGTTAAAAACATTAAACCTCTAAAAATTGTAGCTGATCCAGCTAATGCAGTGGGAGCCCTATACCTAAAAGAGCTATTTAAACATTTACCGGTTAAATTAAAGAAAATAAATTTTCAATTAGATGGAAATTTTCCGGCTCATGAGGCTGATCCCTTAAAAGAGGAAAATCTTAAACAAATTAAACAAGAAGTTTTAAAAAATAAAGCTGATTTAGGAATTAGTACTGATGGAGATGGCGATAGAATATTCTTCATTGATGATCAAGGAGAATTAATTGATCCAGCTATTATTCGAGGACTATTAGCTAAAATATTCTTAAAAGATAAGCCAGGATCTAAAATTGGATTTGATGTTCGTCCTGGAAAAATAAGTGAAGATCTAATTTTAGAATTTGGTGGAATTCCAGTTAAAACCAGAGTAGGACATTCTTTAATAAAAGAACAAATGTTAAAAGAAAATATCTATTTTTCTGGGGAATCATCTGGTCATTTTTTCCTTAACCTCCCAATTGGGTGTTTTGAAGTTCCTAATATTGTAATTTTAAAATTATTAGAAGAGTTTTCTCAATCACCCTTAAAAATATCAGAGCAAATAGCTCCCCTAAAAAAATATTATCACTCAGGGGAAATAAATAATAAGGTTAATGATAAAGAAAAGGTTTTAGAGAGAGTAGAAAAGAAATACAAACAAGGAAAAATCAATAAATTAGATGGATTAAGTATCGAATTTGATGATTTTTGGTTTAATCTTCGTGCTTCTAACACTGAGAACCTTATTAGATTAAACTTGGAAGCCAGAAGTAGTAAAACTATGAAAGAAAAAACAGAGGAAATATTAAAAATAATAAAAAAGCCTTAGAACAATCTAAGACTTTATCAGATCTAGTAACTCCTTTCGTCAACACTTAATTCGCAATCACAATTCACAGACAGTTCACTAGATCGTCTCATGAATGACTCTCCCCAGGTCACTCATTTTTCTTTTTATTCCCAAAAACTCCAAAATCATATTTAACTATTTTCTTTTTAATGGGACCAAAAAGAAGAACATAAGAAGTACTATAAACTAAGCGAGCTAACATTTTCCAAGGACCAACTTTTTCAAATCTTCGAATAGAAAAAACTATTTTAGTTCCTTTAATTAAACGAAACTTAGCTTTCTTAGAAAGCTTTTCACAATAAACCTGATCCTCACCAATAAAAATACTTTCATCAAAACCCCCAATTTCATCATGAAGACTTTTTTTAACCATCAAGCCCGCCCCAACTGCTAAAGGTTTAATTCGTTGAGCTAAAAAAGCTAAACCATTATAAAGACAATAATAAAAACGATAAAAAAACTTAGAAGAAGGAAAACTTAAATAAAAACCAGCAACACCTAAATTTCTTTGTTGAAAATCATTTATCGCTTTCATTAAAAAATCTCTATCTAATAAACTAGTATCAGCATCTAAAAATAAAATTACATCTCCTTGAGCTATTTTAGCTCCTTTATTTCTTTGAATTGAAGGGTGGCGCTCATCTTTATTAGCTACTATCACTGAACAATGATATTTTTTAGCTATCTCAATTGTCCGATCCTCAGAACAAGCATCAGAGATAATAATCTCATAATCTTGATAACTTTGATTTTTTAAATCTTCTAACAAAATAGGGATATACTGCTCTTCATTTAAAGTTGGGATTATTATAGAAATCATATTATCTAAATAAATTTTTGGCCAAGTCCCAATAAGAACTATCATTCATCACACTATGTCTTAAGTACCACCATTCTACTCCCCAAAGATAGATCCGAGAAAACTTAGTATTTTGAGCTACCTGAATATTAGCTTTAATTTGATCCAGGCTAGCTGATTTAAGATAAGATTTATCATTAGGATCTAAAATTTTTTCAAAATTAAGCCAAGGTTCAGCCTGAAGTTCAATAATGAATACTCGATTAAAATCTAGTTTATTCATCTTAGCTTTTTTACTATAAAACTCACTAGTATAAGGATATTTAAGATAGCCTAAAAACTTGTTATGCACCACACGATACATAGTGGTTCCAAAAACATCAGCTATCTGACTTTCTCGTTTCCATAAACTTAATTCTCCGGTGGCAGAAATAATAACCGGCCGATTATCAAGACTTCTTAACAATAATAATTCTTCTTGTAAAAAATCATAACTAGCTCTTGGACAAAGACCAAAAGAATTTAAAAATGGTTCATTTTCCAGTTGCCAATACGCAATGGAGGAAAAATCCTTAAAATGATAAATAGTTTTCTCTAACATTATTTTTATTCTCTCCTCTAAGAATTCTGAATCTGATGAATCAATCCAATCGGGAAAATGACATTCTGGCCAACGAGCAGTTCGAGCTCCAATATTAAGAATAAATTCTACATCTCTTTTTTCTCCCTCTTTAATTAAAAAATCATAATCAGAAAAATCAAACTGATCTTTCTCCATTTCAATTTCGTCCCAGTGAACTGGAATTCGAATTTTTTTAACTCCTAAATCATCTAAAATATTAAGATAGGCTTCTTTCCAATCTAAACCTAAATTTTTAGCCTGTTTCTTAGAATAGGTCACTCCCAAAGAATCACTTGAAATATTTAAATCAATTTTTTCAGGATAATGTTTAGCTACCTTAAAAACATAAACTAAGAATAATATTATTAATAAGAATATTATAATAAAACCTGTCACCTTCTTTGTTTTCATATTATTTTAATATTAAATAAAGACCAATACCAACTAAAACTATAGCGGTACTTTTTTTTATTAAAACCTTTTTAGAAATATCCTCCTTTAAAATCTTAGGAAAGAAAAAGGAAAAAAATATACCTAAAAGTAATAAAAAAGCGTATTGAATCCCTTGTAAAGCATTAATTATAGCTACTGGCCCTAAATAAATAGCATAATTTTGTAATAAAGCAGCTAGCGAACCTAAACCCTGATTTAAAATTACTAAAAACTTTCGAGGCTTTTTTTCTTTCCTAAGTCTTAATAATCTTGGTCTTTTCTTTTTAGGTTTAAAACTTTCTAAAATAATTTTTCGACTAGATTTATCAATTAAAAATAAAGCTGCCGGTAAAAGTCCACCCAATCTAGTCCAAATAAAAGCACTCAAAAATTCTTGTTGACTATAAGCATATTTAGTACTAATAAAAAATACCGCGTAGAGAAAAGCTGATAAAATTGATAAAAATATCCACTTCTTTTTATACTTACCAGAAAAAACTGATAAAGTCCTTTTAGTAAATGTAGACCATTTTGTTCTTCGACTAACAATTAAAGACATTTGCAACATTCCAGCTAATAGAAAAAACATTCCAAACCATTGATTTAAAGTAAAATTTTCTTTAAATAAAATTAAAGAAAAAAATAAAGTAAAAATTGGTACTATACTCCCTATTACCACTACTACTCGAGAAGCTTCACCTTTTTTTAAAGCTTCATACATAGTCCATAAAGCAAAAATGAAAAATGTGCCCGCTAAAATATTTATTAAAAAAAGAAATAATCCCGGCCACTTTAAAAACCAAGGAGCAATAATGACAACTATCAAGCTTAAAATTGCTACAGTAAAAGCATAAACTCGACTATCGCCCAGAATTTTATCCATCACAAATTTGTCACCCAAATTAACAAAAGCAAGTAATAGATAAGAAATAATAGTTAATGTTAACCAATTCATATATAATTATTTATTTTAAAAAATTTCTTTGTCGCCAAGCTTCATAAGATATAATTCCCACACTAACAGAAACATTTAAAGAATCAATACCGGCTTTCATTGGAATACTAATTTGATCTTTAGATTCAAGCCAAACTGGGCTAAGTCCAGTGGCCTCACTACCAAAAACCACAGCTGTCGGAGAAGAAAAATCAACTTCAAAACAACTTTTATCAGCTCTAAGAGCGGTACTAAATATTTTTATCTCCCTATCCTGACACCAATCAAGAGCTTCCTGATACGAAGATATTATAATTGGTAAAGAAAAAACAAAACCAGTACTAGCTCTAATAACATTAGGACTATAAAGATCTGTTTTTTGATCAACTAATATTAACAAATCAACCTCTGAAGCTTGAGCGGTTCTAATTATAGCCCCTAAATTTCCCGGTTTTTCGACTGTTTCTAAAATTAAAACAAATGGGTTCTTTTTAATTTTTAAGTCATCCCATTTTAAAAAACGTGACCTCAAAACTGCTAAAAAACCATCGGGACTTTTTTTATAAGAAATACTATTGAAAATATTTTTATTTAATTGATAAGAATTTTTACTGTTTTTTAAAAAATAATTTAAAAAATCTGAACTATCTTGTTTATTAATAATATCAGGAGAAAAAAATAACTCTTCTATTATCCAACCAAATTGAAGAGCTTCATTTATTTCTCTTTTTCCATCAATAATAACTAAGCCCTCCTTTTGTCGTAAAGAAGAATTTTTTAAAAGTTTTTTTATTAATTTTATTTTCGGATTAGAAAAACTAGTAATTTCTAAACTCATTTATTTTTTATTATTTTTATAAACAAAAACCCAAGAAGCTATAAAAGTAGCAATCGGAACCGCTAAAAGAATGCCGATACTACCACTAATAGCTCGAACTATCTCAGTACTCACCGCCTCATTATTAATAATCTGACTAAAACTAGTGAAAGGATTATTATCATCAACAAACAGAATAAGCAAAGGTAGAGAAGCGCCAGCATAAGCTAAAAATAGAGTATTAGTCATAGAGCTAATATGAGAAACGCCAATTGCTTGAGCTTTTTTAAAAACCTCTTTTCGACTTTGGTAAGGATTAGCTTCAATAATTTTTTCTACCGAAACAATTTGAGAAATAACCACATCATCTAAAACTCCTAAAGCCCCAATAATCATTCCGGCCAATAATAATCCTTTTAAACTTAAAGATTGTTGACCAATACTAATTAAAGCAAAAACATCCTCACTAAAAGCCCCACTTAATCCAGTGATAAATATAAATAAAGAAGAAATAGCAACCACTAAAATTAAACTTAAAAAAATAGATCCAACGGCTAAATGAGATCGTAAATTAAAACCTTCGGTTAAATAAACTATAAAAATTAAAATAAATATCGAACTAATTAATACAATAAAAACTGGATTAACCCCAGCGATGATTTGGGGTATCATAAAAAATATAATAATTACGAAAGTTAAAATTAAAGATAGTATTGATCTAAAACCCTTCCAACCTCCAATTATTAATAATAAAATTAAAAAAGAAAGAAAAACTATTATTAATTCCTGACTTCTATTTTTCCCAGTTATATAATAATTATACTCTCCTGAAGAATCTTTTGGGGTAGCAATAACTAGAACCTTATCGCCCACTTTATAATTTTTCATACCAATAACCTCAATATCTCCGATACCATAAAAGACAAATTCCTTTTCTTTAAAATCGCCTTCCAAACCCTCTAATTTTAAATTTTGCTGAATAATAGACCCCCCTTGAGAGCTCTCTTTTTCCACTTCTTCAATAATATCAAGAACCTTAGCATTAAAAATTTGATCATCCTCAGCTAAACAAAAAAATGGAAAAAAAAGAAAGATTGAAATCAAAACTATTTTCTTTAACATATGTCATATTATAACTAAAAAAAAACAAAAAAGATAGGTTGCCGAAAAAGTTTCCTTTTGATAAAATAAGTTATATACAAATAAAATATAATTATGTCTTCATCTTTTAATAAAAAACCAATAAAACCAAATTATTATCAACCTAAGCCCTTAAAAACTTTTTCAAGTAATAATAAAAAACCCAAAAAAGGAAACTATAAAAAAAATAAGGGTAGAAAAAAAACCACTAATCAAAAGATTTTCTCTTTTATTTTTAATAAAAAAACTCTTTCGGTTCTTTTTGTTTTGTTTTTAATTTTAGCTATTATTGTTTTAATTTTTATCTCTATTATTTCAAAAAATCTTCCCAACCCTAATCAATTAATTGAACGAGAAATAGCTCAAAGCACCACTATTTATGATCGAAGTGGAGAACACATACTTTATGAATTTCATGGAGAAGAAAAAAGAACCTTAATTAATTTAGAAGAAATTCCGGATCATGCTAAAAAAGCCACTATCGCTATTGAAGATAAAAATTTTTATAAACATAAAGGTTTTAGTATTGGAGCTATGCTTAGAACTATGGTTACTAATGTTATCTACCATCGAAAAGCTGGCGGATCAACCTTAACACAACAATTTATAAAAAACGCCTTATTAAGCCCTAAAAAAAATTATATTAGAAAAATAAAAGAAATATTACTAGCTCAAAGATTAGAAAAAAAATTCTCAAAAGATGAAATTTTACAAATGTATTTAAATGAAATTCCTTATGGGTCTAATGCTTATGGAATTGAAGCAGCTAGTCAAAAATATTTTGGTAAATCAGCCCGAGATATAAATCTAGCAGAAAGTGCCCTATTAGCAGCTTTACCCCAATCTCCTAGTAGATACTCTCCTTATGGACCTAATAAGAATCTACTAATTGGACGACAACAATATATTTTAGATTTAATGCATGAACAAGGATATATTAGTGAACAAGAAAAAGAAGAAGCTAAAAAATATCAACTATCCTTTAAAGGACCAGAAACTAATATCATCGCACCTCATTTTGTAATGTATCTTAAAGAAATTTTATCAGAAAAATATGGAGAAAAAACCTTAGAACAAGGAGGGTTAAAAATATATTCTACTATTGATATTGA
This sequence comes from Patescibacteria group bacterium, assembly GCA_050949525.1. Taxonomy (GTDB): domain Bacteria; phylum Patescibacteriota; class Patescibacteriia; order Patescibacteriales; family UBA12465. Next base: position 55,681 of record JBMNFW010000001.1, on the reverse strand, counting down.
AAAACAAAAAATAGCTGAAGAGGCTATTAAAAATCAAGCAGAAATTAATGAATCTAAATATCAAGCTAGTAATGCTGCATTAGTAGCTATTGATCCTAAAAATGGACAAATATTAGCCATGGTTGGTTCTAAAAACTATTTTGACCAAGAAATTGATGGTCAAGTTAATGTAGCTGTTAGACCCCGTCAACCAGGATCCTCTTTAAAACCATTAGCTTATGCTAATTTATTTACTAAAGGTGGTTATAATCCGGAAACTATTATTTATGATGTAGTTACTAATTTTTCAGCTTCGGGAAAAGCCTATGAACCGCGTAACTATAATAATCAAGAACAAGGACCAATAAGTATTAAAAAGGCCTTAGCTGGATCTTTAAATGTTCCAGCTGTGAAAGTTCTTTATCTAGGTGGAGTTAGAGAACTTGTCTCTTTAGCTCAAGAGGCTGGTTACTCAACCTTAAATGATCCTGATAGATATGGATTATCATTAGTTTTAGGTGGTGGAGAGGTTAAACTATTAGAACATGTTAACGCTTATAGTATCTTTGCCTGCGAAGGAGAAATTAGCCCCATAACAGCTATCTTGAAAGTAGAGGATGCTAATGGAAAAACTCTAGAAGAGTTTCATGAAAAAAGAAAAAAAGTTTTAGATACTAATGTAGCTCGAATGATAAACTCCATACTTTCAAATAACGAAAACCGAAGTTTTATTTTTGGAGAAAGAAATAATTTAGTTTTACCTAATAGAATTTCAGCAGCTAAAACTGGAACTACTAATGATTTTAGGGATGCTTGGACTATTGGTTATACCCCATCCTTAGTAAGTGGGGTTTGGGTAGGAAATAATAATAACTCGGAAATGAATCGAGGAGCTGATGGTAGTGTAGTAGCAGCTCCTATCTGGAATGAGTTTATGAGAAGAGCTTTAGAATTATATCCAAATGAAAGTTTTAAAAATTATGAATTTGAGAAAACCGGTAAAGCTATTTTAGATGGAGAATTATTAGGAAAAACTATTAAAATTAATAAAGAAACTGGTAATATTGCTACTGAAAATGATGATGAGGAAAATATAGAGGAAGTATTTATTACCGATCATCATTCTATATTATATTATGTAGATAAAAATAATCCCCTAGGAGATGCACCAAAAAACCCAGAAAATGATAGTCAATTTAATTTATGGGAAAATAGAATTTTAGAATGGGCTAAAAAACAAGATCCGGATTATAACCCCGATATTATTAATCAAGCTGAAAATATTTATGATCCAGAAAATAAACCAGTTTTTTCAATTATTAATTTTGAAAATGGAACCACCCTTAACAATAAAATTTTAAATGTAGATATAGAAGCTAGTGCTCCACGTGGAATTTATAAAGTGGAGTATTATTTAAATAATAATTTGCTCGATAGAAAAATATCTTACCCATTTAATCTTAAAAAAGATATATCTTTTTTAGATAATGCCTATTATGATTTAAAAGTAAAAGTTTGTGATGATGTTTTAAATTGTTCTGAAGAAACTATTAATTTTAATTTATTATTAGAATCTAGCAATAAATTACCTATTAATTTAAATATAATTTATCCAAGCAGCGGTCTAGCTATTAGTTCCCCTGATTTTCCCTTACCAATAAAAATGGTTAGTACTAATCCAGAACAAATAACAAAAATAGATCTTTTTTTAAGATCTAGTAATAATGATGAAACACTTATAAAAAGTCTTAACAATATTATTGAGAAAACAATAGAGTTTAATTGGACTACTATTCCTGAAAGTGGCTCTTATAAATTATATGCCAGTTTTTATGATTGGGGTGGTATAAAAAAAGATACTAATGAAATAACTATAAATATAAACTAATTACTGTCTAATTGGCATCATTATATATAAAAAATCATCAAATTCTTTAGATTTTATAATTATAGGGTTATTATTATCAATCATCTTAATAATAATTTGATCTGATTTTATATTATTCAAACCATCTAGAAGATATTTATAATTAAATAAAATCTCATCCCCATCTCCTTTAATATTAGCATCAAGATAAATATTATTTTCACCTGTTTGGCTAGAACTTGAAGACACTACTACTTTACCATTATTTACAGAAATAGAAATATCATTAATTCCAGTTTTAGAAAAAATACCCGCTGACTTAACAGCTCTAATTAGGGTTGTTTTTTCTATTTCTATTTGATATTTTTCTGTTTTTGGAATTATTTGTTGATAATCAGGATATTTTCCTAATACTAACTTAGAACTAATATTAGTTGTTCCAAATGAAAAAAATATATGGTTATCGGAGAAATTAATTTTAACTACATCAGAATCATTAATCTGATCTTCATTTTTAAAATTTGATAAAATTCTAAATAATTCTTGAGCAGTTTTTAGCGGAATAATAAGATCTTTTTTACCAAGAGATTTTTTATTTTTTAATTTTATTTTCTTCTCTGATAATCTATAACTATCTGTTCCAACTAAAATTAACTCATTTTCTTGAAAAGAAAAAAGAATGCCTGATAATTCTGGTCGACTCTCATTAAAAGAAACAGCAAAAAATACTTCAGATAAACTATTTTTAAAATCATCAAAATTTAATTCATAAAAATTATTATTATCAATACTTGGTAATATTGGAAAATCATTACTTACTTGAGTTTTTATTTTTGTTTTATAATTTTTACAAGTAATATTTAATTCCCCATCTTTTAATTGAGCTTCAACTTTATCCTCTGGTAATAAATTTATATATTCATTTATAAGCTTAGAGTCTATTATAATCTCTCCTTCTTGCTCAACCTTACCTCTTAAAAAATGATTAACACTAATCTCTAAATTGGTAGCCATTAATTCTAGTCCTTCTTTTTTAGCTTTTATTAAAATATTATTTAAAATTGGTAAACTTATATTTTTAGAACTTAAATGACTTACAATATTTAGTCCTTGTTTTAAATTTTCTTTTAGACTTATAAATTTCATATTTTTAATTATATTAAATAATAGTAATAATAAGGGTTGGGGATAATTCTTTTAAATTAAATTTTTTACTTATAATTATTGGTAAAAAGTTAATTTTTTACTGTTTATAATGTTGTTTAAAAAATATTATTAATTATTAACTACTTGGGTATAATATTGTTTATTGATTTTTTTATTAACAATTTGTTAAAAGTTTTACCCACTTAGTTATATTATTATTCACAGAAAATTATTTATTATTAAGGTTTTTTACCCAACTAAAAAGATCCATATAATAATTGTTTTATTGATTGAATATCTTGATTAATTCTTTCATTTTCTTCTTTTTCTTTTTGTATTTTGTTATAAGAATGAATGGCGGTGGTGTGGTCTCTTCCACCTAACTCTTCTCCAATTGTGGGATATGATGTTTTTAATTCTTCTCTCATAATATAAATAGCAATTTGTCGGGGAACCACTAGTTCTTTTTTTCTTTTTCCACCAATTAAATCTTTAATATTAATATTATAAAATTGAGAAACGGTTTCTAGAACATCTTTAGGGGAAATAGGTTTAATTTGATTATTATTAGTTAAATCATTTAAGATATTTTTTACTACTTTTAAAGTTGGTTTAAGATTATGAAATTCATGATAGGCTATAATTTTATTTAAGGCTCCCTCTAATTCTCTAATATTATTTTGTATACTATTAGCAACATATTCTAATATTTCTTCCTCTATTATATAATTTCTTTCTTTAGCTTTTCTTTCTAATATAGCTATTTTGGTTTCAGTGTTTGGTTTTCCAACATCAGCTACCATACCAGATTCAAAACGAGAAATTAATCTTTTCTCAATAGCTGGAATAGCTTTAGGTGGTCGATCTGATGATAAAACTATTTGTCGATCTCCTTGTTGTAATTCATTAAAGGTGTGAAAAAACTCTTCTTGAGTTCCATCTTTTCCTCCCATAAATTGGACATCATCTACTAGAAGTAAATCAACGTTTCGATATTGATTTTTAAATTCTTTAGCTCGACCACTTTTAATTGAGTCAATATAATTATTAGTGAATTGTTCGCTGGTAGTATATAGTACTTTTTTATTGTGTTTAACTAATTCATTTCCAATAGCTTGTAATAAGTGAGTTTTTCCTAAACCCACTCCACCGTATATGAACAAAGGATTATATGATTTGCCGGGATTAGTGATTATGGCTTGACAAGCGGCATAAGCTAATTCAGTGGATTTACCAACCACAAAATTTTCAAAAGAGTATTTAGGATTTAATCCATAAGAGCTTAAATTTATTTTTTTATCTTCAATATTATTATTAGAGTTATCCTTTTTGTTTAAATTAATAATATTGTTTATGGGCTGCTCTTCTTTAATATTATCTTCTTTTTTTAAATTAACTTTATATTCTATTTCTTTTATTTTTTTTTCAGTTATTTTTTCAATAGAATTTTTTATTGCTTTATGATATTTTTTTTCTAACCATCGTTTCGTAAAATCATTAGGAACCGATATGATAACATGATCATCATTAATTGAATAAATAAAGGTATTTTTAAACCAGGTAATAAAATTTACCCTAGATATACCTATTTCTAACTCTCCTAAAACAGCTTGCCAGATTTGATCGTTATTCATAATTATGAAGATTAAAATATATTAAAGTAGATTTATTATAATAAAAATACATAAATAAAACAATTTTTATTTTGTTTATAAGGTGTTAATAAAATGTTAAATAAAAAGAACAAATTAAGATTGTTAGTAGGAGTTGTAAAACATTAATAAATAATTATTTAATATGAGATTTGTAATAATCTTTTTTAATAAAAATTACTTTTTCGCCTTTTTTAAATTCTTTCCATTCATTTTTACCAATTGCGGAATAAACGGATTTTGTGCAACCATCAACAATTCTGTCATGCAATTCAAGTACTATAATATTAACCTTCTCTAACCAGGTTTGATAATTTTTAGAGAATAATTGTTTTTCTGAACCCTCAATATCAAGTTTTAAAATATCAATTGTATTATATCCTGATTTTTTTAATATTTCTTCGATAGTAATTGCTTTAATATCAAAATTTTCTGATTCTGAAACCTCTTCAACCATAAATCCCCATTTTCCAGTACCCATATCCTTTATTTTTAAAAATGCATTTTTATGCCATAACGCTGCTTTAACCCTAGTTATATTAGGTAAATCTTTTGTATTATTCTCTAATATCTCAAAATTAGAAGTTTCAGGTTCAATACAAATTATTTTTGCCGAAGGATATTTTGAAGAGTAGTATAATGCCGATAAACCCGTATAGGCCCCCGCATCTATTATTAATTTAGGATTAATTTTTATTGGTAGTTTAAATTCTTTAAATAAAAAAACACTTCTAAAGACAGCGCTATCAGTTGTTCCATGTCTAATTATTAGATTTTTACATTTTAATTTATATATTTTTATAATTATAGAGCTTATTAATTTTTTGATCATTTTTTTCATAATTTTTTTATAACATTAATTTTATTTCGGGTAATATTTGGTTAAACATTTTAATATGTCCTTGAGTGTTGGGATGGAGTCCATCATAAAGATCTTTATTTTCAATAATACCCTTCATAGAAATAAATTTTATTTTATTATTTTCACAAAATTCTTTAATAGTATTATCAAATTGTTCGATATCCTTATTAAGAAGTGTTTGATTAAATTCCCATGAAGAAGGGTTGATTTTTAATTCATCTACCTTTGTTAGTCCGATAAAAATAATATTATTAGTAAAGTTTTTAGCAATATCAAAAAGCCTTTCTAAATTTTTTTGGAACTGATTAAGTGGAGTGTAAGTATTATTTAAAGAGTGTATAAATGTAGCGTCATTTATACCAATAGCAAAAATAATTAAATCTGGTTCACGTGATTTTGTTTCAATCTCAATTCGCTCTAATAGGTTGGTGGTAGTATCACCATTAATTCCAAGATTATAAACACTAATTTTATTATTAGATTTTTCTTCTAAATAATTTCGTAAGTGTGTTGCCCAACCACCTTGTTTAGGATCATGTGCCTCCCAAGTTATACTATCACCAAAAATTAAGATATTCATATTTTTATTATTTTATAAATAAGAACAGATAGCTAATCTGTTCTTATAAAATCGTGGGCGCACAAGGATTCGAACCCTGGACCCCTTCGGTGTAAACGAAGTGCTCTAGCCAGCTGAGCTATACGCCCTTATTTTTTATGTGCCGAGGACAGGACTTGAACCTGCACAGGGCAAGCCCCACAAGCACCTCAAGCTTGCGTGTCTACCAATTCCACCACCTCGGCTATTTTTTATATACTTTTTCTTTGAGTCTTTTTTTATAACCTCTTTTTAAGAAATAAAGCTTAGCTCGTCTAACTTGAGCTTCTTTTTTTATTTCTATTTTAGTTATACTTGGTAGATTTAAAGGAAATATTTTTTCAACTCCAATACCATCGGATATTTTTCTAACAGTTATACTAGCACCAGCCTCTTGTCCGTGTTTTTTAGCTAAAACAATTCCTTCAAAATACTGGATTCTTTCTTTTTCCTCTCCTTTAGTATTAAGTTCTTTAATTTTTTGATAAACCCTAATGGTCATACCTGGTTTAATGTCCTGTGCTTTTACTTCAGCCATATTTTTATGTTTTATAAAATTTAAAAAACAAGAAAAAATCTTGTTTTTATATATTATAGATTTATTCTTTATTTGTCAATATCTATTTTTGTAGAAATAAAATCAAAAACTTGGTTAAAAACTTCTTGAATATTAAAGTTAGTAGTATCTAAATAAAAATCGTAATTATTTTTATCATAAACATCAATATTAAAATATTGTTCATATCTTTTCTTATCACTTAAATATCTTTCTTCAATACTTTTTTCAACGTCTTCTAGGGTTTTTAAATTGTGATCTTCGTTTCTATTATTTTCTTCTTGAAGATGAGAAAAAATTCTTTTAGCTGCAGCTTTTTTATTAACATCTAAATATATTTTTATAGAATGAGGAATAAAATGCCATGAAGTCCGGCCCTCAATTATAAAATTATCTTTTTCTTCTCCTAATTTTTTTTGATAATTATCAACTTCAAGATCGGTTGAGGGATCACTTTCTCCTAGTTTGTTGTATTCAGCTAAGGTTAAACCCCTTTTTTTCGCCGCTTCTCGACGTAGTCCTCCCATATAATATCTAGGCCACTTTAATTTTTCGGCCAGAAGCTTAGCAATAGTGCTTTTACCAGAGCCAGGAAAACCACTGATAGAAATAATCATATATTTATAAATTAATTCTTTTTTATATTATATGTTTTTATAAATAAAAAGTAAATAAGAAGTTTTCTTTTTTAATTTTTTATGTTATAATTATGAATATAAAAATTTAAAAATATGAACACAAAAAAAACAATATTTATTTTTTTATTAATAATTTTTTTAATTTTATTAGGGGGGTTATTTTTAAAAAATTCTAATTTTTTTGGAAAAGACTTTCAAAATGAAAAGGCATCTTTTCAAGAAAATTTTTTTATTGAAAATAGCTTTGAAGAAAGAGAGCATCTTTTTTCAAGAGCTTTACATCAATCTCAAAAATTGAATTTTGGTTTAGAAAATATTTCTACTTCTATTATAGTTGAGTCTGATATTCATGCTTTAGGAACTTATACAGTTTTAAGTTCAGAAGATAAGGGATATACTGGATTTTTCTTAGGCCTTATTAGTAATAATAAGTTAGAGATCATCTGGACCGGGGAAAAAGCTCCAGATTGTGAAACCTTGTTAAGTTTTAATATTTCAGAAAATATAGCTCCTCATTGTTTTAAATAAGAAGTCAATTTGACAAAAATATCTTATTTAAATATAATAAACGTGTTTTATAAATTATAATTATTGTATATATAATTATTAGATATAATTATTTTTTTATTAATATGCCAAAAAGAACATTTCAACCTAATGCTAGAAGAGCTAAGAAAAAGCATGGATTTTTAAAAAGAATGAGTAGTAAGGTCGGTCAAAATATAATCAAAAGAAGAAGAGACAGAGGTAGAGATCGTTTATCAAAATAGATCAGATTAAAGTAATGTTAAAAAAGGAATATAGATTAAGAAAGAAAAAGGATATTGATTTAGTGTTTAAAGAGGGTAGTAAATCTTTTTATAATGATTTTTTAGGTATCAAGTCTCTTAAAAATAATAAGGAATATAGCCGACTAGTTGTTATAATTTCTGCTAAGGTTAGCAAAAAATCAGTAAATAGAAATAAAATGAAACGAAGGGTTAAATATTTTTTTATAAACAATAAAAAAGAAATAGCATCAGGCTTTGATTTTGTTATTACAGTAAAAAAAGATTTTTCTCAAGAAAAATATTCTAAGATAGAGATATTTTTAACACAAGCTTTTAAAGAAGTAGTATAAAGATATGTTTTTTAAACTATATAGATTTTTTATAGAGATTCCAAGAAATATAATTATATTTTTTATTAAAATTTATCAAAAAACATTATCACCTGATCACGGACTGTTAAAGGGAGTTTTTCCTCAGGGTGTTTGTCGTTTTACTCCTACTTGTTCTGAATATGGAATTCAAGCTTTTAAAAAATATGGGGTTATTAAGGGTGCTAAAAAAACTATTTGGCGGATTATTAGATGTAATCCTTTTAATCCCGGTGGGCACGATCCCTTAAAATAATAAATTAAAAACTAAAATAATAAATATGAGTGGATTTTTTCAAACCTTATTTTATCAACCAATTTTAAATCTTTTGGTTTATCTGTATAATATTTTTGGTGATTTAGGTTTAGCTATATTATTTTTAACTATAATTATTAAAGTAGTTCTCTTTCCTCTTTCTAAAAAATCTATCAAATCTCAGAAAGCCTTACAGGAGTTACAGCCTGAGATAGAAAAATTAAAAGAAAAATATAAGGATGATAAACATGCTCAAAGCGTTGCTTTAATGGAACTTTATAAGAAAAATGAAGTTAATCCTTTTTCATCTTGCTTACCATTACTTATTCAGTTACCGTTTTTAATAGCTATTTTTAGGGTTTTTAAGGATGGTTTTGCTCAGAATCATTTAGATTTACTTTATTCTTTTGTAAATAATCCTGAAATAATAAATACTATGACTTTAGGTTATTTTGATTTAGCGCAGACTAGTGTTTATTTAGCCGTTTTAGCTGGTTTGGCTCAATTTTGGCAATCTCGAATGATGCATACTAAAAAACCTGAAGTAAAAACTGAGGGATCAAAAGATGAAAAAATGTTATCAATTATGAATAAACAGATGCTTTATGTTATGCCAGTTATAACAGTGTTGATTGGTCTACAGTTTCCGGCTGGGTTAACATTATATTGGTTTTTAACTACCCTATTTACAGCTGTTCAGCAAAAAATAATATTTAGTAAAATAAAGTCTCCGGTTAAAGTTTTAAAATAAAATTAATAATTGTTCTACGTAGAACAATTATTAATTATTGAAAATTAAAAAAATGTTCTACGTAGAACATTTTTTTAATTAATATTTTAAGCTTATTATAAAGTATTAAAACTTCTAAGTTTTCCCACAATAAATGGAATTGATTTTTTTGTTACATTTATTTTAATTGGTGAAGAAATATTAATAGCCCCATCTAAAATAAGCTCTTCAGTCTCATTTTTTACCTCAATAGTTTTTCCGCTTATATGAGTTTCATTTTTTAAACCAGTTTTAATATAAATATGTAAGGTTTTATTTTTAGGATTAACTAAATCTTTTTTGGGATAATTATTAGGAGCAATATTGTATATAAATATTTCTCCTTTTCTATCTGAACTTATTTTAAAATTATTATCAATATATATTCTTGAACCTTGAGCCTTAATAGTAGCCTGTTCTATAAAAAAACTTTCATTAGCTTGGCAAACGTTTAGATTTTCTATTCGTCGACTAGATAAAATAAAACAGGCATTTTTTTCATTTTTAATACCAAGTGATTCGGCTATGGAGTTATTAGGTCCAATAGGAATTAATGAAATGGGAATATTATCGCTAATATTAGCTAAAATATTAACAATATTGTTTACAGTTTTATTATTTCCGACAGATATTATTGTTTTAGCTCCATTATTAATCTCTTCTAAAAGAGATTCTTTTAAGTTTTTGACGTTTTTTAGATAAATTATTTTTCCTTGAAGGCTTAATCGATTTAATTCCTCCTCAACTCTTTTTATTTTCTTTTTATATTTATCGGTTATTTCGTCATATAAAAAGATATTCATAATTATTTATTCGACAATGGAATAATCATTTTCGTTATTTATAATCTTGTCTTCTTTTTCTATTTCATTACTAATAGAAACTTTTCCATTAATTTGAGCTCCTTTCTCAATAGATATTTGAATACATTCAATGTCTCCTAAAATTTTAGCTGTTTCCCCAATTGATAAGTATCCAAAAACCTTAATACTTCCCTCAATATTTCCTTTGACCACCATTTCTTCGGCCTGAATATTGGCGGTGATTTTAGCTTTTTCTCCTACTAAAATAGCTCCTTTGGTTTTTATTTCTCCATCTAGGGATCCATTAATAACAACGTTGCCATTATTTTCAAAATGTCCTTTTACTTGGACAGATTCTCCAATAATAGTTTCGGCTTCGTTGAAATCATTTATTTTTTCATCTTTTTTAAACATAAAAATTTTTTTAATAATTATTTTTATCTATTAAAATATTAGCTTAAACTTTGTTTTTTGTCAAAAAATTAATTGCTTTTTTTTAAAATTTAGTTTATCCTTGTGTTATAGGTCCTCATAGTTTAACGGATAAAACAAGAACCTCCTAAGTTCTAGATCTACGTTCAATTCGTAGTGAGGACACTAATTTTGTTTTTTGTTGTTTTATGCTATATTATATTTATAAGGGCCTATAGCTCAGTTGGCTAGAGTGCTTGCTCGGCATGCAAGAGGTCATGGGTTCGAGTCCCATTAGGTCCACAATAAATTTAAATCTTATTTATAAATATTTTATTATTTTTAGCTAAAATTAGCTAAATTATTAATAAATATTAAAATTATGAATAATAATAAAGAGTTATATTTAGTTTCGGTTGATATGGGATATGGTCATCAAAGAGCCGCTTATTCCTTTTTAGATTTAGTGGATGGTAAAATTATTACCGCTAATGATTATGAGGGTGCTAGTGACAGGGAGAAAAAAATTTGGAAAAGAGATCGAGAAAATTATGAATTAATATCTAGATTTAAAAAGGTTCCTCTTCTTGGTCAAGCAGTTTTTTCTATTATGGATCATTTTCAAACAATAGAACCATTTTATCCACGAAGAGATTTATCAAAAAATAGTTTTCAACAAAAACATTTTTTTAAAAAGGTAAAAAGAGGTTTAGGTAGAAATTTGATTGAGGAATTAAATAAAAATCCCTTACCATTACTTACTACTTTTTTTCTACCAGTTTATTTTGCCGAATATTATAAATATAAGGGGCCAGTTTATTGTGTTTGTTGTGATGCTGATGTTTCTCGTGCTTGGGCTCCATTAAATCCAAAGGAAAGTTCAGTAAAGTATTTGGCTCCTAATCAAAGAGTAAAAGATCGTTTATTATTATATGGAGTTAAAGAGGAAAATATTTATGTTACTGGTTTTCCATTACCAATGGAAAATATTGGAGTGAATGAAGAAATTGTAAAACAGGATTTAATCAAAAGGTTAGCTGTTTTAGATCCTTCTCATGCTTATAGAAATAGATATGAAAAATTGTTAGAGTCTTATCTTTGTCCTAAAGAGGAAATTGGAGAGGCTAGTCGTCCATTAAGTTTAGCTTTTGCGGTGGGAGGAGCTGGAGCTCAAAAAGAGCTGGGTCAAATTCTTTTAGAAAGATTAGCTCCTAAAATAAAGAGCGGAGATTTAAAGTTTACTTTAGTGGCTGGATCTCGACTTGATGTTTATAATTTTTTTCAGGATGTTTTAAAAAAGAATTCTTTATCAGAGCATGAGGGGGTTAAAATAATTTATAATCCTGATAAGATGAAATATTTTTCTGAGTTTAATTTAAGTTTACGTGAAACTGATATTTTATGGACTAAACCCTCAGAACTTAGTTTTTATAGTGGCTTAGGTATTCCAATTATAATTGCTGAACCTATTGGTTCTCAAGAGGATTATAATAGAAGATGGTTATTAGGTATAGGATCGGGAGTTGATAGTAAAAATCCAGAAAATGTTGAAGAATGGTTGTTTGATTTTTTAAATTCTTCTTGGTTAGCGGAAGCTGCTATGAATGGATTTTTGAAAGCTCCAAAAATGGGTACTTATAATATCAGAAATTTAATATTAAAAGGAGAGGTTGAAGAAATAGGTCAGGTTAGAATTATGTAGCATTTTCATAAAAATAAAAAAGCAGAATAAATCTGCTTTTTTGTTATGAGCGGGTAGGGGGAATCGAACCCCCATCTTCAGCTTGGAAGGCTGACATAAAAGCCATTATACGATACCCGCGAAGAGCGGAACGGACGGGACTCGAACCCGCGACCTCCTGCGTGACAGGCAGGCGTTCTAAACCAACTGAACTACCGCTCCATTAAAACAGGGAAATAATAACAAATATTTTTTAACTTGTCAAAAGAAAATATATTATATATAATTATAGTATAATAAAATTGATTTAGAAAATCAATGTTTTAATTTTTGAAAAATATGAACATTAAAGAGATTGATAAAATTAAAGAAGGTTTAATTCAAAGAAGAGAAAGATTGCTTCAAGATTTAGAGGACTTGTCAAAAAGAGATTCTCGTGAAATTGATAATCGAACAGCTGATTTTCCTGAATATGGGGATAAGCCAGATGAGAATGCTCAAGAAATTAGTGAGTACTCAACGGTGGTGGTAGCACAAAAGGTTTTAGAGAAGTCTATTGAAGAAATTGATGGCGCTTTAAAAAGAATCGAAGATAATACTTATGGGATTTGTAAATATTGTGGCGGAGAAATAGGTGATAAGAGGTTAGAAGCTAGACCGACAGCTAGTTCTTGTATTGATTGCAAGACTAAGCTTCAGGAAAATGATTAAATTTTTAAAACAAAAAAAATATTTAAACATAGTTATTTTTTTAATAACTATGTTTTTTTTGTTAGATCGGTTTTTAAAAACTTTATCTATTAAAATAGAAGAGGATATTGTTTTAATAAAAAATTTTTTATCTTTTACTTTTCTTCCTAATAAAGATATATCTTTTTCTATTCCTATTAATAGTGTTTTTTTAAAAATTATTTTAACATTACTGATAGTTGTAGTTATTTTTAATATTTTTTTATCAATAAAACAGAATGAAAAAATAAATTTTATAGCTTGGTGGTCAATTTTTTTAGGAGCTGTAAGTAATCTTTGGGATCGAATTACTTATTCATATGTAATTGATTATTTAGATCTTAGATTTTTTACGGTTTTTAATTTATCGGATTGTTTGATATTTTTAGGTTCTGTTATAGTTATTATGGGTGTTTTTAAAAAAGATGATAATAAAATATTAAATTGACTTTTACTTATTTGTTTGTTAAATTGTTTTTGAGAGTCCCTGTAGTTCAATGGATAGAACACCAGCCTTCTAAGCTGGATATCTAGGTTCGATTCCTAGCGGGGATACATTAATTAAATATTTTATGATTTATTTTTTTACCTTTATTTTTGTTCTTTTGTTGGTTATTATTGTTTTACTATCTATTCAGTTTTTTAATATTGTTTTCAGAGGTTTTGCTCCTTTTATTTCCACTAAATTTAGAGTTATTTTAACTATTATAAAAGAGTTAGATTTAACTGGTGATGAAGTTGTTTATGAATTGGGTGCTGGTCAAGCCGGTTTCTTAAGAGCTGTTGAGGAGAAATTTAAAAATGATAAATTAGTAGGAGTTGAGTATTCTTGGTGGCCCTATTTTTTAGCTAGACTTCAATTATCTCTTAGTAATAGTAGAATAAAAATAATTCGAAAAGATTTTTTTAAGATTAATCTTAGAGAAGCTGATATTATTTATTGTTTTCTTAATCCTAAAACAATGAATAAGTTAGGGTCTAAAATAAAGAAAGAATGTCGACCAGGAACTTTATTAATTAGTTATTGTTTTAAAGTAAAAGATTTAGAGTTAGAAAAAACCATAAAAGAAGGAGATAATAATATTTATTTTTATCGAGTTTAGGCTCGATTTATGGTGACTATAGTTTAGCGGCTAGAACTCCGGGTTGTGGTCCCGGCGGGGAGGGTTCGATTCCCTCTAGTCACCCCATTGAGCAGAAACGAGGCAATTAGCTTCGTTTTTTGCTTTATTTAAGCCAATTTTCGTTGGTTCTAACCGTTTGTTTTCAATTTTGCTATTTTTTTCTAGGTTAGAAATAGGAATTATCCAATTAACTGGTTTTATCTCTATTTTGCCGTCTTTTAAGGTGTATGATTGCCCTAAAGCTGAAAATATCTCTTTTTTTGTCTTTAAATCTCCATTAATAAAGCTATCTCTGGCATAAGTTGCAAAACAGAAGGCTCTTTCAACTAATTCTATCCAATTTTGGCTTTTGTCTTGATTTTGTGATATTTTTATCTTAGTTTTGTTTATTTCTTCTTGTAGTTTGCTTTTTTCTCTCAGAAATTCATCATCACTGATTAATTCTCTTAGTCTCATTTGTAATAAATTATTTAATTGTTTTTGTAGCTCTAAATATTTATTATTTAGCAAGATATAAGATTGATTATTAACCTCAGCTTCTTTTTCACTTTTTTCTTTTAAAACACTTAAAGCCCAGTCTTTAAATTTTTCTGAAATAGTATATTTTTCTATTTCTTTAATTATCTGTTTTTCAATTTCCCCTGATGTTATGCTTGGCTCTTTACACTTTAAATCTCTCTTTCTTCTGGTGCAACGATAATAGGTGTAGCTATTTCTTTCTCCTGTAGATTTAATAAGCTTAGTTTTTTTATCAGCAGTTATTGAGCAACCGCAATAAGCACATTTAATAATTCCAGTAAAGGCAAATTCATTTTTTCTTTTTTTAGCCTTACTTTTATTTCCTAATAACTCCTGAACTCTTTCAAATTCATCAAGTGTTATCATTGCTTCGTGTTTTCCTTCATATAAAACTCCTTTATAATCAAAATACCCATAATAAAAGGAGCTATTAAATATTCTATAAAGCTCACTTAATGAAAGAGGTCTCCCCCCGTCTCTTTTTCTCATTTCTGTTAAATAACCCCAATCATTATTAGCTATATCTAATATAGCTGGAGGGCTATAATTTCCTGTTAACATTAAGTCCCACATCTTTCTAACTAAATCAAATCTTTTTGGGTCTTTAATAATTATTTTTTCAATAACATCATTTAGATACCCTTGGGGAGCTCTAGATGGTAGCCATCCTTTTTCTGCCTTACTCAACAAACCTCTTTTAGTGTTTTTTCTTAATTCCAAAATAAATTGATTAGCCATCCCACTTTCTACATTAAACATCAAAACATTATCTTCTGGTAAATATTTTTTATCAATAGTCTGGATAGACTTTATTATCCCTTGTTGTAGTAGCCAGTTTATCCTCCCAGAGTCTACAGGATTTCTTGATAAGCGATTAATCTGCCAACAAAGAATTCCGTCTCCCTCCCCCTTTTCTATTTTATTTATCATTTCTTCAAAGACGGGTCTATTGTTTGGTTGTTTAGCTGATTTAGATTCAGTAAAAACTTTAACTATATCCAGCCCTAAGTCTATAGCTAAGCTTTTTAAATGATTAATTTGGTCATCAATTGATTGTGTTTGCCTGTCTTCACTTTCAGAAGATTTTCTGGCATAGAGAAAATATTTAATTGTTTTTTCATTTTGATTCATATTTTTAATATTAATTTAACTAAAAGGGACGGTTCTGGCTTACCCAATACAAACTTACGCAAAGGTGAGTTTTATCGGCAGAACCGCCCCTTTCAGGCGATAAAAATATAAAACCCTTGCATATTAATTTGTATTGAGTAAGCACTTATATTATAGCATAAAAATGCTATTTTTCCAAATTTTCAAGCATTCCTTTAAATCTTCTGCTTTTGTATTCTAGGTTTAAGCATTTACGACAACCTATAAGGTTATTTACTGGATGTTTATAGATAATGCCAGCTCTTTTACTGCAAATAGGGCATTTAAACCAGTATCTATTTCCAGAAATACCAGTTTTAGCTGTTATCAGCTCAACATCGCCATATCCTTCAATTTCCATCTTTGAATACAAGAAAACTTTTTTGATTTCATTCTTGGCTAATTTTAAGTAATCAGATATATTTATCTGTTTGCAGGAAGAGGTTAATTTCTTTCCTAAATTATTAGGGCTTAATGATTTCATATTATTATTTCTTATTATTAAACTCTTGTTTCTCTCCAAAGAAGGCGGTGTTTGCTTTAATATTAACTTTTAAATCTGGTTGTTTAAGTTCTTTTAAGGTCTGTAAAGAGTTTAAGAAATGACGATTAGCTCTGTCTATTTCTTTGCTCATTTCTTTTATATACCCATTTATTTCAGGGCTAGTTTTCCCTAATTCAGTTGTATTTAATAGTTTTTTACTGTAATTAAGATTTCTAATATAAGAATTTATAATAGTATCAATTAATATTTTTTCAGTATAAGTCGTGCAATTAAATTCTTTTATTAAGCTACTTCTTAGATTATTTACTAACATTTGTAGATTGTCGGGAGTTATTTCTATTAAATGATATCCGCTATCTATTCCAATGCCATAAAGAGAGTCTTTTAAAATATTTATTTCATCTTCGTTTAAATCCTCTTTTTTTATTTGTATTTTTGATTGGATATCTCTGGAAACTTTCTTAAGCCTTTCATCAATATCGTATTGTGTTTTACAGCAGGACATTAAAAAATCCTTGCCTTCATTAATAGCCGTGCTATCATTTTCCATCTTTTTTTTCCACTCTTCTAGCTTTTGTTCTTTGCTTTTTATTAGCTTATTATTTTCTTTATTCATATAAATATAAATTAATTGTAATTTTACCCACCCCTTAACTCACTATATTATTTGTCGGGTAGATTAGTATTTTTCTTTTATCATCTTTGTCTTTTTCTTGTATTATTAATCCAGAATCTTCAAGAGAGGGAATAACTTGCTGTCTTAAAATCCAATCGGCTATACCTCTCCCATTAATTTCTGAATATTTTTTAAAGATATCTTGTCGGCTTATACCTTTTTTCTTATTATCCTTCCAAGATGGGATAATTATCTCCTTGTAGATGTTAAAGATGAATGGGGGGAGATTGAGCTCTTGGCTCTTTGAAATTTTATCCCAAACATTAAAGGCTTCTTCAATATCATTATCGTTGGCTAGTATAGTAGAGCCATTTCTGTCTCTAAACCATAAATTTAAAAGAGCGAAGGCTTTAGTGAGAGATATTATTTTTCCTATATCTCTTTGATGCCTAGGTTTTAGGATTTTATTTTTACTAATAAACAAATCTTTTATTTTTTCAGGAGAGGCTATTTTTATATCCCTTATTCTTTCTCCCTTAATAGCTATAATTCTTTTTTTCAAGGAAGCTCTTTCCTCATTGTTATCTAAGAAGTTATTATAATTGTTATCGTCAGACTCTTTATTAATCTTTTGCAAGATAGCTTCTCTTATCTTATCTTGATTAGCCTCTGGGCTGAGCAATATAAATCTAGTTGATTCTTGCTCATCAATTTTTAATCCAGCAGTGCAAAAGATAACAGCAGGGAAGCCTCGTAGAATAACATTCTTAGTTCTAAGACCAGACTTCTGAGATTTATCAGTTATCTTAATATTTATCTCCTTTTTGTCGTGAGATAAAAGTGGTCTAAGATGTTGAAGTAATAAGGTGTGAGGCTGGTCAAGGAATATAATAATCTTTCTAGATAAATCAACTAGTAATTCTCCCTTGTTTTTATCTATCTCCCCTGAATCGTGGAAGAAGGCAGTCGGGCTACAATAACCTATCTCAACAATATCTTCTTTTGGGAAAAGCTTAGCTATCTCCATCGGGATATAAGATTTGCCAGTAGAAGAGGGAGCATTAAAACTTACATTTAATTGAGAGCTCTCAGTATAGGCAGATAACTGACAGAGAAATGTTATTAATTTGTTTTCATTATCTCTTTTAATAGTTAAATCAAGAGTTTTGATTAAATCTTCAGAGCCTATCTCTTTAAAGTTTGAGCTATCAATTTTTTTAGGATATTCTTTGGAGTGTTTTGAAAATAAGTCATCTACACCTCCATTAAGCTTAATAAAATAATCAGTAATATCGCCACCAACTCCAACTTCTTCGGGTAGAGAAGTGATAAAAATATTATTATCATAATCCTCTAAGATTTTAGCTATTCTCTTAGCTCCTTTTTTTCCAGCTTCATCGTTATCAAAGCAGATATAAATATCTTTAAAGTTTTTACTTATCTCTTCAATCCACTCTCTCTTAAAGGTCATTGCTCCGTGAGTAGAAGTTATAGCTTTTACTCCTTTTGATAACAAGAGTAAGCTATCAAGCTCTCCCTCACAAATCATTATTTTTTCTTCTGTTTGTTTAGCTTCCTCCCAGTCATAGATTTGAGCTTCAATTCCTTTAGGATAAGTTATTTTATCATTTCCCTCTTCAGGAGATTGGCGAAGTTTGAAGAAGATATACTCCCCATCTTTGTTTTTGATGGGGATAGTAATCCATTTCTTTCTATAAAAAGTGCCAAAGCCTAGTTTATAGGTATTTATAATTTCATCATTAACCCCTCTTTTATTAAGATAGTCTCTAATATTATCGGGGAGTGCTTTATGGCATTTTTCAACTAAAGAGAGGCTAAAGTTAACCTCTTGTTTGTAGTTATTTCTTTTAGAGATAACAACATCGCTATTTTTATCTCCTAAGTGTTTGGCAAGGGTATAGATATTTCCTTGCTCTCCGCAAACCTTGCAATCGTATTGACTAGTCTCAGAGCTAAAGTATAAATGCCTTGCTTTTCCGCAGAATACACAGTCAGTAATTAGCTCTCCATTTGCTTCTGAATATTTAATCCCTTTTTGGTCTA
Source organism: Patescibacteria group bacterium (assembly GCA_050949525.1). Taxonomy (GTDB): domain Bacteria; phylum Patescibacteriota; class Patescibacteriia; order Patescibacteriales; family UBA12465. Next base: position 36,619 of record JBMNFW010000001.1, on the reverse strand, counting down.
AATATTCTCTTATTTTTATAGTGTTTAAATACATATTATTTTAATTTTAATTATAATTTGATGCTACAGTCGTTTTAGACAAACAATTCTCTCTTAGGGCTAATTTTGCCCTTTTTTATGCCCTCCTCAGCCCTTTTTGAGAGCTTGAGGAGAAAGGAGAGGATTTCTTTCTTATCGCTTTTACTGTAGTCTTTCTTATCTACTAATCTAGAAAACCAATAGTAGATATTTTTCTTACTAAAGCCCTGTTCTTTTATTGCTTCATTAAAGCAAGTCATTGAGCTCCAGTAAGGATTTTTTTCTTGAATGTTTTTAAATCTTCTTTGAATGGACTTCATATTATTAATATTAATTTTTATTATTTGGATAAGAGCCTATAATAGCAGTAAACAAATTTACTAATCTTAGACCGATGTCCAAGGCTTCTTCTTTGGAGATATCCTGACCGAATTCAGTTTTATATATCTCTTGAAGCTCTTTTAGTTTTTTATCTGTAATCATATCATTCGGATGAATACAGGCGACACTTAAGCATTTTCTGGGAGTCAAAAAGTATTCTAGGATTAATTCTTAAGAGCCCTCCCCAATAATCATTTATTTCTTTTATGAGTCTGGGGGAGCGAGCAAAGACGAATTGTATTTTTTTAGGATTTGACTTGTCTAAATCTAATATCTCGTAGTTAAGTGATATTAGGGTAGAAGCCAAATTTAAGTCCGCCGTTATAAACGGTTTTAATTCCTTGTTTTTGGTAATCATATTAATTTTGATTAATTTTTAGATTACCAACGCGTTGGTTAAATTGTTTGCAAACTAAAAAAGTAGAGGATACCCTCTACTTATTAAATGCAACCAGATTAAAAAATGGGACATCAGGAATTTAAAATAATTTCTTTTATTTTATTTAGACCCCTGTTTTTATTTTTTCTTTCTGAGTCAGATAATTTTTTGTTTTCTTTATAATATTTTCTAATTGCCTCCTTTTGTTTTTCTGGTAAATTATTAATATATTCGTTTATTTTTATAATATTCTCTTTATTATTTATTTGTTCAATTAAATCATTTTCATCTGGAATACTGTCCATAAAATCATCCGCAAGCTCGTTCTCAAAGCTGGTAAGATAATCGCTTTTCTTTGGGCGAATTTTAGTTTTAATTTTTAAGTTTAAATTATACTTTAAATATCCGATAAAGCTATCATTTTTTGTTAAATCAAAACTTAAAATTAGCTCAATAATAGAAATACTAGCGTCGCTAAACAAATCACTTTCTTCATAATAGCTTTTAATTTTTGATTGCAGTTTTAATCTATCTATTTCTTTTTTTATTAAATTTTTAAAAATTTGCTCTATTAATATTATAAATGCATCTTTAAAATGATTTTCTTCATTTGATAATTTAACACTTTCATCTTTTTGGCTTATTATTTCTTGTATGTTCAAAGCAAAATTTACTAGAATGTCATTTTTTATTTCATTTTTAATATTTTTATTAGTAAAGAGCTTTATAATTTGTTTCAAAGTTTCTATTTGCGGAAGTTGAGAACAAAAAAATCTAAAACTTTCAAATATTGGCAGATAAATTACACGAGGTAGACCTTCTCTTAATTCAACAACTGAAATATTATTATCAACTTGAAATTTTATAAAAGCTACTCTTTTCTCTAATTCTTTTTTGTAATAATTAATAAACCATTGCTTAGGTTTTAATATTTTTTTTCCATTTTTTTCACTTTCTTTTACAGCGTAGTTTAAGCCATCTAGCAATGCTCCTTTGCTAAAAAAAGCTACCTCGGCTAATTCATCTTTTGGAACAAAATCTTGACTACGAAAAATAATAATTATAACAATCATTTTGATGGCCAAGGAGGCTATAAAGCCCTCAGAATTGTAATTATCGCCAAAATATTTTTTTCCTATTTTTTCAGTTTCGTTTTTTAAAAGCATTTCATAAATAAATGCTATATGGTTTTCTGGAAAGGAAAGCAATAGAAAATTTGATTTTAAAAGTTCACAACCAGTAAGACAAACTTTTTTTTCTTTATTCCATTTATTGTGTCCATATAAAGAAGAGTATAATGAGTTTATTATACCCTTACTATAATTTTCGCTTTCTATTAATTTATCAGTTAGGGTTGAAAAAAGATTAATCATCTCAGGAGAGTCTTTAGAAATTATAATTTTTTTGTTATTTAAAAACAATCCAACATAAATTATTTTACATTTCATAGCCTCTTTGGAGTATTTATCTTCGCTAACCTCTGTTCGGTCTAAACTGTTATTAATTTTTTTTAAAAAATCATTATAATTGGCTACTCCATTTTTTATCAAAGCCTTATTAATGAGACTCCTGCCCAGACTATCTTCTAGAACAATGTTTAAAAGATGAGGGTATTCAATTAGTATGGCTTTAAAAATGGGCTCTTCTATATCAAAAAAGATATCAATAATATCTACTTTTTTAGAATATTTTTTTAATAAATCTTTTAGCTTCTTATGACCATTTGTAATTTCTGGAATATCAGATATATTTAAATATTTATTTTTAATTAAATATTTTAAGGATTTAATTGTGCCGTCAAAAAATATTGTATTATCATTTTTGTTCTTTATATACTTATTTGTGATATCAAGTATTGATAAGCATAGCGAAGTGCTTTGTATATATTTTAACAATTCTGCTATAAGCTCAAAATCATATCTTGCATTGTTCCATAGAACAAAATTAACTCTGCTCCATAAATTAAAAGATTCATTTTTTTTAAAATTTATATTCATATTTATATTAATTTTTATCTTATTTTAGCATTTTTATTAATTAAAATAAAGCTTTATTATTTGATTTTTTTTAATTTTATTGGTAAAGTATTTATGTTGAATCACAACAGAATATTCTGAAGGAAATCCGTCCTATTTTTACCTAGTTGTAGGTTGGAATAGGCAGTCAAGTTCTATAACTAGGGATTCCTTCGGGATGAACTGTTGTGGTTCAACACCTTGACTGTCTTTTTTTATTTTTTAAATAATAATTAGTTATTAATTATATGGGAATTAGATTTAGAAAAGGAGTGTCTTTAGCAAAAGGTGTTCGCTTAAATATAGGCAAGGGGACACTTGGATTAAGTGCTGGGATAAAAGGTGCTAGAGTCGGTGTTGGCTCTAGAGGTGTTTATACTAGTGCAGGAGTTCCTGGAAGTGGCTTATATTCTGTTAATTATTTAAATAAAAAATCAACTAGTTCTAGCAAGAGCAAAGACTCAAACAATGCTTCAAGCAAGGGGTGTTTAAATATAATTTTAATTTTACTTGTTCTGGGCTCTTTTTCAATAGATATTTATTTAGGTTTGTTTTTAACCGTTTTATCTATTATTGCTTATGTGTATTATCAAAAACAACCTAAGCAAATTGCAAAATCAAGAATATGGAACGCAAAAAGATTAATTGATAAAAATAATAATAAAGAAGCTATCAAGCTTTTAGAAGAAGCTGAAATAAATGATAATGAAAATATTGAAATTTTTCACTTATTAGGATTACTTTTTAGCACAGAAAAAGATTTTAAAAAATCAATTTATTATTTTAACAAATATTTAGAAAAAGACCCTGAGGACTTAACTATTAAATTTTTCTTAGCAGATTCTTATTACGAAAATAAAGAATATGAAAAGGCGATAAAAATACTTCAAAAACTAATTGACATTTTACCAGAGCTTGAAATAAAAATTATTCAATTGTTGGGAGCGTGTTTTTTAAAGATTGAAAAATATGATGAGTCTATTAATGTTTTAAAAAGAGCACCTTTAAATAAAAGAAAATTGGATGACGATATGTTGAAGGTTTATTATTTATTATCAAGTGCTTATGAAAAGGATGGCGATAAGAAAAGTGCCTTAAAATGCTTAAAGAAAATTTATTCTCACGATATAGCTTACTCTGATGTATCTGAAAGAATAAAAAATTTAGAAAAATAAATATTAACTTTTTAAAATTTATGAAAAAACTATCAATTTTTGTTATATTAATAACAGCTCTAGTTTTAACAACTGGTTGTTCTAACGACCCCTCTAAAAAGGTGGAGAAACTAGAGAAAGAAAAAGAAAAGTTAATGGAGAGTTCTGGTTATAATGAGTGTATAAGAAAAATAAATGAGAGAGAGGAAAACATAGAGACTTGTATTAATGAAAAGCTCTTATCTCTTGGCTATGATGACGGCGTAGATTGTATTATGGAGTTTACTAATCCTGTTTGTGATGAGATTGATAGATACAATGCTCAAGTAAGTGCTTCTAATGATTGTGATGATGAGTTTAGAAGTCCTACTGATTTAAATATTCTTGATTGTATGAAGTTGTTAGAGTAAGCTTCATCTCAAAACAATAGTGAGTCAGGGGGTGGGTAAAATTGCAGGAATATACTTAGCACCCACCAACTTAGTTCTAATATTCTCCACGAAGCCACCCAGCTTTAAAAGATTTAATAAAATTAAATCTTTTTTAATATGTTGTATTATTAAAATATTTTTTTAATTTTTATAATAATGTTATAATTTTAATAATTAGTAAATTAATTTATAAAATTATTATGAGGTTTAAAGAGAATTATATTAATAAGTTTGAGCAATATTCTAAAGGAGAGTTAAAGTGTATTTTTGGTGATTTGTCCATTCATCATATTAATTCAATCAAATCAATAGTCGATCATTTTTCTAATTATTTAAATCATAAAGTTTTAGTTAATTTTAAAAAAATTCCACAACATAATCCTGGGCTACATTCAATGTTATTACCAAAATTTAGAACTCCGGAACATTATGATAGTATTACTATTAATGCCGATTTTGAGAATAAAAGTCAGATTCCTTATTATTTTATTCATGAACTAGGTCATGCGTTTCAATTTCAAATTGAAGAAATTACTAAAAGTGAAAACCTAGATATTTATCCTTCAGGAAAAAATATAGAGGATGAATATTTTGAAGATTATCAATATGGTGAATTTCAAGCTGATTTTTTAGTTGCTTATATTGTTAATCCTGAGTTTGTTAAAAATAATGTTAAGAATGATATTCAGAAAAATATGATTAAAGTTTTTGATAAATTATTTATTGGGAATAATTTTAAAGAGTTAAGAGAGTCTCTGTATAATAATGATTTAAAGTATCAACAAGAAGTGGAAGAGCAGGTTAGAACAAATAAGATTGATAAACCTGTTTGGATGGAGGAAGGTTATGAGAATGTTCCAATTTATTATCGAGCTTTTGATGAAGAGGTTAATAAAAGGTATAAAGATTATTTTGATGATTTAGAAAAAAAATATCAATCTACTACATAAATTAATTATAGTATTTAAGTTTTTATTAATATATTTAAAATAAATTTATGAAAACAAAAGTATCAATATTTATTTTTTGTTTATTAGCGTTATTAATTCCATTTATTTCTTTTGCTAATTCTAGTTTAGCGGAAAGATTATCTGGAAGAATATTATTACAGGTAGAAGAAAAAGGTGAGGCTTACTATATTAATCCGGTTGATTTAAAAATGTATTTTTTAGATCGTCCGGCTGATGCTTTTGTGATTATGAGAAATTTTGGGTTAGGTATAACAAACAATGATTTAAATAAAATTTCATATAATTCTAATTATTTTTTTTCAAATACACAAATTGATAGTTTAAATAATAATGATTTTGACTTAACTAGTTCTCATAATAATTTTAATATTAATAGTGATTTTTGTGTAATAAAGGGTAATATAAGTTATAAAACCGGTGAAAAAATATATCATTTACCCGGATGTCCTAATTATAGAAGTACAAAAATTGATACTAGATATGGAGAAAGATGGTTTTGTACGGAAGAGGAGGCCGTTAAGGCTGGATGGAGAAAAGCTTATAATTGTAGATAATTTTATAAATTATTATATAATAAAAAAAGAACATCTTTTAATCGATGTTCTTTTTTAATTTAATTGTTATTTTAATTTCTTTTCTTTTTTCTTTTAATTTGAGAACAGAATACTAGGAAACTTCCATCTTTATTTCTATAATTATTTCCATTTTTTTTCATTGAAGTGTTTACAAACAATTTATTAGTTGAATCTTTGCTTCTAGGTTCATCATTCATAATGTATTTTATAATTGGCTCTTCTATACTAGGATAATAACTAACTAATAATTTTTTTCCGTCAAAGGTTTCCTTTTTCCATTTTAAATCATTATCAATTACTTTATTATGAATCATTTTTGTGAAGTCGGCAGGAAAGTTTTGTTTAAACTCTTCTAAAGCTTCCTCTACTTGTTTTTTTGATAATTGTTTTTCTCCAATTTTTTGTTCTCTTCCTCTTAGGTGTTTAGCTACCACAGCTTTAAGGGATTCTTTTTCAAAGTCAGTGTATTTTGGGGTTGATTCTAGAAGTTGTTTTCTTTCGGTTTTAAATCGAATAATTTTTTCTTCTAGTTTTCCCATTGCGTCATCATAATCTATGTCATTATCTTCCTTATTATCCATTTCTCTTTTAAAATGTTGATAAAGACTATCTTCGTTGGCATAGCTTTCTATATCAACTTCAATTTGTTCAATTCTATATTCTTCATCATCCCCAATTTCATATGGTTCTCCGTCTTCAAATCGTCCCTTATTTCCAAAATCATGATATTGATCCTCGCCAAAGTAGCTTTTTCCAGTACTAGGATCATAATTAGGATCTTTTTTCATTTTTTCTAAATCTTCTTCAGCTTTTTTATCAATTTCTTCTGGGGTTAAAGGCTCAACTTTTTTTAATTTTCCATCTTCGATTGAGAAATTTTGATCTTTAGCGAAGTCTCCGATGGTTGGTTTTTTAGAATTAAACATAGTTTTAATGTAAATTATTAATTTGTATAAGTTTAACAATTATAATTATAACACTTTTTTTTCATTTTGTCAAATTAGTTATTTTGGTAAGAAAAGATATTTGTTCCAATTTTTTTTATTTAATTTTTTAATTTTTTTTGAATTTTTAATATTATATTTTCCAATTTTTATCCTTTGTAATTCTTTTAAATATGCTCCACAAGAAAGGCTTTCCCCTAAGTCATTAACTAAAGAACGAATATATGTTCCACTAGAACAATGAATTTCTAATTTTAAATGGGGCCAAGAATATTTTTTAATTTTTATTTTATATATTTTTATTTTTTGTGGGGCACGTTCTATTTCTATATTTTTTCGGGCTAATTCATAAAGTTTTTTTCCTTTTATTTTTTTAGCACTATACATAGGAGGAATTTGAGTAGTACTTTTTTTTAATTTTAGTATTTCTTTTTTTATATCCTTTCTTTTTATTTTTTCCCCGTAATATTCTTTTAAAGTTTTTCCCTCTCGATCATAAGTGTCAGTTTTTTTTCCTAGAATAATATCAGCTTTATATAATTTATCTAATTTAACAAATTCATCAATTCTTTTAGTGACCTCTCTTCCAATAGCTACTATCATTAATCCCGAGGCGATAGGGTCTAGGGTCCCAGCATGTCCAATTTTTTTAATATTAGTTATTTTTCTAAGTTTATAGATAATATCATGTGAGCTGGGGCCACTATTTTTATTAATTAAAATGAAACCAAAATTGTTTTTCTTTTTTGTTAGAACTTTCATTTTTATATTTTAGCAAAATTTTAAAAAAAATAAAATTTATGATAAAATATTTCTATCTTATAATTTATTTTAATTAAATGATAGAAAGAAAACAAATAGTTTATCTCAGTATGGAGATTGCTTTAGAAAATGATATTAAAACTTATTCTGGAGGTCTAGGAGTTTTAGCTGGAGATACTTTAAGATCGGCGGCTGATCTTAGAGTGCCAATGATTGGAATAACCCTTCTAAATGATCAAGGATATTTTAAACAAAAAATAAATGAAAAAGGAGAACAAGAAGAGCGTTTAGTCGAATACGATTTTTCTAAATTAAAAAAAGTGAATAAAACAGTGTTGATAAAAATTGGGAAAGATCAAGTTAAAGTCGGGGTTTTTCAATATGATATTATTGGTAAAACTGGGTTTAAGGTTCCTGTATTTTTATTACACACTAATATTAAGGGGAATAAAAAGGAGTATTTAAATTTAAGTGGTCAATTGTATAAAGCGGATCGAGAATATCGACTGAAGCAGGAAATACTTTTAGGTCGAGGAGGAGTAAAGTTTATAAAATCTATATTTGGTCAAAAAATAAAAAAGTTTCATATTAATGAGGGCCATGGTAGTCTAGCTGCTATTGAGTTATTTTCAAATTCAAGAGCTAAGAGTAATAAAGATAAAATTAAAGAAGTCCAAAATAAATGTGTTTTTACCACACATACTCCAGTTAATGCTGGGCACGATGTTTTTGCTTTAGATTTTTTTAAAAAATTTCAAATGGATTTCCCTTTTAAATTACCCGGTTTAGTAAGAAATGGTGAAATCAATATGACTAGAGTTGGTCTTTACTTCAGTCAATATATTAATGGTGTGGCCATGAGTCATCAAGAAGTTTCTAGTAAAATGTTTCCTGATTATCCAGTTCATGCTATTACTAATGGTGTTCATTCTGAAACTTGGACTAGCGATGAATTTAAAAGATTGTTTGATAAATATATTCCTAATTGGCGGAAATGTAATTTATCTTTAAGAAATGCTTTTAATATTCCTTTAACTGAAATTTGGAAAGCTCATCAGGTTAATAAAAGAAAGTTAATAAAATATATTTATCAAACACAAAAAATAAAACTAGATGAAAATATTTTTACTATTGGCTTTGCTCGAAGATTTACTGGTTATAAACGATCTAATTTATTATTTTATAATATTAATAAATTAATGAGTATTCATAAGACAGTTGGAAAGATCCAAATTATTTATGCTGGAAAAGCACATCCTAATGATATTGATGGAAAAAATATGATTAAAAATATTAATGATATTAAGGAGAAGTATAAAAAAGATATTCAAATAATTTTCTTAGAAAATTATGAAATGGATTTAGCTAAGGTCTTAATAGCTGGAGTTGATATTTGGCTTAATACTCCTTTACCTCCTAATGAAGCTTCTGGAACTAGTGGTATGAAAGCGGCTCATAATGGGGTGCCTCATTTTAGCACCTTAGATGGTTGGTGGGTGGAAGGTTTTGTTAACAGAAAAACAGGTTGGGCTATTGGTGGACGAAGGTCACATTTAGATTTAAAAAACTTAAATAAAAAAGATGCGGAAAGTTTGTATTATAGGTTAGAGCATCGTATCTTGCCACGTTATTATCAAACTCCTGAAAAATGGCAAGAAAGTATGAGACACACCATTGCTATTAATGCTTCTTTTTTTAATACCGAAAGAATGGTACAGCAATATGTCCAAGAAGCCTATCTTTAAAATATTTTTATTTCTTTTGTTTGGTATTTTAATTATTTTTCTTTTTCTGTTTTTAGAAAACAAAAAGGAGGAAAAGTATTTTCTTAAAATTAATTCAATTCAGATTGAATTGGAAATTGCTCGTACCCCCCAGCAACATTATCAAGGTCTTAGTTTTCGTGAATCGTTAGATGATAATAGTGGAATGATATTTTTATTTCCTGATAAAGAGATTAGAAAGTTTGTTATGAGAGATATGTTAATGTCGATTGATATTATATTTATTGATGATAATGAGATAGTGGATATTCATAAAAACCTTCCATTTGATTTAGAGTCACAAGAAATTATTTATAGCTCTAGTGTTCCAGTTGATAAAGTTTTAGAATTGAAAGCTGGGTTTTCTGACCAATATAATTTAAGTGTGGGTGATAAATTAGAGTTAATAAAAAATAATTAATTTATATTGTTGTATTAAAAAATTTATGGTATAATTAATTTAGATTTAATTAGGAATGGGTCGGTTCCTATGCTAAATAAAAATAATTTTTTTATTATGAAAAAGACTACTAAGAAACCAGTAGCTAAAAAGAAAGTTGCAGCCAAGAAAAAGGTTGTAGCTAAGAAGCCAGTAGCTAAGAAAAAAGTTGTAGCTAAAAAAACAGCTGCTAAGAAACCAGTAGCTAAAAAGAAAGTTGCAGCTAAAAAACCAGTAGCTAAGAAAAAGGTTGTGGCTAAAAAGAAAGTTGCAGCTAAGAAGCCAACAACTAAGAAAAAAGTTGTAGCTAAGAAACCAGTAGCTAAAAAGAAAGTTGTTGCTAAGAAGAAATAGTTTTTTATTTTTCTCTTTTATAAAAACTAACCTCTTCGGGGGTTGGTTTTTTATTAAAATTGATTTTAAAAAAAATGTTTTGTATAATATAATAGTTTTAAATCATTATTATGTATTTGGAAAAATTAGAAATACAAGGTTTTAAGTCTTTTGCTAATAAGAATAAGTTAATATTTTCTGGAATTTTAGAAGATCAGAAAAGAGGTATTACAGTGGTTGTGGGGCCTAATGGTTCTGGCAAATCTAATATTGCTGATGCTATTAGATGGGTATTGGGAGAGCAAAGTACTAAGCTTTTAAGGAGTAAAAAAAGTGAAGATGTTATCTTCTCTGGTTCTGATAAAAAGAGTCGTCTAAATATGGCGGAGGTTTCTTTGTATTTAAATAATGAGAATGGTTCATTAAAGTTTAAAGACCTGAATAATGAAAAAAAAGAGCTAGATAGCCTTGACGCTCTTTTGGGTTTATCGGAAATAGTTGTCAGTCGTCGAATTTTTCGAGATGGAAATAGTGAATATTATATTAATAATAATAAGGTTAGGTTAAGTGATGTTCAAATGTTTTTAGCTAAAGTTAATTTTGGTCAAAAAACATATAGCGTTATTGGTCAGGGTATGGTAGAAAATTTTTTAAATACTAGCCCAAGTGAACGAAAAGCTTTTTTTGATGAAGCCACTGGAGTTAAGCAATATCAAATAAAAAGAGAATTGTCTTTAAATCGATTAGAAACTAGTCAGGAAAATCTGTCAAAAGTTGAAATGCTTTTAAATGAGATTGAACCACGATTGAGAAGTTTAGGACGACAAGTACAAAGATTAAAAAAAAGACAAGGATTAGAGGAAGAACTTAAAAAAGGTCAATTAAAATATTATGCTAAAATTTGGCAGGATATTGATAGTCAAATTTTAAAGACTAAAACAGAAATAGATGAGTTAAAAAAAGAAAGAGAGGTTCAAGATAAATTTTTGGAGGATAGTCAGCAAAAAGTAGATGAACATAATCAGGCTGAAACTATTGGGGAGGAGTTTTATAAACTACAAAAAAAGTTTTTAGATTTAGAGGCTGAAAAAACTAAAATACAGGAATATTTGGAAAAAATTAATCTTTTAGAAAAAATAAAAACTGATGATTTTAATGCTGAAGACCAAGAACTTCTTCTTTTATTAGAACAGGAAAAAGATGAATTAATTAAAAAAATTGAGATTGTTTCTCAGGAGCTAGAGGTGGGTGGAGAATCTTTTACTGATGATAAAAATTTAAGACAATTAGAGGAAGATTTATTTAAGTTAAAATCTTTACGACAAGAGAAGTATAAAGATTTGTCTAAAATTGAAGCTTGGATTGAGGTTAGTTTAGAAAAGCAGGGAAAATTTGATTTAGCTTTTTTAAATAATCAACAATCTGAAATTTCACAGGATATTAGTGATCTTAGGTCAGAATTGGAGATTTTAGAAGAGGCTTTAATTAAAAAGAATTCTCAAGTAGAAAGTTTAAGGGATAAAGATGAGATTCTACGACAAAACATTAAAGAATTAGAAAACAATTTATCAGTTATTAATATTGAAGAAAGCCCTACTAATACTAAGAAAATTAATCAAGCTTTAAGTGAGTTAATTAAGTTAATTGAGAATACAAAAAATATTGATCAATTAAATGAATTTAGAGAGATCGTGATTAAGGTTGAGAATAAATTGAAAGAATTATTAGATTTTTCTTCGGGTCAAACCTATCAATATCGTCTCGAAAGCATTAATAAACAATTATTAGAACTTAAAAATAGTCGCGAAAAATCATTATTAGATTTAAATCAAGCTCAACTTGAATATCAGTCCGAAAGCAATTATTTAGAAGATTTAAAAAATAGATTAAATCGAAAAAATAAAGATTTAATTGAGGTTTTAGGGAAGATTAAATTAAATCAAGCTGATAATAAGATAGAGGAAAATCAAACTAAAAAAAATGAAATAGAAAAAGAATTGAAGGAAATTGATGAGTTGTTGATTCAAAAAGAAAAATCTTTAGTTCAGGTAAAAAGTCAAGAAGAGACTTGGAAAAACTTGAGAAATGAAAGACAAGAAGAGCTTCAGATATCTCAACGGAATTTGAATTCAGTTGAAGAAAAAATTAATCAAATAAAAATAAAATCATTTAAATCTCAATCTCGTTTTGATGATTTAGTATTAAATCTTAAAACCTATTCTTTTGCTGGTCGAGATAATGTTTTTGATGAGGGGAAAGTTAAGGAGGAAATAGATTTTGTTCAAAATCTATTTAAAGAGAATGAGGCGCAGTCTACCATATTAAAAGAAAAAATAGATAATTTTAATCAGGCTCAGGAAGATAAAAAACAGAAGCTTCTTTCTTATCAAGCTCAGATTAAGGATTTAGAATCTAAAATTAGAGAATTGGATTCTAAAATTAATGATGAGCAGCTTAATTTAGCTCGAGGTGAAACTCGAATAGAAGAATTAGAGAAAAGTATAGCTGATGATAAACTAAACTTAGATCAAATTAAGTCTTTTAATATTTCTGCGGATGATATAATTCCTAGCCGAGATGATATTAGTAAAATAAAATCTCAGTTAGATTTAATTGGAGGAATTGACCCAGAGACTGAAAAGGAATATCAGGAGACCAAAGAAAGATATGATTTTCTTTTTGAGCAAACTACTGATCTAAATAAAACTATTAAATCTTTAGAAAAAATAATTATTGAATTAGATCAGATTATTAAAGATCAGTTTAATAAAGAGTTTAAAATAATTTCTGAGAAATTTAATAAATATTTTAAAATTCTTTTCAATGGTGGTCAGGCTAAAATATTAACCATTAAAGACGATGATTCTGATGATCAGTCTTCAGATAAAAAAGAAGAGGAAACTGCTGATAATCTTAAAATAATAAAGCGTTTAAAAAAATATAATACAGTTGGTTTTTCCGGAATTGATATTTCAGCTACTCCTCCTGGGAAAAAAATATCTTCAATTAATATGTTATCAGGAGGTGAACGAGCCTTAACTGCTATTGCTTTAATATGTGCTATTATTTCAGCTAACCCTTCACCTTTCGTGGTTTTAGATGAGGTTGATGCTGCTTTAGATGAGGCTAATTCTGAACGCTTAGCTCAAATTTTGGATGATTTATCTAATAAAACTCAATTTATAGTTATCTCTCATAATAGAGCCACTATGCGAAAAGCTAATATTTTATATGGGGTAACTATGCAGGATGATGGTGTTAGTAAGCTTTTAAGTGTTAAGCTAGATGATAAAATCGAATAAGGTTTTATTTTTTAGAAATAATTGCTATAATTAAGATATAATCTTGATTTGTTTTTATATATGAATAAAAAAGTTTTACTTATTTTTATCCTCTTTCTTTTATTATTAACCACCGGGGCTGGCTGTAAAAAACAAACAGTGGAAGAGGCGACTAAACCAGTCACTTTAAATTATTGGCGAGTTTTTGATGGTCAAGATGATTTTGCGGAAATTATACAAAGATATAATGCTCAGCATCCTTATGTTACGATTAATTATCGAAAACTTAGATATGATGAATATGAGGAAGCTCTTTTAAATGCTTTCGCTGAAGATCGTGGTCCCGATATTTTTTCTATTCATAATACTTGGATGAGAAAATATGAATCTAAACTTGAACCTTTACCAAGTCAGACTACTATGATTTATCAAGTATCTCAAGGGACTATCAAAAAAGAGTTAGTAGCGGAGAAAAGAGTTATTCCGAGCATTAATTTAAAGGAGTTAAAACAAAACTTTGTTGATGTAGTTTATTCGGATGTAGTTATTAATAATAAGATATATGGATTACCATTATCAGTTGATACTTTGGCGATGTATTATAATCAGGACCTTTTAGATGCTTCGGGGGTGGTTGAGGTTCCACAATATTGGAATAATGATTTTCAACAAACAGTAAAAAAGATTACTAAATTAGATTTAAAGGGAAATATTTTACAATCAGGCGTTGCTTTGGGTACAGCTCGAAATATTGAAAGATTTAGTGATATTCTCTCAGTTTTAATGATACAAAATGGAGCTATAATGATGAGTGATTCTGGACAGATTTTATTTAACACTGTTCCAGCGAATTCTCAGAATAAGAACTACAATCCTGGACAAATGGCTCTTCGTTTTTATAATGATTTTGCTGACCCAGTTAAAGAGGTTTATTCTTGGAATACTGATTTTCCCAATTCTATTGATGCTTTTGCTTCGGGCCAAGTAGCTATTATTTTTGCTTATTCTTATCATTTACCAATTATAAAATCAAAGGCTCCTAAATTAAATTTTTTAATCGCCCCCTTACCTCAGATTGAGGGTAGTATTAGTCCAATTAACTTTGCTAATTATTGGGTAGAAGTAGTTTCAAAAAAAAGTAAGTATAAAAATGAGGCTTGGAATTTTATTCAATATATGACTAGAGCAGAACAGGCTAAAACTTATTTAGATAAAACAAAAAAACCCACGGCTCTTCGATCTTTAATTTCAGAGCAAAAGAAAGATTTAGACTTAGAAGTTTTTGCTGATCAGGTTTTAACAGCTCGAAGTTGGTATAAAGGGAAAAATCCTATATTAATGGAAGGCTTCTTCTCCGAAATGGTGGAAAAATCTTTAGAGGATACGGAAGGAAAAGGAATGGAAATTATGAATCTTTACGCTAATCGTATTCAACAAACAATTAGATAATAAATAAAAAATATGAAAAATAAAAACAAAACAAAACAAATAATTTTTTTAGTTATTTTCTTTTTTCTTTTTTCTTTTCTTTTTGTTTCTATTAGTTATGCTTCTAATCCGATAGTTGTTGGGAGTGAGGACACAAGTTTAGGTAGTAAATATTCAACCGGAAATTATGAGTTAAATGATCTGATTAGAATAGGATTAAGAGTGGCTCAAATAATATTTGGCGTAATCGGTTCTTTAGCTTTATTAATGTTTGTTTATGGAGGAGTTATGATGTTAATTTCAGCTGGAAATAGTGAGAAAGTTTCTAAGGCTAAGGGAATTTTAACTGCCGCCGTTATAGGTTTAGTAATAGTTTTTGCTAGTTATTTAATAGTTGATTTTACCTTAAAAGCTTTAGGATATACTAATAGTTGGAGTAGTTTACCATCAACATCTACACCAGCAACTAATCAAACCGCTCCTTAGTTTTTATGAGTTCTTTTGTAAAAAAAAAGGTATCTTTAGATCAAGATTTTATCGGTAGCTATCTTAAGGGGATTCGAGAGAAAAAAAATAAGTCTTTGGAAGAAATATCACAGGAAATAAAAGTTAATCTTAAGTATTTAAAAGCTATTGAAGATGGTGCTTATCAGGTTTTACCGCAAGGAGCTTATTCTAAAATATTTTTTAAAAAGTATATTGATTATTTAGGTATTAGTGATAAAAATATTGTTAATGATTTTGTAAAAGAACAGCATCGTAATCAAAGTTTTGGAAAAAGTATTTTTTTTAATAAAGTTGTTAGCTGGAAAAATCTTTTATCTTTTCCATCTATTGGACGATCATTTCTTATCTTTTTTATAGTTTTGGCTTGTCTTCTGTATTTATTTTTCTATTTTAAAAATATTTTTTTAGCTCCAACTTTAGAGATTTATTATCCGGAAAACAATGAAATTACTAATGATTTTTTTGTCGAAGTGGGAGGGTGTACAGAACCTGAGAGTGAGGTAAAAATAAATGGTCAGATAGTTTTAATTGATAAAGATTCTTGTTTCTCTGGCCAAGTTTATTTAAAATCTGGGGTTAATACTATTACTATTACATCTAAGAAAAAATATAGTCAGGAAAATGAAGTAGTTAGAAGAGTTTTAGTGGAATAAAAATTAATTATTTAAATAATATAATATGAATTTATCTAGTAGTAAAATGCTAAACACTAGTATTTTAATTGATAAGGTGGTTAGCACTAATAATGATCGAGTAGCTGATTTAGGTTGTGGAAATTTTGGTTATTTAGTTTTTCCATTAGCTAAAAGAATTGGTAAGCATGGAAGAATCTATGCAATTGATATTATAAAAAGTAGTTTGGATTCAATAAGGAGAATAGCTGAAACTGAAAATCTTGATCAGATAGAGACAGTTTGGAGTGATTTAGAGATTTTTGGTGGTACAAAAATAAAGGCCGAATCCTTAGATGGTATTTTTATTGTTAGTACCCTACATCAATCTGATCGGTATCTCAATATTATTAAAGAGGGAGTTAGGCTTTTGAAAGTCGGTGGTAAAGCCTTGATTGTGGAGTGGAATAATGATAATAGTCCCTTTAATACTAATGAAAGTCGTCGAATTAAAAAAGAAGATTTGAAAAAAGCTTTAAAGGAGACTTCTTTAAAAATAATTGAAGAATTTGAAGCTAGTGATCATCATTATGGTATTTTATTAATTAAAGATAAAAATTAATTATATGACTAATTTATTAACTTTTAATTATTGGTTTAATCTTTCTCCCGCTAGTTTTATTAAACCAGTTCAAATAATATTTATTATTTTTTTAGCTATTCTTTTAATTTTAGGAATTGTTTTTAGTTTTTTATAAAAATAAAAAAGGATCTTTCAGATCCTTAATAGTTAAATTACAAGAATTTTCTTTTTTAAATTTATTTATTGGATTACTTTTATTCTTTTTTGATCGGCAGTCAATTATGTTTTTTTCAGCTCGTTTTTGGTATTTAGTTTGGATTGCTTTTATGATTTTTTCTTTATGGAAAATTATTAAAAATTTTAAAAAAATGGCTGGTAGAAGAGAGGAGAGAGCTAGAGAACGGGAGTTTAAAAAATATCTTCCTTAAGAAGTCTTTTTCTTAGGCGAATCAAATTTTTTATGAATTTCCAGGTGTCTCTAATAACCTTCACTTTAGTTTTTCTTTTTTCATAACGATTTTCTGACCACGAAACTGGGATTTCCTTGAATTTAAAATTAAAACGAGAGGTAAAAATTAAGAGTTCAGTATCAAAAAACCAATATTTATCTAAGATTAGAGGTGAGATCTGTTTCCAGGCCTCT
The DNA here is from genome assembly GCA_050949525.1 of Patescibacteria group bacterium. Taxonomy (GTDB): domain Bacteria; phylum Patescibacteriota; class Patescibacteriia; order Patescibacteriales; family UBA12465. The sequence goes on along the minus strand of JBMNFW010000001.1, from coordinate 19,401 downwards.
TTTTTTATACCTTTAAAACCGCACTGAAGATCAGAAAAAGGGTGTTTTATAATTAGTTTAGATAGGTAGATATAGGTTCTGGAGCTTATTTCTCTTAATAGGCTTCGATTAGTTTGTGATGATTTTAATAGGCGGGATCCAATGATCAAATCATAATCATCTTCTGAAACAGCTAAATCGACATCCATATAAATTAGAAAAGAGGCGGAGCTATAATTAAAATATTTTTTTAGAGCGTTTCCCTTACCTTTTTCTGGTAAAGAAAAAATTTCAATTTCTTTATTTTTATTTTTTAAATTAAAGGCTATGGATTCAGATTGATCGTGAGTGCCGTTTAATAATAATACTATTTTCCAATCAAAAGAGTAGTTTTGTTTTTTAAAAAAGATAAAAGTCTTAAAGTATTTTTTCTAAAATTTGTTCTTCATTATATGATGGAAGTATAAATTCGATTAACATAATTTAATTAATTTTTTCATAGATAATACTGGTTTGGTCTTCGTAAATTAAAATCCAGTTACTGTCCTTATTTAGAAAATCTTTTAAATTATTTTTAGCTACTAAGATTTTGGTGTTCTTAAAAAGCAGTATTTGTTCTAACCAATTTAATCTTTTTTTAGTTTCTTTAGAAATGAGAACTAACTCAATATCGTATTCATCTAGTTTTTCTTTTATTATCTCCTCTGATTCAGATGAAAAAAGTAAATATTCTTCAATATAGCTGTGGTTTTTTAAGGTTTTTTGGGGTAAGCGACCATCAATAAAGATTTGTTTTTCTGGGTATTCATGAATAAGATAGCCGCCCCAATTATAATTGTTAAATAGTTTTTTATTAAGATATTTTTGATGATGTTTTTGGAGAAAATTTACCGCATAACAAGGATATTTTCCACAAAATGATTTAAATGGATCGCGGTGGTGAAAATTCGTTTTCAGAAGTATAGCCATTCCAGAAATTATAATGCTGGTGATAATAAAGATTTTTAAAAAAATATCAATTTTTCCATTATGATTGAATTTAATATTTGAAAAAATGTTTTTAATTCCTGACCATAAAATAGTAACTAGGCTGGGAAAGGAGACAATAAAAAATAGTGGAAAATGTCGTTTTGATTTTAAAAATAAAATTAGGAAAATAAGGTTAAGGGCGAGATTCCAAGGTTGTCGTATGAATTGAAGTTCTTCTTTCTTTTTGTTAATAATGAAAAAATATATAAATACAACTAGAAAAATAACTAAATAAATAAGATTCCAAGGAACTAGTGGAAAGGAGAAAGGTGAAAACCATTCGGCGATTATTCTTAGATAGGCGGTATTTTTACTATAAATAAATAGAAAATCGAATAATTTTAATCCATAAGGATTTATTAGACTTATAGCTGAACTAAGAATTAGGGCGAGACTTAAATGAAGTATGTTTTGTTTTTCTAGAGTTCTAGAAAAGTCAAAAAATGATTTTAATTTACAGTTTGATTTAAATATAATTATTTCTCCTGCTTTAACTATAATATAAATAAAGAGAATTACTGGACCTAATATGAAGCTGCCGTGTGAATTAGTCCAGAGGAAAAATAGTGGGATTAAGAAGCCTAAAATTAACCAAGGTTTTTTCTTTTTAAGTATAACCTTGTCTTCAAAATTATAAATAATTAATAGGAGTAAAATAAAAAATAACCATGATAATTCTTGTATTCTAATTCCGGAGCTGGGTAGTATACCTTTAATCAATATTATTTCCAAAATTATTAACAATGTTTTAAAGATGGGTTGAGAGCTGATTTTATTAAATATAAATTGATTTAGTATTAATAAGGTGAAAAATAATATTAGGGCAAAAAAGAGAGTTAGGGAGAGATAACCAAAATTATCATAAATCAAGTAAGTTAAAAGATTAGACAACCATTCATGATCAACCCAAAAATTATCGTTGTCTGAAAAAACAAAATTATAATGATTAATATGAGGAACGGCTTGTTCTTGATATATACTTTCTCCTACTTTTATATGCCAACCTAAATCGGGATCTAAATAACCTAGAGAGTTATTAATAATAATTAAAAACATTAAGATATAAAGCAGGCTATTTAATAGTTTTAAAAATTTACATTTTTTCATAAAATTATTATATCATAGCTGAATAAGTTCAGATACATTTTGGAAAATAAAAAGCCCAAAATGTATGCAGATAAAGTTTAAGTACTATAATTGTCCCGGATTTGGTACATTATATAATGATGCAATTAAGCAAAAATATATGATTACCAAAGAAGCTAGACAAAGACTCAAAATATTAGAATTTTGGAAGCAATATGGCCTTCAAGCCACTACTGATGCCTTTGGGGTTAAAAAATCTACCCTATACAATTGGCAAAAAATATTTAGAGAAGGGGGGTGGCAAGATAGAAGCTCTCAATCCTAAATCCCAAGCTAGGATTAACAAGAATAAAAGAGAAATACATCCTCTGATATTAAAAGAGATTAGACGTTTAAGACTAGAGATTTGTCCTAATATGGGTAAAACTAAAGTTAAAAAATTTTTAGATAAATTTTGTGAAATTAATAATTTACCAATATACTCAGAATCAAAGATAGGTAGAATTATTAAAGATAAAGATGTATATCATCATAGACAGAAAATATCTCATTTTGGTAAGATTAAAAAAATTAAAAAAACTAAAAAGAAAAGAAAACCTAAGGAATTACAAGTAAATAATCCTGGGGATTTAATAGAGATAGATACTGTTGTTAGATTTCACAATGGATTAAAGAGATATATTATTACCGCTGTTGATACTTTTAGCCGAACAGCTTTCGCTTATGCCTATAACAGAATTAGTAGCTCTAATGCTAAAGATTTTTTTAAAAAATTAGAAGAAGTCATGCCCTTTAATATTAAGGCTGTTCAGACTGATAATGGTTTAGAATTCCATCTCTATTTTAAAAAATACTTAGAAGAGAGAAAAATTGAGCATTATTTCAATTATCCAGGTAGACCATACAAACAGGGTCATATTGAGAAGTTTAATAGGACTATTCAAGAAGAATTCATTGATTGGAGTGGTGAAAAATACTTTGATAATTTAGATGATTTTAATAATTTGTTAATTGATTGGCTTCTTTGGTATAATACCGATAGACCACATTGGAGCCTTGAATTAGTATCTCCGATGAATTATTTGGTTAATAATAATTTTTTTTCCAAAATGACGTGGACTAATACAATAGCTTGTTATTTTTTTGAACTTATGGTATAATTTTCTCGTAATAATTAAAAATTAAAAACTAGAAAGGTGGTGAATTATGAAGAAAAAAATATTAAGTTTATTTATCATTTCATTATTTTGCATTCCTTTATTGGGTATAAATAGCGTTACTGCTACTAATAATGAAGCTGTTAATAGTACTTTTGGTCTTGATTTTGTTGATGGTACTAATCCTGAAATGAGTGAGGAGGATGGTATTAAATTGGGGGCTAAAGATCCTCGAGCTATGGTAGCCCAGTTAATTAATGTAGTTTTAACATTATTAGGTATCGTGGCTGTGATCATAGTATTGTTAGGTGGCTTTAAATGGATGACAGCTGCAGGAAATGAAGATAATGTTGCTGAAGCTAAAAAATTACTAGGAGCTGGAGTAATTGGTTTAGTTATTATTTTAGCGGCTTGGGGTATTTCTCGATTCGTTTTAAGTTCATTATTTAAAGCTACTGGAGTTGGAGAACAACTATAATAATATATTTCTAAAGTCGACTTTGGAAATATGGTGCTTATTATTAAGCACCATACCCATGAACATTTATATTAAGTGTTTATAGGTGTGGTAAAATTATTTAAATAAAATATGAATTTTTTAAAAAAGATTATTTTAATAAGTTTCTCGTTTTTTTTAGCATTTACTCCAGTTTTAGTTAGTGCTAATGATTATGGTCTTTTTACATCGGCTAATTATGATTCGAAGAATAGGAAAGCCTTTAATGTTCAAGGTGTGGGAAATGATCCCGGAGGTTTTATGGCGACTAGGATTGGAAAAATAATTGGTGCTGTTTTATCCTTTGTCGGAGTGATTTTCATGGTTTTAATTGTATATGGTGGATTAACTTGGATGACAGCTAGTGGAAACGAAAAACAAGTTGAAAAAGCTAAAAACTTAATAGTTCAAGCCGTTATTGGTTTGGTGGTGGTGTTAGCTGCTTATGCTATTACTAAATTTATTGGTGATAGTTTAACTTCTTAAAAAGATGAAAGCTATAAAACAAATATTTATTTTTTCTGTTTTGTTAATTTTTTCTAGTACTTTGGTTTTAGCACAAGATAATCCAGAGAGCCCTTCTAATATTCCTGAACCTGAAAATGTAATAAGTACCGTTGATGATAGTAATAATGAAGAAATAGAAACACCGGCCCCTGCTACTATTACTTTATCTGAGTTTGAATCTGGATATGGTTTAGGTAAAAGTGGTGTTGGTAGTGGATATGCTAGTGGAATATTTTCTGGAGGACTGGAAGTAGGTGCTGGAACCATTATTGGTGCGGTGTTGTCCTTAATTGGAGTTATATTTTTAGTTTTATTAATTTTTGGCGGAATCCAATGGATGATAGCTGGAGGAAATGAAGAGTCAGTTAAAAAAGCTAAAAATACTATCAAAAACTCTATCATTGGATTAGTGGTAGTGTTGTTAGCTTATGCCATTACTTATTTTATAGTCTCTAGATTTTCCGGACCGTCTAATCTTTTAAATTAGAGTATGATAAAAAGTGTTTTTAAAAAAATAGTTCTCATATCTCTTCTGTCTTTTTTTCTGGTTTCGCCAGTTTGGGCTGGGGCTAATGTTTTTAGTTTGGTAGATAAAGTTGGTAGTGGAGCTGAATATGGTGCGAGTAAAGAGCCTGAAGAAGTGGTAGCTATGGTTATACAAGCAGTTTTGGGTTTTTTAGGAATAATATTTGTAGTTTTAATGATTATTGGGGGAATTCAATGGATGACAGCTGAGGGTAATGAAGAATCAGTTAAGAAAGCTAAAAATCGAATAAAAAATGCCGTGATTGGTTTAGTGATTGTTGTCTTATCTTACGCTATTAGTGTTTTTGTCATAAGTACTCTTTTAAAAAATAATATTAAATAATGTAATATGAAAAATAAAGTAAATATTTTTTTAAGACAATTATCTTCAGTTATTATTTTAGTTATTATTTTAGCTTTACCGTTTTTTGTTTTTGCTCAAGAAGGTAATGAAAGTGATGATCCTAGTAATTCTACCACTAATACTACCGACACTACTGGTAATTCTAGAATTTTAGGCAAGTTAAAAACTGCCGGAACTAGTGGTGGCTATGCTGATGCTACCGAAACTTCTTTAGCTGCTAATATTGGAGTTATTATTAATACCGTTTTAAGTTTATTAGGAATTTTATTCATAGTATTGATAATAGTTGGAGGATTTCAATGGATGACAGCTGGAGGAAATGAGGAGGATGTTAAGAAGGCTCAGAATAGGATCAAGAATGCTGTTATTGGTTTAGTAATAGTAGTTTCTGCTTATGCTATTTGGAACACTGTTGATAAATATTTTCTTACCAGAGTACAAAATACTAGCACTCCTGATAGTACCCCTATTCAATAATTATTAGTATTTATTTTTTAAATATGAAAAATTTTAAACAAATATTTTTAAGTCTTCTTTTAGTAGGGTTTTTGTTTTTTCCGTTTATCTCTTGGGGTCAAGAGTCTCCATCAACTGTTAGTATTGGTAATAATCAACAAATGAATGCTTTTCAACAAAGCTCTGGCTTGGCTACTCCTCATGGGGCTGAGCATATTGTTGCTAATGTTATACGAGTTGTTTTATCATTCCTTGGTATTCTTTTTGTGATTTTAATAATAGTTAGTGGTTTTCGTTGGATGACAGCTGGAGGAAATGAGGATATTGTTCATCAAGCTCAATCTCGAATAAAAAATGCCGTAATTGGTTTATTGATTGTAGTTATGGCTTATGGTATTACTAATTTTGTTTTCAAGAATTTACCTGGAGGAGTAAATGATAATACACCAGTTGATTAAACTACATATTTTAATTTTGAGTATGAAAAAAAGCGTCTTTTGACGCTTTTTATATTTTTTACCACGAGCTTCCCCCAGCTACGTGCCAAAATACATTTGTACCATTGGCGTAGTTGGTTTTATGAGGAGAAACCTCGAACTCTTTGAATCCAGGGCCTCTATCATTGGCCCCTTTTACACTAGCTCTATAACGGCCAGGTAAAAGATGATCCACTACACTTTCTCCTTTTCTAAGGAGATAAGTTTTTTCAAATGAGTTTGTCAATCCAACAATTGTCACCGTTAATTCTTGATAACGGTAACGATTGATGATTATCCCTTCTAACCCTAAACTAAGGTCTGGGGCGCTCATCTTTCCCCCTTCTTCTAGGTTATCTGCCATTTTATTGATTAATCTCGCATTTGCGTGATTAATCTCAGCGGTTGATTCTGATAGAATCACTGTGGCATAAGCATCAGCTCCGTTTTTGAGGGACATAGATCCACCATTGAAAGTTCCTCTTCTCCCTTCAAAATTTATGGCTGAGCCATAAGTTTTGTTATTGGATCTATTGGGAGTTTTTTCGTTGGTTAACGCCATCTCGATAAAGGGGGCGTAAAAGGCATTAATATCTTCTATTTCAGTTGGAGATGCTCCAGCTTTTTTTGCCTTTTTAATTTCTTTTTCTCTTTTACTCAATAGCTCTTTTGAGCTTTGAGCATTAACATTTACAAAGATAAAAGAAAAAGATAAAACTACTATTACTGATAATAATATTTTTTTCATTTTTTTAATTTTTATGGTTATTATCTCTAGGGTCTTGTTTAAGATCACAGAGATGATAACCATAAAAATATTTGTCAATGAACTGAATACAAGTATATTATATCATAAATGATAAAAAATGTCAATATCTTGAAGTATTGGTGTTTTTATATTATTATAATCTTATTTAGCGGACGTGGCGAAACTGGTAGACGCACTTGCCTTAGGAGCAAGCGGAGTGATCCATGAGAGTTCGAGTCTCTCCGTCCGCACCTTTTTAAATGATTAACTTTTTACATAATTTTGATCCTCAGCCATTATTGTTTTCTTTTGGTTTTTTAAAAGTGTATTGGTATGGGGTCTTTATTGTTTTAGGAATGTCTGTTGGTCTCTTAGTTGTTTTGTTTTTAGCTAAGAGGTATAAAATTGATCGAGATTATATTTTAGATCTTTGTTTTTATTTATTGATTTTTGGTTTTTTAGGAGCTCGAATTTATGATGTTTTTTTAGAGTGGAGTTATTATTCTAATCATTTGGTTGATATTTTTAAAGTTTGGCAGGGGGGGCTAGCAATTCATGGTGGAATTTTAGCTGGAATATTAGTAATATATTTTTTTGTTCGACGACGACCAGTTTTAGGTCTAAGTACTCGAGATGGATTTTTATTTATTTCATCCTTATTAGTAGTTGGATTAGCTATTGGTCAAACTATTGGTCGTTGGGGTAATTATTTTAATCAAGAGTTATTTGGTCGACCCAGCAATAGTCCTTGGAGTATTTTTATTAATCCAGCTAATCGTCCTATGGAGTATATGAATAATTCTTGGTTTCATCCGACTTTTTTATATGAATCTTTAGGTTGTTTTATTATTTTTATTGTTCTGTTTTGTCTTCATTGGTATTTTTTTAAAAAGAAGAGCTATAATACACCGCGGTATCTTTTAATAGTTAGTTTATATTTAATTTTATATTCAATTTTGAGATTTTTCTTAGAATTTGTTAGAATAGACTTTGCTCCAATTGTTTTGGGTTGGCGCTGGCCTCAGATAATGAGCCTTTTATTAATATTAGTAACCATTGGTTTTAATTTTTGGTTTTATAAAAAAGTAAAAAATAATTTATGAAGAATAATAAGAATTTGTTAATTTTGTACATTACGAGCTTTATTTTAGGAATATCTACTGCCTTACCTACTTATATTAATTCTAGTTTTATTGAAGATATGGTTTCGGTTCGAGCAGTTGGTTTATTTTTTCTAGGAGGTTATTTGTTCACTTTCTTTGCCATGATCTTTTTTCCGATTTTAATTAAAAAGGTGGGTAATTTTTTTTCTACTAAGTTGGTGGTTTTGCTTAATGCTATTTCACTTTTAATGTTGGTAATTGTTAAAACTCCACTTCCTTTATTTTTCTTTTTTTCTTTACTTTTTATAACTTCTCAGTTGTTGTGGATTAATATGGATATATTCGTAGAAAGTTTTACTGATAATGCTAATACCGGAAAAGTTAGAACAACATTTTTTACTTTTATGAATCTTGGTTGGATTTTTTCTCCAACTATCGCCTCTCTTTTAGTTCGAGGTGAAAATGATTATAGTTTGGTTTATATTGCTTCCGCTATTTTTGCCGGAATTTTTTATTTAGTTATTTTGTATTATAAGAATAAGATTAGTCGAAGTATTGAGTATAATAATTTTACTATTAAGCATGTGTTTTCAGATTTTTGGCATGATCATAGTTTGAGAGGTATATATTTTGCTTCTTTCTTTTTAAATTTTTTCTATGCTTCAGCTGTGGTATATATTCCTATTTATTTGAATAAAGTTATTGGTCTTGATTGGTCTGTTCTAGGTATTATGTTTTCAATTATGTTAGTTCCTTTTGTTCTATTTGAAATTCCGGCTGGGATAATTGCTGATAAACGATTAGGTGAGAAAGAAATGATGACCATCGGAGCTTTTATTGTATTTCTATCTTTTGTATTATTTTTTAGCGTCAAATCCAACAATCCTTTTTTATGGGGAGCTATATTATTTTTTAGTCGAATCGGAGCCGCTTTAATAGAGGCAATGAGAGAATCTCGTTTCTTTAAATTAGTAGATGTTGAAGATGTGAGTCATATTAATGTTTTAAGAACATCTCATCCTCTAGGTTATTTAGTGGGAGCTGGAATTGGAGCTTTGGTTTTAAGTTTTTATAGTATAGAGTTTTTGTTCTTATTTTCAGCTATTTTATTCTTATATTGCTTTTATTTTATTTTTCTTATTAAGGATAGTAAATAGAAGAATAATAATAAAAAGAGAAGTCATTGTGACTTCTCGTTATAGACAATCGTTTGAGATACAGAGATTACATGTAAGTATGTTCAACTAATTTATTTATAGTGAAGGCGCATTGTTGATTGTCTATATTTATGAATATATTATAATTTATTAAAAATTTTTGTCAATAATTTTGTTATTTTATAAAGCCAAAATGTCTTAGGGTGGGTATAATATTAGGGGCTAGGTTTTCTTTTTCTAGGTCGTTTATATTTATCCAGCGCCATTCTAGAATGTCATCACCCGGTGTTATTTCGTTTATTTTTTTAGCTAAAAAATGAGCTAAAACAACACTAATTTTATTTCCATCTACTTCTTTTTCGGTATAGAAAAGATAAGGATCATGATCTATTATTTCTATTTCTAATCCCATTTCTTCTTTTACTTCTCTTTTAGCTGCAGTTTTTAAGCTAAATTCATGTTCTTCAATTCGGCCTCCACAAAATTTCCAAAATTTATCATCTCCATGTTTGTTTAATAACACTTTATTATTTTCAATAATAACAGGTCCTGAAGCAATAATTATTTTTGACATAATATTAATTAATAATTAATTATATTTATATTATATCATAATATTTAGAATAATATAAATTAAGATTTTAATAGATTTAATTCTTTAAGATTTAAATATTTCCAGTTTCCCTCTTTTAAGTTTTCTAATTTTACTCCAGCTATTTCTATTCTTTGTAAGTCGATAACTTGAAAATTAAAAAATTCAAACATTTTTCTAATTTGTCTTTTTTGTCCTTGACTTAAAATAATTTGAAATTGATTTTGGCCTAAGTATTTAATATCATCAGCTCGAGCTAGGTTTTTTTCTTGAATGGATATTCCAATTTTAAAATGTTTTTTTATTTTCTTTAACCAAGAAATGTTTTCTAATCTTTTATCTGGGGCTAATTTTACTAAATATTTTTTTTGTTGAGCAAAGCTAGGATGAGTGATTTTATGGATTAGATCTCCGTCATTGCTTAATATTACCAATCCCCGACTATTTTTATCTAATCGTCCCATAATGAATAATTTTTCTTGAAAAGGAAGAAGAGAGAAAATATTTTTTTCTTTAATAAAGCTTTTTCTAGTACAGGTATAACCTGGAGGTTTATTTAATTTTAAATATAAATTTTCTTCTTTTTTAGTTGCTAGTTTTTTTCCTTTAACAAAGATTTCTTCTTGAGGATTGAATTCTTCTCCTAGCTGAATAATCCGTTCTTTAGTGGATACTAAACCCTGCCTAACTAGATTTTCGGCTTGTCGACGAGAATAATTAGATCTTTGAGATATTAATTTGTTAATATTTATTTTTTTCATAGCTTAGTAGAGCCAAAAGAGATAATATTATCCAGAATAGAGCTGAGAGATCATTTTTAAAATAAGGAACATCAACTAATCCATGAAGAAGAATAATTAGCATTGAAGCGCATAAAGCTAGCCCTAAAAAATTTCGGTCTTTTTTAGTTTGGTAGTAATATTTTAAAGATAGAAAGATAAATTTAAAAATTAAAAAGGAAAATATTATTAATCCGGCTAATCCTAGCTCAGTCCAAAAGTTTAAAAATATATTATGAGGGTAAAGATAGATTTCTAATGGTTGCCATCTTTCAGCTCGGTATTTATCATCAAAGATAATAATTTTTCTTTTAAAATCGGGATCCGCCTCACGATTGAAAAAAATTCCCTCTTGATGATAAGTTTTAATTTTTTCTTGATACTTAGCTAATCCTGAACCATAGATAATATTACCATCTTTTAACATAGTTATAGTTTCATTCCATTGAGCAATACGAACCTGATAAGAAAGACTAGCTGAGAGCTTTAATTGCCACCAATCTTTTTGTAGGTAAAGAAATAATGATAGGATGCTTAGGATTAATAATAGCGCTATTTTTAATCTCTTTTTTAGTGTTATTATTAAAACTATTAAAGCTGAAATTATTAAAGCTAAAATAGCCCCCTTAGATTTAGAAAAATAGATAGCTGTTAGACCGCTTAAAAAACTGAGACTTAAAAATATTTGTTTTAAAATTATTATTGGAGTTTTTTTGCTTCTCCAATCTAATTTTATTGAAGCTAAAATAAGGGGAAGTATGGGGGCAATAAATAATGCTAAGGCATTAGGATAACCAAATACCGACACTACTCGTCTAGTTGCTGCTTCGGCCCAAAAACTATTGAAAATAAATTGTCCTGTTATTTTTTGCCAAATAGCTATTATGGATATAATTAAGATTGATAAAGATAGCGCATTAACTATTTGTTTGAAACCTTGTTTTCCTTTGAAGTTATTAAGAATTAGAATAAATAGTATTATGGGTTCTAAAAAATAGGCTTTAAATATTCCTAAGGCGGCTGAGGAAAGACCACCGATAAAAATTGACGAGAAGGATACGATTAAAATAATTATTATTTCCCAAGCAAATGGATAAGCTCTGGTATTTTCTTTTCTTTTCAGTTTTAAAGGAAATATATTTTTTCTATTTTCTATTATCCAGCTTAAAAATATTATTATAATTGAAATTTCTAAAAGAGTAGTGGGAAAAGGGCCAATATGGAACCTTATTAAATAGCTAGGTAGAATAGCAATAAGTACTAAAATAGAGAGTCGAAGATTAAGGCGACTTAAAAGACTTAGAAAAATAAAAAAAAGTATTAAATAATAGCTCATATTATCTCCTATTATACAATATTTTTTTTATTATTTAAATATGATATAATAAGTTTGTAATATTTTAATTTTAATTTAAAATTATGAGTGAGAAAAAAAGTTTAAGTAAACCTAAGGCTGAGCCTAAGGTAAAAAAAGAAGTGAGTAAAAAGGTGATAAAAAATGAAAAGAATAGTTTTTTCTTTAGTTTTGTATCTACTTTTTCTCAAGCTTTAGCTATTACCGCTATTTTAATTTTGTTAACTGTTAGTTTTGTAGTGGTAGGTTTAACAAAAAAGGTGGTTATTATTAATAACTCTTTTGAGGAGAGTCCAATTAGTTATAGTGATTTTAGTAATCAAAGCTTAATTACTAAAAAACCAAAAACTTTTTTTGGTAATCTTTCTCCCCAATTATCAGGTAATAGTTATAGTAAAGATAGTTGCTCATCTAAAACAGTTCAGGGTAAAGGGTTAGATAGCCCTGTTATTATTGAGCCTGATGTTTTTAAGGTTTATAATTATAACTATATTTATACTGGTGAGCCTCTTGGCATTTTATCTAATGAGCTGGCAGTTTATCGAAGAACCAGTTTAAATTTAGGTGATAGTATATCTAAGTTTTTTTCTAAACAAAAAATAGCTTCATTTGATTTAGCTAATTTGTCTAATATTAATTTAAGTAATATTAATTTAGATGAAGATCGTCCTTATGGCTACTCTCTTTATATAGATTTAAAAAATTCTAATTTTTCTTTATATAAAAATTGGCAAAGATGGCCTCAGGCTGATGATTTAATCCCGGCTACTTTATCTGACCAAGAGATATTAAATATTAGCAATCGATTTTTAAGAGATTATGAAATTGATTTATCTTCTTATGCTTCTGGAATAGTACAAACTTATCAGAATGTTGATTATGTTTCGGAGGTAGCGACCGTTGTTTATCCTTTAATAGTTGATAATTTTTTGGTTTATGAAGAATACGGAGATTTTTCTGGTTTAACAGTTCAAATTGATTTAAAGGAAAAAAGAGTGTCAGGTCTTTTTGGTGTTACTCATAATAATTATGAGAGCTCATTGTATGATAGTCAGAGAGATAACGAGTTGATTTTAAAGATGTTGAAGCAAGGAGGTCGATATCCAGAATATTTTACCGAGGGAGATAATGTAGAAGAGGTTGATGTAGAAGTTGGAACTCCTGTTTTAGCTCTAGCTAAAATTTGGCGTTATGCTGATGAATCAAGGGGAGAAGATTTTTTAGTTCCGGCTTATGTCTTCCCTGTTTTATCTAAAATTGATAATCCTTATTTTTCAAAAAAGAATATTGTTATTCCTTTAGTTAAAGATTTTTATGATAATAATAATTTAGATGGTCCAGTATTTTTACCAGCAGCCGGATAAAATTAAAGATTATATATATATGAAAAAAGCGCCGTTAATGGTGCTTTTTTATTTTTATTTTTATTTATTTAAGCTACTCGTTCTACATATTCTCCATTTTCAGTATTAACTCTAATAATATCACCCTCATTAATAAAGAGAGGGGCGTTGAGAACTGCTCCAGTCTCTATTTCGATTTGTTTGGTAACATTTCCACTAGAATTTCCTTTTACTCCGGGGGGAGAAACAGTAACCTTAAAATCCATTTTTATCGGTAGAGTAATAGTTACTGGATTATTATTGAAGTATAATACATCAACATCAGTACCGTCTTTTAAAAATAATTGTTGATCTCCAATATTTTCTAGAGATAGAGAAAACTGTTCAAAAGAAGTATTATCCATGAAATAAGCATTACTTTGATCTTTGTAAAGAAAGTTAGCTTTTTTATTTTCAGTTCTAGCCTCTTCAGCTCGATCATTTCCTTGATAGGTTTTTTCTAATACGTTACCATTAATCAGATTTTTCATCTTTACTTTTAAGACGGCTCCACCGCGCGCCATTTTATGATGATCAGTTTTTATAATTAAAAATGGTTCATCATTTATATTTAAAACACGTCCTATTTTTATTTCATTAAAGTTTAACATATTATTTGTGAGTAAATCCTAATAGAGCCATTTTTCGAGCTCGTTTAATAGCAGTAGTTAATTTTCTTTGATGCCAGGCACAGGTTCCGGTTCTTTTACTTCCAATTATCTTCATGTAATAATTTACAAAAGAGTATAGGGTTTTAGGATCCTTGTAATCAGGATTAATATTGTTACTACAAAAATAACATTCTTTAGTTTTATTTTTTTTGTTCATATTTTTATTTTTTAAAGTTATTAAAAAGGAATATCCTCTATTTTTATTTCTTCGTCTCCAGTATTTTCTGAAGCGGATATTTCATTATTTTTGAAATTAGTATCACCTTTAGGGCTTAGCATTATGAGATCACTAGCTACGATTTTAGTTCTTTGTCTTTTATTTCCTTCTTGATCATTCCATTCATCAGTTTGAAGGCGTCCTTCAATGTATACTTTTTTTCCTTTACTTAAGTATTGAGAACAAATTTCTCCTAATTTTCCCCAAGCTTCAATGTTGTGAAATTCAGTTCGGCTCTGTTGCTCACCACTTTGATCTTTCCAGGTATAACTAGTAGCTACAGAGAAAGAACTTAAGCTTTGCCCTGAAGGAATGGTTCGAGATTCTGGGTCTCGAGTTAAATTACCAATTATCATAACCTTGTTTAAGGAATACATATATTTAAGTTAATTATTAGTTATTTATTTTAGAGAAGATTATCAATATTTAAGACATCTTCTAATTTTTCATCTAAGCTTTTTAGGTTTACCTTTTTATCTTCAGACTTAATGGTTTTTTGAGATTTTTTCTTTTTTTCTTCTTTTTCTTCTTCTTCAGATTTTTTTTCTTCAATCTTTTTTTCCGCTATTTTAGCTTTTATTCTCTCATCTTTTTTGATTTGTTCTTCATTTTTTAAATCTTTTTTAACAATTAAAAATCTTAAAATATCGGTATCTAATCGAAGTTTGTTATTAATTTCAGTGATAGCTGATCTATTAATATCAAATTCATATAATCCGTAATAACCATAGTTTTCATGTTTAATGGGGTAAGCAAATTTTTTCTTGCCCCAATAGTTTTCTAAACTAAGGTTTCCACCTAGATCTTTAATTAATTCTCCAACTTTTTTAAAAATACCTTGCGCTTCATCATCGGTAAATTTATTAGGAATAATGAACAGGATCTCATAGTGGATTTGCCCGGAAGGCTTTGTTTTTGACATAAATAATTTTAGCAGAAATTACTTAAATTTAATTTTTATAATAATTAAATTTTAAATAACTCTTTTAGTTATAAATTTAAATAAAAAAACCCAAAAGCATTCAAAGAAAATCTGGGTTTCTTAGAATACCTTTAATTCCATTTTCACAATGGGATTGCCTTTTAAAAAAGCGTGGGAAAGGTAATTTTTATTTGTCTATACACTATAGCATAGTTTGAAATAAAATCAAGACTTTGTATTAGTCCACGTCATTTTGGAAAAAAAATTATTATTAACCAAATAATTCATCGGAGATACTAATTCAAGGCTCCAATGTGGTCTATCGGTATTATACCAAAGAAGCCAATCAATTAACAAATTATTAAAATCATCTAAATTATCAAAGTATTTTTCACCACTCCAATCAATGAATTCTTCTTGAATAGTCCTATTAAACTTCTCAATATGACCCTGTTTGTATGGTCTACCTGGATAATTGAAATAATGCTCAATTTTTCTCTCTTCTAAGTATTTTTTAAAATAGAGATGGAATTCTAAACCATTATCAGTCTGAACAGCCTTAATATTAAAGGGCATGACTTCTTCTAATTTTTTAAAAAAATCTTTAGCATTAGAGCTACTAATTCTGTTATAGGCATAAGCGAAAGCTGTTCGGCTAAAAGTATCAACAGCGGTAATAATATATCTCTTTAATCCATTGTGAAATCTAACAACAGTATCTATCTCTATTAAATCCCCAGGATTATTTACTTGTAATTCCTTAGGTTTTCTTTTCTTTTTAGTTTTTTTAATTTTTTTAATCTTACCAAAATGAGATATTTTCTGTCTATGATGATATATATCTTTATCTTTAATAATTCTACCTATCTTTGATTCTGAGTATATTGGTAAATTATTAATTTCACAAAATTTATCTAAAAATTTTTTAACTTTAGTTTTACCCATATTAGGACAAATCTCTAGTCTTAAACGTCTAATCTCTTTTAATATCAGAGGATGTATTTCTCTTTTATTCTTGTTAATCCTAGCTTGGGATTTAGGATTGAGAGCTTCTATCTTGCCACCCCCTTCTCTAAATATTTTTTGCCAATTGTATAGGGTAGATTTTTTAACCCCAAAGGCATCAGTAGTGGCTTGAAGGCCATATTGCTTCCAAAATTCTAATATTTTGAGTCTTTGTCTAGCTTCTTTGGTAATCATATATTTTTGCTTAATTGCATCATTATATAATGTACCAAATCCGGGACAATTATAGTACTTAAACTTTATCTGCATACATTTTGGGCTTTTTATTTTCCAAAATGTATCTGAACTTATTCAGACTTGATTTTTCTTTTTAATTTTTAGTGATATAATAATATTATGATAAAATATTTCTTTTCTTTGGGTAATAATCCCGACTTATCACAGGCTGAACTAAAATCTCTTTTTCCTGAAGTTAAGTGGTTTCGTTTTGGTACAATATTAGTGGGGGATTTTGTTGATAAAATTGATTCCAAAAAATTAATTAATGTTTTAGGTGGAACTATTAAAATTGGCGAGATTATTCAAGAGTTTAATTTAGCTAATCGTAAAGCTTTAGCACAAACTATTAAGAGTTATACTGTTAATTTGGCTCAAAATAGTGGTGGGACGAAGTTTAGTTTTGGCTTTTCTGTTTATAATAAAAAAATTCCTGGAGATTTTTTTAAACTCGGATTAGCTATAAAAAAAGATTTGAAGACTTTAGGAATTTCCAGTCGAATGGTTAATTCTCGTCAAGAGGCTTTGTCTAGTGTTATTGTTGAGCAAAATAAATTATTTTTACCTAATGGGATTGATTTTTGTCTTTTTAGTGATCATAAAAGGGTTTTTTTAGGTCAAACATTAGTCGTTCAGCCTTTTAAGGTTTTATCCAAAAGAGATTTTGGTCGACCAGCTCGTGATGATTATTCGGGCATGCTTCCACCAAAATTAGCTCAGATTATGATTAATTTAGCTCGAAGAAATGATGATATTAGTACTAAAACTATTCTAGATCCTTTTTGTGGTTCTGGAACAGTTTTAAGTGAAGCTTATTTAATGGGTTTCAAAAAGATAATTGGGAGTGATATATCAGCTGTGGCGGTGGCGGATAGTCAGGAAAATTTAAGTTGGATCCAAGAATTTTTTAATAAAAAGGAAAATAATAGGGAGGTTTTTGTATCTGATGTTTTAAACTTATCTTCACTATTGACTAATTCTTCAGTGGATTATATTGTTAGTGAACCATATTTAGGTCCTCAAAGAGGTTTTAAGAATTTTAATGAGGTAGTTTCTGAGTTAAATATTCTTTATTCTCAGGCTTTGGCAGTTTTTTTAAAAATTTTAAAAAAAGGAGGAAGGATAGTTATGATTTGGCCACAATTTAGAGCTGGGAATAAAATTTGGAAATTAAATCCAGATATTTCTAAACTAAAACCTTTAATATCAAGAGGAAGTTTAGTTTATGGACGATTAGGTCAAAAAGTCTGGCGAGAAATAATAGTTTTAGAGAGATAGTTTTACGGAGTGTAGTATAATGGTAGTACGCGTGCATGGGGTGCATGTAGCCCCGGTTCGATTCCGGGCATTCCGACATTATATTTATCTTTTCCCACAAAAGTAGTATAATATACATATAATACAACTAATCATAAACCATATGAAAAAACGAATTCTAATACTAAGCCTCGGACTATTATTCCTGGCTTCCATTACTTTCTCTCTAGCTAATATTTCTTTCTCTCCTGGTCGAGTATTAAGTCCTGCTGAAAGAAAGTCTCTGTCTAGTCCTAGAGAAGCCTTCGATATTATGCAAAAACTAGGTCTAGGTATATCTAAAGCTGATCTCGATAGATTTCTAGCTACTAAGTTCCCAGAAAGATTAGCTGGAGTCATATTAATATCAGTCGAAGAAGATGGCCGAGCCTATTACATCCATCCTGATACTTTAGAAGCTATCTATTTAGGTCGTCCTCATGAAGCTCTAGATATATTAAGAGAATTAGGTTTAGAAGATACATTATTAGATAATAATAATGATGATATTAATAATATTATCTTAGAAACTCAGAAGATTGAAGAATTAAAAGATTTCTCTCATATTATCCCTATTACTACTAATATTATCAATCCTGATAATATTAGTATTAAAGAACGAGGTATTATCTATGATTATTCTGTATTACCTGATATTAAACTAGTTCCTAGTTTAGATGATTATGAAGATAAAGTAATAGATGATACTGTTAATACTAATAATAGTTATACTCTTAATATTCAAAATCTAGTTCCTGGTACTTATCCCTTCTTCCGAGCCTATCTCATTACCTCTGATAATCAAATCATCTATGGTAATACTATCACTATTACTAGTACAAGAAACGATCAAACTGAAGAAAGTGCTTTACCTTTACCATTATTACCAATTAGTTCTTCTGGATCATCAGTTAAAGAATGGATCTGTGGTGATGACTTCATTGATGAGAGAGATGGTGAAATCTATCGTACAGTTAAAATTGATGATGAATGTTGGTTTCAAGATAATTTGAGAACTACCTTATACAATGATGGTTCACCTATTCCTATTACACCAGTTGATTATAATGTATATGATGTTCTTAGTACATTTGATCCTAATAGTGATTATGGTTTATACAGTTGGTATAATAATGACGAGGCTAATAGTCGGAATAATAATTATGGTGCTTTATATAATTGGGGAGCAGCAGTAAATGCTTGTCCTGATGGCTGGCATTTACCGTCTAAGCAGGATTTTTTAAATTTAATGGATGGTCGGATTTCTCAAGATTTCAGAGATACCTCTTGGAGTGATGGTAATAATTCTACTGGTTTTTCAGCCCTTCCGACTGGCGTTAGAATAGATATTTTTAATTCTCAGGGATTTATGACAAGTTTCTGGACAAGAACTACTTTAAATAATTTTTCAGATAGAAATTATGGTATGCTTTTAACTGTTTGTTAGTGCAGAAATACCTGATGATGAACTTTTTATAGAGGCGATTCATAAAGTAGTTCAAATGCCAGTTAGATGTTTACAGGATAGTCCTAAAACCATCACCTACAAAAGTAGTGATGGTGGAAAGATTCATTTAGGTGATGAGATTTTAAAAGATGAAATAGTAGTTACAGCTCCATTTGGAGAAATATCTCCTTATGAAATTACTGCTATCCCTAATGATAACTATCATTTTGTTAAATGGTCTGATTTTAATACTAGTAGTAATAGATTGGATAATATTGATGATAATATAACTATCACAGCTGAATTTGTAAAAAAAATATGAAATATGTGGTGATATTTTCTTTGATGCTCGAGATCGAGAATTATATCGAACAGTAGAAATAGATAATGAATGTTGGTTTCAGGATAATCTGAGA